>JAANAU010000009.1 GCA_011089965.1 Magnetococcales bacterium
TTTTTAAACATGGAAAACATGAAAACCCTGGGGGATGAATCCCCCAGACCCCCTCTTTTTTTTCAATAATTGGATATTCATGCTCGGCTCAAGAATCACCAAACAGCCTCTGAGGCCAGGCAAGGTCGCGTAACCCAGTGGGTGCAAATCCCATCCCGAAAATGACGCGCAGGACATTCAGTGGGCGCAGATTCCGTTCTGCGGAGTGGTCTGAAATCAAAGAGGCAGTGGATAGCTGTTCGGGATTGAGCCGAACGGAACTGGCGAAGACGATCTGCGAACTGGAAATGGCACTGTGCTCCGACGGCTTCATGATCAAGCTGCTTTTTTTGTCCGCATGACAAACAAAAACAATCAATCAAACGCCTGCTGGATCTCCAGGAACTGGTTGACGTTGGCCAGGAACAGATCCACCAAATGCGGATCGAACTGGGTGCCGCGTTCGTTTCTGACCAGCTCCAGGGCCTGTTCGATGCTCCAGGCCGGTTTGTAGATCCGTTTGTGGGTCAAGGCATCAAAGACATCAATCAGTGAAGTGATGCGCGCAAAGATGTGGATCGCTTCGCCAGCCAGACCTTTGGGATACCCTTTGCCGTCCCAGCGTTCGTGATGCTGGGCACAGATGATGGCACCGGTGCGGATGATCTCCTGATCGCTGGTGCGCAACACCTGCTCGCCGATTTCGGTGTGGCTGCGCATGATGGCCCACTCCTCATCCGTCAATTTGCCCGGCTTGTTGAGGATGGCATCCGGAATGCCGATCTTGCCCAGATCGTGCATGGGCGAGGCCATGCGCAACAGTTCGCACTCTTCCACGCTCAATCCGGCCAACTGGGCCAGCAGGCGGGAGTTTTCCGCCACCCGGCGCACATGCTGGCCCGCCTCTCCGGAACGGGTCTCGATCACCTCGCCCAGGGTGAAGGTGACATCCTTTTGGGTCTTGACGATCTCGCGGTGCAGCAACAGTTGCTCAAAGGCGTTGGCAATGTTGGCGGAAAACAGATCGATCAGATCCCGGTCCACCTCGTTCAGGCGACGGTGAACATCCAGATAGATCAGGTTCTCCATGCCGGTTCCGGCCTGGAAATAGCCGATGAATTCATGCTCCGTGAATTGATGGGCCTGCTCGCGCAGGGCGCGCCAGGTCAGACCCACCACGGAAGAAGAGAGCACCTCGTCCACGGCCTGACCGATCAGCCGTTCATAGGCACCGGAGGCGGCATGGATGCGGATCATGCCGTGCTTGATGGCAGCGGCAAAGGCGTCCGGCAGACGTGCGGTGGGGTCCGGGTTGAGCAGCATGCCGAACTGCACCAGAATGGTCTGGGCCAACTGCCCCAGCGAGTGAAACTCGAAGAGGTTGCGGTTGGCCTTGATGATGCGGTTCATCCCCTGACGGGTGGCTTCCAGGGTGTTGAGCAGCTTGAAGGTGCGCAGACTGGCCGTGACTGCCGTGATCAACCCCTGGTTGCTCAGGTTGACCTTGTCCTTGTAGTCGTTGATGTCGTAGGCGGCGATCACTTCGGCCTCGGGGGCCTGTCCGGGCTGACCGGTGCGCAGGATGATCCGCACCCAGGGGTTGTGCAACGTATCCCGGATGAACCGAACCACCTCCAGCCCTTCCCGATCACTCTCCATGACCACATCCAGAAGAATGACCGCGCAATCCGGATGTTCCCGCATCAAACGTCGGGCATCGGCACCCGAATAGCCATGGATGAAACTCATGGAGCGGCCCTCGAAGGTCAACTCCTTGAGCACCAGCCGGGTCAACGGGTGGAGATCCGGATCGTCATCGATTACCAGAATCTTCCAGGCCGGTTCTGAATACGCCGCAGAGGAGGGACTCCAGGTCATGCGCGTTGCTCCTGCCCGATTTTTACACCGGGAACTGGATGTGAAACTCCGTACCGACTCCAGCCCGGCTCTGGGCTGTGATGTTCCCGTTGAGTCGCTGGGTCACCAGATTGTAAACGATATGCATGCCAAGTCCACTCCCGCCTTGATTGCGGTTGGTGGTGAAAAAGGGTTCGTAGATCTGTTTGAGGGTGTCGGCATCCATGCCGCAGCCGTTGTCGCGGTAGTGGAGGAACACCATGGAGCTGGTCAACAGACCGGCCTGGATGTGAATCTCTCCCTCCTGGTCCCGGGTGAAGGCGTGGGTCAAGGAGTTGAGAATGAAATTGGCGATGACTTGTGAAATGGCTCCGGGAAAGCTGTAGAGCCAGATCCCTTCCGGACAGGAGACCGTGACCCGGATCCGGGTGGTCTTGAGTTTGGGGCGCAGGGTGAAGACCGTCTCTTCCAGGTACTCCTTGAGATCAAACCGGCGTTTCTCCTGACTGGTCTGGTCCACGGCCACCTGTTTGAAACTCAGGATCAGATCCGAGGCCCGTTTCAGGTTGGCCTTGATCAGCCGGGTGGCTTCGGACAGGTTTTCCAGGAAGTGGTCCAGCTCTTCGCGTCGTGGCTGGCCCTGTTGGCAGAGGGTGAGAAATTTGTTCAATTCGCTTTCCAGATAGGTCACGGCGGTAAAGCCGGTGCCCACCGGGGTTTTGATTTCATGAGAGATGCCCGCCACCAGACCTCCCAGGGCAGCCAGACGTTCGGATTGAATGAGTTGATTCTGGGTGTTTTTCAGGGTGGCGAGATGTTCATGCAATTCGGCTGTGCGTGTTTGCACCCGTTCTTCCAGCAACAGGTTGTGCTGTTGCAGCGACTCTTCCAGCTCTTTGCGTTCAATCATGCTGCCCAGGGTGTGGCCCATGGCCAACAGCAGGTTCTCCTTTTCGGGCGAGGTGGGTTGACCGGGTTGCAGATAGAGGGTCAGAATGCCGAGCAGTCGTTCTCCGGTGTGGATCGGCACCACATAGTGGCCGTGCGGGGTCATCTCCGGAAAGGTGATGTCATGCCGGGCATCGATGCCATCGGCATGCAGGAGTGTTCTGGATCGGGCTGCGCGTCCGCACAGGCAGTGGCCGAACGCCACCTCCTGGCAGCGTGCTTGCAGGTTGGCATCCAGCCCCTGCTGGGCCACCATGCGCAGCCGTTGGGATTGGGCGAGAAAAATGGCGCCTTTGGCCTGGATGGCCAGCCAGGGTACGGAGAGGATCAACTCCAGGGCCTGGTGGAGCTGAGTCTTCAGCGGCACGGGTCGATAAGATATATCATACAGGCCGTTGATCATCCCTTGATAGATCAGATATTCCCTGGCGTGGCGTTCGGCCTGGATCCGTTCCGAGATGTCCCGAAAGACCACGACCGCACCCAGGATGTTGTTTTGATCCATGATCGGGGTGGAGGTGTATTCCACCGGGAAGGAGCTGCCGTCCTGGCGCCAGAAGAGTTCGTCCGTGACGTGCTGGGTGGTGCCGCGTCGGATGGCGGTAAAGACCCGGCATTCGGCGCGCGGGTAGGGGGTGTGGTCTGGGCGGGTGTGGTGGATGAGATCGTGCAGGGAGTAGCCGATGATCTGATCCGTGGACCAGCCGATCATGCGGGTGGCGGCAGGATTGATGAAGGTGGTGCGGCCCGAGGTGTCCAGGCCGTAGATCCCTTCGCCGGCAGCTTCCAGCAACAACTGGTTGTAGCTGCTGATCCGTTGCAGGTCGTTCTGGATGCGCATGCGGGCATTCAGTTCCCGGGTGACCGACTCCTGGGCTTGCGCCATGGCATTGGCCACGGCGCTCACCTCGTCATGGCTGCGGTCACGAACCTCCTGGAGTGATTGTTGGATTTCGGGGGTGAGCTGGCAGCCCAAAGAGAACTCCTGGGCCACCCGGCACAAGGTGGTGATGCGCTGGGTCAGGCGCATGGTCCAGACCCCGAGGGTCTGCCAGAACAGCCAGGAGATCATCAGCAGCAGGGCGATGCCGGCAACCAGCAGTTCGGTCAGGGTGAACAGAGGGGTGGCGTTGTGGCGGATCACCAGTTGCGGGGAGGCGGGTTGGTTTTTGTCCCAGGGGATGGTGCGTTGATCGTGTCGTTGGTTGTCATGCCAGTGGGTGCCGTCCTGCAAGAGTTCGGATACGGGATCCGTAAAGCCGATGGAGCTGGCCACGATGCGTTCGTCATGCAGCAGGAAGAGATCGGTATAGGGCAGGGTGTTGCGGAACAGCAGACTGTTGTCGATGGGAATGAAGGTGATCAACTCCCCGGAGCCGTTTGCACCCAGCCAGAAGGGCAAGGCAAACCAGCGATAGAGGGTGCCGGAGTCCGGGGCCACATGCCAGCCCTGTTTGCCGGAATGAACAAACCGTTCGGAGATGCCAATGGGCTGTTGGGTATGGCTGAACAGCAGTTGGCGGGTAGAATCGGTGATCAGGATGGCGGCGAGCAGGGGGTTGGCTTCTGTTGGCAGTCGGCTGCGCAACGTTTCCCATGGCGGGGTGGGATTTGAGAACAAGTTCAACAATTCCAGGCGATTGTGCAGCCGGATCGCCATCTCCTGCCACTCCTGGTCAAACAGGGTGAGCTTGTCGCCATGAAACTGCATCAAGGTGTGCATGGTTTGGTTTGCAGCCCGGTCCATGGCCGCATGTTGCAGCCAGATGGCCAGACAGGCGATGACCAGCACCATCAGGACATTGATGCCAGCCACCCGTCTGGCGGCCTGACGCAGCAGGACTCTTTTGGGAAGGATGGGTATATGCGTGTTCACTCTTTTCGACCGGCCCATTGGGCGTTGATCAGATCTTCCATGCGGATGTGGAGTGTTTCCGGATTGCCGGCATGGAAGAAGCGGTTGGTTTCGGTGATCTGTTTTTGGGAGAAGGCACCGTCCGGGCTGAACAGGCGTGGATATTTTTTGAGACAGAGGAGCAGTTGGGTTTGTTCTTCGGATGGCAGGAGTGCGAGGCGGTCAAGGAGTTCTTCGGGGGTGTGGGTGGCGATCCAGCGCAAGGAGCGTTGCAAAGCAGCCACGACCCGTTTCACCTTGTCGGGTTCCCGTTGCACCACATCCGGTCGGGTGGCCAGGGCGGCATGGAGCACCCGGGCGCCGGGGATGTGGCGGGTTGATTCGGGTTCGGCGAGGTTGGCGAGAAAGAAGACCTTGTTTTGTGTCAGGAGTGTGGAGGCGAACGGCTCTTCGGACATGATGGCATCCACCTGGCCGGAGTTCAGCATGGCGATTCGTTTGTTCCACTCCTGACCGGTGGAGATCACCCGGGCGTCGTGGGGTTGCAGGCCATCGGAGCGCAGCAGCAGCTCCAGCAGTTGTTGGGCCACGGTTTTGGCATTGACCGCGCTGGTATTCACACCGATGATGCGACCTTTGAGATCGGCGATGCGTTTGACCTGGTCGCGCAGCTCCTGACGGACGATCAACACGAATTGCGGCACGTCCGAGACAGCGGCGATTCCCACCAGTTCGCCACCATTGGCCTTCAGGGACATCAGGGCCGGGAATCCCACCACGGTGAAATCGCTGTTGCGCGAGATCATCTCCTTGATGGCGATTCCGCCCCCTTCGACATGTTTCAATTGGATCTCCAACCCTTCGGCGCGATCTGCACCCAGGATCGGGATCAGATCCACGGGCAGGTAGGAGAGATTGCGCGGGCCGACCACGCTGATCACGGTTTTGATCGCGGGGGATGGGGGCGTGGTTTGGCCGACACCCGGCATGATCCAGAGGGTGAGGAGTGAAAAGAGCCAGATCAAACGGGCAGAACGCATGTGACAGCCTTTGTGATGTGCATGGATGTATGGTATGTTGAAATATGTGAGCAAGTTATAGTTAATATTTCCTATTTTACCGCAAATGCTCTCCACCGTCCACGCGAATCATCTCGCCGGTGATGAAATCGTGTTCCAGCAGGAAGAAGAGTGCGGCCACGATATCGTGTGGTTGACCGGGACGTTGCATGGGGGTGGCGGCAGCAATGCGGGCAAACTGTTCCGGGGTGTCGCCGGCAGCCGGCAGGATGGGACCGGGTCCGATGGCATTGATGCGGATGGTGGGGGCCAGTTCCAGAGCGGCCAGCCGGGTCAGGGTCCAGAGTGCGGATTTGGCTGCCGAGTAGGCGGCATAGCCGGATCTGGGGTGGTGGCCGTAGCGGTCGATGATCTGGATCACCTGTCCGGTGACGCCGGGGGGGAGACGCCGGGCAAAGTCGCGGGTCAGAAGGAATGGGGCGGTGAGATTGATGGCCAGATGGTTTTGCCATGCGTCATAGGAGGTGTGACGCAGGGCGCCGGCCTCGAAGATGGCGGCATTGTTGACGAGCAGGGTCAGCGGGTGGGGGGCCAGGAGCTGTTCGGTGTGTGCGATCAGGCTCATGGTGGCGTCGTGATTGGAGAGGTCGGCTTGAATGGCATGGGCCTGACCGCCCTGGGTACGGATGTCGTCTGCCAGGTGTTGGGCTTCGGTTTGGGAGCGGTGATGGTGGATCACCACGGTATAACCGCGTTGGGCCAAGGCGCGTACCAGGGTGGCACCGATGCGGCGTGCGCCGCCGGTGATCAAGGCGGTGCGGGGTGGGGTGGTCATGTGGGGATCCTTGGTTGATGGAGCGGACAGTGCCGATGGGTTGTCTGGTAGTTATGGCGTGCTGGATCTGGTCTGTCAAGATGGTGGTGTTTGGGGTGCAAGATTTCTTGCAGGGTAGCAAGAGAGTGGAATGGTTGGGACAATGGTTCAGATTGGAGTGGTTTTATGGATCGGCAATCTGTTCAGCGTCAAGGCAGGTGATGGAGAACTGTCATGCCGGTGTCGGGGGAATTCGGAAAGAATTATTTGATTTTTATATATAATTAATAATATGCATGCATGGTATGAAAATTGCAAATCTTTCAGCATGGATTCCGATTGGCATCAAGGGGGTGAGGAAAGACAATGATCACCATGCATGAGAGTTCCTGGCCGACTGTGGAGGAGGGTCGGGTGGTACGGTTTGTTCCTCCAGCCGAGTTCAACCGTCAAGCCAGTGACTGGATGGCGGATGTGAACGAGCTGCTTGAGATTGTGGAGCAGCGGGGCGGGGATGGGGAGTTGACGCGGGAAGTGGCGCGCATCATGACCCGTTTTCATCGTTTGGCTTTGCAGCGCGGACTGCACGAGATCGCCGAATTGGCAGGCAGCGTGGCCAAGGCTCTGGAGAAGATGCCCGGGGAGCATGTGACGGCCCGACGGGTGGTGGCGTTGTCTTTGGCGGCGGTCAGTCAGATTCAGTGTCTGCTGAATCCCTCGGTGGAGCAGGCCGGACGCAATGCGTTGCGGATCATGGATGGATTGTTGCGGCGCTGGTAGCCGGGTTTGGAAAGGGTTGGAGGGGGTTGCATGAACGAAGAGATCACCGACGCCATTGTGGAATCGGTGCGCGATGTGTTTCAGGGTTTTCTGGCCATGGAGCTGTTTGTCGGCACCCCGCATGGTGCCGATGGGTTGGTGGATCCGGACACCGGCATCGCCGGTTTGGCATTGGCCATGGAGTGCTCTGCCGTGGTGGGATTCACCGGTGCCATGCGTGGTGCGATCAGCGTGCAAGGCGCGCATGAGACGGTGCGCCTGCTGGTCGGTGCCCTGGCCAAACGACCGGTCACGGCCTTGACCCTGGAGAGTCTGGAGCTGTTCGGAGAACTGGGCGATCTGATTGCCGGTGGCATGCGCAGTCGTCTCTCTTCCCATGGCGAGATCCATGCCGCTCCACCACAAGTGATCGTGGGTCAACGTTACATCATCCACAATGCCCGGATCTACTCCCGGGTGCGTCACACCTTCCAGTTCTCCGGTGGTCTCTTCCTGGTGGAGTGCCATTATCTCAAGGATTGCGCTTGATCCCCGGTATTCATGGCACTGTGATTGACATCCCCCGGCTGTCCAGTCCATAAAGAACCCTTCTGTCCATGACATTTGGAGGATGCCATGTCCCTGGCCCAAAGACAGTACCAGATTCGTGAGCTGTTTCCGGAACAGACGGTATTTTTTTGTTACAGCGGCTATATGACCGAGGGGATTCTGGGCGGGCTGGGACAGGCCATCAAACAGAAACTGGCTCAGGAACAGGCCGATACCAACACGACCAATACCGTGTTTTCGATCTTTGTCGAGCAGATGCAGAACGTCATTCGCTACTCGGCAGAACGGGAACCTTTGGAGAGCACGGATGAAGGGGTGTTGAGCCATGGCACCCTGACTTTGGGTCGCGATGCGGCAGGCTATTTTGTGATCTGTGGCAACAAGATTTCCCGGGATCGGGTGGAAGCCTTGCACGCCCAGTTGAGCGCCATTCAACAACTGGATCGCACGGGTCTGAAGAGTATGTACAAACAGATCCTCAAAGGGGAGATCCCGGAGGGCAGCAAAGGGGCCGGGGTGGGGTTTGTGGACATCGCCAAGCGGGCCTCCCAGCCCATCGAGTTTGATTTTTATCCGTTGGACGAACGGTTTGCCTTTTTTGCCCTCAAGGCGGTCATCTGATCGCACGTCACAGGAACCCTCATGGAAACCATCCGCATCCATGCCACCGACCGCTCTCCAGAGATCGAGTTTCATTTCGCCGAGAACCGTTTTTTGATCAGCGGCGAATCCTATCCCGAAGATGGTCCGCTCTTTTTCACCCCCTTGCTGGCCTCTCTGGCCACCCATGTGCAACAGATGAGCGCAGGGAGTCTGACCTTTGATCTGCGTTTGATCTATTACAACAGTGTCACGGCCCGGTTTCTGGTGCAACTCTTCAGTCTGCTCGACAGCAGTGCCAAACGGGGTGTGCAGGTGCAGATCTATTGGCACTATGCTTCGGATGATGACAACATGCAGGAGATGGGGGAGGAGTTTGGCGAAGAGTTGGAGGCTGCCACCTTTCACATGTGTCCGGAAGAGCCATGAAACAGACCATGGCCATCGGGCTGTTGGTGGGGATGACGCTCGGAGGTGGGTCAGGTGATGTGGCAGCATCGGACCGGATGCGTCAGTGTGTGTTGGAGCATGTCAAACCCGCCCGCAGTGCCGTGGCTGCCCAGTATTTGCAACAGGCGTGTGCCCGTCGTTTCCCAGCCGAACCCAACAATCCGGCCTTGCAGATCCAGCCCGAGGTCGAGGATGGGTTGGCGGCCTATGATCACTGTCTGTTCCAGCAATTGGCGGGTGTGCAGAACGATGCCAGTGCTGCGGGCATGGAACAGCTCTGTCGGGATCAATACCATCCGGTGGGCTGGTCCGGGGAGGAGAAGGGACAATCTCCCGGGTTTTTCAATTGGTTGCAGAGGATCGATGGCGGAGCGGCACCCCGTTCCGACCAACAGGATGCCCCCCGGATCGATGGCGAGACGTTTGTTCCGTTGGCCCCTGCCAAGGCCGGTCGTTGAGTGGTCAAAATATTGGTCATGGAAAGAATGGTTTTGTTTGAAACCCTGGGGGATGAATCCCCCAGACCCCCTCTTTTTTTCAATTGTTGAACCGTTGTGAATGGTTGGGAACGCGCGTGTTGGATCGTTCGGGTCTGTGGTGGCTGGTGCTTGGTTTCTGGTTGTGGGCCATGGATCTCTCCTGGGCCGGGGTGTGCGATTGCGCCGTGGCCGTGGATGTCGGCCATGCCAGCTTTGCGGGTGGGGCCACCAGCGCACGGGGCAGGCCGGAGTTTGAATTCAACCTGGCCATGGGCACCCTGATCCATGAGGAGCTGGTCAACAGTGGTCTGACCCGCAGCTTCACCATCATCGACCCCTCTGCCCTCAAGGAGCGGGTGCGCATTGCCGAATCCAGACAGGCGGATCTGTTCATCTCCGTGCATCACGATTCGGTGCAAGCCTTTTATCTGCGCGACTGGTTGTTCAACGGTCGGACCCATAAATATTGTGATCTGTTTCAGGGCTATTCGATTCTGGTCTCTGCCAAAGGGTTTCAATTCACCGCCAGTCTGGAGCTGGCCAAAATGATCGGCAGACGGTTCCGGGAGGCAGGATTTCTCCCTGCCTATCACCACTCCAAGGGTGTGATCGGCGGGCGTCACAACATGCTGGACGAGAATCTGGGAATTTATCAATTCGACAATCTGGTGGTCTTGAAAAATGCGGTGATGCCCGCCATTCTGATCGAATTCGGGGTGATCGTGCATCGCGATGAGGAGCTGCTCGTGCAACAGCCCGAAGTGCGTCATAAACTGATGCGCAGCGTGGTGGATGGAATCCAGGAGTACAACGCGCGCTATTGCCTGCCATACGGAGGAGGAAAGGGGAAATGATGAACAAGACGATGAGCCGGATGATGGGATTTGGATTGGCCTTGTTTGCGGGTGTTGGTTCACTCTCTGCCGAGGTGATCGGTACGGTGGACACCGTGTTCAAAATGCTGGGACCGGATGACAAGATCGTGATCGAGGCGTTTGATGACCCCAAGGTGGACGGGGTGGCGTGTCATCTGAGCCGGGCCAAAAAGGGTGGGGTCACCGGAGGACTCGGATTGGCCGAAGATCCCTCCAATGCCTCCATTGCCTGTCGCCAGATTGGCCCGATCCAGATGAAAGAGCAGCTCAAGGATGGGGAGTCGGTTTTCACCAAAAACACTTCACTGCTTTTCAAGACCTTGCAGGTGGTGCGCTTCTTTGACAAGAAACGCAACACCCTGGTCTATCTGGTTTATTCGGATAAATTGATCGAAGGATCGCCCAAGAACTCCATTTCCACCGTGCCCGTCATGCCCTGGCGCAAGGAGTAGTCAGGCCGACAGAATCGGTCCGCCTGTCAACAGGTGGGCCGAGACCCGGTCGGCGAATTTCTCGGCAAAGTTGGTCCGGAACCGATTGGCCAACTGCCGGGCAGCGGCGTCATAGCGGGTGGGATCCTTCCAGGTGGTGCGTGGATCCAGATGCATGGGATCGACATTGCATACATCAACCGGCACCTCGAATCCAAAGGTGGGATCGATGCGCATTGCGCTGGAGTCCAGTTGATTGTCAAAGATCTGATCGATGATGGTCCGGGTCTCCTGAATCGGCATGCGGAATCCTTCCCCATACGGTCCGCCGGTCCAGCCGGTGTTGATCAACCAGCATTTGGCCTGGGTTTTGGTGAGTTTTTCTCCCAGGAGAGAGGCATACACCACTGGATCCAGGGCCATGAACGGTTCGCCAAAACAGGCCGAGAAGGTGGCGGTTGGTTCTTTCACCCCCCGTTCCGTTCCTCCGAGTTTGGCCGTATAGCCGGAAAGAAAGTGATACATGGTCTGTTCGATGGTCAGTCGGGCCACGGGAGGCATGATGCCAAAGGCATCGGCAGTCAAGAGAATCACGTTGGCCGGATGGCCTCCCTTGCCGTTGAACTGGATGCGCGGCAAAGAGTGCAAGGGATAGGCGGCCCTGGTGTTTTCGGTCAGGGTGGCGTCATCCAGATTGACGCGCCGGGTGGCCGGATCCAGAATGACGTTTTCCAACACCGTACCGAATGTGCGCGTGCAGTTCCAGATGTCGGGTTCGGCCTGGGGATGGAGTCGGATCACCTTGGCATAGCAGCCCCCTTCCAGATTGAACACCCCTTCATCAGACCAGCCATGCTCGTCATCTCCGATCATGCGGCGGCGTGGATCCGTGGAGAGGGTGGTTTTGCCGGTGCCCGAAAGACCAAAGAAAATGGCCACATCATCTTCTTCGCCGATATTGGCGCTGCAATGCATGGGCAGAACTCCCTGCAAGGGGAGCAGATAGTTCATCAGGGTAAAGACCACCTTTTTGTTTTCACCGGCATAGGCCGTGCCGCCGATCAAGGCTTCGCGGCGGCCCAGATGGAGCAGGATGAAGGCCTCCGAACGGGTGCCGTCAATCTCCGGAACGGCCTGGAATCCACCGGCATTGATCAAAGTGAAATCCGGTTCCATCACCTTGTCCGCAGGGGGGCCGCTGGTGATGAACAGATTGCGTGCGAACAGCGATTGCCAGGCATGGGTGGTGATCACCCGCACCCGACGTTGATAGTGGGGGTCTGCACCCACGCGGCAATCCTGCACAAAGATTTCGCGATCCTGCAAAAAGGCGGTCACCCGGGTACGCAGTTTTTCGTAATCGGCTTCGGGAAAGGGGCGATTGACCGCGCCCCAGGCCACCCGGTCACGGCTGGAGCGTTCATCGACGATGAACTTGTCATTGGCAGAGCGACCGGTATATTGACCGGTTGCGACCACCAGGGCACCGCCACTGGCAATGTGTCCTTCGTTGCGGCGGATGGCCATTTCGTAGAGTTGGGGTGAGGAGAGGTCCGCGTGGATGGCACCCGGGTGGTGGATGCCCTGGCGGGTCAACTGGGTGCGGATGGCGTCGATGCGATCTTGCGGGGACAGATAGGGTTTGATCATGCGTTCTCCTCCATGAGTGTGCCGGGCGCGGTGGATTCCAGGCGTCGGCGGGTATTGATTTTGCCCTCTTCGACCGCAGGCTGGTCAAAAGGGGGGATGCCAAAACAGGCAGCCACCAGGGTGGTTTCCATTTCCAGTTGCACAATCAGTGCGCCCAGTGCGCCAGGATCGGTGGCTTTCAGGCGGAATTCGCGCAGCGGCTGTTGGCGGTTGAGCAGGGCATCTCGTGTGCCCAGATATTCGGCGGTGAACAATTCGCCGATGGAGCGGCCTGCCAGCGGGGATGCAGCGGGCAGGAAGGCGAATTCATGGGGGATGATGGCACCCTGTTGGACCAGTGTGGGGTCGAACAGCAGGGTGAACTGTTTATCTTCCGGTCCATCCAGATAGAGTTGGAGTTGGGAGTGTTGGTCCACGACTCCCTGGGCTTCGACCGGGGTCAGGCCGTGCTTGCGTCCCTGGTTGTCGGTTTTTCCCAGACTTTCGGCCCAGAGCTGACGAAACCAGGTGGCGATGGTGGTCAATCGGGAGCCATAGGTGAACAGGATGCTCATGTTGCGTCCCTGGTTGGTCAGGGTGGCCTGAGCCATGGCCTGAATCAGGGCGGGATTGGCGGTTGGATCGGGCAGCAGGCAGCGTGCCGCCATATCGGTTGCCCCTTTCAGGAGGGTTTGGATATCGACTCCGGCAAAGGCGGCTGGCAGCAATCCGGTGACAGACAGGACCGAAAAGCGGCCTCCGACCGGTGCGTGGGGAATGATGGGCACGTTCCAGTGACGGGCCATGGTGCCCAGGGCGCTGGTCGGGTTTTCGGTGATCACTGTCAGGCGTTCGGGCAGGGTATGGCCCAGGTGGGCATGCAGGGTGAGCAGTTGGGCGAGTGTTTCCGGGGTGGAGCCGGATTTGCTGATGGCCAGAACGGCTGTTTGGTTCCAATCGTGATGGTAGAGTGATTCCAGTTGCTGCGGGCAGATGTTCTCGTAGAAGGTGACGCGGCGGGGTGGGTTGGTCAGGGTGGTCACCAGCATGTTGCCCCCCAGTGAGCTGCCGCCGATGCCCAGGACTACGAGATGATTGTATTTTCTCTGTAATTGTTCTGCCCGGGTGCGGGCCAGATCGAGTTGTTCGTTGGTTTTGAGCAGTTGCAGAAATGCGGGTTGGGTTTCCGGGTGGTGGTGCCAGTTGTTCAGGGTGTGGAGCAGTGTATCCGGGGGCGTATCGTTAATCGGAAAGTTGTGATTCCGTAGATCAAGTGGCAAATGGTTCATGCGATCATCCTTGCGGGGTGCAGCGTTATCCATAACGTGTGAGAAAAGGATCAGGGGTCCAGGGGGGTTACCCCCCTAATGGGGTCCAGGGGCAAGAGCCACCCTGGGACTCTAATCTTTTAATCTTTCTAGACAAAAAATATTATAAAATTATTTATTTTTAAAACATTGAAACATTAAAACATTAAAACCCTGGGGGATGAATCCCCCAGACCCCCTCTTTTTTTCAATGCGTTAAACAACTCGCTATACACGGCTTGCGTCAAGCAACACTAAAAAGATGTGAAATAAAACTCACTCCCGCCTTGGGAGATATATTAGTGGATTTTGCGGTGCAATGCTACGGCGAATTTCAAAATGTAAACGCGGTGACGGGGTGACCCCGGTTTGCCCGGCCAAGGCAATGGTTTCGCCCGCCCGCACGGATTGACCCTGCCTGACCAGAATGCGTTCCAGATGGGCATAGGCGCTCATGAATGAACTGCCGTGTCGCAACAAGATCATGTTGCCAAAGTTGGTCAACCCCTGATCCGCATATGCGACAACACCGTCGGCTGCGGCCACGACACGATCCCCAGGGGTGACGGCAATGTCAATGCCAGGATTGCGCATCGGACCAATCTGACCAAACCGGGCAATGATCGGACCAGAGTGGGGCCACACCCAAATGGATGGAGCACCGGGAACCGGACGGGCCTGGGCAGAGGGGGGAAGGGGAGAGTCCGGGGCAGCAAGGGTTGGTTTGTCCGGTTTGACTGGCGCGGCAATGCCCCCGGGCGGTGCAATACGCAACCTTTGACCGGCACGCAACTGGTCAGGCCGACTGATGCGGTTCCAGGCCGCCAACTCTTCCACTTCCAGGTTGTACATCGTGGCAATGGCCCACAAGGTTTCACCCGAACGCACGGTATGCCAACTCTTGCGGTTTTTTTGGCCAGGCCGTTCCAGAGTCGTGGGGGGGTCTGGTTGTTCCAGACGGGGCGGGGAGGTTGCTGCGGTGCGGTCAGATACCTGGGCAGGTGCCCCGTTGCCGGTACAACCCGACATGAGGACAACGGGTGCGAGGATGCCAACCAGCCAGGAGCGGAGCGAAACAGAACCACCAATCCTCGGATCGGCGGGCGCGGACATCACGTGAACTCCTCCTTCCACCCCTGCGCGCCAATCAATGGGACAAAACAACACGGCTCCAAAGTTTCCCGTTGCAACGAGCCGTCTGCCAGACGCATGACACAGATCAGGTTTTGGGCCGTACGTCCACCTTCCGGTGCCACCAGCAGTCCGCCGGGTGCCAGTTGCCGCACCAGACTTTCCGGCGTGACCGGTGTGCCTGCTGTCACGATGATGCGATCAAACAACCGTTCTTCAGGCCAACCGAGCGTGCCATCCCCCTGACGACACACCACATTGTGAAATCCCAACCGGCGCAACCGCTTGCGCGCCGAATCGGCCAGGGTGGGCAGACGTTCGATGGTATAGACCTTGTGGCACAATTTGGCCAGAATCGCGGTCTGATAACCCGAACCGGTGCCGATCTCCAACACCTCTTCGCGACCGGTCAGTTGCAATGCCTGACTCATGCGGGCCACTGTATAGGGTTGGGACAGGGTTTGACCTTCGCCAATGGGCAGATTCTCATCCCCATAGGCACGACTCGCCAGAGCCTCATCCACAAAGAGATGACGCAGGGTCTCTCTCATGACCGCCAATACACGTGGGTCATGGATCCCCTGATTCTGAAGCTGCTCGCGAATCATGCGCTCCCGGGCACGTGCGGAGACCATACCGTGTTCCGGTGGTTTCATGGGCAGCAGAGTCCTGTGTGGATCAATCAATGGGCAAAGAGCAACAAAGTTGAGAATACGGAGCCGTTGTTCTCCTGTCAATCAGCCACGCAGTCCGGCGGCGAATTGTTCCGTGACACAGGCAATGATCCGCTCGGAGAGCGTCTTGCTTTCGTGATCGGTCAAGGTGCGGTCATCGGCTTGCAACAGAATGTTTAAGGTCAGACTCTTGTGACCTTCGGGTACTCCTGTACCCGTATAGATGGCACTGACCCGTGCCTGGCGAATCAACACCGGATCCACGGCCAGGACAGTCTGAATCACGGCCCCTGCCGGAGTTGTGGCTGGCATCAGAAAGCTGAAATCGTTTTGAATGCCCGGAAAACGGCTGCCGGGTTGATGTCGGGGTTTGGTCGTTGGCAGACCGATCAGTCGAGGCAGGTGCAACTCACATAAGCAGATCTCTTTTTTGAGATCCAGGGAGTCGGCCATTTGGGGATGGAGTTGACCCATCCAGCCGAGCGCCACCCCATGTGTCGTGCGGATCTCTGCCTTGCGGGTCGGATGCAGAAAGGGAGGTCCGCCAGGCAGGAACGAGATTTCCGATCCGGTCACATCCGGCAGGAGCGCCTCAAGATCACCTTTGAGATCAAACAGATCCGCAGAGCGGGTTACGGCATGGGCAGACAGTTCCTCTGTCGGGCCGCACATCAGGCAGGCCAGTCGTTCTTCTTCCACAAGGGATCCATCCGGTTGGGGCAGAAAGACCCGTCCCAGCTCGAACAGGCGCACGCGGTGATTGCCCCGGTTGAGGTTGCGTTGGGCGCTTTCCAGCAATCCGACGATCAGATCGGTGCGCAATACCGATTGTTCTTCTGACAGAGGATTGAGCAGCGTCAAGGGGGTCAGTTCCGGATTGAACCGTTGCTGCCAGGCTGGTGCCACAAAGGCATAGTCCACGGCTTCCTGATAACCCATGCCGACCATCCGAATGCGGATGCGATCTGCGATTTGGCGCATGGGATCGGGCAGCGGTGCTGCAGCGGGCAGGAGGGGCAGGGTGGCAGGCACCTGATCATAGCCGTGGATACGGATGATCTCTTCCAGAAGATCCTCTTCCAGTTTCAGGTCATGGCGCCAACTGGGCGGGGTAACGGCAAAGCGGGTGGCATCCATGGGTTCCACCCGACATCCCAGTGCGGTCAGGATGGTGTTCATGGTTGCAGGTGTCAGTTCCACTCCCCCCATACGGTTGACCCGTTCCGGGCGATACCACAGGGTGGCAGGGGGTTGCCAGGTGTTTCCATCCACCAGCGTCACCGGTCCGGCCTGACCGCCTGCCAGATCGAGAATCAGGCGGGTGGCTTGTTCCATGACCATGAGGATTGCTTCCGGATCCGTACCCCGTTCAAAGCGGTAGCGTGATTCGGAATGCAGTTCCAGGCGTCGTCCGGTGCGGGTTGTGGTGATCGGATCAAAGAAGGCGGCTTCCAGGAAGATATCGGTGGTGGTTTCGGTCACGCCACTTTCAGCGCCACCCATGATGCCGGCAATGGCCAGGGGGCGTTGTTGATCGGCAATCACGGTCATGGTTGGGGTGAGGTGGTGTTCCACTCCGTCCAGGGTGCGTAGTGTTTCGCCGGTTGAGGCTGTGCGCACCACCACGGGCAGGGTCAGACGGTTCAGGTCAAAGGCGTGCAGCGGCTGATTGAGATCCAGCAGGAGGTAGTTGGTGATATCCACGATGTTGTTGATGGCCCGCAAACCCACGGCAGTCAGTCTTTGTTGCAGCCAGGCCGGACTGGGGCCGACTTTGACTTCGCGTATGATGCGACCGGCGTAGCGCGGGCAACCGTTGGGGTCTTCCAGGTGGACCCGGGCCATGGCGTCGGGTGCGGTGACGGGCACGGGTGTGGTGGTCAGTGGTCGCATGGGGTATCCGGTCAGGGCTGCCAGTTCCCGGGCCACACCGCGCACCCCCAGGCAGTCGCCCCGATTGGGGGTGATGCCCAGTTCCAGAACCACGTCTGTGCGTCCCAGGGCCTGAGCCACCGGGATGCCAATCGGGGTGGTTGGATCCAGGATCAGCACGCCGTCTGCCTGGTCAGCCAATCCCAACTCCTGCACGGAGCAGAGCATGCCGTATGAGGTCACCCCTCGGATTTGGCCGGTGGTGATCTCCTGGCCATTGGGCAGGCGTGCTCCGATGCGTGCCACGGCCACCTTGTCGCCTGGGCGGTGGTTTTTGGCGCCGCACACGATTTCCAGGAGTTCTTCGTTCACCCGAACCCGGCAGAAGGTCAACCGGTCGGCGTTGGGGTGGGGTTCCACCGTTTCCACAAGGCCCACCTGGATCTGTTCCAGGCCCTGATCCAGTCGGGTCAAAGCGTCCAGTTCCAAACCAGCCATGGTCAGCCGGGCACCGATGGTTGCCGGGTCCAGGTCGATGTCAATGTGATCGCGCAGCCAGTTGAGAGTGAGTTTCATGCGTGCTTCCAGTGTAGGCCAGTCAATCAGCGGCAAGTTACAGTATCGGGGTCCAGGGGCCATTGGCCCCTGGTGGGGTCCAGGGGCGAGAGCCACCCTGGGACTTTAATTTTTTAATCCTTTAATCTTTTAATCTTTTAAACAAAAAATATTTATAAATTATTTTTTTAAACATGAAAACATTAAAACCCTGGGGGATGAATCCCCCAGACCCCCTCTTTTTTTTTAATACTTTGACCTGTTCTGCGTATTGGTACGATCAACCATGGCGCGCCAGAAAGCGGACATCGTTTTCAAACAGCGCGCGCAGATCCCCGAAACCGTATTTGAGCATGGCCAACCGTTCCACACCCATGCCAAAGGCAAACCCCGAGTACCGCTCCCGGTCGATGCCCACGTTGGCCAGAACATTGGGATGAATCAATCCGCACCCCAACACTTCCAGCCAACCGGTTTTTTTGCATACACGACACCCCTGTCCGTCGCAAAACAGACATCCCATGTCCACCTCGGCAGAGGGTTCGGTAAACGGAAAGAAAGAGGGACGAAACCGCACCGGCAACGGGCGGGCGAAAAAGTGCATCAGAAAACTTTCCAGCAGCCCCTTGAGATGGCCAAAGTGAACCCCTTCATCCACCATGAACCCCTCCACTTGATGAAACATCGGAGTGTGGGTCAAATCCGAATCACACCGGAATACCCGCCCCGGAGCAATGGCACGCAAAGGGGGCTGCTGACCCTCCATGACCCGGATCTGTACGGGTGAAGTGTGGGTGCGCAACACCCTTTTGTTGCCGTCCGGACCAGGTGGCAGATAGAAGGTGTCATGCATCTCCCGCGCCGGGTGGTCGGGTGGGATGTTGAGGGCCTCGAAGTTGTGCCAGTCCGACTCCACCTCTGGACCCGAAGCGGGCGGGAATCCCATGGCCGTGAAAATGGCAATGATTTCGTTTTGACAGCGGGTCACCGGATGCAGGGTGCCCACACTCCGGGGACGACCCGGCAATGAGATGTCCAGCCACTCCCGCTCCAGACGTTTGGCCAGTTGTGTCTGCTTGAGCTGCTCCGTGCGCATACCCAAAGCCGCCGCAAACTCCTCCTTGAAGAGATTGGCCCGGGTGCCCAGAACAGATCGGGCTGTCGGTTCCATCTGACCCAAACCACGCAGAATCTGAGTCAACGTTCCCTTTTTGCCCAGAGTCTTGACCCGGATCGTCTCCAGTTCGTCCAGAGAGTTGGCGTGTGTCAGTTCCTGGAGGGTGGTGGTGTGCAAAAGTGACAGTTCTTCCAGCATGGGTGCAAACCGCTATTGAGAGGTTGTTTGGTGATTCTCGCATGCAACCAAGAGAAACACACCATGATCAGGGGTCCAGGGGGGTTACCCCCCTGGTGGGGTCCAGGGGCGAAGCTCCTGGGATTTTAATCCTTTAATCCTTTAATCCTTTAATCCTTTAATCCTTTAATTCTTTAATTCTTTAATCTTTTAAACAAAAAATATTAACAAATTATTTTTTTTGAATCAAAACATTAAAACCCTGGGGGATGAATCCCCCAGACCCCCTCTTTTTTTTCAATCATTGGATACCTGTGGATGGCTCAGGAATCACCGCCTCTGAGTGGAACTTGAAAAAAAAAGGGTTCCGGCGAGGAACCCTTGATGTGCAGTGCAATGGGCAGTCAGGCCGCAGCAGCCAAAGCGGTCTTGGCGCTCTCTGCGATGCGGGCAAAATCCTCGGGTGCACGCACCGCCAGATCGGCCAACACCTTGCGGTCCAAATCAATGCCACCCTTGGCCAGCCCGTCCATCAGCCGACTGTAGGAGAGTCCGCTCAAACGGGCCGCTGCATTGATGCGCACAATCCACAAGCGACGAAAATCGCGCTTGCGCGTGCGACGGTCCCGATAGGCGTATTGCAGACCGTGTTCGACCTTTTGCAGGGCAATGCGATAACAACTGCCGTTGCGGCCCTGGTAACCCTTGGCCAGATCCAGAATTTTCTTGTGGCGTGCATGTGTGGTCACGCCGCGTTTGACGCGTGGCATAAAATCGCTCCTCCTTCACTTATAAATAGGGCATCATCTGCCGGACTGCGCGATTGTCTGCCGCTGCCAACAAAGTGGTGCCGCACATGTTGCGCTTGGTCTTGGGAGACTTCTTGGTCAGAATATGGCGCTTGAACGCATTGTTGCGCTTCAGTTTGCCGGATCCGGTGGCGGAGAACCGTTTGGCCGCACCCCGGTGGGTTTTGATCTTGGGCATGTCCGATCCTTGGGTAGAAAGTTGAGGTTCAGGGTACTTTTTTGGATTTGGAGGGGGCCACCACCATGGTGATCTGCCGTCCCATGAGCTTGGGTATCTGTTCCACCTTGGCCAGATCTGCCACGGCATCCTCGACCCGCTTGAGCAGGGCCAACCCCAACTCCTGATGGGCCATCTCGCGTCCGCGAAACCGCAAGGTGCATTTCACCTTGTCGCCATCCTCCAGGAATTTTCGCATGCTGCGCAGCTTCACGTCAAAGTCATGCGTATCGGTTCCAGGCCGAAATTTGATCTCTTTGATCTCGATGCGCACCTGTTTTTTGCGTGCCAGCCGTTCCCGTACCGATTTCTGGTACTTGAACTTGGCATAATCCATGATCTTGCAGACCGGAGGACGCGCTTCCGGAGCCACCTCCACCAGATCCTGACCGGCTTCCATGGCTCGTCGCATGGCTTCGTAGGTGCTGACCACACCCACCTGTTGTCCCTTCTCGTCGATCAGACGCACCTCGGGCACGCGGATCTGTTCGTTGATGCGCGTGTTGTCGGTTGGTGGCGGTGGTGCGCGGTCCTTGTTGACGCTGTTGGCAACGGAAGGCCGGTTGAAGTTCGATTCTGCCATGATGGTGATGGTTCTCCTAGGTCCGGTTGGCGTTTTCCTGAAGTAAACGGTGCAAGATCTCGTCCACGTGCATCAGACCCAGATCCTTGCCGTGTCGATCCCGGGGGCTGACCGCCCCTTCGGCCTGTTCGCGTTCGCCGACGATCAGCAGCCAGGGAATTTTGCGCATGGCGTGTTCGCGGATTTTATAGCTTACTTTATGATTACGCAAATCCGTTTCCACACGCAGACCCGCTGCACGCAATTTTTGTCCCACCTCCGTTGCCCAATCGTTATGCGCTTCGGTGATGGTCAGTACCACGGCCTGCACCGGGGCCAGCCACAGCGGGAAATGACCCGCATAGTGTTCGATGAGAATTCCGAAGAACCGCTCCAGAGAACCCATCAGGGCGCGATGGATCATGATGGGGCGATGACGCACCCCGTCTTCGCCAATATAACCGATATCAAACCGCTCCGGAAGGTTGAAGTCCAACTGAATGGTGGAACATTGCCATTTGCGACCTATGGCATCGGTAATCTTGACATCGATCTTGGGTCCGTAAAAGGCACCCCCTCCCGCATCCTCGCGATACTCCAGACCGTGATGCAGAATGGCATTGCGCAATGCCAGGGTGGCCTTCTCCCAGATGGCATCCGATCCCACCGCCTTTTCGGGCCGGGTGGAGAGGTTGATCTCGAAACGGTCAAACCCGAAGGTGCGCAGGGTTTGCAAGGTGAGATCCAGAATGGCGGCAATCTCGCTTTCGATCTGGGATTCCCGGCAGAAAATGTGGGCATCGTCCTGGGTGAAGCCGCGCACCCGGAACAGACCATGCAACACACCAGACATCTCATAACGATAGACCGTGCCCAACTCGGCCCAACGCAAAGGCAGATCCCGATGCGACCGGATCTGGGAGCGGTAGACCAGAATGTGAAACGGACAGTTCATCGGGCGGATCTGATAGGACTGTTCATCCACGGTCATGGGGTTGAACATCGATTCGCGGTAGAAATCCAGATGACCCGAGGTGCGCCACAGATCCAGATTGGCCATGTGCGGGGTGAAGAGAAATTCATACCCGGCAGCACGATGGGCCTGGCGCCACTGCTCTTCGATGGTCTGGCGCATGCGCGCCCCCATGGGGTGCCACAACACCAGCCCACCCCCGGCATCGTCCTGTATGGAAAAGAGATCCAACTCTTTGCCCAGCTTGCGATGATCCCGTTTGGCCGCCTCTTCCAACAGGGTCAGATGGGCACTCAACCCCTTCTTGTCCGGAAAAGCCGTACCATAGATCCGTTGCAGCATTTTGTTTCGGGAGTCGCCCCGCCAGTAGGCCCCGGCCACCCGCATCAACTTGAACGCCTTCAACCGTCCGGTGGAGGGAACATGGGGTCCACGGCACAGATCCATGAACTCCCCCTGACGATACAGCGAGATCGGTTGTCCCCCCGGAATCTCGGCAATGATTTCCGCCTTGTACCGCTCTCCCCGGGCCATGAACCAGTCCATGGCCTCCTGGCGCTCCATGAGGTGGCGGGTGACCGGCAGATCCCGGTTCGCGATCTCTTCCATGCGCGCTTCAATGGCCACCAGATCCTCGGGGGTGAAGGGCCGCTCGTAATCGAAGTCATAATAAAATCCATCCGCCACGGCCGGACCGATGGTCACCTGCGCACCAGGGAACAGCTCCTTGACCGCATGGGCCATCAGGTGACTGGTGGAGTGACGCACGATCTCCAGACCATCGGGCGTGGCCGGGGTGATGATCTCGATGGCTGCATCGGCATCGAGTCGGGTCTCCAGATCGACCAGTTCCCCATTGACGCGGCCTGCCACGGCTGCGCGGGCCAGTCCGGTGCCAATGGCGGCGGCAATGGCTGCCACGTTCACCGGTGCGGGCAACTCTTTGCAGGATCCGTCAGGCAAGGTAAAACGCAACATGTTCATACTCCTGAAACATTGGCGCTGCTTTGAATCAACGCACACAGCTCATCGACCAGTGCGCTGATGGTCTCGCGGGAATCCCCCTCGGCCATGACGCGGATTTTCGGCTCCGTACCCGAGGCGCGTACCAGCAGGCGTCCCTGGCCGGAAAGGGTGGCCTGAGCCTCGGCAATGGCAGCGCGCACCACGGGTTGGGCCAACGGATCTGTGCCGCGGGGGATGGTCACGTTCTTTAGAATCTGCGGCACCGGCACAAACAATGATGCCAGCTCCGAAAGGGGACGTTGCTCGGTGACCATGCGCTCCAGAATCTTCAGGGCGCTGACAATGCCGTCACCCGTGGTGTTGTAATCCAGGTAGATCATGTGGCCCGACTGCTCGCCACCCAGGTTGCACCCTTCGGCCAGCATCGCTTCCAGGACGTAACGATCTCCCACGTTGGCGCGGATCAGACGCAGATCCTGACTGTGCAGAAACCGTTCCAGACCCAGATTGCTCATCACCGTGCCCACCACCCCATCCCCGCGCAAGGTGTTTTGCGCCCGCATCATCTGGGTGCCGATGGCCAGCAGTTGATCCCCGTCCAGCATGCGTGCGTGTTGATCGCACACCAGCAATCGGTCCGCATCCCCATCCAGAGCCAGTCCCAAATCAGCCCCGGTCTCCAGGACGCGGGCGCGCATCAATCCGGGATGGAGCGAGCCGCACC
This sequence comes from Magnetococcales bacterium, assembly GCA_011089965.1. Taxonomy (GTDB): domain Bacteria; phylum Pseudomonadota; class Magnetococcia; order Magnetococcales; family Magnetaquicoccaceae; genus Magnetaquiglobus. Next base: position 23,350 of record JAANAU010000009.1, read on the forward strand.
CGTCATTGATGTTCAGACCGTTCGGCTCCACCCCGAGCGGGATCACATTCTCGGCACCCAGCTCCCAGAACACCTCGGGGGCCACCTTGTAGGCCGCACCATGGGCGCAATCCACCACGATCTTCAATCCGGTCAGCCGCAAATCGCGCGGAAAGGTGTTTTTGCAAAACTCGATATAGCGGCCTCGGGCATCTTCGATCTTCTGCGCCCGGCCCACATGGTGCGGGTCTGGAAAGTCGTCCGGGGAGAGGTTCTGGAAAAAGCGCGTTTCAATGGCCCGTTCGATCTCGTCCGGCAGTTTCATGCCGTTGGGACCGAAAAACTTGATGCCGTTGTCGTGAAACGGATTGTGCGAAGCCGAAATCACCACCCCCACTTCCGCGCGGAAGGCGCGGGTCAGATAGGCGACTGCCGGTGTGGGAATGGTGCCGACCTGCACGCAGTGCATGCCGACCGAGTTGAAACCGGCCCGCAACGCCGACTCGAACAGATAGCCGGACAGACGGGTATCCTTGCCCAGCACCACGGTTCCCCCACGGTGATCGGGCCGACGCAGCACCAGCCCGGCAGCCTGACCGAGTTTCAGGGCGGTTTCGGCGGTCATGGGGTAGAAGTTGGCCAGCCCGCGCACCCCGTCCGTGCCGAACAGCCGGGGAATGGTGGAAGCCTCCTGGCTCATGCCGTTGCTCCTTGCCTGACAGAATGACGCCAACCGTTCATGATGTGGAGCGCCTGACGGGCACCCGATACATCATGCACGCGCACAATGGCCGCATCAGCCACGGCACTCAGGATATGGCTGGCCAGATCGCGTTTCTGGGGGTCTGCAATGCCGGTCAACTCACCCAGCAGCCGCTTGCGGGAAAATCCCAGCAGCAGCGGCAGACCCAGACCGCGAAACACCCGACGGCGGCGCAGCAGCGCCAGATTGTGCCAGCCGTTCTTGCCAAAGCCAATGCCCGGATCGCAGATCAGCCGGTCCACGGGCATGCCGCAGGCCACGCACAGATCCCGGCGTTGCTGCAAAAAATCGTACACCTCAGCCACCACATGATCATAGTGTGGTGCTTTTTGCATGGTTTGCGGACGGTTTTGCATGTGCATGAGCACAGCCGGGGTCTGGGTCGCGGCCAGCATGCGTGCCGTGGCCTCCCCCGCGTGCAGGTCCGACTCCGCACCGCGCAAAGCCGTGACATCGTTGATCAAAGCCGCGCCAGCAGCAATGGCGGCACGCATCACCTCCGGCTTGGAGGTGTCCACGGCCACCGGAATGGCCACTGCCCCAACCAACTCTTCCACCACCGGGATCACGCGCTCCAGCTCTTCATCCACAGAGACGACACCAGCGCCCGGACGGGTGGACTCCCCCCCGATATCCAGCATATCCGCACCCGCTTCGGCCATGGCCAGAGCGGAAGCAATGGCTGCCTGCCGGTCTGCGGCCAGACCGTCTCCGGAAAACGAGTCCAATGTGACGTTGACGATCCCCATGATGTTGGGTCTGGTCAGATCCAGCACCCACGCATGGCCGTTCACAGACCAGCGCCAGATCGGATCCGGTTGCAGATGGGCAGCCAGGGTGGTGGCGATCTGTTGGTGCAATCCACTCGAATCAACCGCAGCAGTCCGATCCATGAAGTCGTGCAACGCCGCTCCGTTCATGCGTCCCACGGCCATGCGTCGTGTACCGTAATTCTTGATCTGCATCGTCTCCGGCAGCCAGCCGTCATCCGTTGTCGGCCACTCCGTGATGCACACCGACCAAAGGGTGTCCAAAGCATCGGGTTGACCCGGTTCATCCGGTTCGGAAAACGGGGGTGCGAACCAGAAACCGCCATGGGTCAAAGGTTCCAACAATACCTGCCTGGTCATGGTTTCCGGGTTCCGGAGTGGTCACCATCTTCTGGCGTCTGATCTGCCGCATCCGGCTCCTCCGGGGGCAAAGGATCTTTTTTGACCAGTGTCGGCTTGCCATAGTGACGTCGCACCTGGGAGGCCGTGGACTCCTCTTCCTCTTCTTCGTGATCGGTTGGTTTGGCCTCGCCTTTTTTCTTCTTTGAGGGTGGTGGCGGCGGCGGTGGTGGCAAAGGTTTCAGTGCCTTGTCCATCGGCATCCCCAGCATCAGATTGGCCACCTCGTCCGAGTCGATGGTTTCCCGCTCCAGCAATGCCTGGGCCATGGTGTGCAAAATTTCCATCCGCTCTGTCAGGAGCTGTCTGGCCCGCTGATAGTTGCGGTCCACAAAGGCGCGGATCTCCTGATCAATGGTCTGGGCCGTGGTCTCGGAGATCAGTTTGTGCTGGGTGATCTCACGGCCCAGAAAGATCTCCTCTTCCTTGGCCCCATAGGTCAGAGGACCGAGGGTTGTGCTCATGCCCCATTCGCACACCATGCTGCGTGCCAGATCCGTGGCGCGTTTGATGTCGTTGCCCGCTCCGGTGGTCAACTGGTTGAGTACCAGCTCTTCGGCCAGTCGTCCGCCCATGAGTACCGCGATGTTGTTTTCCAACTGGTCACGGGAGTAGCTGTGCCGGTCTTCGGTGGGCAGCTGCATGGTCAACCCCAAAGCACGGCCACGGGGGATGATGGTCACCTTGTGAACCGGATCGGTTCCGGGAATCGATGCGGCCACAATGGCGTGTCCGGCTTCGTGATAGGCCGTGGTGCGGCGTTCGTGTTCCGGGATGATCGCGGATTTGCGCGGCTTGCCCATCATCACCTTGTCTTTGGCCGTCTCGAAATCCTCCATGTCCACCAGCTTCTTGTCGGCTCGCGCCGCTCCCAAAGCCGCTTCATTGACCAGATTGGCCAGATCCGCACCGGAAAACCCCGGGGTGCCACGGGCCAGAATCTCCACATCCACCGTATCATCCACCGGCACCTTGGCCATATGCACGGTCAGTATCTGTGTGCGCCCGCGTATGTCCGGATTGGGAACCGTTACCTGGCGGTCAAAACGGCCCGGACGCAACAGCGCCGGATCCAGCACGTCGGGACGGTTGGTGGCAGCCACCAGGATCACCCCTTCGGCAGATTCAAAACCGTCCATCTCCACCAGCAGTTGGTTGAGGGTCTGCTCCCGTTCGTCGTGACCGCCGCCCAGTCCGGCACCGCGATGTCTGCCCACGGCATCGATTTCGTCGATGAACACGATGCAGGGGGCGTTCTTTTTGCCCTGCTCGAACATGTCGCGCACACGTGCGGCACCCACGCCCACGAACATCTCGACAAAATCCGAACCCGAAAGATTGAAAAACGGCACATTGGCCTCGCCCGCAATCGCGCGTGCCAGCAAGGTTTTTCCGGTGCCGGGCGGGCCGATCAACAACACCCCTTTCGGGATCTTGCCACCCAACCGTTGAAACTTCTGGGGATTGCGCAAGAACTCGATGATCTCTTGCAGCTCCTCTTTGGCTTCGTCAATGCCCGCCACATCGGCAAAGGTCACCTTGCCCAAGGTCTCCGAGAGCATCTTGGCCTTGGATTTGCCGAACGACATGGCTCCCCGTCCGCCACCTCCTTGCATCTGACGCATGAAAAAAACCCATACGCCGATCAGAAGCAGCATCGGAAACCACGAGATCAGAATCGTGATCAGAAGCGGGGTCTCCTCCGGAGGTCGGGCCGTGATGTTGACCTTTTTCTCCCGCAGCAGACGCATCACGTCCGGGTCATTGGGGGTGTAGGTGGTAAAGGCCACCCCGTCCGCATAGACTCCAGAGATGCGACGATCCTGCACCACAACATCCGTGATCTTGCCTTGTTCCAACTGTTGCAGAAAGTCGGAAAAGGGGATGCTGTGGTCGCGGGGGGCCGGTTGATTGAACAGGTTGAACAACATGATCAGCAGCAGGCCGATCACCAACCACAGTGACAAATTCTTGTAAAATCCGTTCAAGCAGACTTCTCCTGGATCGGATGGGGGTCTTGTTGAGATGTGTGCATCCAAGTTAAAAAAATAATAACAAGAAAAAAATTATGTTTGGAACATCAAAATCCTGGGGAATGAATCCACCAGCCCCCTTCTTTTTTCAATGGGACACCAGCTCCCGTGACCAGGGGGGAAAAAAGGAATCACACGCCATCATAGGAAAGTGACACGGAAAATTCAACGGTTTCCCACATGCCCCACGCAGATGGATCCCAGGGTTGCTCTCTGGCCGCGCCAGAAAACGGTATGCACAAGATGCGCGACCCCAACCGCACCACCCGCATGCCGCGCACAACCTTTTCCCAACGCCGACGCGAACTGTACAACAGATCCAGACATTGTTGCATGGCCTCCTCTCCAGGCGGATGGACAGCCCGGGTCAGATGGCGGTGGCAACGGATCAACACCCGTCGTGCCAACTCGGCAGGCAACTGGTGCAACGCAGCCTGCGATCCGGAGATGGCCAAAGGTTCGCGGCTGATTTTGAGATCCAGATCCTTCCAGTGGTGCCGCACACTCCACTCCAATGCGCCATCGGCCTGGGCCAGGTGGGTCAATGCCCGGCCCAAGGCAGGCGCCGGATCCAGGGTCAAGGCTTCTGTCATGGCAGGCAATACCACATGCCGGATGCGGTTGCGCTGATACCGGAGATCCTGGTTGGAAGGATCGTTGCGCCACGTGATCTTTTGAGTCTGCAACCAGTCGATCAGTTCCCTGCGTCGCACCTCCAGCAAAGGTCGCACCAGAGCGATCTCCGGGGTCAAGGGGCGCATCCGGGCCATGGCAGCCACGCCATGAAGGCCGCTGCCACGCAGCAGACGGGCCATCAGGGTCTCCACCTGGTCATCCAGATGGTGGGCCGTGACCACCCGACTGGCGTGACAGGCGCGTGCCGCGTCGATCAAAAAGGCATACCGGGCATGGCGGGCTGCCTCGTGCCGATTGCCGGTGCGCGGTTGTTCGGTCCAGACCGCCTGCACGAATCGCACCTGACAGGCTGCGGCCTGCTGACGGGTGAAATCAACATCTGCCGTCGAGTCAGGACGCAGATTGTGGTCAAAATGGGCCACCACCATCTGCTCCGGAGTCAGAATGGCGCCTGCCAGCAGGAGATGCAACAGGGCCACAGAGTCCGCCCCCCCGGAGACTGCCACCACAGCCCGGCATCCTTTGGGAAAGAGCGCGTCACCTGCCTGCTGCACCCGTTGCGGCAAGGTCAGGTGCGACAGCGGGGTCATGGGTACCGGTAAGGTATGGGATCTGTCAGACCCGCAGCGGCAAAACCGGCCAGGCGCAACCGGCAGGCATCGCAGCCGCCACAGGCTGCACCGCTTCCATGCGGGTCATAGCATGAACGGGTCAGACTGAAATCCACACCCAACTGCAACCCCAACCGGATGATTTCCGCCTTGGAGAGGTTTTGCAGCGGCGCATGGATCCGGAACGGGTGTCCCTCCACACCGGCCCGGGTCGCCAGATTGGCCAGGGTGGTAAAGGCAGCGATGAACTCCGGGCGACAGTCCGGATAGCCGGAATAGTCCACGGCATTGACCCCGATCACCAGATCCGCAGCCTGCAAGGTTTCGGCCCAACCCATGGCCATGGACAAAAAGATCGTATTCCGGGCCGGAACATAGGTGCTGGGAATGCCGGATCCGGCTCCATTCTTGTCGGGTATGGACTCAGGATCGGTCAAGGACGATCCGCCGATCCGGTCCAGGGGGAGATCCAGGATCAACCACTGCTGTACCGGCAGAGCCGCAACAATGGCCTCGGCTGCGGCCAACTCCAATCCGTGGCGTTGGCCATAGCGAAAGGAGAGGGGATAGAGCGCATACCCTTGTTGACAAGCCCAATGCAGACAGACGGCAGAGTCCATGCCACCCGAAAGCAATACCACAGCCTTTCTGGACAAAGCTCAACGTCCCGTTTTTTTCTTGATCTCTTCCAGGCGTGGCTTGGCCACTGCGGCTGGCGAGGAGTTGGGATACTCCTTGATCAAACGTTGCAACGTCTTTTGCGCATTGTCCAGGTCATTGAGATCCTGGAAGGTGTACCCGATCTTGAGCAGGCTGTCCGGCACCTTTGGACTTTCGGGCCATTTGACCAGCACCTGGTTGAAGGCAGTGAGTGCCTCTGGCAGCTGTCTTTGCACCAGATACAACTCGCCGATCCAGTATTGGGCATTGTCTGCCCGGGCATCCTTGGGATTGGCCTTCAGGAAATTCTGGAATGCGTTTCTGGCGGCATCGAACTGTTTTTGTTTGAGCAGATGCATGGCCGCGTCATAGGCTTCGCCGGGATTGGTTGGCGTGGCCGCTGTCGGGGCTGCCGGGGTTGCCGGGGCTGCTGCCGGTGGTTTGACTGCTGCCGTTGTGGTGGCTGCGGCTGCCGGGGTCGTGGCCCCAGGTGCAGGCGTTGTGGCTGCCGGTGTTGTGGCTGCGGGTGTGGCAGGTAAGCCCGGACGGGGGGTTGTGGCCGGTTGGGCTGCGGCTGCGGTGGTGGCAGCAGAGGTTGCCGGTGCGCTTTCAATGGTTGGAACCGCTGCTGGAGCAGGTGCGGTTTTGCTTTCCGGCGGTGGGATCAGTTCGATCCGTTCGTTGAGGCGTTTGCCTTCGTGGCGCACCTCTTCCACCGATCCTTGCAGCGTGCCGAGTTGTCGTTCCATCAGGGCGAGCCGGTTGTTGAGATCGGCCAGCACCGTGCGATGGTTTTGTTCCGACTGGTCCAGACGGTCGGAGAGTTCTCCGACGCGCTGGGCCCATTCGGGGAGGTTCTTGCGGGATTTGGGATCTGCGGTTTCACCGCTGTCCGGTGGGGCACCGGTGCCTCCGACACATCCGGTCAGAAGTGCCAGCGCACCGGTGAAGATCCAGGCGCGGGTGCGTTTGCCCACGTCATACCGTTGATCCGAAATCACAGGGCTGAACATGATCTCAAGAACCCAAGACTGAATGAGAATAAAGTTGATCCGGTTGACCGCTGGTTACGGGACCAGCTCGGCGCGCCGGTTTTTGCCCCAGGCCGCTTCGTTGTGGCCATTGACCAAAGGACGCTCTTTGCCATAGCTCACGGTTTTGATGCGTGAGGCATCGATCCCCTGGGAGATCAGGTATTGTTTGGCGGCATCGGCCCGTTTCTGGCCCAAAGCGAGGTTGTATTCCCGGGTGCCGCGCTCATCGCAGTGGCCTTCGACGGTGACGTTGCGTTTGCCGAGCCAGCGGGCATTCTGGGCCAGGACATCGGCAGCACGGGCATCGATGATGGCGGAGTTGAGGTCAAAGTAGACCCGGTGTTCGAGTTCGCCACCCGCCCCGCCCCGTCCCGAAGGATCATTGGCACCGCCGCCAGCGCGGTTCAGGTAGGCTGAGGAGCCATCCGAACGGCCCAGGGCGCGTCCGTCTTCTCCGGCACCGGCACCGGCCTGTCCGGATTCCGGGGAGTCGCCGGGCACAGTGCCGCAACCGGCCAGCAGGCCCAGTGACAGCAGAGAAACGGCCAACAGATGTGTCGATTTGGTAAACATGGTTATGAAGTCCTCGTTTTTTTTCAGCAGTTTGGGCATGCACCAGAATCTGGCCGCTGCCACGGGGTTGAATCTCAATTTGCGATAATCAGCCAAGGAAGGTCGGTTTGTAAACGAAAAAAACGTTCTTGACCGAACAATATTCTAAAGCAGCTTTCATGCCATGAAATGCGTCAACGGATCAACGGTGACCACGAGGGATCCGATGCCTGAATCTCCGGATCCATGGGCACGATCCGTTCGTTCTGACCGGTCAGATCAATGGTGTAGAGCTTGGACTTGCGGCCCTGTCCTTCGCGGGTGAAGGCGATGACGCGACCATTGGGTGCCCATGCCGGGGATTCGTCCATCCAGGAGCTGGTCAGGGCGCGTTCCTGATTGCCTTGCGGGTTGATCACCGATATGCCGAACGAACCGCCTCCCCCTTTGACAAAGGCGATCAGATCCCCGCGGGGAGACCAGGTGGGAGCGGCGTTGTAGTTGCCCTCAAAGGTGATGCGCGTCTGATTGGAGCCGTCGGCGTTCATGGTGTAGATCTGGGGCGAGCCGCCCCGGTCTGAATTGAAGACAATGCGCCGTCCATCCGGCGACCAGGAGGGCGAGGTGTCGATGCCCGGATTGTGGGTCAGCCGGCTGAGCGATCCGGCCCGCAGATCCTTGACGTAGATTTCGGCATTGCCATCCATGTTCAGGGTCATGGCCATGCGTGTCCCGTCCGGCGACCAGGAGGGGGCGCTGTTCAACCCCGGATAGTCCCCTTCCTGATATTTCTTGCCCGTGTACAGATCCCAGCGATAAATGCGCGGCTCACCCGATACATAGGAGACAAAAAACAGACTCTCCCCGTTGGGTGAAAAACGCGGGGTCAGCACCAGGGAGCGGCCCTCGGTCAGATCCTTGCGGTTCAGACCATCCTGATCCATGATCGACAGCCATTTTTTGTCCCCCTTTTCTGCCACGAATACAATGCGCGAGGCAAAATAGCCGCTTTCACCCGTCAACCGGGCATAGATCTCGTCGGCAATGCGGTGGGCCACCAGATGCCATTCGGGTTGGGGTGCGGCAAAACGTTGCCCCTGGCCCACCGGGGCGCCTCTGTAGACATCGTGCAGAAAGAAATCCGCATGCACCTGACCCCCGTTGACCGTGACCGCGCCGGAAACCACCGCCTCCGCCCCATTCTTGCGCCACAACTCAAAACGCGGACCCTCTTTCCAGAGAGCTGCCGGATCCTGCAGAAAACCGTTGCGGTCCAGAACCTGAAACAATCCCGACCGTTCCAGATCCGCTGCCACCACATCCGCAATCCGGTTGCCCATGGCTGTTGAGGGATTGGTCGAACCGTCCGGGTTGGTGTCCAGAAATTTGGGAATGGCAATGGGGATGGGTTGCTGACCCCCCTTGGAAATGTCGATCTGCAACCCGGCCCGGGCGTGCCACGGAACCAGGATCAATCCGACGAACAGGGCTGCGCGCAGGGCAATGAACAAGGGGTGGAACACAGAGGAATTCATGGGAATGATCCGGTTCATGCAGAGGGTTCGGTTAATGAAAGAGTCAGCATACCATGTTTTGGCCATTGTCCCAACCCCATTTGTGTACGGAACTCATTTTGCCTCCGCACCCCGGCGGCACCTGCTGATAGAGATCACAATTTTATGGGAAGTAAAGGACTGGAAAAAAAGAGATCCGCCCTTAACCAACTCTTAATGCAATTTTTACATGTTGCATTTTACAACAGAGCCGGTTATGAGATTATCAGGCAAATCTGATATTCTGATAACCTTATCTTGCGAGAAGCGATCCATGTCTGCCAAGGGCTTGCTGGTGCGTTTGTTTCCCTTTTTGAGCTGGTTTCCGGTCAACAATCTCACCATGCGGGACGATCTGATCGCAGGCATCACCGGTGCTTTGGTGCTGGTTCCCAAAGCCATGGCCTATGCGCAGTTGTCCGGATTGCCGGTCTATTTCGGGCTGTATACCGCGTTTGTCCCGGCCTTTCTGGGGGCGCTCTGGGGTTCAAGCCGCCAATTGGCCACAGGGCCTGTGGCTGTGGTCTCCTTGATGACTGCGGCTGCCGTCACACCTCTGGCCGTGCCCATGACCGAAGAGTACATCGGACTGGCGTTGTTGTTGACCCTTCTGGTGGGGGTGATCCAGTTTCTGTTGGGGGTGTTGCGACTGGGCACCATTGTCAATTTCGTCTCCCATCCGGTGATTCTGGGCTTCATGAATGCTGCTGCCATCATCATCGGCCTGTCCCAGTTCGACATGCTGCTCGGCATACCCAAGGGGCGCAGCGGGTCGTTTCTCAAGGACATCTGGGAGATGTTCACCTATCTGCCCCAGACCCATCTCCCCACCCTGCTGATGTCGCTTTTGGCATTGGTGTTGATGCTGGCATTCAAGAAGATCCCCAAACTGGCCAAGCCCAGTGTGTTGATTGTGGTGGCGATCACCGCCATCATCAGTCAGGTGGCCGGTTATGCCAACAAAGGCGAGGCCATGCCGGATCAGATCATGACCCGCGCGGCGCACGATCTGGTGAGCGGCTATATTGCCAATGACGAGATGATCAACGACATGATGGTCAAATCGACCACCTTGTCCATGCAGATGAGGGCGGCCAGCAAGGAGAACGATGCCCGCACCGTGGCCCATCTCACCCATGAGATCAATCTCTTGGAACTGGACATGCGCGGCATCAAAAAACAGGCCAATGGCCAGATGGCCCAGATCAACCGGCTCGCATTGCACCGTGCCAGAACGGTCGGAACGGCCAAATCCGCACTTTATGCCGCCGGGGAGGTTCCGGCAGGTGTGGAGACCGATGGTTACCTCTGGCGGGTCAAAAAGATTGACAAGGGCAAAGTGTATTTGAGCAGTGGTGGTGATGTGGTCGGCACCATTCCTGCCGGTTTGCCTGCCTTCCGCATGCCTGAAATCAGTTGGGACGGGGTCATGTCCCTGATTTCCGCCGCCCTTGTGATCGCTCTGGTCGCCTTCATGGAGTCGATCTCCATGGCCAAGGCCATGGCCACCAAATCCAAGCAGCGCATCGATCCGAATCAGGAGTTGATCGGCCAGGGGGTGGCCAATATCGGTGGGGCATTCTTCCAGTCCTATCCGGCCTGCGGCTCCTTCACCGGTTCGGCCATCAATCTCCAGGCCGGGGCCAAGACCGGTTTTGCCATGGTATTCAATGGCATTTTCGTGGCTGCCACCCTGCTGGTGCTCACCCCGTATCTGTATTATCTCCCCAAGGCCGTGCTGGCGGTCATCATTTTGTTTGCCGTGGTCAGCCTGATCACCCCGGCTGCCATCAAACATACCTGGCAGGCCAGCCACATGGATGGCGTGGTGGTCGGGATCACCTTCGTGGTGACACTCCTGGCTGCCCCGCACCTTGACAAGGGGATCATCGTCGGCGCCGGACTGGCGCTGTTTCTGTTCCTGTTTCACACCATGCGGCCCCGGGTGGCCATTCTCGGACGGTTTGCCGACGGTTCGCTCCGGGATGTGGTGGTCAACAATCTCCCCACCTCGGATGTGGTCACCGTGATCCGGTTTGATGGTCGTCTCTATTTTGCCAATGTCGCCTACTTTGAAGAGGCCGTACTGGAGGCCATCAACAAAAGACCGAATGTGCCGAATCTGTTGATCGTTGGCAATGGCATCAATGCCATCGACTCCTCGGGTGAAGAGGTGATTCACCATGTGGTCGAACGGCTTCAGGAGCACAAGATCCGTGTGGTCTTCTCGGGTCTCAAGAAGCAGGTGTTGGATGTGATGCGTGCCACCGGTCTGTTGGACAAGATTGGTGCCGATAATCTGTATCCGACCTCCGAAAGTGCCCTGGAGGCCATTTATGCCCGCTGCAATCAGATCCCGGACAATGATCCGTTGCGTCCGTCCGGTCGCGGAGATGTGTATCATAATGGTGATGAACACTGAAGAGGCTTACAGGTATCCAATGATTGAAAAAAAAGAGGGGGTCTGGGGGATTCATCCCCCAGGGTTTGTATTTTTATAATTTAAGTTTAAAGAATCATTAAACCCCCATTTCGGGATGCGTGGTTTATGTCAAGGGGGTCCAGGGGCCAATGGCCCTTGGTGGGGTTTGGGGCAACGCCCCAACAAAACAAATTCCACATTCCAAAATGGTTTTGGTTTAAAAGATTAAAAGATTGAAAGTCCCAGGGGTTTCACCCCTGGACCCCACCAGGGGGGTAACCCCCCTGGACCCCACCAGGGGGGTAACCCCCCTGGACCCCTGATCATGGATTCTCTCGGTTGAAGGTGAGAATCAACAGCCTCTGATCCCCTGTTTGCGATCCGGGAAGTCGTTGATCCCGGATGGCCCGTCGGCTATGCAACGTCTCCACCCCGGGGATCGGAATGGCCCAAACCATGAATGGCTTCCATCTGACCCCGATAAAGCTGTACCAGCCGCTCCTGGTTGGAGGCGTCCTGGCTGCCGGATTGAAGCACATCCAGTTTGGCCAGGGTTGCAGGCAGGATGCGCATGGTTTCCGGATGTTCGGCAAACAGCGTCGCCAGTCCGACCCGGGTCAGTTCGTAGGCCAGAACATTGGTCTCTGCCACAACGGTTGCCGGATGGGGTTGACCGAGAAACAGTGCCCCCCGGCCAAAAGCTTCGGTGGCGATGAACCGTTCGTCCACGAAACCATTGCCATCCCGGGTGAGACGCTGTCGTTTGACCATCCCTTCGCCGATGAGAAACAGAGAGTGGCGACGCTCTCCGGCCTGCACGATGGATCCCTTGGCCCGATAGTTCCGCGTGATCAACAGATCGGTGATGCGCTGACAGACTGCCTCCGGCAGTTCGTAGAAGAGACGACATTGCTTGACCAGGTTGAGACGGTCCAGGGAGCGATCCGCAATGCGCACGCGACTTTGGCTGTGCAACACCTCGGATTTGGCGTAGGAGACGTGAATCCCGGCATCCCGCAGGCGTTGCAGGATGCTCTTGATGATCGCATGATCGGCTTTGGCCCCGTCGAGATAATCGGTGATGGTGTAGGCAATGGCATAAAGGACACCATCGCGATCCATCCGTTTGGCCAGAACCGACGGGGGGGCGTCGAACTTGACCCCTTCGGCGGACAGGGTGGCAGCCAACAGAATGCGCTCGGCGCTTTCCACCGAGGTGTCGTAGTCGATCAGGATCTCCAGTCCGCGCTTGGCTGCGGGCGTTGGTTGATTCTCATTGCAGATCACCGCATTGGAAAGCATCAGGTTGGGGATCTGGATCAGTTCCTGTGCCCAGGTCTTCAGGGTGGTGGTGCGCCAGCCGATCTTGACCACCGTGCCCGTGAATTTGTCGTTGATCTTGACCTTGTCACCGATCTTGAATGTCTGTTCGGTATTGATCAGAACACCGGTAAAGGCGGCCACGATCACATCGCGCAGCGCAATGCCGAGGATCATCATGCTCATGCCACCGGTGGCCACCAGAGTGGTCATGTCCTTGTTGAACACCGAGGACATGATCATCCCCACACCCACGATGATCACCAGTACCCCGGTGATATCTCCGATCAGCGTGGGGATGGGACGTCCGGTGCGCCGTTCCAGCACGCCGTGAATCAGGTTGATCTTGATGAAGCGTGCGGTCAGCAGCGTCAGCAGCAGATAGAGCGCAGCCAGCTCGAACTGTCCCCAGACCGGCATGGCAATGCCGGTGGCAAACGCGAGAGGACGGTTCACCAACTCCCCGAGCGCCAATACACACACGAGAAAGAAAATTCCCAGGACAAGCCTGCCATAATTTTTCCAGAGATCTTGCATGGCAATCGATTCCTCAGGAGGCTGTGGTCATGCGGATAACGAACCCGTCCGGGCCTTGGTCATCCCTGGACAGTTTGAGCGTGCCTCCAAGGAATTCGAGGATGGCCCGCGCCAGGGCCACATGGATCAGCGCCCCTTTGGCCTGGAATTCCACCGGAGGAGCGGCCTGCCGGGAAAGGAACTGTTGCGCCTCGTCCATCATGGCCTCGGTGAGAAGCGTCAGGCTGCGATATCCGGATCCGGTCAGGGTGATCTCCAGCGATCCCTGCTCATGGGCGGATGCGGCGATACGGATGGTTCCCTGACCACCCGACTGGGTGGCGAAATCCAGCAGTTCGGTAAGTGCCTGGCCCAGCAGTTCCTGATCTCCACGTACGCCCGGAAGCGCATCGGGCAGGGTGCCTTCGATGGAAAGCGATTGAAGAGCGTGGCGCGTGGCGCGGTTCTCCTTCATGGCCTGCCGGATGGCCTTGACCGGATCGACCTGGGTCAGAGGCCGTTTCACCAGTTGATGACGGAATTGGGCCAGCTGTTCATGGTCACCCACCAGTTGGCTCAACCGGATGGCCTCGGCAGTGGCGAAATCGATCCGCTCCCGAATGGCCTGCTGGTGTTCCGGACCTGCGGTTTCCCGGGGGGGCAAAGCGTCACGCAGCAGAATCTGTACGGCCTGAAGATGGCCGGCAATGGCCAGACTGGGTTCCTGGACAGCATGGATCAGTGTGCCGAAAAAGGTGCGCTTGACCGTATCGACCATGGCGAGTTTGGCGTTGGCTGCCGCCAGTTGTGCGGTTTTGGCCTCGATTTCCTGGCGTGAACCGAACAGGGCGTTGTGCAGGGAGTGTTGCAGGGCACGGAATTTCTGGTTGCCGATGATGCCAAGGAGCAGGAGTGCCACAAACAGAACTGCCCCCTTGATCGCGGCGGTCATGAGAATGTTCCGGGTCTCATCGTACAGATCGGCCACTGTCGTCACCACCACGGTGGGCACGCCCGAGAAATTGGACAGTTGGAAACTGCGGACCAGCACCGGGCGGGAGCCGTTGCGGAGCAGTTCGGCTTCCGTCTTGCGGGGATTGAAGGAGAGTTGATGGATGATCTCCTTTACCGACTCTTTAGAATAAGAGAAGTAGCGATCCGACTGCACGATCTTGTCGTTTTCGGCATCCAGGGGGCGTTCGGCCTTTTCGGCCACGGCGTTGTCCAGGCCTATGGCAAACTCGACGCTGTTGGCCTTGGCCGCCTGGCGCAGCAGGCCATCGATGCCATCCCCCATCTCGGCAGCACCGATCACCTTGCGATTGGCATCGAACAGAGGGACCACGGCGCGCAGGGCGATGCTGCCGCCGCGTCCGGTCTCCATGCCCGATACCTCGATTCCCTTTTCCGTGGCAGCCACGAGGGTCTTGCGGAAAGCGGAGTTGTCGTTGCCGTAGGTGTTGACATCGTTGGCGCGCAAAAAGCCTTTGGCCGGAGGTGTGAAGAAATTCAACTGGTCGATGGCGAAATGCTTGTGCAACACGTTGGTGAAGAAGGGGACGATCCGTTCCAGCAGTGCGGGACGATCCCCCCGGGCAAACATCTCCACCACTTCACGATCATGGGTCAGAACGTTGATTCCCAGACGCAAGGCCTCAAGACGGGTCTGGGCATTGTCTCGATAGTTTTTCTCGAACCGTTCCGAATTCTTTCGGAGGTTCGAGGTCAGAAGATCCATCTCCGAGGTGTAGGTGTTGATGCCATAGAAGCCGGCCACGAGGCTGGCCAGGATCAGAATGCCCGCCATGGCCAGCCAGGAGGTGCCGCTGCTCGGTTTCATGTCTTGGGAAGAAGGGTTGCCTGGTTGTTTTGAAGTCTGGTGTGGGGCGGTCATGCGGTTGTGCTCCAATCGTGTTGCAAAATGGATAGCCGATGTGTTGTGCAGGGGAATGGTCCCTGCATTCCAATATAACAATTCACAGAAATTTAGGAAAGCGCTGCTGTGGTTGATCGATTGCCACGTCGGATCCGGGTGTTTTTCTCGGGTCTCAAGAAACGGAGGAGTGTGCCAACCACTGTTGACAATCCTGCATGATCCATTCATAACCTCAACCCGATAAGATCAACCGCACCGGGTTGATTGACTGTTTTTGGTCGCGGACCTGGATCTGCCCGCATGAAACCCCTGTTGACCCTGCTCGTTCTGCCGATCTGCGGTGCCCTGGTGATCGCGGTCGCATCCAGACGTTTCACCCACCCGCTGGCCATTGGCAGCGCCCTGATCACCCTTGGGACCGCTCTGTGGGTGACCGGACTGTTTTCTGCATCCCTGGTTGGACCCCAACTGCTGGAAAAGACCCTGTGGCGTCCCCAGTCGGGCAGCTCGTTTGCTTTGGGCGTGGATGGCATCTCCTTGCCCATGGTGCTGCTGGCAGCTCTGCTGTCGCTCGTGGCCATTCTGGCTTCGGGCAGGGTGCAGAAGCGCGTTAAAATTTATTTCATTTCCCTGTTGCTCCTGGAGAGCGCCATGTTCGGAGTCTTCATGGCCTGGGACTGGTCGATCTTCTATATCTTTTGGGAATTGACCCTGCTGCCGCTCTTTTTTCTGATCAACGGCTTTGGCGGCAAAGAACGCAATCGGGCAGCACTCAACTTCGTGCTTTATACCATGGGTGGATCGGTTTTTTTATTGATTGGGCTGTTGCTGGCTTATGATGCATCGCAACAGCATTCTTTTTTTATGAGCGAGATGAGTGCCGGATTGCGTGGTCTGGGGCGCGAACAGCAGGTCGTCATCTTTTTGGGATTTCTGATCGGGTTTGGGGTCAAGATGCCGATCTTCCCTCTGCATGGCTGGTTGCCTCTGGCCCATGTGGAGGCCCCGAGTGCCGTGAGCATACTGTTGTCCGGGGTTTTGTTGAAAATGGGGTCATATGGCCTGGTGCGCATTGCCATGATGTTGCCGGATGCGGTTGTGGCCTTGCAGGGTGTGCTGGTTGCGTTGGCTGTGGTCAATCTGGTGCATGGGGGTGTCCTTGCCTGGCAGCAACGGGATCTGAAGCGGATGATCGCCTACTCCTCGGTCAGCCATATGGGGGTGGTGCTGCTGGGGATTGCGGCTCTCAACCAGGCGGGCATCACCGGAGCCATGTTGCAGATGGTTGCCCATGGCGTGACCGCTGCCGCCATGTTTCTGGCCATTGCTTTGCTCTACGAACGCACCCATACCCGGGATCTGCGCGATTATGGTTCTTTGACACGCATTGCGCCGCATTTTTCTTTTTTTGTGGCGGTGGCCTTCATGGCTGCCGTGGGCGTGCCGGGTACGGCGGGTTTCATGGCCGAGTTGCATGTTCTGTATGCCGGATTGCAACGCTGGGGTTGGGTGGCACTGGTATTGACTCTGGCCATGCTGGTGAGTGCCGCCTATGCACTGCGTACCGTGGGGTGTCTGTGTACCGGTCCGGAGCAGCCCCGTCTGGGTGTGTTGACCCCGATGGCCCCTGTGGAGCGGGTTGCGGTTGGCCTGTTGACCGTGGCCATCGTGTTTCTCGGGCTGGTCCCTGGACCACTGCTTGCGCTGATGCGGGCCACCCTGGTTCATTTTGGCGACCTGTTCGCAGGCCGTTTGTGAGACCTGGACCATGCATGAGACCCCCTCATCAGGCCGAATGGCCCGCATCCGGGAGACGCTCCACCATCTGGAGCATCTGTTGCCCGGACAGGCGGCCATCACCGATTTCATCCATCACAATACCCTGCACGGATTCCAGCATCTGCCGTTCCCACGTGCCCTGGCCGAGGCGCGGCGCTGGACGGGCATTTATGGATATCTCCCGCCTGAACGGTTTCGGGCTTTGTATGCGCAAGGCCGTATCACCCGGGCCGATCTGGAGTGGGTCATCCGGCAGGATCCGGAGCTGCGGGCCGCTGAACCCCTTGGTCCGACCCATCGCCTGGAGGTGATCTGCCTGCAACTGCTGCACGGGATCGCCCCCATCTCCCCCCGTCAGCTCTCCTGGCAGATTGAAGAGCAGGGGGCGTTGGAACGGTTTCAGTCCGGCGTCTCCCCTGAGGCTGTGCAGGCTGTGCTTCAGGGCAAAACGCAGACGGCGGTGCTGGAAGATCTTTGGCGGGCATGTCTGGATGGTTTTGGTCTGAGTCATGGCCACTGGTTTTGCGAGGAGCGGCTTGATCACGCCAGCAATGAGGCGTTTCTGGATGAGGATCAGGTGAGTCTTTCCCAACAGGCCATCATTGCCGCCATTCGTGCCGCAGCCGGGCGTTCCTGGTCCGAGTTGTCCGGTCAGGTCGGGGTCACGCTCACCTTGAGCGGTCTTTTGCGCGCCGTGACCGGCATGGATCTGTCCGAAGCCATCCGGCCCTATCTGGTGCGCCTGTTGGGTGCGTTTCTGGATCTTGGGGTGGCGAGCTGGACATTGCCGGAGCGCGAGGCCGGTTTGTATCAGACCTGGAAAAAGGGTGCGACCACAGAGCTGGCCCAGGCCTTGGACGAGATGCCCGACTGGTCGGAGTGGTTGGCCGATCTGCCGGAGACGGCGGAAGAGGCCCTTGCCGATGGTCTGTTGCGGTTGGGTCTGCCTGAGGAGCGGTGGGCCGGATATCTGCAACGGTTGGCTTTGGAGTTGCCGGGTTGGGCTGGCATGGTCTGTTGGCGCAGCCAACGGCCCGGATATGGCGGCAGTACGGCGCGGGTGGCGTTGGCCGATTATCTGGCCGTGCGGTTGATCCTGGAGCGTTGGCAGGCGGCGCGATTGTGCCGCTCCATCTGGTTGATCGAACCCACTTTGGACACTTTGGGTTGGTATTTCCATCGTTATCGTGGTGAATTCCTGGTACGGCGCGCCCTGTTTGCCGGTGAGTTGGACGACTCTTTGACCACCCGTGCCACCCGGTTGTTGCATCGTTCTCCCACGGATCCGGATCTGGCTCCCGAGTGGCGCAAACTGGCCTTGGCGCTCTGGAAACAGACAGGAACTCCGGAAACCGTCCGGGTGAGTGCCAGCAGGCAGGCTTGGCCATTGTTTCTGTTGGCCCAGCATCTCGGTTGGAGTGCTGCGCAACTGCGCTCCTGGAACGAGACGAACCTGGCGGCACAGCTTCTGGAACAGGTGCAGGCCATGGATGACGCAAAGGCCGGATTGCTCTGGTTGTGTGCCTATGAGCGTCACTACCGGGAAGAGATCTTTGCCGCCTTGCGGGCCAATCGGGGGAGGGGGCGTTGGTTGCGGCGCGACCAGGGGGTGCCATCGGCTCAGGTGCTTTTTTGCATGGATGACCGGGAGGAGGGGATCCGGCGTCATCTTGAGGAACAGGATCCCACCATTGAAACCCTTGGGGCTGCCGGATTTTTTGGTGTGCCGGTCCATTGGCAGGGGTTGGATGATGTCACCACGACGGCATTGTGTCCGGTTGTCGTGGTTCCGTCCCACAAGGTGCAAGAGTTGCCGTTGGAGGCTGGAGATGGCGTCTGGCATCGGCATCGTTTCTTGCGCCGGGTGACTTCGGGGTGGAAACGGCTGTTGACCCGTGAGAGTCATCGCGGTTTTCTGGTGCCGACTTTGGTATCTTTTTTGTTGGCGCCGTGGGTGTGGTTGGAGTTGGTGGTGCGCGGCTGGTGGCCGGTGTTGTGGGCCAGGTGGATGGACAAGCTGGCATTGTGGTTGGATCCGCCTGTGGTCACCCGGATGACCCGGAGTGCGTTGGATCCGACAGCCGTGGCCACGCCAGTTGCACCCCGTTTGGGGTTCACCCTGGATGAGCAGGCCGGGCGGGTGGCGGGTTTGTTGCGTACCATGGGTTTGACCCATGGGTTTGCCTCTGTGGTGGCGATTCTCGGTCACGGGGGCAGCAGTGTGAACAATCCCCATTTGGCTGCCTATGATTGCGGGGCGTGCAGCGGTCGTCATGGCGGACCCAATGCCCGTCTGTTCGCTGCCATGGCCAATGATCCCGACGTGCGGTTGCGGTTGGCTCAGCAGGGGATCTCCATTCCGGAGCATTGTTGGTTTGTGGGGGGGGAGCACAATACCGGCAACGAACGGATTGCCTGGTTTGATCTGGATCTCATGCCGTCCGTGGCACGGGTGGCCATGGAGCGGTTGATGCGCTCTTTGGAAGAGGCCCGGTTGGGATCGGCCCATGAGCGTGCCCGGCGTTTGGCCTCGGCGCCGCACGGAGCGGATCGGCAGCGTGCCTTGGATCATATGGGCGGGCGGGCGGTGGACATCAGTCAGGCCAGACCGGAGTTGGGTCATGCCACCAATGCCGTGGCGGTGATCGGGCGTCGTGCTGTGACGCAGGGTGTTTTTTTTGATCGGCGCATGTTTTTGATCTCTTATGATCCCACCCAGGATCCGGAGGGGTTGATTGTGGAGTCGATTTTGCTGGCTGCCGGACCGGTGGGTGCGGGCATCAGTTTGGAGTATTATTTTTCCAGTGTGGACAATGAGCGGTTTGGTTGTGGCACCAAGGTGGCGCATAATCTGACCGGATTGTTTGGGGTGATGGACGGGACGGCTTCGGATTTGCGCACCGGTTTGCCCCGTCAGATGGTGGAGATTCACGAGCCGATGCGGTTGTTGGTGATTGTCGAGCAGCGTCCGGAGATTTTGACGATCATTTATCAGCGTCAGGAGGCGTTGCAAGAGTTGGTTGGCAATGGTTGGGTTGTGTTGGCGGCATTGGATCCGGAGAGTGGTGTGGTGCATGAGTTCTCTCCCCGGTCGGGTTGGAGTGTCTGGTCCGAAGGGGATCGCTCTCCGCTTCCGGAGGTGGCCCGTTCGGCGGATTGGTACAGGGGTCATTCCGGGCCATTGGCTCCGGCATTGATTGCCATCTGAGCGGACAAAGGATTGAAAAAAAAGAGGGGGTCTGGGGGATTCATTCCCCAGGGTTTTAATGTTTTAATGCTTTAAAAAATAAAAAAATAAAAAAATAAAATATTAATATTTTTGTTTAAAAGATTAAAAGATTAAAAGATAAAGTCCCAAGGGCTTCGCCCCTGGACCCCACCAGGGGCCATTGGCCCCTGGACCCCGATGATGGTTCAACTCCTGGGAGTCGAAAATGTCTTGGCTGAATGTGTGGCCCCTGATGATCCCGTTGATGCCAGGATTGGCAGCCCTGTGGATTGGTGGTGTGATGGGTGCCCGGAACCAATCCGAACGCCATACGGCCTGGATCGCCCTGACAAGCATGATGATCTCGCTGCTGGGAATCGTGACCCTGGATCTGTGGTCAATATGGCAAGGTCTGCCAGGCCACCGGATCTGGCAAACCTGGTGGGAAAGCGGTGGCACCCGCATCACCATCAGCTGGCTGCTGGACCTGCCAGCCCTGGTCATGACCACTCTGGTGGCACTGGGATGCCTGACGGCAGGTCGGTTCGGCATAAATTACATGCACCGGGAACCCGGCTTCCACCGCTTTTTTGCCACCTTGTGCCTCTTTGCCAGCGGCATGTTCTGGATTGCCCTGGCCGGCAATGCGCTCCTGACCTTTGTGGGATGGGAGCTGGCCGGAGTGGCCTCGTTCCTGCTGATCTCCTATGCCCGCGAACGTACCACCGCTGCTGAAAATGCCACCCGCGCCCTGATGACCAATCGGTTCGGAGATGCCGGAATGCTGTTTTCCCTGGCCATGACCCTGGCTGCGGTGGGCAGCGTCGAATGGCCCCGCATCCTGAATGCCGATTTCCCTCCCGGTGCCCCACCCATTCCCATCATACTGCTGGGCTTCCTGGTGGCAGCCCTGGCCAAATCCGCCCAAATCCCGTTTTTTGCCTGGATCGCCCGCGCCCTGGAAGGCCCAACCCCGTCAAGCGCCCTGTTCTATGGCTCCCTTCTGGCCCATGCCGGAGTGTTCCTGGTGATTCGCCTGGAACCTCTGTTGTGGCACTCCCCCATGTGGATGACCCTTTTGATGCTGCTCGGCCTGACCACCGCCATCCTGGCCCCGGCCATCGGACGGGTGCAGAGCGATGTCAAAAGCGCATTGATCTTCTCCACTCAAGCCCAGATCGGATGGATGTTCTTTGCCTGCGGGGCCGGCCTGTTTGACCTGGCCCTGGTCCATATGACCATGCACGCCTCCTGGAGGTTTTATCAATTCCTGTTGGCCCCTTCGTACCTGCAACAGGGGGGCATGACTGCCCGACAGGTGCCAGGATGGCTGGCGCGCAGCCGCTCTCTCTACCACTTTGCCCTGCAACGCGGCTGGTTCGACAACTTGACCGATGCGTTGATCACACGTCCCACCCTGGCACTGGCCCAGGACGCACGCCTGTTCGAGGAGGTGGTGGTCAACCGCATCGCCGGTCGCCCCACACATGAAATCATGCTCGCCCAACGGGCGGAATGGGATGACCCCTTGATCCAACCCCTCCCGGACGCACACGCGATCACACAAGGACGCGGACTCTTTGGACGACTGCTGGAGAAAATGGCGCACATCCTCTCCTGGTTTGAAGAACGGTTGGTGCTCAACAGCAGTGGAGATGGCCTGGTGCAGGGGTTGCGCTTCCTGGGGGACTATCTGCGCCACATCGATCTGTCACTCGGCAAGCCACGCTATTTGATCTTGATGATCGTATTGACCTTTTTGGTGATTCTTTAGATCCATGACCTCGAACCCGTTCCTGCTTGGATGGATGCAACTGCTGCCGGTGATCGGTGCCCTCGGGTTGCTGTTCATACGCAATCAAAGAGTCGGCTGGTGGATTGCATTGGGATGCACGGTCGGCGAACTGCTTTTGGCCTGGCAACTGCTGAACCTCTTTGATCCTGAGGCAATCACCTGGCAATGGCATACCCGCCTGCCCGTGACCCGCGCGCTGGTGCAACTCTCGGGTGCAGATGGCATGACGGTTCTGTTCGTGCTGCTGACCAGCCTGTTGGCACTGCTGGTGGTGCTGTACGGCGGACTGGTGCGCCGTTATGACCAACTGCCACGTTTTTTCTCCGTGGTGCTGGCGTGCGAGGCTGCCCTGATCGGCCAGTTCGCCGCCCTGGATCTGCTCTGGTTCATCCTGATGGCCGCCATCCAAACGGTCTGTATCAGTCATCTCTTTGCCAACTGGTCCCTCTCTTCGGACGAACGCACGGCCATGGTGCGCTACAACCAGTTCATGGGCACCAGCCTGCTGCTGCTGCTGGCCGCAGCCCTGATGCTCGGCTGGAACCATGCCCTCCTGCACGATGGTCGCTGGAGCTTTGAATGGCCGCTCCTGGTTGAAGACTACCGCTCCAACTATCTTCAAACCGTGATTTTCTATCTTCTTTTCTATGGATTGGCCATCCGTCTGCCCCTCTTTCCCCTGCATGGCTGGCTCCCCCAGGTGATGGAACACGGAACCGTGGCCTCGGCCATGGTGCTGCTTCTGGGGGTGAAAACCGGTATCTATGGAATTGTCCGGTTTGTGCTTCCCTTGTTTCCCGATGCCGTATGGCAATGGCACAACCATGTGATCGTGTTTGCCGTGGTCGGGATCTTCTACAGCGCCCTTCTGGCCCTGGTCCAAACCAATCTGCGCAAGCTTCTGGCCTATGCGGTGATCAGCCATACCGGCATTCTGGTGATCGGACTCTTCAGCCTGCACCCGCATGCCTTTCAGGGCAGCCTGATGCTGACCGCTTCGTTTGGCCTGGCCATCTCCACGTTGATGCTCACCGCCGGCATGATCCATCTGCGTACCCGTGGATTGGCGCTGGAACAACTGGGCGGACTCATTGTTCCCCTGCCGGTGGTCGGGGTCGCCTTTCTGGTGGCCTCCCTGTCGGTCATGGGCATGCCCGGCACCCCTGGCTTTGATGCCGTTCACCTGTTGCTGGAGGCGGCCATCGACCGTTTCGGTGCCCTGGTGACCCTGCTGGCGGCCATTGGCAACCTGACAGCCTCGGCCTGTCTGCTGTGGGCCTTTCAACGCGCCTTTCTGGCCGCACCACTCAAACCCGTCCAGCCGGTCAGCTCTCCAGCCCGCTCCACCTGGTTGGAACAGGGACTGGCCGGGGTGCTGATCGTGGTGCAACTGGTGCTGGGCTTTCATGCCGATCCCTGGCTCGATCTGGTCAAACAAACCTCGATCCGACTCGCGGCGCCTTACATGGAATCCAGAGACCAGCCATGATCGCCTCCACACCCCCGCACCTGCTTTCGTTGGTGATTGCCTGGCCCCTGGTCGGCGCCCTGCTGGCCTGGCTGGTCCCGACCGGTCAACAGGCGCGCCGCGTGGCCCTGATCTGGGTCGCAACCGAGTTGGTGCTGGCCGTGATCGTCATGCTGAACGTGGATTTTTCCCGGGCCGGTTTCCAACTCCTGGAACGCCATGCCTGGATCCCTTCGTTGGGCATCGAGTATCGGTTGGGCGTGGACGGCGTCTCTGCCCTGTTCCTGCCCGCCACGGCTCTGCTGTTTCTGGCGGCTGTGGTCGCAAGCTGGCATCTGGCGCAACGGGTCATGCCCCGTCTCTACTTCGCCTTGCTGCTGTTTCTGGAAGGGGTGACCCTCGGGATCTTCTGCGCTGCGGATCTGGTGCTGTTTTTTCTGTTCTGGGAGCTGACCCTGATTCCACTCCATTTCCTGATTGCCTTGTGGGGCATCGGACCCAACCGGCGTCATGCTGCCGTCAAATATACCCTGTTCATGCTGGCAGGGGGAGCCGCCCTGTTGATCGCCTTCCTGCTCGTGGCCCAGGCCCATCCCGGACCGCAGTCGTTTGATCTGCTGCGTCTGCTCCACGAACCCCTGGCCATCGGACACCAGTGGCCGGTCTTCTTTTTGTTGCTGTTTGGCTTTGGGGTCAAGATCCCTCTGGTCCCCCTCCATGTCTGGCTGCCGATTGTCGCCATGGAAGGTCCGGTGGCCGTGACCGCCATTCTGACCGGCATCAAACTGGGAGCCTATGGCCTGATCCGCCTGCTTCTGCCCCTCACCCCGGATGTGGCACAGCAGATGTACTGGCTGCTGGCAGGTCTGGGGGTGGTCTCCATGGTGTATGGCGCCTTGTCCGCCCTGGCACAGACCAATCTGCGCCGTCTGTTCGCCTTCTCCAGCATCAGTCACATGGGCATGGTGGTGTTGGGCCTGGCCACCTTCACCATCCAGGGTGTGCAGGGGGCCGTCTTTTATTTATTGAACATGGTGCTGGTCTCTGGCGGATTGTTTCTGTCCATGGGCATGATCCATCACCGGCTCGGCTCTACGGATCTGCTTCATCTGGGAGGGCTGGCGCGCCCCATGCCATTGTTGTCTGGATTTTTTCTGCTGTTTGGACTGGCCAGTATCGGCCTGCCGCTCACCTCCGGTTTTCCCGGAGAGTTTCTGCTTTTGACCAGCGTCTTGCACCATCACATCGGCTCCGGATTGGCCGCCCTCGGCAGCGTGATCCTGGGTGCCGGTTATCTGATCGGGTGTTATCGTCACGCCTTTCTGGGTCCGCTCAATCCTGCGATCCCTGCCGATCTTCCCCCTCTCCTGTTCCGGGAACAGGCCCTCCTGATCGGCATGGCCGTGTTGATCCTGGTGATCGGCTGGTTCCCGAACCTGATACTGGAGAGCATCCGTCCGGCAGCGGAAGTGTGGCTGGAACGGTGATGGTGGAAATATCTGGATTTATTAGGATTGTGATTGCGATGTGCCGGACTGGGTTCAGGAAAAGATCTCTGGCGCGGATTCCAGATTGCTGGAAGCATGGAGTCTGCAACTTATTTGACGCCAGCTCCCTTGATGAAGTGTTTACCGCACCCCCTTTTGATTGAGGAACCGGGCATAGTGTTGGTCTGACTTGAGGATGTGATGGCTGAGCCACTGTTTGAGGAAACCCAACAGCTCAAAGGTGGCGGCCAGATCCCGGCTTTGGCTGCGGGCGGCCAGTTCATGGAGTTGGGCGATCAGCTTCTGGTGTTTCTGTTTGTGCTGGTCGGATTCGGGATAGCCGTGCTGGGTGAACAACTGCTCCTCTTTGGCAAAATGGTGCACCGTGTAGTCGAGCAGACGGGGCAGCACCTGGTCCACGGCTTCGGCCACCTGTCCGGATTTGGTCAGGGCATGGACCGAGTTGACCAGATCCACCAGCACGCGATGCTGCTCATCCATGGACTGCACCTGAATTTTCAAGGCATCGCTCCATGGAAACAACACCCCATCTCGTGTGTCTGCTTCAACCTGAAAGTAGGTGATCACCCCTTGCAGCTTGTTGGATTGTTCGGCAAAGCTGTCCGCTGTCACGGCCAGTTGGTCCGCAGCCTCGGCATTGCATTGAATGACGCCGTTCAACTCATGCAACGCCTGATTGACCTGCTGGATCCCCTGGCTCTGTTCCCGGGAGCTGTGGGCGATTTCGCTCACCATGTTGGCGGTTCTGGCAATGGTCGGGACCAAAGCGCGCAACACCTTGGTCGCATCTTCGGCCACGGCCACGCTCGATGAGGAGATGCGATTGATCTCCGCAGCAGCCGTTTGGCTCCGTTCTGCCAGTTTGCGCACTTCGGAGGCAACCACGGCAAACCCTTTGCCATGCTCACCCGCGCGTGCAGCCTCAATGGCGGCATTGAGCGCCAACAGATTGGTCTGACGGGCGATCTCTTCGATGACCGAGATCTTTTCGGCAATCTCCTTCATGGCGCTCGATGCGCGCAGGACAATATCCGCCCCCTGTTGGGCCGACTGTGCGGCTTCGCGGGCAATCTCTTCGGTTTGCCGGGCAGTCTCGACGTTTCTGCCAATGGTGGCATTCATCTGTTCCATGGAGGCCGAGGTCTCTTCGATGGCGGCAGCCTGCTGGGTGGCCCCCTGGGAGAGCTGGAGCGAGCTGTCGCTGATGGCTTCGCTTTCGCGGACCACCTGATGGCCGATGGTGGTGATGGTCTGGACGGTCGAGCGCAAATTGGTGACCATCATGGCCACGGATCCCATCACCCCATGCAGGGTGCGGCTGGTGTCAAAGGCCAGGGTCAGATCACCCCGTGCCACCTGATCGGTGATGGCCATCACCTCCAGAGGCTCGCCACCAAGCTGTTGCAGGATGATGCGGGCAAAAAGCAGACTCAAGACCAGGGTGAAGAGCAGCACCAGGAGGGTGGCCACACCATAGATCACCAGATCCTGTTGCGCGTGGGTCAACAAGGTTTGAGCTTCGTGCAGAATGGTGGCAGCGATCTGCTCTTCCACCTCTTTCAACAGGTTGATCTTGGTGGTGATGGCCTCGAACCACTGGGCGGGTGCGATCCCGAACTGTCCGGTCTCCTCCTTCTCGAAAGCAATGCCCCGCATCCGTTCCACATCGGTCACGGCGCCTTTTTTCATCTGTTCCTGGTATTGCTGGACGATCCTGTCGTCAGCCAGGGCGGTGAAGAGTCCCAGATGTGCATTCTGTTCGGCCACCAGTCCGCTGAACCGGGTGAAATCCCCAGGTGCAAATCGCTCCTGGGCAAAGGTGCGGTTCAGGATGGCCCGTTCCAAACCGGCACGCTCTTTGGCCAGCAGGAAATTGACATAGGCGCTGGTCAACGTGGACATGCGGGCATTGACTGCCTGGCGTGAGATGAGGGTGATCACCTGCAACAGCCGGGCATTGGTCTGGGTAAACAGGGGGACAGCGTTCCTGGCTTCGGCCTGCAAGGCATCGACCTGTTTGCGCATCTCCGGCAGTGCGCTGACGAGACGCATTCCTTCTGCCAATCCCAGAAAGATCGGTGCCAGAACAGGATCATGGGGTGTGGTCGGATCCGTGAACTTCTGAAGCAACCGTTGTGTGCGTTCCACCTCTGCACGCTGTTTGTGCAGATCGTTTTGGAACTGCTGGCCCTGGCTGCCAACAAACCCGGCGGTCAGGCCGCGCTCTTTCTGGAGTTCATGGACCAAAGCACTGATGGCCGTGGCCATGTCTGCCAACGCCATCATGGTGGTGGCACTCTGATGGATGGCCCACTTGGTGTTGACCATCTGCTGGCCAAACCAGATCACCGCCACCAGCGGGGTCAACAGCATGAGCAGGAATTTTTTGTGCAGCGCCAGTTGACGCAAACGGTTCATGAACCACAAGCTCCGCCATGGAGAGGGATGAATGGAAGGGTTTTTCCATTATATTCTCGAAAATCTTGCAATGTCCATGAGGAATGCGCTCAAATTCGTGTCGGGTGCTGTTTGACGATCCGGATTTGTCCCCAAAGGTGGCGGATCCAGCAGGGCAAAGCGGGCGAAGGGTTGATGATGCGGAGTGGACACGGCAAAGGTACGGGTTGGGTATGCCACGGCAACCAGCCGTTGTACAGGGTGCGGGCGGTTGAGGTGTCGGCCAGAATGAGGGTGGCCTGCCACTCCTGGGCTGCACGGCTGACTTCGGCATTGGGATCGCCGCAGAGCAGTCGGTGTGGCCACTGTTCGGCATCGAGTCGCACAAGCAAAGCATGCAGGGTGTGTTGTTGTTCCTGTTCGGCCTTCTGGAACTGTTCATGACAGGAGAGTTGCGGATCGGGTCGGTCAGTCGGATGATCGAACAGGGTCACAAAGGAGAGTGCGGCCTGCTGGAGTGTGGCCATGGCCAAAGCGATCCGGCAGATTCGTTCCGGTTGGGCATGCAGGTCCAGGACGCTCAGAATGCGTGGGTTGGTCTTCATGTGCGCCGTCCTTGGATGATGGCAACAAGGATGATGCCTGCTCCTGCCACCAAAGCGAGCACCATGATGGAAAAACTGATGTTCTTGAGCAGGCTCATGGTTTCCGGGGTCATGGCAGCAATCCAGTTGAGTTGGGCCAGATAGACCGGAATCACCAATGCACGGCTCACCATGACGGTCAGCATGATTACGGCCATTACCAGTTTGATCGTGTAGGGTTTAACATAAGTAGTTCCAATCGCTCCCAGTTGAATGCCGAAGAGTGATCCTGCCAGGATGATCATGGCCAACCGGATGTCCACATAACCGCTCCAGCTGAATTTGATGGTCCCGCCCACCCCCATGATGAAGGCGATCACCAGCTCGGTGGCGGAAGCGGTAAGGCTGTTCAATCCCAGGACATAGATCTGGGCCGGTACGCCGATGAAGCCGCCAACGGCAATGGTGGCAGCCAACAGGCCGGTGGCAAATCCCAATGGAATGGTGAACAGAACCGAGATGGAACGTTGCAGGCTTGTGAAATAAACCATGGTGCCGGGAATGTGCATGCCGTGGACCCAACGGGCGAGAGGGCCGGGTTGTTCTTCGGTGGCCAGGCCGGAGCGATAGCATTGGATGGTATCTTGCAGCATGAAGAGTCCGACGATGCCCAGCACGACCACAAAAGCCACGGAGACATAGAGATTCGAGCCGACATCCCCGAAGTGCAGCCGGATTGACTCCTGGAAATGGGCACCGGTCAGCACGCCGGCTTCGGCGGACAGGCCCATGATGATGCCCATCTTCAGGTCCACCTGACCATAGCGCGCCCGTTTGATGGCCCCGACCAAAGCCTTGGGGAATTTGTGACACATGTTGCTGGCCACGGCCACGATGCCGGGAACGCCCAGGCTCATCATGGCCGGGGTGAGTACAAAAGCTCCCCCTGAACCGATGAAACCGCTGACCAGCCCTCCGACAAACCCGACAATCAACAGATAGAGAGCGTTTGTGAGACTCAGTTCGATGAATGAAAGTGTTTCCATGGTTGTTCCGGTCTGTTGAATGCAAATGGTTTGGTTACTGTTTGGCCTGAATGCCGAGAGTGTCCCAGAATGCGGCGGTGAACTGGCCATGCACCCAGGAAAAGAGGAACGCGATGGCCACCGGGATGATGAAATACCAGCCGCCCCGTGTGGACCAGGCGAGAATGGGCTGCTCGAACAACAGGAGTACGGCATACAGGGTGGCGGAACACATGCCAAAGACGCGCAGTGAGCGCAGGGAATGGGATCGGGATGCAGAAAGGGACATGCAGACTCTCCGGTGGTATGGTTGGGGTGGTGCCGATGGGAGGAGTGTGCGTCCGGGTGTGTTAAGGCATGGTTAAATGAAGGTTAAGAAGAAGTGAAACAACGTTTTTTTTATGTTTTCCTGGCGGGTGGGGAACAGAAGAAGTGGATGGTGGCTCTGGTGCCGCCGTTGTGGGTTTCGGTTCCGTCGAGTTGCAGGTGCCAGCCTTGATGGTCGCAGATCCGTTTGACCAGAGTCAGACCGATGCCAAATCCTTCCGGATGGGCGAGGTGGCGTGGCAAAACCGCATCCGTGAGTCGGGTGTGCAGACCGGGTCCGGTGTCCTGGATGGTGAGAGAGGTGGCATTTTGTTGGATGTGGATATGACCTTGATCGGTATAGGCAAAGGCATTGCGGATCAGATTGGCGATGGCCACGAAGAGCAGTTGGCGATCCACGTTCAGTCGCAGTGTCGGATCGGTTTGGCAGACAATCTCTATGGGTTTGTTTTTCAGAATGAATCGATGTTTTTCCACCGCATCCTGGATGATCTGTGCGACTTGGGTCTGTTCATCCGGGGGCCAGATACGTTCTTCGCGTGCCATCAGCAAGAGTGCTGCACCCGTTTCGGCCATGTCGCGTGCGGCCCGTTCGATGCGCAAGAGGCGGTTTTTGTGTTTGGTGGAGAGCGCGTTTTCCTCCAGCAACAGTTCGGTGGCACCCAGGATCACGGTCAGAGAGGTGCGCAATTCGTGGCTGAGATCGGCTGTAAAGGCCCGTTCCCGTTCGGTGAAGGCCTGAATGCGCGCCAGATGGAGATCAAAGGCGCGGGCCAGTTCGCCTACCTCGTCGTGGGCAAAGTCTGTGGACAGATGTAAAGACCAGGGATTAGTGGAAAGGCTTTTGACCCGGTCAGCCAACTCTGTGACCGGGGCGATGGTCAGGCCGACCAGCCAGAATCCGCCTGCTGCCGACAGAAGGATGATGACCAGGATGCTGCTGCCGATGAAGAGCAGCAGGCGCTGTTCGCGTTTTTGTTGCCAGGTGGTGTCATAAAGCAGAATGTAGCGCAGATCCAGACGATCTGCCACGATGGCGCGGTAGGACAAACTCCCGATGGTCAGGTTGTGGCGGCCTGGGGACAGGTGTGCCAACTCGTGTGGAAGATCGTCGGGTGTGGGGGCGGTTTTGTGTCGGAGATAACCGTGCAAGGTAATGGTTCTGGGTGGCAGGGAGTTGGGGTTGCGCTGGCGGCGGGCGAACAGATCATCCAGTTCGGCCTGCAAGGTTTCATCGATGATGCGTTCGCCGAGGTCATGGGTGGCCAGAAACAGGGCCACAGCCATCACGGTGCCGATTGCGGCTCCGAAGGCGGCGAATGTGATTGCAATGCGCTGGCGGAGTTCAAGTTTGGGACGCATCGGGCAGTGCCAGACGGTAGCCAATACCCCGCAGGGTATGGAGCAGGGGAGGTGTGCTTTTTGGAGTGGGATCGATGGCGCTGCGCAAGGTATGCATGTGGACGCGCAAGGCATCGCTGTCCGGGGGCGAGTCGCCCCAGATAGCGGTTTCCAGGTCGTGCCGTTCGACGATGCCTGGGGAACGCAGCATGAGTGTTTCAAGGATTTTCAGAGGGATGGCAGACAACTCCAGAGTGCGTTCGCCCCGTTGTACCCGCATGGTGTCCCGGTTGAACTCCAGGTCCGCCACATGCAGGGTGCGGGTGAGTCGTCCGCTGGCACGTCTGGTCAAGGCGCGGATGCGCAGTTCCAGCTCTTTGAGTCGGAACGGTTTGGTCAGGTAGTCGTCGGCACCATGCAGAAAACCCGCCTCCAGTTCTGCCGGGCTGGTGCGGGCGGTCAGCATGATGATCGGCAGTTGGCTGCCCGCCTCCTGGCGCAGTTTGCGACACAAGGTCAAGCCATCCATGCCAGGCAACATCAGATCCAGAACCAGGATGTCGTAGGAGTGGACCAGAGCCAGATGGAGTCCGGTAAGCCCATCCATGGCCACATCCACGACATCGCCCCGTTCGGCGAAATAGTCTGCCAGGTTGGCGGCCAGATCGGCATGGTCTTCGATGAAGAGGATTTTTAAAGGGGTGTGCATGGCCATCCAGCATAATGGAAGGGAGAGGATCTGCCAAGCCAATAATAATTATCGAACGGTACGATAATTGCATGATGCCACCCGAAATCCTCCGGTCATCCGGGGGGTGGTTGCGAATTTGACGCCTTGAGGAGTTGAATCCAGATGAATCTGTCCAGTCCATGGCGTACGATGGTTGGGGAAGGGATCCCGGGGGTACACCCGGAGAACAACAGCGTGCCACCCGGCATGCGGCGGGTGCAGACCCGGTGTCAAGGGTGCGGTCAGTCGTTGGGGATTCTCTATCCCGAGGCTGTGACCCGCTGGAAAGTGCCCTGTTCGGGTTGCGGTTTGCCCATTGCCATTGAGCTGGTGGGGGGCAAACGGTGTCTGGTTTTTCAGGTGCGCGGCACAAGGACCGTGGAACGGATCGGATTGACCGATCAGCGTCGGCGTTTTTTTCGTGCCCGTTGTTTTACCTGTGATGAGCATCTGGTGGTTCCGGAGCCGGAACTGGGGCGTCTGCGGAGCTGTCATCGCTGCGGACTGGAGTACCTGGTGCGTGCGGATGGGGAGGTTTATTATGAAACCACGGTGCGGATCAACGATGAGTTGACCACCTATCGGGACAAGGTGCAGGAGTTTTCCGGGTATGTGGCTCAGAAACAGATGGCCTTTTTTCCCGGAGAAGAGGTGCCCTCTGCGGTGCGCAAGGCCGAACGTCATCCGTTGGCCGAGCGGGGACAACGCAGCGAGGAGGGGGTGCAGACCCGTCTGTCGGCATTGCAGGCCGAGCTGTCCAGGATGATGCAGGAACGGGAGCAGTGGTTGAATCGGCTGGAGGCGCATGGTGCGGCTGTGCGCGCCCTGGATGATGCCCTGGCCAGTGCGACACGGCTGAAGGCGCGGATCCGTGAGCTGGAGGAGGAGGGGCAGCGCAACCGTGTCCGGTTGCACACCCTGGAAGAGGAAAATGCCCGGCTGGTGCTGAAGATCGCGGCCTGTGAGCAGCCGGAAAAGGTTGTTGTGCCGGAGAGTGTCTGGTCGCGTTCGGCCCAGGGGGGGGAGATCACCGAGTTGCGTGATGAAGAAGGTTGGTATTGCGAAGAGGGTGAAGAGGGGTATTTCGGGCCGGACAATGCCATCGGGGCAGCCAGGCGTCTGTTGGGGATCAAGGGGCAGCCGACCGTTGCGCGCATCAAGACCGCGTTTCGGCGGCGGGTGAAGCGGTATCATCCGGATGTGGTGGCTGCGTTGGGTTTGGAGCTGCGGGAGCTGGCCCACCGCAAGATGCAGGAGATCAACCGGGCGTATGGGGTGTTGATGAAAGAGTACGGACATGGGACATAGCCGGATGGGATCCTGGGTGCGCGGATGGCGCACGATGCCATGGTGGCTGATGGTGCATGTCAGCGTGGCGATTGGGGCTGGCGACCCGGTGGAGAGCGGACGGGCTTTGTTGCGTTCCCGGGAGTATGCCCGGGCTGTGGAGCACTTTTCCGGTCTGCTGGAGAGTCCGGACGGAGGGGTGGAACGGCGTCTGGCCGCTTTGGAGGGGCGGTGCGAGGCCTTGACCCGGCAGGCATTGGCCGAGAGGCGGGTGGATCTGGCCGTGCGCGCGGTCGAGGATTGCTCCGAACGGATTCGGCTGGATGCAGGTGCGGCGCGGGTCTGGCGCTGGCGGGGGGTGGCGCGGTTGGCTGCCAATCAGCCGGATCAGGCATTGATC
This sequence comes from Magnetococcales bacterium, assembly GCA_011089965.1. GTDB lineage: Bacteria > Pseudomonadota > Magnetococcia > Magnetococcales > Magnetaquicoccaceae > Magnetaquiglobus. Next base: position 56,323 of record JAANAU010000009.1, read on the forward strand.
AATTTCAACCATGCCTTGCGGTTGCAGCCCGATGATCCGGTCACGTTGCAAGAGCGCGGCGTGGTCTTTCTCGGTCTGGGTCGTCACAGTGAGGCCGAAAGCGACTTTTCGCAGGTGGCCCGTCTGGAGCCGCAGCAGGGATGGTGGCATTTCAATCAGGGATTGCTGTTGGCCCGCCAGGGTAAAAACGGGGAGGCGGTGGCAGCCTGGCGTGAATTCATCCGGTTGCGCGGGGAGGGAAGTCTGGAGTGGCTCTCCGGGTTGGCAGGCCGGAGTCAGAGTTGGCCCGAGGTGCGTCGGGTGGTGGATCTGCTGATGAAAAAACCTGGGGAGGGTGGGGCTGCCCCTGCCCCTGTTTCCGCCCCTGTTGCGGCTGTGGCTCCTGCTGCCGTGACGCCATCTGCGGCCTCTTCCGGGAGTGGCGGGTATCTGTTGCGGTTGGGTTCGTTCCAGGACCGGGGCAATCTGGCAACGGCGCGTCGCACCCTGGATCCATTGGGTTGGACCATACGCGAAGAGGAGGTGATGGTGGGGGAGCGGCGTTTCTACCGTCTCATGAGTGGACCCTATCCCAACGAGGCTGAGGCGCGTCAAGCCTTGGAGCAGGCAGGGCGTTTGCCAGGCATTCAGCCTGAAATTCAGCGCGTCCGGTGATTTTTGCGGGGAGTGACCGGTTCCGGATGTTGGTGTGTGGCAGAAATATCCGTTACCCTTTCTTGGAGGCTGTCTGGTGATTCCTGAGCCGAGCATGAATATCCAATGATTGAAAAAAAAGAGGGGGTCTGGGGGATTCATCCCCCAGGGTTTTAATGTTTTAAAAATAATTGATTAAACCAAAACCATTTTGGAATGTGTCATTTGTTTTGTTGGGGCGTTGCCCCAAACCCCACCAAGGGCTTTGCCCTTGGATCCCACCAGGGGGGTAACCCCCCTGGACCCCTGAAGATGGTGTTGTATGGACTCTCTATTGATCCTATTCAAAATCACCAAACAACTTCTTGGGGATGAGTGATCGGCAGGCATGCGCAGCGACAAGGGATCGGGCATGGGCAAACGCGACCATATGGTCAGAATCTATCGGGATTTTTTGTGGTTGCAACAGAACCGGGGTTTGACGCCATCGGTGCCGTTGTTGCCGGTTGCAGAGAGCGTCCCCCTGGTGCCAACCCTGGAATCGGCGCTGCCGGTGGTGGTGCCGGAGGTCGAAGAGCAGCAGGAGCGCCATCCGGTCACAATCCCGGATCGACGCGCCTTGTGGGAGGGGATGGTGCATGCGGCTTCGGGTCGGGCAGGGCAACGACCACAGGCAGTTGTGTGTGCGGCCCGGTTTCGCGCCTGGCAGATCGAGGCCGGTGCGAGTGGAAATCCTTTGGAACCAAAGCCTGCGGCCATTGCGCAGCGGACGGATCCGGCCCATAATTGAACCTGGGGATATCCCGGGTGGATGATTGGGGTGAGAACGGGCGGATCGGTCCATGAGTCAGGAGGTGGTCATGACAAGCGGTAGTGGCGGTCGGGCATTGTTGTTGGGCATTGATCTGGGTACGGCGCGCACTGCCGTGGTGAGTAATCGATCCTTGCGGGCCTTGATCGGTTCTGTGGTGGGTTATCCCAAGGATATCATCGGGGTCAAGATCCTCAACCGCACCCAGGTCATCGGAATGGAGGCGATTGAAAAACGTTCCTGCCTGGATCTCCACTATCCGTTGCAGGATGGGGTGCTCAAGGAGGCCAGCGACAAGGATCTCGAAGCGGCCAAAGAGTTGTTGCGGCATCTCGTGACTCTGGCCGATCCCAAGGCCGGGGACAAGGTGTGCGGCATTATCGGGGTTCCGGCGCGTGCCTCCGTGGCCAACAAAGGGCAGTTGCTCAAGATTGCCGGGGAGTTGATGGACATCGCCATGGTGGTCTCCGAACCGTTCATGGTGGCCTATGGTCAGAACAGGCTGAACAATGCCATTGTGGTGGATGTTGGCGCCGGCACCATTGATCTGTGTGCCTTGCGGGGTACGGTCCCGACTCCTGAAAGTCAGGTGAGCATTCTCAAAGGCGGCAATTATATTGATCGTCTGCTGGAGTCGGCGATTCGCGATGCCTATGCCGGAGTGCAGATGGATCGCTATCTGGCCCAGGCCATCAAAGAGCGCCATGCCTTTGTGGGACCGGCAGAACAGAAAATCGTCGTGCCCATGCGTCTGAACGGCAAGCCTGCCGAGCTGGATGTCACCGAGGCCGTGCGTCTTACCTGCGAAACCATTGTCGTGGACATCGTGGAAAACATCAAACGGATGGTTTTGCTGTTTGATCCGGAAAATCAATCCGAGGCTTTGGCCAATCTGATTCTGGCAGGAGGCGGATCGCGCATCCGGGGGTTGGGTGCGATGATCGAAGCGCAGTTGCGTGATTATGGACCGGTGCGGGTGACGGCAGTGGCCGATCCGGAGTTTGCGGGTGCCGATGGTGCGTTGCGCCTGGCCATGGAGCTGCCTCCGGAGTATTGGGATCAGATCGGAGAGAAGGTCGGGAATTGATGCCATGAAGGTGGTGATCCTGGCAGGTGGACTGGGTACCCGGATCGCCGAGGAGACCCACAGCCGCCCCAAACCCATGATCGAGATCGGCGGCAAGCCGATTCTTTGGCACATCATGAAGATGTATTCTGCCCATGGGATGCAGGAGTTCATCATCTGTTGCGGCTATAAAGGGTATGTGATCAAAGAGTATTTTTCTAATTATTTCCTGCACATGTCCGATGTCACCTTTGACATGGCCAACAATCGCATGCATGTGCATCAGCAGCATGTCGAACCCTGGAAAGTGACTCTGGTCGATACCGGGGACAAGACCATGACCGGTGGTCGTCTGAAGCGGGTCGCCCCTTTCTTACAGGATGAAGATGCTTTTTGTTTTACCTATGGGGATGGGGTATCGGATATTGATTTGACTGCCGAGGTGGCGTTTCATCGTCAACATGGTCGTTTGGCCACCGTGACTGCCGTGCAGCCGCCGGGTCGTTATGGGGCGTTGCGCATGCAGGGTGAGCAGGTGACCGGGTTCACCGAAAAGCCTTTGGGGGATGGGGGATTGATCAATGGGGGTTTTTTTGTGCTTTCGCCGCGCTGTCTGGAGTTGATCCACGGGGATGAGGAGATCTGGGAGTTGCAACCCTTGAACACCCTGGTGGCCCGGGGTGAGTTGATGGCGTATGCCCATCGTGGTTTTTGGCATGCCATGGACACGTTGCGGGACAAGAATCTGTTGGAAGAGCATTGGGCTTCGGGGCGGGCACCGTGGAAGCGTTGGGAGTGACCATGCGGGATCGGGAGTTTGGTTGATGGGATCCCGGTTTGTGGTTCAGACCACGCCGTTGGCTGGGTTGTTGGTGTTGCAGCGTCAGCCTGCGGGTGACAGTCGCGGTTTGTTCGAGCGGTTGTATTGTCAGGAGGAGTTGGCTGAGCATCTGGCCGGGCGTAGCATTGTGCAGATCAACCACTCCTGGAGTGCCAGTCGCGGCACGGTGCGAGGATTGCATTTTCAGCATCCACCCTATGCCGAGACCAAATGTGTGCAGTGTTTGCATGGTGAGGTGTTTGATGTGGCGGTGGATTTGCGGCGCGACTCACCGACTTATCTGCATTGGCATGCCGAGTTGTTGAGTGCCACCAATCACAAGACTCTCCTGATTCCGGAAGGGTTTGCTCACGGGTTTCAGACCCTGTCCGACGGGTGTCGGATGCTCTATTTTCATACGCAATATTATTGTCCCGAGGCCGAGGGTGGAATGCATGTTCTGGATCCGCGTTTGGCCATCCGTTGGCCTTTGCCCGTGACCGGGTTGTCCGCGCGGGATGCAGGGTTTGCCATGTTGACGGCAACCGCATGAATGTCCTGCATCTGAACCAGGCAGACCGACATGTTGCCCGGGAGGAGCCATGCTGAATCGCATTGAGCTGAAAAATTTTGGCCCTTTGGTGCATCTGGAGTGGTCGGACCTTGGCCCGGTCAATCTGATCATTGGTGCCAATGGTTCTGGCAAGACTTTCTTGTTGAAAGCCTGTTATAGCGTTATGAGGATGTTGGAGGAGTACAGGCGGGGCAATGACCAGCGGACAGCAGCAGAGATTCTGGCTGAAAAGCTTTATTGGACCTTTCAGCCGGACAAGATTGGTGATCTTGTCACCAAGGGTGCGGATGGTGCATTGTGGTGCAGAATGGATGTGGATCAGCGTTCCTTGATGTACGGTTTTGGCAAGGATACGACCAGACAGATTTCATCACTGGAGAATCATGTTCTGCCCAGGACTAGTAACTCTTTGTTTTTGCCTGCAAAAGAAGTTTTGTCCCTTCATCAGATCATTCTGAAATCTCGCGAACAAGACAAGATTTTTGGCTTTGACGATACATATCTTGATCTGGCGCGTGCCTTGCGTCAGTCAACCAGGATGGGCAAAAATTTCGCGGAGTTTGCCAGGTCGCGACAGAGTCTGGAAGAGATTTCAGGCGGTCGTGTGGAATATGATGAAGCGTCGGGTCGTTGGCAGTTCAAAAAAGGCAACCAGAAGTTTCCGGTTGGTGTGGTTGCAGAGGGTATCAAAAAGATTGCTATTTTGGATATTCTGCTCGGCAACAGGTATTTGGATACCAGTTCGGTGGTATTCATCGATGAGCCGGAATCGGCGTTGCATCCTGAGGCGATTGCCAAATTGTTGGATATTATTGTGGTGCTTGCCATTCGCGGTGTTCAGTTTTTTCTTGCCAGCCACTCTTATTTTGTCATCAAGAAATTATTTTTATTGGCGCAAGAGCATGGTGTCTCCATTCCGGTTTTATCTCTTCATGATCATGATTGGACTGCGGCCAATTTAAAGGATGGGATGCCGGATAATGCGATCATTGAGGAGTCGATCAGGCTCTACAAGGCTGAAGTTGAGTTGGCTTTTCAATGAATTCATGGATCATCGATGAATCCGGAATGCATTTTGGTCCTTATCCAAAGGATCGATGCTTCAGGATTGAGAAGAGTCGTTGCTACAAGGCCATTCAAGATGGGGTTCGGATGGCGGAGTTTTTGTTGTTGCGTGAGTCCGAGAAAAGCGGTTCCCCGGTGATGTGGATTATCGAAGCCCGGTCCAGTTCTCCACGTCCTGAGAATCGGTCGGATTTCAATAAATTTATCATTGAGATTCGGGAGAAATTTGTCAATGCCTTTGCATTGGGATGGGCATCATGTTTGGGCAGACATCCGTATGCTGTGGGGGAGTTGCCAGAGGCGTTCAAGACGCTTGATTTGATGCAAACCGATGTCAGGTTTGCTTTGGTAATAAGAGGACATCAAGAAGCGTGGCTTTCACCGCTTCAGGATGCCTTGAAGATGGCGTTGCGTGTGGAGATCAAAACATGGAGATTTTCTTCTCATCCTGTTATTGTCATGAATGAGGATTTGGCGCGGCGTCATGGTTTGATTATTTCGTATGTCGAAACATAATTGTTGAGAGTAGATTTTGAATCAATTTTTAGATTTTTTTAAACAATAATTAGGATTCTAATAATCGGAGAGCTGCCATGCACTGTCGCCACTGCGGGGCGCATTTGACCTTGACCCTGGTGGATTTGGGTAGTGCCCCACCCTCCAATGCCTATTTGAACCTGGAAGCATTGCATGCCCCGGAGTTGTGGTTCCCTTTGCGCGTGCTGGTGTGCGAACAGTGCTGGCTGGTCCAGACCGAAGACTTTGCCGAGGCCGAGCGGCTGTTCGCGGCTGATTATGCCTATTTCAGCAGTTTTTCAATGAGTTGGTTGGACCATTGCAGGCGATATGTGGCAGAGGTGGTGGAACGGTTTGACCTGCATGAGGAAAGCCTTGTCGTGGAGATCGCTGCCAATGACGGCTATCTGTTGCAGTACGTGCAAGAACATGCCATCCCCTGTCTGGGGGTGGAACCCACAGCCAGTACGGCAACAGCAGCGCGTGCCAAGGGGATCGACATTGTGGAAGCGTTCTTTGGTCGTACACTGGCCAGGGAGTTGCTTCAGACCCATCGACCCGCCGATTGGATCGTGGCCAACAATGTTTTGGCCCATGTGCCGGATATCAATGATTTCGTGGCCGGGATCACCACCCTGCTGGCTCCCTCCGGAGTGGTCACCTTTGAGTTTCCTCATCTGTTGAATCTGATCGCACAAACTCAATTCGATACCATTTATCACGAACATTTTTCCTATCTCTCCTTGACGGCAGTGCAACGGATTCTTGCTGTTCATGGTTTGCAGGTGTTCGATGTCCTGGCCCAACCCACCCATGGTGGCAGCTTGCGTGTGTTTGCCCAGAGAACCGATGAAGGAGGGCAGGGAATATCCGAACGTGTGGCCACATTGTTGGATCAGGAGAGGGCAGAGGGGGTGACACGGTCTGATTACTATCACAACTTTCAGGAGCGGTGCGACCGGATCAAGAATGATCTGCTGATCTTTCTGCTGGAAGCCAAGCAGTGTGGTCGTGTTGTGGCCGGATATGGGGCTGCTGCCAAAGGGACCACTCTGCTCAATTATGCTGGAGTGCGCAGCGATCTGTTGCGTTGCGTGGCTGATGGCAATCCGGCCAAACAGGGTAAACTCCTGCCGGGTTGTCGGATCCCGATAGTGGACCCGGAAACCTTGCATCACTTGCGACCTGATTATGTGGTGATTCTGCCTTGGAATTTGTCTGGCGAAATCATGCAGCAGTTGGCTGGTATTGGGGCCTGGGGCGGACGGTTTGTCACGGCAGTTCCCAGTCTGCGTGTGATTGATGCTGCGGGGAACGGGTGAGTGGCGCATGCGTATTATCAATCTGTCTGCCAACGAGTTGTCCCGTTATTGCCGTACCCAGCTTCTGCACTGGTTTCCGAATGGAGAGGATGTTGAGTTGTCACTGATTGACCGATACCTGCATCAGGCATTGGAGCGGTTGGAGTATTGCATTGCCCATGTGCGCATTTGGACCCCTGGCGAATTTGATGTTTTGCATTCCACCCAGTATTGCACGTTTCTCTATTATCTGGCCAATACCATCTGGCGGGCCGAACGGGCGCAATCGGTTTGTACAAAACTGTTTTTATTGAATAAATCATTGAATGCCATCGATCTTTTCTATGAGATCGAATTGCCGGAGATTTTTCTGATTGGTCATTCGGTTGGGATCGTGTTTGCCAAGGCCACTTATGGGAATCGTTTGGTGATTTTCCAGAACTCAACCATCGGCAAAAACCGTGGGGTGGCACCGGTTTTGGAGGAGGATGTGGTGCTTTATCCCAATGCGGCTGTTCTGGGCAGCAGTTTGGTGCGTCAGGGGTCGATTGTGGCTCGCGGGGTGACGGTATTGAATCAGACCACGGAACCCGGTCAACTGGTTTTTCAGGGAGCGGATGGCGTATTGCGTTTCAAACCAACCCGTCGGGATTTTCGCGGGGAGTTTTTCCGGGAGCGGGTTTGAGGCTGTTTGGTGATTCCTGAGCCGAGCACATAGATCCAATTATTGAAAAAAAAGAGGGGGTCTGGGGGATTCATCCCCCAGGGTTTTATTATTTTATTATTTTATTATTTAAAAAAATAAATTTTTAATATTTTTGTTTAAAAGATTTAAAAGATTTAAAAGATTAAAGTCCCAGGGGTTTCACCCCTGGACCCCACCAGGGGGGTAACCCCCCTGGACCCCTGATGATGGTGTATTGTCTCTGACTCTCGATGGATCCTGGAATCACCAATACATTCCAAAATGGTTGTGGTTTTTTAGCAACCGGGTGATGCGGTCTGGATGGGCTGATCCACCAGGTGATAGCGGAACCGGTTGCGGGTGGCGCGCTGAATCTCATCCAGATAGTTGCCGTTCATGACCAGAATGTCGGCCCGGGCATGCAACTGTGGGATCGCCTCGTCAGGAGCACATACACGCAATCCGGTGACCGGAAGATAAGTGTTCTGTTTGGCGGGATTGATATCGATCACCCAGTCGAACCGAATCCCGACCCGTTGCAGGAACAAGGCAAAGATCACCCCCTTGGAGCCAGCCCCCCAAATGACCGCTTGCGGGCTGTTTTGCAACCAGGCTGCCTGATGCTCCAGAGTGGCCAGAAAATCGTTCGGCCACAAGAAAGGATCCCTGCCCGTATTGGTCACAGACAACAGTGAGGACAAATCCGCCACCACATACAGATACTGCCCGCCAAAGGTGTGACCGGCAGCGGCAATTCTTGAGAACATCCGGTAGAAATCACTCAGCCGGAAATAGTTGACATGCTCGTAATAGATGTCGAACCAGGTGCGGTGACGGCAGATCCAATCCAGACAGGGGACTTCGAGATAGATCCAACCACCATGGTTGGCTGCGGCCAGATTGGTCAGAAATTGAAGTGGGTCCGGTACATGTTCCAGGACATGCCGCAGGATCAGCGCATCGGCCTGCAATCCCGCATCCCGGGTGAAATAACGTTTGTGGATGGCTGGATTGACGCCATCATAGGCCGGATCACAGCCGGTGATGGCAAATCCGGCCTGTTGCAGCATCTCCAGAAAAAAACCTTTGCCGCATCCCACCTCCAGCAGCGACTGACCGGCAAAATGGTGCGCAATGATCCCGCGCATCTCTTCCAGATGGAGACGGAACGAACGACTCAACCCCTGTTCGTTCTGATATTGGGCGGTGTAGTGCATCCGTTCCGGTTCAAAGGCCTGGTTGTAAATCAGACCGGTGGCGTGGTCCTGAACCAGGATCACATCCCCGGTGGCACAGGTCTGGGCCTCGGTTCGGGTGGGATAGGTCTGGTTCTGCAACAATGGCAGTTGTCGGGCGCAATAGAGTTCCGTGTGCCGGGATGATGAGGTGGTCATACGCTCTCTGCCAAAGCCTGGTGCAGTTTGGTGCAATCGCCCCAAAAAGCCATGGGTTCATGATCGGGATACGGGTAGTGGCCCAGATTGAGCGCAATGGACCACCCCTCTTTTTGAAGCCACTGCTCGACCAGACGACGCACGGAGATCGGTTGACCCGAGGCCAGATTGATCACCCCATGCCGACAGTCGGCAGTCAGGGCCAACGATGCCAGCCGTTCGGCAACGGTTTCAGCAGGCAGATAGTCCCGCAACTGCTCGCCACCCGACATGTTGAACTGGCTGGCACCCTCTTTGACCGCACGCCGGAGCTGGGACAGCAGCGCGTTGTCACCCTGACCCGGACCATACAGGTAGAACAGGCGCGTCCAGGTCAGATGGAATGAGTGACTCCGTTGCAGGAACTGAAGCTGCTGGCGCAGTTGATCCTTGGCAAAGCCGTATGGGTTGTCTGGCCGGGTGGGGCAGGCTTCATTCAGTGCTCCGGATTGCATCCCGTACTCAAAGCAGGTTCCAGTCACCAACAGTCGTGGCAGACCAGCTGTGATCCATGATTTCAGGAAGGCATACTGGGCCGGCAGTTCGGTCTCAAAGTGGTGCAAGGAGCGGTAGTTGGGCAGTCCGGACCAGGCCAGATGGATCAGCAGATCAGGCTGACCCAATCGATCAAACAGCCGGTCTGGCGGGGCGTGGAGATCCAATGGAACCAGCGTGTGGTGATGGAAGGATTCAGGAATGACTGATTCCGGTCGGACCATCAGGATCAACACATGGCCGCGCGGCTGGAGAGCGGCAACCAGATGGCGTCCGATGAAACCGGTGGCACCGGTGATCGCAATCTTCATGGGTTCAAAAGTCTTTTGTATGGGGTAAAGAAAGCAAAGAGATTCAAGAGTATGACATGCCAAAGCAGGAATTCAAGAGCCTTGGTGGGTATGTTGGGAAGTTTCGGGAAACATTGAATTAAAGTTATCGTAACGGCTGGTTTTTATGAGATCAAGGAAGAAAGCAGTAATTACTTTTATTTTTGAGCAAGTTCAAACTGGTTTTGGTTTCAACCGCAACCCGCATGGAACACACGTCAGGATGATGAAAACAACATCCCGTGCCCGTCCCGAAATGTCGGATCGGCCAATTGCATGAAGATTCCGACTGCGTTTTCCGGCTGAGGCAGGGTGGTCGGATCGTCGCCAGGAAAAACCTTGGCACGCAAGGATGTGGCCATGGGTCCGGGGTCCACGGCATACATGCGCACCGTTCCCTGGGGAGTTTCTGCGGCCCAGGTACGGGTCATCTGCCACAATGCGGCTTTCGAGGCCCCATAAGCACCGCGAAACGGAGCCGGTGTCAACCCCTCCTGGCATACCACCTGGATCACGGCACCTGCCGCGCTTTTTTTCAACAGTGGCATCAGTTCCCGAGTCAGAAAGAAAGGAGCGGCAACATTCACCCGGAACACGGCCTCCCAATCTGCCGGACAGTGCATATCCAGCGGAGTGCGCGGTCCCACCAGGGCTGCACAGTTGACCAGCACATCCAAACGTCCATACCGTTCGAACAGCGCCTTGGCCACCTCTGGCACTCGATGCAATTGACTTTCCAGATCCAAAGGAACCAGACCTGCCGCACCACCATGACGTCGGATCTGATCATCGGTCTCTTTGAGCCGTTCCAAACGGCTGCCGAGCAGAAAAACCTGCGCCCCGGCACCGGCATAGGCAACTGCCACGGCACGTCCCAAACCGGATCCGGCGCCCGTGACCAGAATAATGCGATCTGTCAGTTGCATGAATACTCCTTGATCAAAAACGGTTGATCCCGCAAGATTCACCAATGTATCACGAATCTGCTTCAAAACCTCCCGTAATTTTTCTCATGGGACCAACGGCCTCTGGCAAAAGTGCGCTGGCCATGGGTTTGGCTGCTCGTTTGCCTGCAGAAATCGTCAATGCCGACTCGGTGCAGATATATCGCGGCTTTGAAATCGGTGCTGCCAAGCCCACTTTGGCCGAACGTCAGCAGGTGGTCCATCACCTGTTGGATGTGACCGATCCGGACCTTCCCTGGTCAGCGGATCGCTACCGTGCCGCTGCCTGGGAACGGATTGCAACCTTGAGTGGACGCGGCATCATTCCGTTGTTCGTGGGAGGGAGTGGTCTTTATCTGCGTGCTGTGGAGCAGGGGTTGGCTTTGACGCCACCGATTCCATCTGAGCTGCTGGAAGCCATTCGAGATGAAGGAGGGAGCAGGGGTTGGCCCGGCATGCATCATAAGCTCATGCAGGTTGATCCGGAGTCGGCCCGCAAAATCACGCCCAACGATGCCCAACGGATTTTGCGTGCCCTTTCGGTGTTTGTCGCCACCGGGACTCCTTTGACCATCTGGCAACAACAACAACCGCCACCACCGTCGATGCGCATTCTCAAACTGCTTCTTCTGCCTCCGCGCAGCCTGCTTTATCCACGCATCGAGGCTCGTTTTGACACCATGCTGCGTCTTGGTCTTCTGGAAGAGGCCACAACACTGTTTTTGAAATATGATCGGGAACTGCCTGTCATGAAGGCCGTCGGCTACCGTCAGCTCTTTGCCTGGCTTGATGGCACCATGAGCCAGAGTGATGCCATTCAAAAGGCCAAACAGGAGAGTCGACGTTATGCCAAACGTCAGGAGACCTGGCTGAAACAGGAGACGGAAACCATCCGTCTGCCCGATGAGCATCCTTTGGAGGCGGCTCTGACTCACATTCATCTTTTTTTGCGTCACGTTTGAGCCTGGTGATTCTTATAGGATCAGCAGAGGGTCAATACTCCATCATTATGGGTCCAGGGGGGTTACCCCCCTGGTGGGGTCCAGGGGTGAAACCCCTGGGACTTAAATCTTTTAAATCTTTTAAATCTTTTAAATCTTTTAAATCTTTTAAATCTTTTAAATCTTTTAAATCTTTTAAACAAAAAATATTAATAAATTATTTTTTTTTAAACATTAAAACATTAAAACATTAAAACATTAAAACATTAAAACCCTGGGGGATGAATCCCCCAGACCCCCTCTTTTTTTTTAATCATTGGATAGATGTGCCCGGCTCAGGAACTGCCAAACAGCCTCTGACTTGTCGTCATTCTGAAAACCGCTATACTGCATTTTATACAGCCACCCTTGTCTGCGAGTTGCCCCGTGAGCCACGAAGCCAGAATTGATCGCTCCCCCAAACCTTTGCGCGCCCTGCTGGTGCAGACCATCGCTGCCCAGGAGTCCCGCGAACAGGCGGAACGGTACGCACAAGAGATCGAACGACTGACGGTCAGTGCCGGATTGCAGCCAGTGGGTACACGCTTTTATGCTCTGCCCAAGGTCAACTCCGGCAGCTATCTCGGCACCGGCAACCTGGACAATCTGGCCGCAGCCGTGATCGAACAGGAGGCCGAACTGGTGGTATTCAACCACGCCCTGACTCCGATCCAGCAGCGCAATCTGGAAAAAGGGCTGGCCTGCAAGGTGGCGGATCGCACCGGCATCATCCTGGAGATCTTTGCCGCACGCGCCCAAACCCGGGAAGGCCGCTTGCAGGTGGAGTTGGCAGCCCTGCTCTATCAACAGTCGCGTCTGGTTCGTACCTGGACCCATCTGGAGCGCCAGAAAGGGGGAGTCGGTCTGCGCGGCGGACCAGGCGAAACCCAGATCGAGGTGGACCGCCGTCTGATCCGCGGACGGATCCGACAGCTGGAAAAAAAATTGACCTCGGTCCAACGCACCCGCACCCTGCAACGCCGGGCGCGTCAGGATGTGCCATTCTTCAGCGCCGCACTGGTCGGCTATACCAATGCCGGCAAATCCACACTGTTCAATTACCTGACCGGAGCGCAGGTTCTGGCCGAAGATCAGTTGTTTGCCACCCTGGACCCCACGGTGCGCCGCATCCGACTGCCCAACCGTGACACCATCATTCTCAGCGATACGGTTGGTTTCATTCGCGATCTGCCCCACCAGCTGATCGCAGCCTTCCGCGCCACTCTCGAAGAGACCCTGGAAGCCGATCTGCTGGTGCATGTCGTCGATGTCTCTGACCCCGAATGGGAGGAGCAGGAGGCCGCCGTGCTGGAGACCCTCCACGAACTGCATGTGGCGGATAAACCCTTGCTGACCCTTTACAATAAAACTGACCTGCTTCCTCCAGACTCCAGATTGCTCACCCGACTCCAGGGCCGTCTCAGAACCCTCTTGATCTCATCCGTCACCGGTCATGGCGTGGATCGTTTGCTGGCCACATTCGGCCAGGAGGCGAGCAAAACCGCACGCCTTGTTCAACTGTGCATCCCGGTGACCGAAGGGGCGCTGCTGGCCCGACTCTGTCAGGAAGGCCGACTCATCCATCGCCAGGATGACGATGACCACATTCATCTGACAGTGCAGCTCTCACCGATTGCCCACGGACGTCTGCTCCCGGTCATCCAGCCCTATACGGCAGCAGCATGTGATCATGCCACCACCGCACTCACCATGACATAATAATTTATATTTTCATTATCGGTGTTATGGAATAAAAAAACACAATCCTGTCAGGGGCATGATCTCCGGGCGATCTATTTTTTCGTTGAATTTCCAAGAAATCTTGCTACACTGTTTCAGAATGTCGTCTGCAATGTGCGTGAATGGGTGTGAGAAGATAATGTATTACTAAAATAATTTATAATATAAAAAGTCATCGAAATCACCCTGGAAGTACGGACATTGTTGATTAATTTTATTTAAATACGCGATTCTCTTATGGAGAAAAGATCTTGGAGATCATCCTTTCTTCTTTTCTTGTCTCTTGGATTCTGTCCACGGGCCTGATCCGTTATGCGCGACTGCATGTCCATATTTCGGCAGATCATGTGGATGCCGGACCGCAGAAATTCCATGCCAGCTCCGAAACCCCCCGTATTGGCGGCATTCCTCTGTTGGGTGGTCTGCTCACCGGATGCATCATGATCGATTGGCTGGATAAAACCGAAGAGAGCTGGCTGTTGCTCCTGGTGACGCTTCCGGCCTGGGGTATGGGTATGGCGGAAGACTTCCTGAAGCGCATCGGTCCTCTGCCGCGCTTGTTGGGCAGCTTTGCGGCTGCCTTGCTGGGGGGCTGGCTGTTGGATGCCCGACTGCTGCACCTGGGCATCCCGGTGATCGATGACTGGCTGACCCAATCCATGCTGTTCAGCACACTGTTCACCATGCTGGCTGTGGGTGGCTTGACCCATTCGATCAATATCATCGATGGGTTCAACGGTCTGGCCGCCATGGTGGTCATCATGATTCTCGGCGCGTTTGCCTTTATCTCCAATGAGATCGGCGATCATTTCCTGCTTTTTTCATGCCTGGCGATGATCGGTGCCACGCTGGGTTTTCTCACCTGGAACTATCCCATGGGGCTGATCTTTGCCGGAGATGGGGGGGCCTATCTGTGGGGCTTCATGATTGCAGAGATTTCGGTGTTGCTGGTCACGCGCAATCCGGAGGTCTCACCCTGGTTTCCCATGCTGGTGGTGATCTATCCGGTCTGGGAGACCTTGTTCACCATCTACCGCCGGAAAGTGCTGCGCGGCACCAGCAGCGGCATTGCCGATGCGATCCATCTCCACTCCCTGATCTATCGCCGCCTGGTCCGCTGGATGGTGGGATCCAAGGATGCCGAACACATCACCTACCGCAACTCCCTCACCTCCCCTTATCTCTGGGTTCTGGCCTCACTCTCCGTGGTGCCGGCTCTTTTGTTCTGGAACAACACCTGGATGTTGATCCTGTGTGTCATGCTGTTCATCGTCTCCTATGTCGGACTCTACACCATGATTGTGCGTTTTCGTGCGCCCACCTGGATCATTATCCGGAACAAAAATCAATCATAATCACGGCTCGCCACGTATGTATCGCCCGACCAGGGGATGGTCCACCCCGGTCTGAGTGCGAATCCGTTCGGCCACAGCTTCCGCCTCTGGACGGGTGGCATACGGACCGACAAACAGACACTCGTACAATGCTGCCCCTTTTTTGATCATTTTGCGATATGTTGGCAAGGAGAGGGCGCGGATTTTCTCTTCCAGTTGGGTCAGGGACGGACTCTCCCCGGCAAAACAGGAGAGATGAATGACCGCACCCTGTTTCACGGCTCCTGCCGGAGAAGAAATCTTGTTTTCAGTTCCTGTCGGGGCCGCAGGCTGCCGGGTCACGCCCGATCCGGCTCCACTCCCCGTACCCACGGTGGTTGCGCCGGGCAACAACAAAGAGTCCAACGGGACAAGGGTCGCCGGAGTGATGGTATAGGCTTGCTGCATGGCGTCGGACAACGGTTTGGCTGGTGGTTGCGCCACAACGGGCACAGCCGTCGTGGGTTTGGCCGCCCCCTCCAACTCCTGAATGACCCGGCTGACCCGCACCACCTGCGGGTGCTCCCGGCCATACTGCTGAATCAACAAAGATTCGGCCCGACGCAACAAGACACCAGCCCGCTCGCCTGCTCCTTCTTTGTGCAACACAATCCCGAAATTGGCCAGCCAATCCGACAATCCCAGGGCATTGCCCTGAAAATAACGTTCTGCCACAGCCACGGAACGGGCAAACAACCCATCCGCCTCACGATTCTGCCCGCGCCGCGCTGCCAGTTGGGCAAGATTTCCCACAATAAAGGCCACCTGCAAATGGTTCTGCCCCATCCGTTTCTCGGTGATGGCCAAGGCGCGACGGAACAACGACTCGGCACCTGCCAGATCATCCGCACCCTGGCGCAACAATGCCAGATCGTTCAATAGCTTCACCAGGGCAGGATGCTCCTTGCCCAAGGCATCCTCACGCAGACGCAAGGCTTTCAACAACTGCGTTTCAGCCTCGACTGGCCGCTGCATGGCAATGTGAGCATCGGCCAGCCGCTCCAGACTCTCGGCCAACTCCAGGGATGCACTCCCTCCGGATCGGGTCAGGATCTCGACAGAACGACGCAAAAAGGGTTCGGCTGTGCGCGGCTCCCTCCGGGCCACCAGTTGCTGCCCCCGTTCCCGCAACGATTCGGCCACCAGGGGATGCTCGCCCCCCAGAGATTTTTCGCGAATCTGCAACGCCTTGATCACCGACTCCAGGGAGTCGTCAATCCGGCCCTGGGCAAAACGGATCCGGGACAACACCATCCACGCCTCGGCCACGCGTGCATGGTCTGACCACAACCCTTTCACCAATACCGGTATGGCCTGCTCCACCAGTCTGGCTGCCGTGGCCCGTTGTTCAGGTTCGGCCATCAGCACCCGTGCCAGATTGATGCGCGCACTGGCCGTATTCAGGTGGTCAGACCCCAAGGATCGCTCCAAACCACCCACCACCCCCTCCAGCAGGGTACGGGCTGCATTCCATTCCCCCAGATGCAATTTGGCACGCGCCAGCTTGGTACGTCCTTCTGCCACCTCTGGATGGTCACGGCCCAACCGTTTCTCCAGAATGGCTACAGCCCGACCCAGCGCCTTGTCCGCCTCCCGATCCTGTCCCAGGGCCAAAAGGATCTCTCCCTGTTGAGTCAAGGCCGCTGCCGTCACACTGCTGTCCGGTCCGAACTGACGCTCCGCCTCGGCCACGGCACGCTGCACCCGCGTTTCATCGGTCAGCCGCTCTTCGGCATGCACACCCGGAGCAGACCAGATACCGCACCAGAACATGCCAACAATCCAATATGCAAACAACGATTTCGTGGGCATACGAGATCCTTTTGAACCCATTCATGTCAAAGATCCGACCGATGCCATTATCAATCAAGCGGCCAACCGATGCCAGGGGCTAAAACCCATGCCAGGGCGCACGCTCTTCCGTCAAACCGATGCTCCGTGCCATCCGGTTCTCCCCCAGGGCCTGAAACTCTCCCACCTGGCTGCTCCCCCCCTCCCGGACCGCACGCCACAACATTTCCAAGGCATCCGGTCCATCATCATGGGCATCGGGTTCCCCCCAGTGACGCAGTTGATCCAACAGGGTCTGCTGTTCCGGACGAAACCGGATCAAGCCATTGGCCACATGCGGCTGCAAGGCCCCAATACGCAACCCCTTGTCGCGGGAGGGCCTGATGCCGCGCGCCGGGACCGGAATCCCGATTCGTGCAGCACGTCTGACCAGCTCATCCTTGAAAAACTCCTGAAACTGCACCGACTCCACCACCCACAAACGACACGCATAACGACTTTGAAAACCAATCACATCCTCAATGATGCGATCCGGAGAGCGACGCTGAATGTCGGCTTCCACCACATGCAACACCCCGCTGCTCCGCTCCCACCCCCCCACCAGAATGGCCGAAGGATCCCCCTGTCCACCTGATTTGCCCATGGATGGGTCCACTGCGCCGAAATAGAGCCAATCCGCACCCGGCTCCTGCCAGAACGTGAGCTGGCCAAACGGGGCATTTTCCTGCATCGGTTGATTCTGCATTTCGGCATCAAAAGCATCCGCCCCATCGCGGGCACGCATTTTCATCAAGGTCTCCAACGTGCGCATCCCGGGCCAGGAGAGTTGGGCGCCTGCATCCATTTCGGCCTGCCGCTCCCGATAGAAATGATCCGCCTCTGCTTCGCCCGCACGTTGCAAAATCTGTTGCCACTCCTGCCACAATCCCATGGCATCCGGCCAGCGCACAATGGCCTGAAAACGACGCGACTCCCAGAACGGATTGGCCAGAATCCGCGCCAGAACCGAATCGTGATGCAATACGGTTCCCACATACACCACATCCAGGGAATCATCCGGCGGACCCAGTTTGAGTACCGCCTTTTTCATCCAGTTTTCCAGTTTGTCCCGTTGCACCCGGACCCGCACATTGTCATCGTTTTCCAGATCATCACACACCACCAGATCGGGTCGAGCTGCCCCGTGACGCAAACCGCGCAAACGGGCACCAGACCCGACCGCCTGCACCTTGATGCCGGAACGGGTCACGGCCACCCCTTCGCGCCACACCCGACCAATCCCGCAATGCTCGGGAAAATCCCTTCTCAAACGGGGATTGACCTCCAGTTCCGCCTTCATGGCTTCCAGCATGGTGGCTGCCTGATGATAGGCATCCATGATGATCAGAATATAGCGGCTGCGGCCCGTGATCACCCGCCACAACCCGAAAATCTGCGTGATCAGGGTGGATTTGGCTTCACCGCGCGGTGCTGCCACTGCCAGTTTGCTTCCTTTTCCAGGTACTTCCCCCAGACGCGGCAACCGCTCGTACAGCCATTGATGCAAAATGCTCTCCTGTGCAGAGACATAATGGGGGAAATAGAGTCGGGCAAAGAAACGCAACGAAACCATGACCTGGCTCCGCCTCTCGATGGTGGCCTCCGGTTCATCATCGAAACCGGCCACCCGATCCGCAATCGCGGTGCGCAGCGAACTTCCCAACTCTGCCAGTTCCTCCCGGAACCGTCTGGATCCTTTGTTGCCAGGCTGCCACATGGTCGCATCCGTTTCTCTGGCTTGTGTTGTTGAACCATCCTTTTGCACAATATGATATAAATCAAATCTGTTCCCAAGATGAACCCCATCGGCCACGATTTTTCCAGGTGGCAGACCCGATTTTCCGCTATGCTCTGGCATGCGATCCGGCCAGCCGCCAACATCATCGTTGCCACCATGGAAAACCCACCCAAATCGATTGCCAATCCGCGCCTGCTGCCCTGGTTGTTGCTGGCTTTGGGTTTGACCTGCACCTTCTGGTTCTGGCACCACGAAACCACCCGCGACTCTGCCCTGATCCAGAGGCAGTTTCAGGAGTTGACCGAGGCGGTTCGCGCCACGGCCCGTTTCCGGCTGGAGGTGCATACGGATCTGGCCCGGGTGATGGCTGCCTGGTTTGTTTCCGAACCCATGGTGACCGGCAGACAGTGGCACACCTTTGCTGCTGCACTCACGCCGCCCGGTCGTCACCCGGGATGGCTGGAGTTGGCCTTTGTCGAACCCGTACCAGCCAGCGCCCGCCTGGAGTGGACCAGGAGAATGCAACAACTTCTGGATGATCCTGACTTTCGCATGACCAGCGAAGAGTCGCGGGAAGAGTCTCTGGTGGTCGCCTATCATCATGTCCGTGCCGGAGAGCAGCCGTCGTTTGCCCCTGGCTATGACCTGGCCGCTGAAAAAAGACGTCGTCAGACTGCCCGACAAGCGGCGGATTCCGGCCTGCCGCTTTTTTCCCCCCCGTTTGTGCGGACCCGAGCAGACGGCCAACCTCGCCAGGAGATCCTGCACCTGACACCGGCCTATCGCACGGGGATGCCGGTCACCACCCCGCAGGAGCGTCGTCACGCCTTGTTGGGCTGGGTGGCTGTGGTGTATGACGCCCAGACCCTTTTTCAGGATCTGTATCGCCAGGAGTCCGAACAGATCCGCATCCAGCTGTTTGATGGTCCCACATTGCGCACAACGGCGCTGATGTTCGATTCCCGACACCCTGCCCCGGACAGCTCCGTGCCGGATGAGGGGTGGAGCATGCTGTTCCGCTTCGGAGAGGAGGGATCGGGCTGGACCCAGCGTTTCACCCCCAGCCCGCTGTTTTTTCAGTATCATCCCTATCATGGTGCGGCGATTGTGCTGCTGGCCGGTGTGCTGATCAGTCTGGCCATGGGCGTGGCCGGCTGGTCTTTGACCTCCAGCCGGGAGCGTGCCTGGTCTCAGGCATTGGCCATGACCCGCGCCCATCGGGAGAGCGAAGAACGGTTGCGCCACATGGTGTTGTATGCCCCGATTCCCATCATGATGCATAACGCAGATGGCCAGGTGTTGTTGGCCAACCGGCGCTGGTGCGAACGTTCGGGTCAGGATCTGAGTGAGATCTCCAGACTGACAAGCTGGGTGGAACGGGTCATCGTGCCCTCCGAGCGTCAGGCAGCCCTGCAACTGTTGCTGCCCCCGTTTCCCCCGGATGCCCCCTACAAGGAAGGGGAACTGACCATTGCTTCTCTGCACTCCGGAGAGCAACGGGTCTGGATTGTCCGTTCCCGTCCCATGGGGGCCATGGACAATCCGGGAGATCTGATCATCACCATGGCCATGGACATTACCGAACGTAAAAAAGCCGAAATCACCCTCCTGGAGGCCAAACTGGAGGCCGAAGAGGCCAATCGGGCCAAAAGCGAATTCCTGGCCACCATGAGTCACGAGATCCGCACACCGATGAACGTCATCGTCGGTATGGCCGAAGTGTTGGAAGAGACCGGACTCACACCGGAACAGAGTCGCTATGTGGCCGTGTTCCGTCGCGCTGGAGACAGCCTGCTGGAGCTGATCAACGACATACTGGATCTCTCCAAGGTGGAGGCCGGACGCATGGAGTTGGAGGTGGCGCCCTTTGCCTTGCGTGAAACCTTGCAGAGGATTCTGGAGATCATGGGCATGCGTGCCCGGGAAAAGGGGTTGGAGATCTTTCTGCATCTCAACCAGGAGTTGCCGGATCTGTTCACCGGCGATGCCAAGCGGTTGCGTCAGGTGTTGATCAATCTGATCGGCAATGCCATCAAGTTCACCCACTCGGGTCAGATCACGATCCGGGTGGATCCGGAACCCGGGTTTGGCCCAGGAGGGGTAAGTTTTGCCGTGCAGGATACCGGCATTGGCATTCCCGCAGACAAGCATGCCACAATTTTTGAAGCCTTTACCCAGGCCGATGCCTCAACCACCCGTCAATTCGGGGGCACGGGTCTGGGTTTGGCGATCTCCCGACGCCTGGTGACCCTGATGGGTGGAGAGATGACGCTGGAGAGTACACCCGGTGAGGGCAGCATCTTCCGGTTCAACGCGCGGTTTGCAGTGGCCCAACCGGTGACGACTCCGGCACCGGCACCGGATCCGGTGCCGGTGGCTGCCTGCCAGATCGATTGGGAGCGGTTGTGTATTCTGGTTGTGGATGGCATCCCGGCAAGCCGTCTGCTGATCACGCGCCAGTTGGCCACATTGGGTGCCAAAGTGGAACCGGTTCCGGATGCCGCTCTGGCGGTCAGCGCCTGGCGGGCTGTGCGTCAGGCCGGTCCAGGCTGTGGTCTGGTGGTTTTTGCGGCATCCGGCACGCCGCAAGAGACCCTGGAACAGATTGAAAAGCTCCGGGCAGAGTTGCATCCGGCTTTGGTGCCCGTGATCGTGCTGCTGCCAGAGGCGACCCTGGTCGAGGCCCGTTTCTGGCCGTCCGGGGTCACATGCCTGAGTGTACCGGTGGAAAGTGCTCTGTTGAGCCAGACCATTCATGCCCTGCTGACCGCAGAGCGTCACGCCTCAGAGTCGACACGAACACGGGGACTGAAGCTGCTGGTTGTGGACGACTCGGAAGACAATATTCTACTGATCAAGGCCTTTCTCAAGAAGAGTCCACACCATTGCCGTTTTGCCGCCAATGGTGCCGAGGCCGTGGAAATCGTTCAACAGGAACCAGCGTATGATCTCATTTTGATGGATGTGCAGATGCCGGTCATGGATGGTTATGCCGCCACCCGCGCCATTCGCGCCTGGGAAAGGGAACAGGGAGGCACGCCTGTCCCGATCATTGCCCTGACTGCCCATGCCTTTGCGGAAAACGAACGGCAAACCCTGGAAGCGGGTTGTTCCGAGCATCTCACCAAGCCGATCACCAAGCCACGGCTGTTGGCAGCCATCGAACGTTATGCCCAGAAAGTGGCACCATGTGCGACCGATCAGGCTTCAAAGCGGATCTCCGGCGCATCCACCGAGAGCACCTCGATCCCGTAAAGGGTGGTCAGATCCGCACCCGGATCATTGCCATAATATTGGTGCAGTTCCCAACGCAACGCCTTGGCCAACTCTGCCGGCAGGTGTACCCCCAAAGCCTGTCGTCCGTCGGCCTCAAAGAGCTGCTTGTTCTCCAGCACCTGTTTCAGATACACCGTATCCATGCTTGCACTCTCTCCATTATGGTGGTCATGAGCATCCGGTTTACAGTCTCTGCCAACAGCGGTCAAGGGCGTTCAGAACAGTCGGATCCCGGCGGCTCCAGAATTCAGGGACACCCTGTCACGCCTTGGGCGCAGCCAGGGCAGCGCGGAGTTCACGCCGGATGTGACGCAGGCCGGGTTCATCGGCCTTGGGAAAGGGCAAAGGACGGCACATGTGCAGACATTTCAGGCCGATCCGGGCGGTGAACAGGGCGCTGGTGGCAGCCTGCCCGGCTCCGGCCATGGCCACGCTGGTCAGGGTTTCACCCAATGCCTCGACCGCTCCCCGGGCCACCAGCTCGCTGGCTCCGGCTGCCAGCATCCCTTCGGCCAGATTGCGCATCAGAACAATGGTGGCCATGGGGCCGGGACGCAATCCGTAGACCGTGGCAATTTCCCGCATCATGCGCACGTTGCGCCACATGAAGATCATGGCATCCAGCAAGGCCAGCGGACTGACCACCGAAAGCATGGCTGCCGAGGCGGCATGGCGTCCGATGATGCGCAAGGCCGTCTCATCCAGAGGCCGCATGGCACGGGCGGAAAAGAGTTCCAGCATCTCCTGGTCACCGAGATGGCTCTGGTTGAGTGCCCGGAAATCATCGAAAGCCTCGCGCAACTCCGGGCGTTGGCCGTATTGATCGAGCCAGCGTTGGATCATGGGCTGGGCGCTGCCGAACGAGCCGCCGGACATCAGTTGCGCTGCCGTGTGTCGCACCGCTTCCTGGGCGCGCAGGGCACGCAGACCTGTCAATTCCTGAAAAATGGCCGTGGCCAACAGCATCAACAACAGCCCCACAACCCCGCCAAAGAACAGACCCGCCACCGGGTGCAGACGAAACTGTTCGACCAGGAACAGGATGCTCTGTTCCAACATCAGACCGCCCACAAGCAGCGCCACACCCCAGAAAAACCAGCGCCAGCGCACCCCGGCGCGGATGAAGACCGGGTCACGCAGCCCGTCCAGCTCCTCTTCGGGTGGGGCAATCTCCGGCTCCGGAGGCTGTTTGGGCATGCCAGAGAGCGGCAGACAGACCGGACCTGTTGGAGGGGCGGTCGGCTCTTCGGGCGGATCCAGGGAGATCTCAACCGGCGGGATCCACTTCGGACGCGCAATCATTGCAATTTGTCTCCCAAAAGAAACTCCAGCGCCTGATCCAGTCGGATGTGCGGCGGAGTTGGACCTTCGGCATCCGGAGGACGACGCGGTTCAAATTCCATGAAGTGAAAACGGTGCGCGCCCCACTCATCGGCCTCCGGCAAAGCGTCCGGGATCTCACCGGGAAAGAGCAGCGTCTCCCGTTCCCGGCCTTTGGGGGTGCCCTGCACGAACGACAGACGGCGACCGTTATGGTCCCGCTGCACCGTGCGGGTGCAGCGCAAGGCGGCCATGGCCTGGGATTGGATCTCCACCCCCAGAAAGGCCGCATCATTGGCCGAACGGGCCACCAGACGTCGCAAGAGTCGTTCCATGTTTTGGTGCTGGTTGGCTGCCACATAATCGGCCTTGGTGGCCGCAAAGAGCAGACGGTCGATGCGCGGACTGAACAGCCGGGTCAACAGGCTCGACGGGCCGCGTTTGAAATTCTCCAGAATCGCTTCCAAAGAGGTGTGCATGTCGGCAAAGGCGGTTGGACCCCGGTTCAAGGCACCCAGAAGATCCAGCAGCACGATTTGACGATCAAACCGGGAGAAGTGGCGTTTCAGAAACCCTTCGGCCACCAGTTTCTGGTAGGACTCAAACCGTTTGACCATGGCCTCGCGGATGGATCCGGCCTTCACCCCGTCCGCGCCAGGCGGAGGCAGGGGACAGAAGGTGAGCAGCGGTGCCCCTTTCAGATCGCCGGGAATGGTGAACCGTCCGGGTTGCAGAAAGGTCAGGCCCACCTGCGGTTTTTTGCAGGCCAGCAGAAAATCGGTATACAGCTCTGCGACCTGGCGCACCACCTCGTCATTGGCCGGGTCCGAAGGGTTCAAATGGTGGGTCAGATGGTCAAGCCAGCGGGCAGCCAGCGTGCGTCTGGGTTCCTCTTCGCACAGCTTCAGGGTAAAGGCGGACCAGGAGTCAAAGGAGTGCTTGAGCATCGGCAGATCGAGCAGCCACTCTCCCGGATAGTCGATGATGTCGAGATACAGGGTGGCCGAGGTGGAGAGTTTGCGGCTCAACATGCCAGCCGGACGAAAACGGATCGCCAGGCGGATTTCGCTCAAGGATTCGGTGGGAACCGGCCAGGTGGGTTTGTGGGCCAGCAGGGCGCGGATGTAGCGTTCATAGGAGAAGGTGGGGATGTCCAGATCGGGTTGGGGCATGATGCGCGTGCCGAGCAACCGTTCTTCATCCGCCACCTTCAAAGCGGGCAGATTGGAGCCTTGCAGGGCATGGAGCAGATGGTGGATCAGGGTGGTGGTGAACACGGTCTTGCCGCTCTGGTTCAGACCGGTCACAGCCAGACGCACCGTGCGATCCAGAGAGAGATGCCACCAGTCGTCCAACTGGCTGCCGATCTGTCCCACCTGACGTGACAGCCGCTCCGGGGTCCAATCCTTTAAAATTTTTTTCATGGTTGAGTCATGCGCGGTTGTGGCAAGGGTTGTCTGGGAGTCCGCTCATCCGGTCCAGGCGCAAGACCGATCCGATTGGCCAAAGTATGGCGTTCCTGTTCCAGGGTCATGATGCGTTGTTCCCGTTCGTGGAGTTGGGCTTCCAGGGTGGTGCGCATATTGCGGGCAGCTCCTGCTTCCAGGGTGGCGGCTTCGATGCGGGTGTTGAGCCGGGCGATCTCGGTTTGCAGTTGGGCAACATGGGCGTGCAGACCAGCCTGGTTGGCCATGGTTTGCACCATGGTCTGTTCCGGCAGGCCCAGCTCTGCGCGGCGCAGCCGTTCCTGCATGGCGGTGTAACGGGCGCTCAGATCCGCCACCTCACCGCGCAGTGCCGCATTGCCGGTCCATTCGGCAGCCAGGGAGGGTAGGGGTGCCTGATCCAGATCCGCAGGGTGCGGGGTGGTGGTCCCCCGGATCAACCCCTGAAGGCGCTCCTCCTTGACCTGCAATCGGGCGCTCAGGGCTGCCAGATCGGCTTTGAGTCGTTGCAGTTCTCCGGTTGTACCGGATGGGGCGGGATGCGGGGTGCGGGTGGCCAGTACGACCATCAGGAGCAAAAAGAACAGCCCCAGCACCAGATCCACGCCCAGTACGATCACACCCCAGCCAGGTCGCATGCGTTCATCCCCCCTTGTGGCCAGCCTGGCTGCGCTGGCGCAAGAAGCGGTCAAAGAGCTGCGGCAGTCCGGCCTGCTCTGGATCTGGCACCACGATGGCATCCTCCTGCTCCCGATCCAGTTGGGCGATCACCTGGGAGACCACCTGCTGGTTGTTGTGAGCCAGGCGGGTCAGCAGGTTTTCGGCAGAGCGGGCAAAGGTGCCGGCCATGCGATGGTTGAAATCCTCCACCGAAACGACCAGGGTTTCCACGGCTTCGCGTCCGGCGCGGATCGAACTTTCGCTCGCCTTGCGGGTCTCTTCGGCCAAAGCACTCAAGCCGTTGAGGCTGGCAGACTGTTTTTCCAGGGCATGAGAGGCTGATTCCAGCCGGTCGATGATGCGCATCCAGGACTCCTGTTCCGAGCGGGTGCGGGGCTGGGAAGGTTCCGCAGAGAGTGCGGTGGCCGGAACCGGCAAAGAGTGCCACTCTTGGGTCAGGTGTTGTCCCAGCTCTTGGATCAACAATCGGCCTTCGGTACGCAGTGCCTCGATCAGAGGTTGCCAGCTTTCCGGTGGGATGGCCGGATGGGGGGTGGCGGGGATGGTTTCCGGAGAGACCAAAGGTGCGGGCCGGGTGGCGAGGGTGGTCAGCAGATTGGTCTCCAGGGTGTCCAGCCGGGAACGGATCTGTCCACCGATCTCCCGGATCAGGCGCAGCAGTGCATCCGGGGATTGGCTGGATGTGTGGCGCTCCTGTTGGAGTTGTTCGGGGGTGATGTACTCCAGACGTGTTTCCAGTTGGGTGCAGAGAAGGTGGAGTGCCCGGGTGATCTGGTGGTGCCAGGCACCGAGACGCCAGTGGATGGCCCAGGCCGAAGCAAATCCGGCCATGGAGGTGAGCAGCTTGAATCCGGCCATGGCCAGCACGGTTTGCAAAGCCTGACGGGAGGTTTCGGGATCGTGGGTGGTCAGGTCGCGTACTGCATAATGCCATGCGATCAGCAGGCCAATGAAGGTGCAGAACAGACCCGAACCAGCCAATATGGTTGGGAGCGTGCGCAGGCGTGCCACGGGCAGATGGTGGTCGAGCAGTGCTTTGGTGTGCAGAAATTGCTCCGGGCGCTGGGTGTGCAGGATGACCGGTCGCACCGCCTCGCCGTGGAGCAGGGTGGCGGCAAAGCGGTTCCAGCCTGGACGCAGATCCGGAAACTGCTCCATGGCCGTCTCCAACAGGGGAAAGTGGCCATAAAAGGCGGCCGGGGTCTCGGGAGTGGTATCCAGGTGGGCGCGTGCGCTTTGGATCTGATCCAGCAGCGGGGCCAGAATGGTCTGTCGCACCGGCCACCAGCGCGCCAGTGCCACCAGGGGGAAAAGCGCGGCAATCAGCCAGGCTGTGGCGGCATGGTTGAGGAGAGCGAGGATCCAGTCAGACATGACGCAACTCCATGGCCGTCAGCCGGGTGCACCAGCGGGTTGAGGTTCCAGGGCGTGCCAGCGGCGCAACGTCTCTCCCACCACGGCCTTCACATGGGGGTAGTAGCCGCCATAGCGTTCGCGCAGCGAGATGCCGGGTGCCAGATCCTGGTCCGTGGCAGTGGTCAGGGCCTGGGCATGGGGCAGGATCTGTTCAAAAAGCGGGATCTCCAGGTTGGATGAGAGTTCCTGCATGGGTGCGATGTTGCGTTGATATTGCTGACCCCGTTTGTCCACCCGGTTGAGCACCATGCCCAGAAACACCGGACGCACCCCATCTCCCTGGGTACGGGCATAGGCGATCATGTCCAGAGTGGCGGGCATGGCGTCAATGGAGAAACGGGAGACCTCCACGGGTGTCAATACGGCGTCACTGAAGATCAAACCATTGACGGCCAGCAGATGACGCGGGTCGATGTTGCCTGGCAGATCCAGCAGTGCCAGGTCATAGCGCCGTGCCAATTCCGGGCGCAGCCGCTCACGCAGCGTGGTCAAACGGTGCAAGGGATTGGTCTCAAAGGCAAAGGTCTGCTCCCGGTCCGTGACCATCACATCCACGGGCACGATGGCGCGGGCGCGTCCGGTGCCGGGATTGTTGGGACGTTGAAACAGGAACTGCTCCCAGGCGATGGGGCGTCCCCGTTCCAGTTTTTCGGCCAGGTTTCCCAGGGTGTGACCACTGGTGCGTGCCGCGTGCAGACCGTTGCGGCCCAGGAGTGCGGCGCTGCTGGATCCTTGTGGATCCAGATCCAGTACCACCACCTTCAAAGGACGGCCACGCACCGCCAGGGTGGCGAGAAAATCGGCCATGAATACGGTCAAGGTCGATTTGCCCACGCCCCCTTTGTTGTTGTAAATGGCAATGGCGTACATCCTTTTTGGACCTGCCAGTCTGGTGCAGAAGGTTTGCTGAGTTGGCATCAGTGTTGCATTAATATTCTTCGATTCTATGGATACACCAGCATCGAAGGAGAACGCCATGAGCCGTGAAGTCCAGTCATTGCAAGAAAAGGTCAATTTCCTGCGCCAGAATCCCCATGTCTATGACATTGTTTCCGCCCATTGCGGTGTCAGGGATCTGACCAATCTCCAGGGAGTCAGTCCCAGCGCCATGCAGCGGGTGCAACGTTATGTCGACTATTATTACGGGATCTTTGCCTTTCCTTATTGAGCTTCCCAGGGGTGTGCCTACCAGGGCATGAACCGATTGATGAAACTCATGGGACGTGAGGCATTGTTCATATCGTAACTCATGACATTCATGGCTCCTGCCATGGAGTGAACCGCCTGACCCATGATCGCCACATTCTGGCTGATCGGGGTCAGGGCGGACATCTTCTGATTGATGTCGCCCATGTTTTTATCCATGGAGCGCATGCTGCCGTTCATGGTGGTCACATTCTGGTTCATGCTGGTGACGCTGCCATTCATCGCATTGATCGAACCGGTCATATTCTCCATATTTTCCGCCATGTTCTGCATATCCACCGACATGGTCTCCATGTTGTCGCTGATGTACTCCAGATGGGTGGACATCACCTCGATGTGATTGGAGAGCGTGCTGATATTGTTGGACAGGCTTCCCATGTTGACCCCCATTTTCGGATCAATGGAGGAGGCCATGGTGCGGATATCCTGGGTCAGGCTGTAGATCAGAAAGAATCCATACATGGCCAGGATGATGAAGGCAAAGAGCGACGGGTAGACGATCAGTTCCCAGCGTCGGGCGCTTTTGTCAAAGCTTTTGGCGAAATCAGACAGGATCATGGCCGAGCATTCACCGCACTCCCGGTAGCGACCTGCCGGGACAATCGGCAGGTTGGGCGGATTTTGCCGGCTTTGGGTTGGATTTTTCCCGTCGGCAGATTCCGGGCAGTGCGGACCCCGTGAGGGCTGAGAGTTGGAGGTATCCGTCATGGATCAGGCTCCTTTGGGGGTGGGCGGTGGGAGTGTGGCATCATTCAGGTGCGGGTAGAGGAGACCCGCCAGTTCCAGAAACTCCTGGGAAGCCTTGCTGCCCGGGGCCAGTTCAAAGACGGCGCGTCCTTCGCTGAACGAACGTCGATAGGCCGTGCGTTGGGCGATCCGGGTGGGCAGTATGGTCACTCCCGGCAAGGTGGCCAGGGCTGCCTCGGTTTCGTTGGACTCTTTCAGCATGGGATGGGTATCGGCACGGTTGACGAACAGCAGGATTTCCGGTCGTTTGCCTCGTGCGGTTGCGGTCTCTTTGACCAGTTCCAGAAAGCGGGCTGTGGACCACACATCGGCCTGACTGGGGGGGACTGGCGAGAGGATGCGATCTGCCTGACCAATCGCCTGGCGCATGGCCCAGAGGTTGGAGGCTCCCACATCCACCAGCACTTCTCCCGGATGTTTGGCCATGATGCGTATCGGATCGCTTTCAGAGCGATAGACCGGGAAGTCCGGGGTCACCCCTTCTTCCCGTCGTACCTCGATGGCATCGCTGAGTGTGGCTTGTGGATCCAGATCAAAGGTCACCACATCCATACCCCGACGTGCCAGCCAGACGGCCAGATTGAAGGTGATGGTGCTTTTGCCGCAACCGCCTTTCAGGTTCCCCACGACGGTGATCATGCTCTCCCTTTTTTGTTCCGGCTGAAGCGTTTTCCAGGGCAAATTCCGAGAAGGTTCTTTTTACGCAATTATTGTCAGGAATACAAGTGGCGACCGTTTCGCGTCCGTTTCTTGAGAGGCAGTTTGGTGATTCCTGAGCCGAGTATGAATATCCAAGGATTGAAAGAAAAGAGGGGGTCTGGGGGATTCATCCCAAGGGTTTTAATGTTTGAATGTTTTAATGTTTAAAGAATAATTTATTAATATTTTTATTAAAAAGAAAAAAGATTGAAAAGATTAAAGTCCCAGGGGTTTCACCCCTGGACCCCACCAGGGGGGTAACCCCCCTGGACCCCTGATCATGGTGTATGAGTGGCGAAAAAAAAAAAGGCGACTCTTGCGAGTCGCCCCTCTCTTCCTTGGCTGTCAGGCCACTCACCTGGCCGGTTTGGCTGCCGGAGCCGCTTCAGCCGCCGGAGCTTGCGGAGCATATCCCCAGGCACCCTGAGGCGGCGGGGGCGGAGGATAACCATAACCATAGCCAGGACCATAACCATAAGGTGCCCAGCCATTGTTCCAGCCATTGTTGTTGTTCCAACCGTTGTTCCAACCGTTGGAGTTGTTCCAGTTGTTGTTGCCACTGCCGACAGCATCGCCACTCATGTTGAAGCCAAAATTGCCATTGGCGCGACCATTGCCGTTGCCCCAACCGTTGTTGCCCCAATTGTTGCCCCAGTTGTTGTTGTTGTTGCCCCAGCCGTTGTTCCAACCCGGCCCGTTGTTACCCCACCATGCGGATGCTTCCGGTGCCGTCAGCAGAGCACCACCACCGATCAGGACCGCAACTGCCAGTACCTTCAGACCTGTTTTCATTGTTTTCTCCAATTTATTTTTGTTATTGATGATTGTCATGAATTCAACCATTGTTTACTACCAGCCACCTGGACCCCAGTTGCCTGGCCCCCAGCCGCCCGGTCCTCCGCTCCAGGGTCCGCCCCCTCCGAATGGACCCCAGCCATTGCCATTGTTCCAGCCGTTGTTCCAGCCGTTGTTCCACAGATTGTTGCCGTTCCAGAGATTGTTGGCCCAGCCATCCATGTCACCATCCATGGAGAGGGTGAATTTGCCCCGGCCACGTCCCGTCCCATTGCCCCAGCCGTTGTTGCCCCAGTTGTTGCCCCAATTGTTGTTGCCCCAACCATTGTTGCCCCAACCATTGTCCCATGGCCCCCACCACGCGGATGCATTTTCCGGGAAGGTGGCTCCCAGGGTAGTCAACAGCCCGGCCACAGCCAAAAACCGTGCACTCTTTTTCATGTTGAGCCTCCTTGTCCCAAAAGTGAAACCTGTTTGCTCTTCGGGTTACCACCAACTGCCACGACGTCCGCCCCAATGGGGGCCATAACCGCGTCCTCCCCCATACGGATCCTCACGCCAGGGAGCAAACTCCCGTGGGGAGTCTGGTGGTTGATCATAGTAGGTTGGGTCATGCCACCGACGTTCGCTGCGCGGATCATGCGGCGGCTCATACGTTTCCCAGGGTGCCAGTCCTGCCCCGTAGTAGCCACGGCCCCGCTCCCAGTTGTAATCCGCAGCCCAGCCATACGGTCCCGGTTCAGACCATCCGTTGCGATACGGATGGTGCGGTCGTCCATAATAGGGGTTTCCACCCCACAACTCCGGCTCCATCAGATACGGGTTGCTGGTGGCACCCCAAGGATCATACAGCGGAACCTGCCGGATCACCTCGCGGCCTTCACCCCGATAGCCCCGTTGGCCCTCTTCATCTTCACGCCAGTAACCACGTCGGGATGGTTCCATATATTCACGGTTGCGGTTTTCTCCCCGCCATCCCTCGCCAGGTTCGTTCCGTTCCGGATTGTTTTTCATTTCGCGCATGAACGATCCCATGAATTTTCCCATGCGTTGTCCCATCTCCGTGGCATCCCCCTGATCTGCCGCAATGCCCATCATGTTCGGTTTCAAGGAGGTCATGGTCGGAGTCATCCCTTCTGCTGCTGCTTTCTGGGTCATGGTCAGCCAACTCAGGGCCATGGCCAGAACAATGCTTTGACTTTTATAATAATTGGATTTCCTCATGGTTCACCGTTTTGACTGTTGGCCCGTAAACTGCGCTTCAGGCAAGAGTTCAATAACTCATGATAGCAACTTGCACCACGGTGAAACCAGGGATGAAATCCTCATGGGCCATTATTTGTATTTAATAATTTTCTAATATACTGATTTTGCCGAATCGCGCAAGGATTTTTTTGTTCTTTGTTGATTTTTTTGGGTCGCTCGGGGGATCAACGTGTTGGTCCCGGGGTTGGTGCGGGAGCAATCTTTTGAAAATCTTGAGGAATTTGAAAAAGTTCAGCGGGTTGTACGCCTTCCTGGATTTGGGTCAGTTCGACGATCAGGCCATCGGCGTGGTGTTCCCGGAGTGCAAAGCGGAGGCGGGGGTCGATCCAGAGGTGCGTTTGGGAGTGTTCGCGGTGATCTGCGGTGCGGGTCAGGATTTCCCAGTGGATGGTTTGACGGTTTTCCACGGTTTCCGGGCCGATTTGGCGGCACAGGATCTGTTTGTCTCGGCGGCACGGGCTGTTGGGGTCATCGGGCAGTGGTGGGCGTCCGGCGTCTGTGGTTGGGCGTTCCAGGTAGTTTTTTTGGCTGGGATTGAGTATCCACACGGTTTTGCGGGTGGTGTGGTGAATCAGGATGGTGGTGATGCCTTTGTTGGTGGTTTCGCCGCGAATGGCTTCGGGTGAGACATGGATTTTGCCACGGGTTGACACACCTTTTTTGTCCGCACGACTGCGTGTGACTTCGGCGGAGAAGGAGATCGGGTTGGGTTCGGCCATGAGTGTTGCGGGGGTGGCGATGAACAGGCTGACAGTCAGAAAGATGTGTATTGTTCGGTTCATGCCATGGATCACCTTGAGGGTTGTTTAGTGAATCCCGGGAATCTCGCGAGTTGGTAATGGCGTTGGTCATGGATTAGGGGTCCAGGGGGGTTACCCCCCTGGGATTTTATCTTTAAATCTTTTAAATCTTTTGAATTATTTAAACAAAAAATATTTAAAAATTTTTATTTTTTAAATATTAAAAATATTAAAACCCTGGGGGATGAATCCCCCAGACCCCCTCTTTTTTTTCAATACTTGGATCTGTTGACAAGGCTCAATAATCGAATGGGCGCTGACGCGGTGGCGCGTATCCACTCCCACTCCCACTCCCACTCCCACTCCCACTCCCTCTCCCTCTCCCGCGTTCCTGCCGTTCCCACTCCTCCTCCCGCATCGTCCCCGGGCCTTCCCGACGACGCGACGGCGGCTGCCACCAACGGTTGGACTCCTCTTCCCGCCCATAATCATAAGAACGCCAGTCAGGCTCGCGACGATACTCCCGTTGATACGGACCGTCCCAACGTGGATCATAACGCTGCTCCCGCTCCCATCCCCCACCCGATGGTCCACGTCCGACCCCATCCCACTCCGGTCGCCGATCTTCATTCCAACGCCCCGACGGCGCACGGTTCCACCACCGCTCTCCAACAGATGCCCCCTCATCCATGGATCCCTGACGATCCAACTCCGGTGGAATCTCACCCCAGGGACGCTGCGACGAACGCCCGGAACGAAAATCATTTCGCTCCTGATTCCAAATCTGCGGAACCGAACGCCGCCGCTCCAAATCCGTCGGACCGGCTGGCTCATCGTTGTAAGGATCGGTTGGACGGTAAACAGGAGAAGGGTGCCTGACCTCCGGACGTACCTGAAAAGGAGTCCGCTGCGGATCGGTCCGATAAAAGCCGGAAGACCAACTGTCATCCTCGGCTGCCCCTGAAGGCACACTCCAAACCAATCCCATGGCCAATACAAACACCATCAAACCGCACATGCGCCCAACCGTCATCGACCGCTCTCCATGCTCCCGGAATGTGGGTCGCTGACGCATCATGATTCTCACTCTTTCCAAGGGGTGGTGTCCTGACCATACCACTCATCTGACGGATTCCAGCCACGCATGTCTGCACCCGCCGGATCGCTCAATACGCCTGTCGGCATGGTCAAGGTCTTGCGCGGCATGACATCCCCGGCATCATACGGATCCCGCAATCTGGCACCGGGTTCAGGTGCCCCTGCATCGGAACGTTTGTCCGGTCCTGCCAGCCACGCATCGATATCTGCCTCCTGCGTCGCATCCGGAACACGCAGTCGCCTGGATGGAGCCGTGCCTGCCTTTCTGTTGGGACTCTCCATCAAGGGCGAAGAACCCTCCGTACCATAAGGATCATCCCACCACTCCTTTGGTTCCGACATGGCTGGGGGTTGGCGTGTTGCAGCCTTGGCGTTCGGTGCGCTTTTGCCTGACTGTTGCCGCATCTGCCGGGTCGATGTGCCGGCCTCGTCCGCCGCTTCCAACAACCCACCACTCCATATCAAACCACCAGCCACCCAGAAAACCATCCAACCGTGGCCCTGCTTAACCATCCGATGCCGTTCCACCTGAAGAGGGATCTTCACGTGGGTGATCATTCTTCAAACGAATCCCCCGCCGTACCGCCGGCTTGGAAGCGGCTTTGCCCTCCGAACGGGCCACGGATGGAGGTGCAGCCACAGAAGGTTCCGTCTCTACAGACGGCGGAGGCGGTGCCGGTGAAACAACCGGCATCTCCGTGACTGCCGGAACCGGCAGCTCTGCTTCCAATACCACCGGCGGTTGCGGTGCCACGGTCGGCTTGGGCGCAGGCCTGGGCTTGGGCTTGGCCGGCTTGGGCTTGGGAAGAATCAATGTCAACAACATCTGCCACAACGTCAACATCAAACCCGGCCCCTTGGGCTTGGCCCTGACCACCGGTTTGGAACCTGAAGCCGGTGGCTGCGGCAGATCGGTCTCACACGTACCCGCACGCCGCTCCCCCACAGTGGGCAGCGGCATATACTCCGGATGAATGAAGGCATGACTGGCACTGACACACCCCAATGGAATCACCAACAGGGTCAACAAGGTGGAAACCAATGCCCCGAACAACAGCGAAATGGCCATGCCCTGGAAAATGAAATCCCCCAGAATGACACTCGATCCGGCCACCAACGCCAAAGCCGTGATGATGATCGGTCGGGTGCGCGCCTTGCACGAGAGAATCACCGCATCGCGCACACTGGTCCCACGCAGAATCTCCTGCTGGGCAAAATCCACCAGAAGAATCGAGTTGCGCACGATGATCCCGGCCAGGGCAATGAAGCCGATCATGGAGGTGGCCGTGAATTTGGCGTCCAGAATCCAGTGACCAGGCAGGATCCCAAGCAAAGTCAAAGGAATCGGTGCCATGATCACGGCAGGGAGAACAAAATTGCCAAACTCCCACACCACCAGCATGTAGATCAGGATCAATGCCACCCCAAAAGCCAACCCCATGTCACGAAAGGTCTCATAAGTGACCGTCCACTCCCCGGTCCACTCGAATGCCGAATGGGTGTAACTCTTGGGCGGTCCCATCATCTCGCCCGTGATCTTCACCCCGTCCGGCGTGGTGTAGCTCTTGAGCATCTGTTCGATGTCCATCATGGCGTAAATCGGAGCATCCAACCGCCCCTCCACTTCGGCAGTCACATACTCCACCGGACGCAGATCCTTGTGGAAGATGACCGGATCGTGAGGCTGCTTGACAAAACGTCCCAATTCACCCAGAGGCACGATCTTGCCCTGCGGATTGGTCAAGGGCAGATCACCCAGGCTGGAGATGTTGGAACGCACCTCCATGGGCACCTGAATCACGATGTAGGTCGGCTCCAGCACACTGCCACGCTTGACATCACCCAGTTGCGCCCCACCCATGGCCATGCCCAGGTTGCGGTTGATGGCATCCACCGTAATGCCGCGCCGGACCGCCTTTTCGGTATCCACCTCAAAACGCCAGATCTCATAGGATTCACGCATATAGGTGTCGATATCCACCAGAGACGGGGACTTTTTGAACATCTCCTCCATGTCGCGGGCCGTGCGTCTCCGGGTGTCGGCATCCGGACCCGTGATCTCTGCCACCACCGATTGCAACACCGGCGGTCCCGGCGGCATCTCCACCACCTCGATCCGGGCACCCAGCTCCTGGGCCATCGGAGTCAGCAAACGGCGCGCATGAATGGCAATGTCATGACTGGTGCGCTTCCGCTTGTTCTTGTGCAGCAGTTGTACCTGAATGTCCGCATGCCAAGGATCCTGGCGCAGATAGTAATGCCGCACCATGCCGTTGAAATTGAAGGGCGATGCCGTGCCGATATAGGTTTGCAGAGCCGTGATCTCCGGAATCTGATCGTGCAGGGTCATGGTCATGCGCTGCGCCAGATTGGCGGTCTTGGGCATGGCCGTCCCTTCCGGCATGTTGATGACCACGTTGAACTCCGGCTTGTTGTCCAGAGGCAAAATCTTTACCGTGACGTTGGTGGTGTAAAACAACACCATGGACAGGAAAAAGAGGGCAATCAACAGCAGCAGAAAACCATACCCCTTGACCTTGCTGTCCAGCAGAGCCGGAATGATCCAACGAAAGAAACGCTCCAGCCGTTCCGAACTCTTCATCTCCTTGTCCGAGTGGTGATGCAGGGAACGCATGCTGGGTTTGATCAGTTGCGCCAGCCACGGCGTGAAGATGAAGGCGGCAAACAACGAAAAGAGCATGGCCACCGAACCCAAAGCCGGAATCGGCAACATGTAAGGCCCCATCATGCCGCGCACAAAGCCCATGGGCAACAGGGCGGCAATCACCGTGAAAGTCGCCAGAATGGTGGGGTTCCCCACCTCCCGTACCGCATCAATCGAGATGAGATGACAACATTTGTCCTCCAGCAGCCAGCGCCGATAGATGTTCTCCACCACCACAATGGCATCGTCCACCAGGATGCCAATGGAAAAGATCAAGGCGAACAGACTCACCCGGTCAATGGTATACCCCATGATCAAGGCGGAAAAAACCGTCATCAGAATCACCACCGGGATGACGATCAGGGTCACAATGGCCGGTTTCAAACCCAGCGACATCCAGACCAGCAGGGTGACGGCCAACGTGGCCACCAGCAGCTTGAAGAGCAGTTCGTTGACCTTTTCATTGGCGGTTTCACCATAGTTGCGGGTGACGGCCACCTGGACATTGCTCGGGATCAGACGACCCTTCAGCTCCTCCACCTTGGCCAGCACGCCGTTGGCCACGGTCACCCCGTTGGCACCCTTCTTTTTGGCAATGGCAATGGTCACCGCAGATGCCTGCTTGGCTTCCAGTTTTTTGCCATTGGAATTGGCCTGCCCCGTGGTGTAGGTGACCATGCGGTTGGTCTCTTCCGGACCGGAAAAGACATTGGCCACATCCCGCACCCGGATCGGATTGTCCCCCTGGGTGCCGACCATGAGTCGGGCCACGTCATGGGCATTCTTCAGGAATGCCCCGGAATAGACCTGAAAGCCGCGATCCGCCGCTTCCACCGAACCCAACCCCTTTTCGCTGTTGGCCGAACGGATGGTCTGGGCGATCTGGTCCAGACTGATGCCAAAACCGTTGAGCCGCTCGGGTGAAACCTCCACGCGAATCTGTTCGGCACGTCCACCCACGACAAAACCCTGACTGGCGTTCTCCACCTCATTGAGTTTCTGGAGCACATCCAAAGCCAGAATGCGCAGGGCCGAATCATCCACATCCCCAGACCACAACGTCAACGTCACCACCGGCACATCGTCCACAGCCTTGGGTTTGACCAAAGGTTTCGTCACGTCCGGAGGCATCAGATCCATGTTGGATTCAAGCTTGTCATACAGCTTGACCAAGGACGCCTCCATGTCCTCGCCCACGTCGAACTCCACCGTGACCATGGCCTGGCCGCGCATCGAGGCCGAGTAGACATGCTTGACCCCCTTGATCTCGCTCATGATCCGCTCCAGAGGTTCGGCCACCAACGTCGAGACCTGATCTGCCGAGGCCCCGGTATAGCGGACAAAGATGTCCACCATCGGCACCGAGATCTGGGGATCCTCCTGTCTGGGGGTGAGCATCAAACCCATGATCCCCATGGCCAGGCAGGCAAACAGCAGCAATGGCGACAAAGGCGAATGGATGAACATCTTCGCCATGCTGCCCGCCACCCCGAGGTCGTGATGGATGGTGGTCGGTGCTGGTGGAGGGGTCAGGGTTTCATTTCTGGATGTGGTCATGGTGCGCGTTTCCGGGTCCGTTTGGTTCAAAGTCGGCGCTTGAAAATGGAGATGGAAATGCCGGCAGGCTGGATGCCTGCCGGAGGTTCAGCATGATATCAATGCTGTTTTTCCATTTTTTTGCCAGCCGGATGGCCAGCCGATGGGTTCCAGTCTGTGGCCATGCCACTGGGTGGGGTGGCAAGAATCCGTTCGCCAACCGACAAACCGGACAACACGCTGACCGATTTGTCATCCACAAAACCGCCCAGACGGATCATGCGCAGTTGTGCATCCCCGCCGCGCTGATCCGCAGCCACCAGTACCGCAGGCAGGCTGCCGCGCCAGATCACGGCGGCTTTGGGCACGATGGGCAGATTTTTCACCGGAGTGGTGACATCCGGAATCAACACTTCGGCATACATGCCTGGACCACCCGGAGAGTCTTTGGGCATGTCCAGCTTGACCGTGACCGTGTGACGTTGCGCATCCGCCATGGGATAGATCTGGGCCACGCGGGTTTCAATGCGGGTATCCCCCACATCCAGCTTGGCCGGGATGATCATGTCTTTCTGGACCCCCGGCATGAGTCGGGCGGGAATGTCCACCTTGATCTGGAGGTTGCGGGTGTCGGCAAAGGTGAGCAGCGGCATGCCGGGTTGTACGGTGTTGCCCTTTTCGATGTGCTTGGAGACGATCACGCCGGAAAACGGGGCAATCGATTTGGTATCGCGCAGTTTGGCCTCCAGCTCTTGCAGGCTGGCCTGGGCCTGGGCACGGGCGGTTTGCGCCTGATCGATCTGGGTTCCCTGATTGTAGATGCGGGCGCGGCGCGACAGTTCCGGGTTGTCCATCCCCATCATGCTGGACATGGGACGGGTGACCATGTAATCCCACATGCGCGGCATGCCCATGCCGGTATTGTCGGCACCACCATAGTCGGACCCGCTGTAGACCTGACGGGTGTACTGCACCCGGGCATTTTTCCAGTTGATGTCCGCACCATCCAGGGCTGCCTGGGCTGCGCGCCGTTTGGCCAGCAGGTCGTCATTGTCCAAAGCCACCAGAACGGTGCCGCTTTTGAACCAATCCCCTTCGACACCGGCTATATATTCGACCCGACCGGGCATCTGGGCTGTGAAAGAGACCTCTTTAAAGGGCACGACCGTGCCACCCAGGGTGGTCGTGGCGCCAATCGATCCGGCTTCGACCGTGATGATGTTGCCTTCGGCCCGGGCCGGCGGCGCGGCCAAAGTCACCAGGAGTGCTGAAAGAAGCGCGGTGAGCGTTGTAGTGCGAGTCATGACGTGCGTGCCCCCTTGATCATGCGTCCGTAAAGCCCCTGGCCGGTTTCTGGCCAGGGGTGTGATGCCCCAGGCTCTTACACCCGTCCCATGACGGTGAAGGATTTGATGAACGGACCGGCCATGCGCGGATCCTTGATCATGGCACCATAGTCACCCACCTCGAATTTGAGTTTGCGGGTGGTATAGGCCATGCCCAGTCCCATCATGCCCAGACCTTTTTCAATCCACTTGCCCCAGTTCTCCTGGCTGGCGCGCAGATCCCAGTTCATCTCTTCGCCGGCATAGGCGCCGCTGCGGACCGCACGGCCCCCCTCGACAACCAGCACCCCGCGCGGTGCCTCCTCGCCTTCAAAGCCGTAGGCGATGGTGGAGTTGAAGCCGATATTGGCCAGCGCATCGGCCAACTCCGGCTCATTGTTCCATTCTTCCTGAAAGCGATTCATCCATTGCGCGGAAAACAGATCGGACATCGGTATGGTTCTCCTTGTTGAATAGTCGGCGTTGCCTGGCATGGGTGCGATTGGGCAACCATGCGACCGGTGGACGCGCAGGCACAGGTTCCGGTCCAAAATAGCCCTGGATTATAAGAGAAACCTGTTCTGTTCGCCAATCCTTTTTAACGATCATGCGTGCAATTTCACACAATGATCCGTTTCGAGATGCGTCTCACGGCCATCGGAAAGAGCAATACGGCAAAACCGATGAGCATTCCCAGATGCCACCACGGGTTATCGAATGGCAGACCCGTGGTCAAAGGTCGGATCAGGGCCACCACATGGGTCAACGGAAGCCAGGCAGCGGCCAGACGTGCCAGTTCCGGCAGGCTCTCCAAAGGGTAGAACACCCCGCAAAACAGAAACATGGGTGTGGTGACCAGGGTGAAATAATACATAAAAAAATCATAATTCGGAGAGATGGCGGTCACGATCATCCCCATGGAGGCAAAGACCAGACCAGAAAGAAAGACCACCAGCAGTGCCCAGGGGGCAGTGGCTGCCGGGATGGCCCCCATGAGTGCGCCCACCAGCAGAATGGCGGCTCCGGAGAACACAGCCTTGGTGGCTGCCCAGATCACCTCACCGGCCACGATATCGGCGATGCCCACCGGCGTGGCCAGCATGGCATGAAAGGTCTGCTGCCGGGTCATGCGGGTGAAGCCGCCATAGATCGCCTCGAAGGTGGCGGCATTCATGGAGTTGGCGGCCAGAATTCCGGCTGTGAGGTAGACCGGATAGGAGAGCGTACCCATGGTATCGACATAGCGTCCCAGGCCAAATCCCATGCCGAGCAGATACAGAAACGGCTCACCCAGATTGGCCACCAGGGATGCCGGGGCATTCTTGCGCCACACCAGCAGATGACGTCGCCACACCTGCATGCACAGACGGGTTGGAAAATAGGGGCGGGTCATGATGCGGTCACATACGGAGATCCCGTGCGGTCAGGCGTATTGGTCATGATGGCGTTCTCTTCATTCGGTCATCCATCGCCGCTGTCGTGCGGGTGCGAGATCATGGTATCGTGCTCACCGTTTCTTGTGTGATGTATGGATTCACTCATCGGCGATGTCACGACCATGCTTTACTACTTATTGCTCGTTATTGCGGGATTGGGTGTTGCCGACAGCCGGGCGGATGCGACTGTTCCGCACATGGTGGCCGGGCCTGCCAGGGTGATTGCCGCCGATGTTCTGGATGTCGAGGATCAACGCCCCCATCGGGATATCCGGTTCGCGTCCGAAGTGCGGGTGTTCGTGCGTGGCGTCGATGCCTTGGAACCCTCCCAGACCTGCATTGTGGAAGAGCAGCGGCGCTGGTATTGCGCCACGGCAGCGGAACAGGCGTTGCGGGCACATCTGCGAAATCGTTTGGTCACCTGTCGGGATCTGCGTACCGATGAGCAGGATCGCACCTTCGGAGAGTGTCAGGTGGAGGGCGAGGAGATCGCGGTCTGGCTGGTGACCAATGGCTGGGCATTGGCCGATCCCAAAACCGGTGGCCGATTGCGTGACCTGGAAAAAAAAGCCAAACAGAACAAAATCGGTATCTGGAAAAGCCGTTTCGATCCGCCCTGGAAGTTCCGGGAAGAGACCCCGTTGTTGTCCGGGAAGTGATGGCGGGTCGTGCAGGGTTCCCGGGGAGTGCAATGGATGAAAAATGATCGTGAACAACCCTGTGGAATGACCGTGATCCATGGATCACGCATGGAGGCGTTGCGGGCCGATCTGGCAAGCCGGCTGCACCGTGATCCTTTGCCCCCTCTGGAAAACGAAATCATTCTGGTGCAGAGCAACGGCATGGCCCAGTGGCTGAAAGCCGGTCTGGCCGGTGAATCCCGGGACCAACGGGAGTGGTCATCCTCTCCTGGCATTGCGGCGGCTGTGGAAATGTTGCTGCCGGCCCGTTTCTTCTGGCGCGTCTATCGGACGGTCCTGGGCGCAGAACAGGTGCCCGAGGTCTCGCCGTTGGAGCGGACGCAACTGGTCTGGCGGTTGTTGCGGCTGCTGCCGGAGGTGGCGGAACGCCATCCCGCATCCCTGGTCCAGCGGTTTCTGGCCGACGATCCCCGGATGAGAAAACGGTTCCAGCTTGCGGAAGAGTTGGCCGATCTGTTCGATCAATATTCGGTGTTCCGGGCAGACTGGCTGCTGCGCTGGGCGCAGGGCCGGGATGAGTGGAGCGATCTGCGCGGACAGGTGCTGCCACTGCCCGAAGAGCAGCGATGGCAATGCACCCTCTGGCGCACGCTGCTGACCGATCTGACCCGGTCCCATGGCCAGACCGGCACAGGATTCATTGGCCGGGCCGAAGTGCATGCGGCCTTCCTGGAGCAGGCGCAAAAACAGCCGGAGAGACCCCACGGATTGCCCGGGCGGGTGAGCGTGTTCGGCATCACCTCCCTGCCGACCCAATCCCTGCACGTGCTGCTGGCCTTGGCGCGGTGGATGCAGGTGGTGATCCATGTCCACAACCCCTGTCAGGACTATTGGGCGGATCTCTTGCCGGAACGGGTGCGCATGCGTCGGCAGAAGCACCATCCGGCCTCC
This sequence comes from Magnetococcales bacterium, assembly GCA_011089965.1. GTDB lineage: Bacteria > Pseudomonadota > Magnetococcia > Magnetococcales > Magnetaquicoccaceae > Magnetaquiglobus. The sequence goes on from JAANAU010000009.1 coordinate 97,899, forward strand.
TGGTCCGCCTTGGAGTACCTGGAGTACACACCGCAACGGGATCACCCCCTGTTGTCTTCCTGGGGACGGCAGGGACGGGATTTCATCGGCATGCTGGAAGAGCTGGCGGGTGGCGGCTTCTGCTTCGCAGATGGCACCGATCTGCGCATCGACCGGGAGGAGCTTTTCATCGAAGAAGCGGAACAGCCCGGTACGTTGTTGCAGCAGCTCCAGGAAGATATCCGTACACTGAACCCGTTGCCCGAGGATGGGGCTGCCCGCAGGCCGATCCTTCCCCGGCAGGATCCCTCCATGCGTTTTCATGTGGCCCACTCCCGTTACCGGGAGGTGGAGATCCTCCACGACCAACTGTTGGCCGCTTTTCAGGCCGACCCTGCGCTCACGCCCCGCGACATTCTGGTGCTGGTGCCGGATATCGACGACTATGTCCCGATGATTCAGGCGGTCTTTGGTCTGCACGATCCCACGGACAGCCGACATGTTCCGTACACCCTGGCCAATCGTCGTCAACTGGCGTCGTCGTCCTTGTTGCAGGCCCTCCAGCGGCTGCTGGATCTGCCCGGGGCGCGCATGACGGTCAGCGATCTGTTGGGCTGGCTCGATGTGGCAGCGATCCGGCGGCGCTTTGCCATCGACGAGGCCGATCTGCCGTTGATCCGCCGCTGGATCGAGGGGGCTGGCATCTGCTGGGGGTGGCATGCAGACCATCGGCGCACCCTGGATCTGCCCATCCTGGCAGAGTCGGAACCACCCAACAGCTGGTGGTCCGGTCTGCAACGGATGCTGGCCGGTTATGCCATGGGAGATCGGGGCGGACCGTGGGCAGGGGTGGATCCCTGTGACGAGATCGACATGGGCAGCGCCGGGCTGTTGGGGAGTCTGTTGCGTCTGCTGGACCGGCTGGAGCAGACCTGGCGTCTGATGCAGCACCCCGCCCCGGTGGAGGTGTGGTGCAACCGGTTGCAGGCACTTCTGGGACACTTCTTTGCCGTCGAAGAGACGGATGAATCCTTTTTGTTGTTGCGTCTGGAGCAGGCGCTGGAGATGCTGCAAGAGATCGTCCGCGCAGCCGGCGTGACGGAACCGGTCCCTCTGGAGCTGGTCGGCAACTGGTGGCTGGCACGCATGGAAGAGAGCGGACTGGCTTCCGGCTTTTTCGGGGGCGCGGTGACGTTTGCCACGTTGATGCCGATGCGGGCGATTCCGTTTCGGCATGTGGCGGTGCTGGGCATGAACGATGGGGAATTCCCCCGGCTGGACCCGATCCGGGATTTTGACCTGATGCGCACCCATCCCCGTCCCGGGGACCGGCAGCGGCGCGACGAGGATCGCTATCTGTTCCTGGAGGCGTTGTTGTCCGCGCGGGAACGGCTCTCGATCTTTTGGGTGGGAAGGAACATCCATGATCAGGAACAGATGCCCCCATCGGTGCTGGTGGGGCAGTTGCGTGAGCATCTGGCAGCAGGTTGGCGTCTGGCTGGCCTGGCAGCGGATGACCCGACTGCCGGACACAAGCTCCTGGACGCCTTGACCGTGGAGCATCGGTTGCAACCGTTCAGCAGCGCCTATTTCCCAATCGATCCTGTCTCCTCGCCTTTTTTCACCTATGCCAGGGAGTGGCGTCCGGATCCTTGTGCCGGCACGAGAGCAGAGAATTCCTTCTCTCTTCTGTCGGACATGCCCTGGAACGAACCTTTGACCGTGCGGGAACTGGCCTCTTTTCTCAAGGCACCGGTGCGCTATTTCTTGCAGCGTCGGCTGCGGGTGTATCTGGAGGGTGAGACGGAGACCGTCATGGATCACGAGCCTTTCCAACTCGATTCTTTGGCGCGCTGGAGCGTGCGGGAGCGGTTGCTCCGGGCGCAACAGCGGGTGGTCTCTTCGGGAGATGAGGCCGTGGTCCGGCAGCGCCAGGAGACACTGGAGCGGTTGCGTCTGGCTGCCCGGTTGCCGGAGGGGGGATTTGGCGCGCTGGTGGTTGAGGAGCTGGAGCAACCCATGGCCCGTCTGTTCGCCCGCTACCGCCAGGCAGAAGAGCGATGGCCGTGCCGGATCGACGCGGGTGAAAGGATCGCGCTGACCCTGCCGGTGGCAGGGGACAGCGGGACAGTGGTTCTGGACGATCTTCTGAGCGGCATGCACCACAGTGCGAGCGGCGAACGGGGCCGGATTCTGCTGACGGCCAGTCGTCTCTTCACCACGGACGGGGTGCGTCATGAGAAGGCCATCGAAGCCTGGATTGCCCATCTGGCGTTGCATCTGGCGTGCGGACCGTTGACCACGCTGGTGCTGTCTGAAGACGGGGATGTGGAATGGCGTCCGCTGGCAGTCGAGGAGGCGGAGGGCCATCTGATGGCATTGATTGCCTGGTGGCAGCAGGGGTTGTGTCGTCCGCTGCCCCTGGAAGCGGGAGCTGCCTGTCTCTGGGTGAGCGCATCCAACGATCCGGAACAAAAGGCCAGAAAGAGCTATGAGGGGAGTGGCGGGGATTTTGCGTCCGCAAGCGGAGCGGTCCACCGGAGCGCCGCACTCCAGCGGGTCTATCCGGACTTCGACACCATGCTGGCCAGTGGCGAGTTCGGCACGCTGGCCGAAACGTTGTACGGCCCCATGGTGCAGAATGCAACGTGGACACCGTTCCGGGAGGCGCAAGGCGCATGATCCGCTCTCAAGAGATGCAGCGTGCCGGGGAACTCCCGGAGGTGGATCCATTGACCTTTCCCTTGCAAGGCTCCCATCTGATCGAGGCCAGCGCCGGAACCGGCAAGACCTATACCATAGCGTTTCTCTACCTGAGACTGGTACTCGGTCACGGGGTGGCAGGGATGGCCCCTTTGGATCCGCCGGAGATCCTGGTGGTCACCTTTACCCGTGCCGCCACCCGGGAGTTGCGGGAGCGCATCCGTGTGCGACTGTCGGAAGCGGCTGCCTGTTTCCGGGCCGGAGTGGGGACGGAGCAGGCCGGATACGCCCCGTCTGGTTGGGATCCGTTGCTGTTGGCATTGCGTGATACGTATGCGCCCGAGGTGTGGCCAGGGTGTGCCAAACGGTTGCAACTGGCGGCAGAGTGGATGGATGAGGCAGCCGTGGAGACCATCCATGGCTGGTGCCACCGCATGCTGCGTGACCATGCCTTTGAGAGCCATGCGTTGCTCAGTCAGGAGCTGGCAGAAGATCAGAGTGAACTGCTGAATGGGTGCGTGCGTGACTACTGGCGTCTGTTTCTCGCACCCCTGCCCCCGGACCAGGCGTTTGAAGCGGCATTGGGCTGGTCATCCCCACAGTCGGTGCTGGGGTCCATCCACAGGATCTTGCGTCATGCGGAACATTTGATCGATGGGGCAGAGCCGTCGGTCGTTCTGGGTGCCCTGGCAGAGCGGCGCGCCCGGTTGAAGGCGCAATGGCGGGCATGGGTGCCCTCTTTGAGCGAATATTTCCAGGCGGCATCGGAAGCCAAAAAGCTGAATGGTACATACATCAAAAGAACCCATTGGGAGGGGTGGCTGAGAACCATCCTGGCCTGGGCGGAAAATCCCAGACAGGCGTCGTTGACGTTCAGTACCGAAACCCCCTGGAAACGTCTCACCCGGGACGGGTTGCAAGAGGTCTGGAAGCAGGGAACCCCGCCCCACCATCCGGCCCTGGATGCTCTTGAAGAGGTGCGACAATTTTCTCAGGATGCCACGTTGGCATGGAACCGTCTGCTCGTGCATGCCGCGCTCTGGGTGCTGCGGCGCTTTGCAGCAGCCAAGGAACAGCGTGGCGTGCTGGGGCATGATGACGTGCTGGACCGGCTGGATCAGGTGTTGCAAGGTCCGAACGCCTCCCGGCTGGCAGCGCGGATCCGTGCGCAGTTCCCGGCAGCCTTGATCGACGAATTCCAGGATACCGATCCGGTGCAGTATCGGATTTTTGCCTCGATCTATCCGGTCGGTGCGCCGGAGACGCTCCAGGGGTGCGCCCTCATGCTGATCGGGGATCCGAAGCAGGCGATCTATGCGTTTCGCGGCGGGGATGTGCAGACCTATCTGCTGGCACGCCGTGCCCTGGCCGGATGCATCCATACATTGCGCCGGAATTACCGCTCCACCGGGTCGATGGTCGCTGCGGTCAACACCGTGTTTGAACATGGGGAAACGGTGTCGCCCCATGGCGTTTTCCGTTATCGGAGCGACCTGGAGGATCCGATGCCTTTCGTTGCGGCGCTGGCTGCCGGGCGTCAGGAGCGGTTCGTGGTGGAAGGTCGGGTTGGATCTGCCCTGACCCTCTTCCGGATGCCGGCAGGGGAGAGAAACGGTCAACCGGTTCCGGTGAGCCGGGAGGCGTATCGGGTGGGGATGGCGCAACATTGCGCTGCCGGGATTGTCCGTCTGTTGCGGCTCGGACAAACCGGCAGGGCCGGATTCGCCGCGCCGGAAGGGGAGATGCGTCCGGTTCTGCCCCGGGATGTCGCGGTGCTGGTCAACAACCGCACCGAATATCTGGCCATGCGTCAGGCATTGAATGCCCATGGCGTGCGCTGTGTCTATCTTTCCGACCGGGAGTCGGTGTTCGCTTCTCCTGTTGCCCGGGATCTGCGTCACTGGTTGGCAGCGTGCGCGGCTCCGGAGAACATCACGCGCCTGACCACGGCCTTGGGTACGGCCCTGTTCGGACTGACCTGGCACCAGATCGATGCCGTGGTGCAGGATGAACGCACGCTGCAAGAAAGGATCGATCAGTTCCGCAGCTATCGGGAGCGTTGGCGGCAACAGGGGGTGTTGGCCATGGTGCGGCGTCTGCTGGATGATTTTCAGGTGCCGGGTCGCTTGTTGCGGTCAAATCAGGCAGTCAACCATGGCGAACGACTGCTGACCGATCTGCTGCATCTGGGAGAACTGCTTCAGAAACAGAGCGTGATCTCCACAGACCCGGAGGCGTTGATCCGTTATCTGGATGGGCAATGCGCCGAAGCGGGCGATCTGGAGAGCGGCAGCGAGGACGAACGGCAGATCCGTCTGGAAAGCGATGAGGGGCTGGTACGGGTTGTCACCGTGCATAAATCCAAGGGGCTGGAGTATCCGTTGGTCTTTTTTCCCGGGGCTGCTTTGTATCGGGAGGTGAAAGAGCAGGATCTGCCGACTGTGTGGCGTGATGCAACGGGTGGCGTCCGGATCGCCTTTCCCGGGGCAACGGCACTGCTGGAACAGATGGAGGAGGAGCGTCGCCGCGAGGAGATCCGCAAGCTGTATGTGGTGCTGACCCGTGCCCGGCATGCCACCTGGATCGGTCTGGCACCGTTGAACGGGTTTGAAAAGAGCGGAATCGGCACGCTGCTGTGTGCAACCCCCGGCCCGCAGAAGTTGGTGGATCTGTCGGCGCATTTGGCAGCTTTTGACAACGTGCCCGAGGAGCTGATCCGGGTGGAGCTGGTGACACCCCCTGAATCCACGGCAGCAAACAGGGTGGATTGTCCGACGGAGCGGGGTGGGGCGGAGGGTGCGGCCCGTTTTCTGCACAGAACAGTGCCCCCGCGTTGGTGGATCGGCAGCTTCTCGGCCCTGACCCGGCACAGCGGATCTTATGCCATGGTTCGGGATCCGGAAAGCCGGACTGAAGAGCGTTTCATGGAACTGGAACGGTTGGAAACCCCGGGTGGCGCCACCCCGGAACCGGAGAGACCTGCCGGACAGGGGAGAGGGGGGCTGCTGCACGCTTTTCCCCAGGGCGCCAAGGCCGGGACGTTTTTGCATGAGCTGCTCGACTGGGCTGCCAACCAGGGTTTTGCCCGGTTGGCGGCTGCCGTGGATGCCGTGCCAGAGGCGGTCCGTCAACGCTGTGTCGGGCGCGATCTGGAGGCGTGGTCCAAACCTCTGGCCAACTGGCTTCTGGATCTGTTGCAGCTCTCCTTGGAAATCGTTCTTCCCCACGAGGGCATCCCACGCCGGATGCGGTTGCAGGATCTTGTGAACTATCGTTCGGAGATGGAGTTCATGATGGCCACCCAACCGTTGCCGGTGGCGTTGCTGGACCATCTGGTGTGTCGTGACACCCTGGATGGCATGGCGCGTCCCGCGTTGCGCGCAACGACGCTGCATGGGATGCTGAAAGGGTTTATCGATCTGGTCTTTGAGGTGGAGGGTTGCTATTTCGTGGTGGATTTCAAATCCAACCATCTGGGGCCGGATGACGCATCGTACACCAGGGAGGCGATGCGCAAAGCGATCTGTCATGCCCGGTATGATCTGCAATATGTGCTTTATCTGTTCGCGCTGCATCGGCATTTGCGCGCACGGCTGCCCGGGTATGACTACGACCGGCATGTGGGCGGGGCGATCTATCTGTTTTTGCGCGGGACCGGGGCTTCCGGGCATGGGGTCTTTTTTGAACGTCCGCCCCGGACGCTGTTCGAGGAGCTGGATCGGTTGTTCCGGGAGGGGGCATGACGCGATCCGCAAAAACAGACTCATGCGCCCTTCTTTCCGCAGGAGAGTGGCCGTCATTTCTGGATCGCTGGCTGGAACGGGGCTGGTTGCGTCCGGTCGATCTGGCCATGGCCTGGCTCTGTCGGCAGCGGATGCCGGAGATCTCGCCTCTGGTGCTGGTGGCCGCCACCCTGGTGAGTCATCAGGCTGGACAGGGCCATGTGTGGCTGGATCTGGCCGGAATGGTCGCGGATCCCTCCGGGGTGTTGGGGTTGCCTCCCGAAGGAGAGGAGGCCTCTGCCTGCCCTCCAGAGGATCTGCCGGCCAATTGCCTCAAAGGGGTGGATTGTGCCCAGTGGCTGGCAGTGCTCGCCGTTCCCGGTCTGGTGGAGCGTGCGACCGTGGATCCGGCTTCGACGACACCATTGGTGTTGCATGGTCATCATCTCTATCTGCGTCGTTTCTGGGTCTGCGAGCAGGAGGTGTGGGCGGATCTGCGTCATCGGCTGGCATGTGTTGCAGCGGTTCCGGATCCGGTTCAGGTGCGGGAACTCCTCGATGCGTTGCTGCCGGAGCGTACCCCCCGGGGACCAATGGCCGACTGGCAACGCATGGCCTGTGCCTTGATGTTGCGCACTCATTTCGGGGTGATTACCGGCGGACCGGGTACAGGCAAGACGACAACCGTGGTGCGGTTGTTGGCCCTGCTGCACAGGTTTGCCGTGGGCGCACAGCCGGACAGGCCGTTGCGTATTGCCCTGGCTGCGCCGACCGGCAAGGCGGCGGCGCGTCTGAGCGAATCGATCCGGGATGAACTGGAACGGATGCATGCCAGCGGCAAGGTGGGCGATCCGCTTCTTTTGCAGGCGATTCCCCGTCAGGTGACCACGCTGCATCGTCTGCTGGGTGGACAATATTATAGTCGTCATTTCCGTCATGGACCGGATCTGCCGTTGCCGCTGGATGTGTTGATCGTGGATGAAGCCTCGATGCTCGGATTGGAGTTGATGGCCGATCTTTTGCGGGCATTGCCAAAGACGGCACGGCTCTATCTGTTGGGAGACAAGGATCAACTGGCCTCGGTGGAGGCAGGGGCCGTGCTGGGATCGCTTTCGGCGCGAGCAACCCGGGGCCATTACACCCCGGCCACTTGCGACTGGCTGGCCGCCACCACCGGCCATCGGATCGAAGAGCCGTTGATCGATCCGATGGGTACGGCTTTGGATCAGGCCGTGTTGATGTTGCGTCGGAATTTCCGTTTTTCCAGTGACAGCGGGATTGGTCAACTGGCCGCAGCGATTCGTGACGGTCAGGTGGCCAAGGCTGCCGAATGGCTGGCCCGACCGTGTGTTGATCTGGAATGGATGGCCATACAGGAGGATCCGGATGCCTGGGAGCGGCGGTTGGTTGCAGACACGGAGGGGCGTTCGATTGTCAAGGCCACCGAACAGAACCTGGAGTGGTTGACCCGTCAGTTCGGCTATCGGGCCTATCTGGAGCAGATGCATGTTGCCCGTCCGGGGCTGGGAGCCGACATGCAGGAGGTGGATGCCTGGGCCGCAGCGGTCTTGCGGGCGCGTGGCGGCTTTCAGGTGTTGTGTGCGCTCCGGCAGGGACCGTGGGGTGTGGAGGGGTTGAACGAACGCATTGCCCGCCGACTGGTGGCAGCCGGTCTGCTCTCTTCCTGGCAGGGGTGGTATCCGGGGCGTCCGGTGCTGGTCACCCGCAATGATTACGCCTTGGGTCTGATGAACGGGGATATCGGGATTGCACTGGAGATCCCGACGACAACAGGCGCGTGGGTGTTGCGCGTGGCCTTCCCGGACAGAAACAGTGGAGAGGATCGGGTGCGCTGGCTGGCACCGAGTCGTCTGGCTGCGGTGGAGACGGTGTTTGCCCTGACGGTTCACAAGTCGCAAGGCTCCGAGTTTTCCCAGGTGATGCTGGTGCTGCCCGACACCTCAAACCCCTTGTTGACCCGGGAGTTGATCTATACCGGTCTGACCCGTGCCAGAAACCGGTTCGTCCTGGCCGGTGCCGGAGCGAAATCGCTGTTGTTTGATGCCATCGAGCGTCGGGTGCAACGGGCCGGGCAGGACGGTGTCCAGCCATGATATCCTTCAGGCGGTTTGGTGATTCCTGAGCCGAGCATATATATCCAATTATTGAAAAAAAAGAGGGGGTCTGGGGGATTCATCCCCCAGGGTTTCAATGTTTTCATGGTTACTGGCAGCGGATCATGAAAACCCTTTGCGAAAAGGCTGTTGTAGAGTATTTTCGGTTTCACCCGATTCTCCACAGCATGGACAAGTCGGATAGAGAGTCGATGGAGACTTTCGCGCGTACCCGTGACAAAGAAGTCTCACACAGAACAGGCTGAAGAAAAGGGAATGTTGGTGACTGGTTGATAAAAAAGAATGTCCTCGTAGCTCAGCCGGATAGAGCAACGGATTCCTAATCCGTAGGCCGTGCGTTCAAATCGCGCCGGGGACACCAAATTTCTTATTATTTTCAAAGCGTTATAAGCCATAACAATCTACACAGTTTTTAGTGGTCAAATGGCTGCCTAATAACCTGTCTAATATCGCCGCCCTCCCAAGGCCGATTTTAAAGCAAATTTCACGCCAAAAAACATCCGCCGATCAGCTAAAAAAAAGGGGGGGGACGGTTCTCAACCGCCTATGTAGACCCAATGGGGCATAGGGTGGGTTGTCCGTCATAAACTGGCGTAGTGGGTCAACAAAGCTGAATTGACGGGTAAAGACGCTTCAGTTTGATCCTCGCGTCCTGAGCCGTGAACTGCCAATCCACCTTGCTGTTTTTCTGGTTCCGTTTCTTTTCCCATGCGGAAAC
>JAANAU010000044.1 GCA_011089965.1 Magnetococcales bacterium
CCCGAAGAGAGGCGTTTGAAGGTGGTCCCCAGGGCGAGCGTGGAACGCATCAGATTGCGCTGGGCAGTCAAGGAAACGACATTGGTGGCGATAGAAAAAGACATGTTATAATCCTCCCTGAATGGATCTCAACCATGGAGACCCTGGCAACATAACCATCCTTCCCTGGTCACGACTGAACCGTTCATTGAGCATCAGGCCGGTCCGGGCCTGCAACCGGGCATCAAGACGATGATGCCGGGCGCAACGATTCGATACGGATCATCCAGCCAATTGTATAAGCGTATGGAGCTGGACCACTGAGCGGTCCGGGAACAACTTTGGAATATGGCGCAGGTACATCATGGTGAGTGGCCTCCTGACCGGCACCCATACCTTGGGTTTCCGTATCGTGATCGTCCTTGACTGGAGATGGGTTGTTCATTTCAAGGGCCAACCCCAGCCCTTTCGCGATGCTCTTGCCATCGCATCCGGTCCATCCTTGACCGGTTGAACTTGACATATTTATCGGCAATCTCTTTGGGAAGTTTAGACTTATTTTCTCTTCACTTCCGCTTGACATCCTGCTCAGAATCCATCTGAAGCGTGACTGCCTGAAGCCATTTATCGGCGACCCGCACCGGTGGTTTAATCCTTTTTGCGGATCGCCTGGAAATGGTTCCACACAATCAGAAGGGCTGGGTAATCGGCGCACCCCGTGGCGGTTCAGGGGTTTTGCTGCCCTGGATCGGCATGGGGGGAGGTTGTTGCCCGGCGGGCAGATTGGCCGCCTGCTCAGGCATGGTCATGTGCGGCACGGGATTGGCATCCTCGCGCTCTTCACCCCGCTTGGCCGCTATCGGCACGCCGATGGCTTCGGAGAGCTGGACCGCATCCGCAATGTCCATGCGGCTCAAAATCTTGGCAGCCACCTTTTCCGGGATGGCCTTGAGCGCCTTGACAGCGGTCTCCCGATCCATGGCCATGAGGCTGGAGGCTGCGGCTTTGGGCTTCATGCCGGCATAGATTTTGGCAAGCCGTTTGATATTGGCATCATCCGTCTCTTTCTCGCGCGCCAGATCGGCCCGGATGGTGTCGCGCAACGCTTCCAGGGCAGAGATGCGCTTGCCCATCTTCTCTTCGAGCCGTTTGAGATCGGCCTCACGGATCTCCAACAGTTTTTCCCGGTCGTCCAGGGCAACGCGACGCTTTTCCAACGACTCCAGCAACGCGATGGGATCCTTGGCCAAACCGAAATCCACGGCTTTGTGTCCCTTGTTTTTCTCTTCCTGTTCTGCAACCCAGGCCGGAACCGCTCCGGCCAGAAGCACCACCAGAACCGCCGAGATACTGACGATCATGCGGGTACGACTGGAAATATTCACGCTCAACCCCTCCTTGCCTGAAGCTGACCGTTCGGGTCGCGCCCGACCCGGTTGATCGCTACGGAATCCATCTCTTTCATCTCCTGACGGTGCGCCTCGCGTTGCAGGCGCACATCCTCTTTGTCTGCCAGAACCTCGGCCTGTTTTAGTTGAATGCGAGTTCCGAGCCACTTTTCACGCGCTGCTTCGGATTCCTGCACAGCCCGACGCAAGGTCGCCTCCAGCCTCTGGCGCCGCCACACCTGACCTGCCAGGAAAGCCTCCATCAAGCGCGGATCAGGCCGCTGGGCATCCGGAACCGCCAAAGCCTCGATGGCTGCCCGTTGCTCCTCCGCCGTCTCTTTGTCCAGGGTCGCGATCTTGTGACGCACCTCTTCGACCCGCGCCAGACATCTGGCCAAAGCCTGACCGGCAGCATCCTCCTTGAGACGCCGCAACTCTTCCAAGCGCGAAAAACGGTTCACCGCTGCTCCCGTTGCAAAAAAGCGATGGCGACCATGATCAGGACTCGCCAACCAGGTCCGATTGCCGCACACTCATACCTTGTATGGTTCTCACCGTCATCTGGAACAAGCAACGATCATGCCTATTATCCAAAAGATCCACGACTGCTCCCGCCATCTGACATGCCTGCTGCTGACCGTATGGATTTTGTGGCCTGGGAACCCCTTGGCCCAAGGCAGGAACGAGTCCCTGGTGGTCCTTTCTCTGGGACCGGAGACCACCGAATTGCTGCGCCGGATTGGCGAGCCTCTGGCCCGGGCTGCGGATCTGCCACCCAAGGAGGTGCGCTTTCATGTGGTGCTCAACCCCACCCTGAACGCCTTTGCCTTGCAAAGCCATCATATTGTGCTGAACAGCGGTCTGCTGCTGGCCGTGCGGGATCGGGATGAGCTGGCCGGGGTGATGGCCCATGAGATCGGCCATCTGAAGGGTGGTCACCATCTTCAGCTTGAGTCTTTGTCAGAAAAACTCTCGATCCAGACCCTGATCACCACAGCCGCCGGTCTGCTGGCAGGCATGGCGGCCCGGGACGGCCAACTGACCCAGGCAGTGATTGCCGGGGGTGCGGCGTCAGCCCAGACCAATCTGTTGGAGTCGATCCGGCGCAAGGAGTCCCAGGCGGATCGCATTGCCGTGACCCTGTTGTCCCGGGCCGGTTTCCATCCCGAGGGGTTGGCCAACTTCATGAACCGTCTGGTGCAGCAGCAGCGCATCTCCACCCTGCCCCCCCCCTATCTGTTGACCCATCCCATCACCACGGAACGGCTGCTGGATGCCCGCCGCATGGCCGGCGAGGAGGAGATGATCACAAAAATCCGCGCCGATCAGGAGGAAAATCAACTGCTGGCCCGCGCCCGCGCCATTCTGGAGGCCGAAACCCATGACCTGCCCGAAGAGAGCGTCCAACGTTTCAAGGATCGCCTGCGGCTCGATCCTGACAATCTTGCTTTGGAATTGGGTCTGGCCAATGCGTTGCGGGCTGCCGGACGGCTCCCCGAGTCCGAAGCCCAATTCACGACACTCTTGAGAAGACATCCCGACGACCCCCACCTGTTACGCCATCGCGGGGTCACACGCATCGAAATGGGTCATTTCCAGGAAGCCGAACAGGATCTGGCGGCTGCCAGTGCCGCATTGCCGGATCATGCGGACATTCGGTTTCATCATGCCTTTGCCCTGAAGGAGTTGAAAAAACACCCGGAGGCGATCCGCATTCTGCGTCAACTGGCTGCCCAGTATCCAGACGAACCCCGCTATTTCTTTCTGCTGGGCACAGCCGAAGGCCAGGCCGGACATGCCGGAGAAGGGCATCTGGCCCTGGGACGCTATTATGTGTTGATTCAGGAGCGGGAGAACGCCATTTGGCACTTCCAGGAGGCGATCCGCCTGTTGCCTGCCGGTTCCACGGAACAGGGGATCGCCAAAACCGAAAAGAAGCTGGCCCTGGAGATGGAACGCAAACCCGAGATGCCAGAAAGAAAAAGACGTTGAAGCGTCAACAACTCACCCTTGCGCCGGCAACTCACGGCTCACCCGCACCACCCGATTGGCCCGGGTGCCATCGGCATACACCAGGGTGGGGGCAAAGCGGTCTGCCTCCTCCGGGGTCAACTGGACAAAAGCGGCGATGATCAGAATGTCGCCGCTGTTGGCCTTGTGAGCGGCGGAACCGTTGACCGAAATCGTACCGCTGCCACGGGCTGCACGAATGGCGTAGGTGGTCAGCCGTTCGCCATTGTTGACATTCCACAGATGAATCTGCTCAAATTCGCGCAAACCGGCACGCTCCAACAGATCCTCATCGATGGCACACGATCCTTCGTAATCGACATGGGTCTCGGTCACCGTGACCCGATGCAGCTTGCACTTCAAGAGCGTAATCTCCATGCTCATCCCATTCCTTTTCGCCAAGATTAATCGACACGCGCCAAAATCATGTTGTCAATCAGACGCGCGCTCCCCAAACGCACCGCCAGCAGCATGACCGGATCCTCCTGGTCGGTCACACGTGTGATCGGTTGCAAAGAGTCGGCGGCCCGCACCGCCACATACTCCACCTGGTCCAGGCCTGCCTGCTCCAGGTGTGCCCGGGCAATCCTTTCCAACTCCCGGCCAACCTCTTCCCCAGCCCGACGCGCCGCGCGCGCAGCCAGCAATGCCTGATGCAAGGCCGCTGCCCGCACCCGCTCTTCCGGAGTGAGATAACGGTTGCGACTCGACATGGCCAGACCATCGGCCTCACGGATGATCGGCAGGCCAACCACCTGCACCGGCAAGGCCAGATCCGTCACCAGACGCCGCACGATCAGAAATTGTTGATAATCCTTCAACCCAAAAAAGGCGCTGTCCGGCTGCACCCGGTTCAACAGAATGGTGACCACCAGGGCCACGCCATCAAAATGACCGGGACGCACACGACCACACAGATCCTCTGCCAGCGACCCAACCCGTACCGAGGTCTGAAACCCTTCGGGATAGATCTCGGCCACCTCCGGCAGATAGACGGCATCGCACCCGGCCTCGGCCAGCATGGCGCAATCGGGTTCCAGGGTGCGCGGATAGCGGGAAAAATCCTCTTGCGGACCGAACTGGGTGGGATTGACGAAAATCGAGGCCACGACATGGGCGCATTGACGGCCTGCGGCCTCGATCAGAGAGAGATGGCCAGCGTGCAACGCCCCCATGGTCGGCACAAAGCCGATCATGCCGCCCTGCATGCGCCGGGCTGCGCGCCAGCGCGCCAATTCAAAGGCATTGGTCAACCGTTCCATGAGCTTTTCTTCCACACCGCCTTCAACCGCACCTGTACGGGATGCGTCGTTCATATCAAAGGGGTCCAGGGGCCTGTGGTCCCTGGTGGGATCCAAGGGCAAAGCCCTTGGTGGGGTTTGGGGCAACGCCCCAACAAAACAAATGACACATTCCAAAATGGTTTTGGTTTAGTCAGGGATTGAAACCGTGTTCCGGTCCCGGGAAGACCCCTTCCCGGACCTCCTGGGCAAAACGGGTCACAGCCGTGGTGATGGCCGCACTCCCGTCCAGATAGTGTTTCACGAAACGCGGCTTGATCCCATCGAACATCCCCAACAGATCATATCCGACCAACACCTGTCCATCGCACTCAGGCCCGGCTCCGATGCCGATGGTGGGAATGGTCAGGCGTTGCGTCACGGCAGCCGCCAAAGGAGAAGGGATCCCCTCCAGAATCACGGCAAAGGCCCCGGCCTGCTCCACGGCAACAGCATCCTCCAATACCTGAGAGGCCGCAGCATTCCCGCGTCCTTGCACCTTGAAGCCGCCAAAGGCATGCACGGATTGCGGAGTCAAACCCACATGGGCCATGACCGGGATGTGATGGTCGGCCAGAAACCGGATGGTATCGGCCACGCGCGCGCCCCCTTCGAGCTTGATGGCCTGACAGCCGCTCTCTTTCATGATGCGCACCGCAGCATCCATCACCACCGGACCAGGCCCATGACACACCCCGAACGGCATGTCACTCACCACCAGCGCACGCGACGCACCACGCACCACGGCCTGGGTGTGGTAAATCATCTGCTCCAAAGTGACCGGCAAGGTGGTCTCATACCCCAGAATCACCATGCCCAGGGAGTCCCCGACCAGCAGGATATCCACGCCAGCACGCTCAAAAAGGCGGGCAAAGGTGTAATCATAGGCAGTTACGCAGACAATACGCCGCCCTTCCCGTTTCATGCGTCCCAACTCCGGGACCGTGACACGGGCGCTCATGGCCGCACAACCGTACGAGCCAAACCGTGGGCTGACGAGTTGTTGCTCGTTGTAAAAAAGGAGGTATCCATCATGGCACTGTCCGTCCCGGTCATCCGAAAAAGGAAGATCCAGGCGTCCGTTCGGTTTGGGTTGGCTGGGTACAGGGTGGCAGGAAACCCCGCAGATTACCCATCCGGGAAAAAGGTCCGGGTCGCGGCTCGCGATGCATTGGATCGGTTGAGAGTCCGCGCCCATCCGTCCCACAGGATGGTCAGATGTGTATCATCCACCTTTTGAAGCAAAGTGTCAATGGTTTTGCCGCAACCCGGATGGATCCACTCCGGAGCCAGATCGACCATGGGTTGCAAGACAAAGCGCCGCTGGTGGGCACGGGGGTGGGGTACGATCAAGCGGCGGTCACAGATGCGACGCGCCCCGTAAAACAGCAGATCCAGATCCAACCCGCGCGGTCCCCAACGCCGCTCCTGTTTGCGATTGCGTCCGGCACTCCGTTCGATCCGGTGCAACAGGCGCAACAATGCACGTGGTCCCAGACCGGTTTCGATCCGGATCACACCGTTCAAAAACCAACGCTGCCGACACACAGGCCCCACAGGTTCCGTGAGATAAAGGGGCGAACAGACCACCTTGTGCACCAGAGCCTGGCTCTGCAACCGCCTGAGCGCCCCCTGGAACAGTCGTGGCGTTTGCGGCCAGTTCCCCCCCAGACCGACCCAGGCCACAACCGCAGGATCAGATCCGTCCGACCGCATCGGCGTGGACATTCACCTTGATATGCCACGGCTCAAAACGCACCCCCAGGAGATTGTCCCGGGGATAACGCAAACGCAGATAACCCAGTTCACGCAGACGACGGAACACCGGGGTCGTGACAAAATGCTCGGTAAAGTTGAACGGCCCCAGTCCGATCTGTCCCACGTCAAAGTCGCTGACACCATGATAGGAGTAGCCCGGCGGCGCCAACGAACGGGAGGCCCGGGAGAGATTCCCCTCGCTCTCGGCCACCTTGGTCAAAAAGAGCAGAAACTGTTTGATCACGCTGCGCACCCCGGAGGTCAACACCAATTGATCCCCGATCTCCTTGCGCAACTGGTGATAGATCGCCTCGGGTTGACCACGGAACAGAAAATTGCCTGTGCCGGACAGTTTGACCACCTCCTGCATCGGAATACGGTCCGTCAGATTGCGCAGCGGCTTCTCCCCGTAAAACCCGTAATCCGAAGCACTGGCATAAAAGAGCTGTTCGAGAAAATTCAACTCCTCCACGCTGAAAGGACCAACCTCGGTCTGGGTGCGGGCAATATAGACCGCCTGGTCAAAGTCCAACAGATAGAAATTCCCGAACCCGACCATTTTCTGGATGCGGTTGAACCGTTTGACCGATGATTGCAACAAGGCCAACTGCTCTTCTTTCAGGTAGACATCGTCTGGATGGTCTTCGTTGAAATAACGCACCTTGTGGAGATAGGTATCCAGATCCTCGTCCCGTGCGTCCGGGGTGACGCGCACCTTGGGCAAGGAGGAAAGGGTTCTGGACACGGTGGCAGCCGTAGCATCGGATGCAAAAGGGAGCGATCCGACTGCGCCAACTGCACCTGCGGTCATGATTTTCAGAAAACTCCGTCTATCCATGGTGTTCACGTCCGCTGCATTGGGTCAATGAGAACGTCCTGTCTTTGGTGCGTCACCAAACGTCTCATGGTGTTCGTCACTCAGGATGCCGACCTTGCGCTGGGGCAAAAGTGGTCCTGGCTACTGATAAGCAATAATGTTGCCACATTGTCTGATTCCACATCCATCCCACCCAAATATCCTGCATATCCCCCATTCCGCGCGCATTTCGCTTTGACGTATGGCTGTTGGTGGGGTACAAAGCGGACGTGTCAAGAATCAGAATCCTGCCCATTCGCCTGGAGCCAGCCGTCGATCATGTCTGATTTCCAACCCCATCCCCGTCACCACGCCGATCCGTGCCCGCCGGTTTCCCGGCACAATCGTGCGCCTCGGCAACGTCACACGGGTTGGCGCACAGGCCTTGGCCTGATGCTGTGGCTGGCCACAACCGCACCGCTGCACGCTGAAGATCCTTCCAATCTCTCCAGCCAGGAGATCATGAACGAAATCGTCCAGGATGCGGTGCAAGGCCATCATATACCTGAACCATCCAAAAAGACAGAAAAAAGCATCCCCTCTGCCTCCACATCCGAGATGTGCGCCAAAATCGGCGCCAAACTGCGCAGCGTGGATCCTGCCTGGTGCATGCAGTTCCAGCTCCAGCCAACCGATGCACGGTCGGTCAACGGCCTGCCGATTCTGCTCAAGGAGTATCCACCCGTCCCCAGCCGCACGCCTCAAGCCCGGGTGTTGCTTCTGGGCGGCATCCATGGAGATGAATACTCTTCGGTGAGCATTGTGTTCAAATGGATGGAGATCCTCAACACCCATCACTCCGGCCTGTTCCACTGGCGCATCGCCCCGCTGGTCAATCCGGACGGACTGCTGCGTGACAACGCACAACGCACCAATGCCCATGGCGTGGATCTGAACCGCAACTTTCCCACCATGGATTGGCAGCGGGAGAGCCGCGACTACTGGGTCAACAAAACCAACAGCGATCCGCGCCGTTTTCCCGGCCCGGCACCGTTGAGCGAACCGGAATCACGCTGGGTGGCCGAAGAGATCGAACGGTTTCGCCCGAATGTCATCGTCTCCGTACATGCCCCGTTCGGTCTGCTCGACTTTGACGGTCCGCCCACCACCCCGCCGGAACGACTCGGTGCCTTGTATCTGACCCTCTTGGGCACCTATCCCGGTTCGCTGGGCCGTTTTGCCGGCATTCAAAAAAAACTTCCAATTATCACCATCGAACTGCCCTTTTCCGGTGTCTTGCCCAATCCCACCGAGATCAATACCATCTGGTCCGACATGGTCAACTGGATCCGTGGCCATGTGTTTGACCGCAAGCCACGCAAAACCCTCACCCTGGAACGTCCAAAACCATGAATCCACGTCTGAACCTGCTGGAACCCTACCCGTTTGAAAAACTGGCACGCCTGTTGGCCAATGTCGTGCCCGCCTCGGATCACAGCCCGATCAATCTGTCGATTGGCGAGCCGAAACACCCGCCAGCACCGTTTCTGCTGACTGCCATGCAAGAGGCTCTGCCCGAGGTGGCCCGCTACCCATCCACCCAGGGCATGGCCGAGTTGCGCCAGGCCGCCTGCACCTGGGCAGAGAACCGCTTTCATCTGCCTTGCGGCACTCTGGATCCGGAGCGTCATCTGTTGCCGGTCAACGGCACGCGCGAGGCGCTCTTTTCCATTGCCGCAGCCGTGGTCGATCCCACATTGAAACAGGGACTCCCGCCTGCCGTATTGATGCCCAACCCCTTCTATCAGATCTACGAAGGGGCGGCGATCATGAGTCATGCCGAACCGATCTATATGAATGCCAGTGCTGCCGATGGTTTTCTGCCCGATTTCGGGGCACTGCCCCCTGCCTTGCTGGATCGGGTGCAACTGCTCTATCTGTGCACCCCTTCCAACCCTACGGGTGCGGCCTTTTCGTCAGAACGGCTGCAAACCCTGATTCAATTGGCAGACCGTCATGACTTTGTCATCGTATCGGATGAGTGTTATTCCGAGATCTGGTATGATCATCCGCCGGTGGGCATTCTGCAAGCGGCCTGGAGCGCCGGTCGCCGGGAATTTCAACGCTGTCTGACCTTTCAATCCCTCTCCAAACGGTCCAACCTGCCTGGAGCGCGCAGCGGATTCGTGGCCGGAGACCCGCAACTCATCAAAAAATATCTGCAACTGCGCACCTATACCGGCTGCTCCACCCCGCCATTCATCCAACGCGCAGCCATTGCCGCCTGGCGCGACGAGACCCATGTGGAGGCCAATCGCACCATCTACCGTCAAAAACTGGCGGATGCTTTGGAAATCCTCTCCCCGGTACTGCCGGTACAGGCCCCGGATGCGGGCTTTTATTTATGGCTTCAGGTGCCAGGCGGCGGAGAACGGTTTGCTCTGCGGCTGTTTGAACGCTACAATGTGACCACGCTGCCGGGTGCCTATCTGAGCCGGACCACCGGACACGCCACCCATCCCGGGGCCATGGGCAATCCCGGTGCACCCTGCATCCGCGTGGCCCTGGTTGCCAGCGTGGAAGAGAACCGTGCGGCCATGCACCGTATCGCAGCCTGTGCCCGGGAGATGCAGGTTTGACATCATCCACCCCCACCCGTCAAGGAGTGCTGCCGTGACCGATCTGCAAACCCTCATCGAGGAAGCCTGGGAGATGCGCGCCAACATCGGCACAGAGTGCGACCCCACTCTGCGCCATGCCGTGCTGGAGGTGATCGACGCTCTGGATCAGGGACAATTGCGCGTGGCCGAACCCGTGGTCGGCAACGGCTCCTCTCCGGAAGAGAGCACCCATGGCTGGAAGGTCAACCAGTGGATCAAAAAAGCGGTGCTGCTCTATTTCAAGATCCACGACAACACCTCCATCCGCGCAGGGGATGTGCGCTGGTTTGACAAGGTGCCCCTGAAATTCAACACCTGGAAGAAAAAGGATTTCCGCGCTGCCGGAATCCGCGTGGTCCCCTCAGCCATGGCCCGGCGCGGCTGTTATCTGGCACCACGGGTGATCCTGATGCCCAGTTATGTCAATATCGGCGCTTATGTGGACTCCGGCACCATGGTCGATACCTGGTCCACGGTGGGTTCGTGCGCCCAGATCGGCAAGAACGTCCATCTGTCCGGTGGCGTGGGAATTGGCGGCGTGCTGGAGCCGGTGCAGGCCAATCCGGTGATCATCGAGGACGATTGTTTCATCGGCGCGCGCGCCGAAGTGGCCGAAGGGGTGATCGTGGGCAAGGGGGCGGTGATCTCCATGGGGGTTTATCTCGGGGCCTCGACCCGCATCATCGACCGTGCCACCGGAGCCGTCCATCTGGGTTATGTCCCGCCCTACTCCGTGGTGGTCTCCGGCACCATGCCCGGCAAACCGTTACCCGACGGCTCCCCTGGTCCCAATCTCTACTGTGCGGTCATCGTCAAGACCGTGGATGAAAAAACCCGTTCCAAAACCGGCATCAATGAACTGTTGCGGGAGTTTTGAACCGTGAATGGCCATTGAGAGAAGAGCAGCCGAAATCCAGTGCCGTCAACCGGATTTCGGCCAACTACAGATCATGGGGCTGCAAGCCGGTATGACGTGAGAGACGTGACAACATGCGGGGACCGATTTCCTCCTGATCATGGAAAGCGAACACCACATCTGCCCATCCATCCCGTTTCAGAATGCGATGGGATCCGCTTTGGCGTTTGACCTGCCAACCGATGCGCAGCAGTGCAGCCAATACGAGACGCGCCTTGCAGGCAGGCCAGATGGTCATGCGGCAGCAAACGAGATCGAAAATGTCCTTTGGGTTTCCCCATTTTCGAGTTGTTCCGCAACCACCCGCAGAGCCAGAGCTTCGACCCGAGCAATCGCTTCCTCTTCGCTCCGACCATAGGCCATCACCCCGGGCAGTTCCATCACCTCAGCCATCCAGCGACCGTCCATCTCCTGCTCATATTCTATCGTGTAGTGCATAATCATGGACTCATGTTGAAGGCATTTCTTGATACGAACAGATATCCAAAGCCAACCAACTCCATACTACAACATCCCCAACACCCCCGGCAACCACAACGACAACGCCGGCCAATAGGTGACGATCATCAAAAAGACCACCATGGCCATCATCCAGGGCAGACAGGCCACGGTGACTTCGGTCAAACCCATCCGGTTGATCCCGCTGGCGATATAGAGATTCAAACCCACCGGGGGCGTGACCATGCCGATCTCCATGTTGACCGTCAACATGATGCCAAAATGGATCGGATGCACCCCCAGACGCATGGCCACCGGAAACAACAAAGGCGCCATGATCAGAATGATTGACGAGGGTTCCATGAAATCCCCGGCAATGATCAGGATGACATTCACGGCCAGCAGGAACAGAATCGGTCCCAATCCCATATCCAACAACCAAGCACTCATGGTCTGCGGGATGTTTTCGTAGGTCAACAGGAATGAAAACAGAATCGCATTGGTAATGATGTACAGCAACATGGCGCTCAGGTTGGCCGACTCCAGCAGCACGCGCGGGGTGTCGGAGAGCTTCAAATCCTTGTGCACAAAGACGGCAATGATGAATGAATACACCGCACTCATGGCTGCCGCCTCGGTCGGGGTGAACAGTCCGGAATAGATGCCACCCATCACCACAAAAATCAACGACACCCCCCAGATGCTCTCCCGGAAAGCCGTGGCACGCTCTTGCCAGGAGGCCTTGGGTTGACGGGGATAACCAAACCGGCGCGCCCGCTCCCAGGTCACTGCCGCCAGCAACAATGCCAGTACCAACCCCGGCACGATCCCGGCCATGAACAGAGCGCCAATCGAGGTGTTGGTCGAAACCGCATACATCACCATGACTATCGAAGGCGGAATCAAAATCCCCAAGGCACCCGCAGTGGTGATCACACCGGTCCCGAACTCACGGGGAAAACCGGCCCGCACCATGGCAGGCATCAGAATGGAACCAATCGCCACCACGGTTGCAGGCGATGATCCGGAGATGGCCGCAAACAAGGCACAGGAGAACACCCCGGCCAACCCCAATCCCCCATGCAGATGGCCGACCATGGCTGTGGCAAACCGGATCATGCGCTGCGCCACCCCCCCATGGGTCAGAAAATTCCCGGCCAGAATAAAAAAGGGAATCGCCATGATCTCGAACCGCTCAATCCCGGTAAAGAGCTTGAGCGCCACGGCCTCAATCGGCACATTGGTCAAACCGAACAGATAAATCAGCACGGTCAGACCCAGGGCAATGGAGATGGGCATGCCGGTGGCCAACAACGCGAACAGCAATCCAAAGATAATCAGGGCAGTCATGGCGGCACCGCTCCTTCCGGCATTCCGGCCACATGGAGCGGATCAACATGAGGCAAGGTGTTGGTCAACTGAAACTTCCGGGCCACTTGCAGAAACCGGAAACACATCAAATACGAACCCAGTGGAATGCACAGATAAACCAGCCACATCGGCATCTCCATATCCGACGAGATCTGATCGGTACGACTGATGACCCACACAAAATGCGCCCCCAGCGTGCCGATGATGGCCGTAAACATCGCCCCGCTCCACAGCCCGAACAAGATCATCCGATGACGCCACGGCTCTTGCAAGCGGTTGACCAGCACATCCACGCCCACATGCACGCCGGTCCGCACCCCGTAAGCCGCACCAAACTTGGCCATCCAGATGAACAGATAGATGCACACCTCCTGCGCCCAGCTGGTGCTGAAATCCACAACATACGGATGCAGCACCGGAATGCCCAAAGTATAACGATGGACCACTGCCACAAAGATGATCAATGTGGCAGCAGCCATCAGAACCGTGATCAACCCCTCTTCCAGGTGATCCAGGAGCTTGAGCATCGGACGACTACTTGGCCGGATCAAAGCCGGTGGCCTGATAGATCGACTGGATCAACTCCGCACCGATCCGCCCGGACATCTCCTGATGGACCTTGACCAGGGCACGCTTCCAGGCCACACGCTGTTCATTGGTCAACAGAATGATTTGGGTTTTTCCGGATTGACGCACCGCCTCCAGAGCCTTGTCGTTCTCCTGTTTGGCGATCTGGTTGGCATAGAGGGTGGCATCGGCCATGGCGCGATCCAGTTGGCTGCGGATGTCGGCAGGAATCCCTTCCCAGAAGGCTTTGTTGACGATGACCGCATAGCCAAGATAACCATGATCGGACAGGCTCAGATATTTTTGCACCTCATGCATCTTCTGGGTATAGAAGTTGGAAACCGGATTTTCCGTGCCATCCACCACTCCGGTCTGCAACGCCTGATACACCTCGGAAAAGGCCATGACCTGGGGATTGGCCCCAAAGGCGCGCATCTGGGCATCCAGCACCTTGGAAGACTGGATGCGCAGCTTCAGACCCTTGAGATCTTCCGGATTTTTCAGAGGTTTGTTGGCACTCATCTGCTTGAAGCCGTTGTCCCAGTAGGCCAGCCCCAGAATCCCCTTGGGCGTCAGCTTGGCCAACAGCGCCTGACCAATGGGACCATAGGTCACGGTATGCAGCTTGGCATAATCATCAAACAGGAAAGGCAGATCAAAGACCTCGAACTCCTTGACCCCCAACGGACCAAACTTGGCCAGAGAGGGCGCGAGCATCTGCACCGTACCCATCTGGAGCGCTTCCAGCTCCTCTTTGTCCTTGAAGAGTTGGCTGTTCGGATAGATATCGACCTTCACCCGGTTGTTGGTATAACTGGCCGCCAACTCCTTGAACTTTTCGGCAGCCTTGCCCTTCGGGGTGTCGATGGCCACCACGTGGCTGAACTTGATCAGAATCGGCTCATTGGCCAGCGCCGATCCACACAGCGCCATCCAGGCCATGGCCACCACTCCCAACCCCATGCGCCACGTTCTCATCGCTCTCCTCCTCGTCAATGAAATTTTTCGAAAAAAAGCTCAACCTGAGGCAGCATGCCGATAAACCTCGCTCCCGTCAAGGTCATTCCCGGCATCAATCCCGCAACTGACGCCCGGTCAATTGCAGGAACAGATCTTCCAGCCCTGCCGGACGGACCAGACAGATCAGGTCATGCCGCCCGCGCAAGGCAGCCATCACGGTTGCAGCATCTGCCGAATGACAATACAGCGTATCCCCGACCTGCTCCAGACGACCTGGCAGATGGGACAACGACTCCCGATCCAATGGGGGTTGACAGGGACGGATTTCCACCACCTCGGGTTCCAGGTGGGCGGCGATCAAGGCGTGCGGTGCGCCCATGGCCAGGATCCGTCCTTGATCGATGATCATCAGACGATCACACAGACGGGCCGCCTCTTCCATATAATGCGTGGTCAGAAACAGTGTCGTGCCTTGCGCCTTCAAGGCAGCCAGACGCTGCCAGATCAGATGCCGGGCCTGAGGATCCAGACCCGTGGTCGGCTCATCCAGGATCAGCAGCTCCGGCTCTGCCACCAGGGCACGGGCAATCACCAGACGCCGCTTCATCCCGCCGGACAAGGAGCGCACCGTGTGGTCACGCCGTTCCACCAACTGGGCAAACTCCAGCAACTCCTCCACCCGCTCCCGGATGCGCGCCTCCGGCAGTCCGAAATAGCGTCCATACACCACCAGATTTTCGGCCACACTCAGATCGTCATCCAGGTTGTCCTCCTGGGAGACCACCCCGATGCGACGATGATACTCTGGAGCTGCCGGATCCAACGCATGGCCAAACAACCAGATCACCCCGTCATCGCGCGGAGTCAATCCGGTCAAAATCCGCAAGGTGGTGGTTTTGCCCGCGCCATTCGGGCCGAGCATGCCAAAACACTCACCTGCCGCGACCTGAAAGTCGATACGATCCACAACCGCATGATTGCGATACCGCTTGACCAACCCCTGCACCAGAATCAACGCAGTTGACATGACGGTTTTGCATCCTGAAAGGGTTTAGAGAAAAAATGGACCCTGTTTTTCAACTCCGGTCCATGCCACAATGGATGGCAACCAACCACGATATACCAGAACCGGGGAGTTTGCGCATGTCTCGATTGCTGACCAGCGCGCAGATGCGCGCGGCAGACCATCGCACCATCGAAGAGTTGGGTTTGCCGGGCATGGTCCTGATGGAAAATGCCGGAGCTGCCGTGACCTCGTTCTTGCAGGAGCGTCTGCCGGAGTGGCGCAGCCGTTCGGTGCTGGTGGTGGCCGGATGCGGCAACAACGGCGGGGATGGTTTTGTGATTGCCCGGAGGCTCCATCAGGCCAAAGGCCGGGTGACCGTGGCACTGCTCGGCAACCCTGCCATGCTGCATGGCGATGCATTGACCCATTATCAGATCCTGACACGCACCGGATGTGTGATCGAGCCGCTTGGCTCCGTGGAAGAGGTGAGCCGACGATTGGAGTTTTTGCTCCATCATTGTCTTCTGGTGGTCGATGCCATTTTTGGCACTGGTCTGACCCGTCCGGTGGGCGGACTGGCTGCCGAGGCCATCCGACGCATCAATGCCCATGGCAAACCGGTGCTGGCGGTTGATCTCCCTTCCGGGGTATGTGCCGACACGGGCCGGGTGCTCGGATGTGCCATTCAGGCACGCTGGACCGTCACCTTTGCTGCCGAAAAACGGGGTCATCGACTCTATCCGGGAGCGGGCCTGCGCGGCGAACTGATGGTGGCCCCCATCGGCATTCCGGATGACTATCTGACCATTCCCCAACATACCGTTGCTTTGAACCTGCCCCACGATCTGCCGATCCCCAAATGTCCAGTCGAAGCCCACAAGGGTGATTGTGGTCGACTGTTGATCGTGGCCGGGAGTAGCGGCATGGAAGGGGCAGCCATTCTGGTCGCGCACGGAGCGGCCCGGGTGGGGGCGGGTCTGCTGCTGGTGGCCACTCCGGCCAGTGCCCAACCCGTGGTGACGGCTGGAATCATCGAAGCGATGACCGTGGCCCTGCCAGGCGGCACCCAGGCCGATGAAGCCCTGGAGGCCATTACCACCACCCGCTTTCAACCCGATCTGATCGCCATCGGTCCTGGCCTGCGGGAGACCCCCTGGAGTCGCGATCTGTTGACCCGTCTCATCCAGGGACGGGATCTGCCCGTCATTCTGGATGCCGATGCCCTGAATCTGTTGGCCGGCCAAGGCGACAAAATCCGCCACTGGAGCAGCACGCGACGCGCGCCATTGATTCTGACCCCCCATCCGGGTGAGATGGCGCGTCTTATGAAAATGCCGATTGCCGAGGTGCAACTGGATCGTCTGAGCGTGGCCATGCGGATGGCCAAAGAGTGGGGCGTATGGCTGGTGCTCAAGGGGGCGGGCACAGTCATCGCGGCTCCGGATGGACGCGCATGGATCAACGCCACCGGCAATCCGGGTCTGGCAGCAGGCGGGAGCGGCGATCTTCTGACCGGCATGATTGCCGGACTGCTGGCCCAGGGGTGGCCGGTGGAGAGTGCGGTCCGGGGCGGGGTCTGGCTGCATGGCGCGGCTGCCGATGCCAGTGCTGCCGAACAGGGAATGGCCGGACTGGTGGCCAGCGATCTGTTGCCCTACATTCGCCGTTTGCGCGACACCATGGGTTGAAACCATGGAAAAACGTCGCTTTGGCAAAACCGGTCTCAATCTGTCGGTCCTCACACTGGGGACCATGCGGCTGTTGCACGGCTGGGATGCCCCGCACGATCATCTGCCGGATGACAGCCTGGAGTCCACCCATGCCATTGTCACCACGGCATTGCAGTCAGGCATCAACCTGATCGAGACCGCGCGCGGCTATGGCAAAAGCGAACGACTCCTCGGACGGGTCTTGCCCGAGCTGGATCAGCCGCGCAGCGATTATTGCATCATGACCAAAGCCCCGCCCGCCTCCTCGGCCCGGGAGATGCGACTCTGGATCGACGACTCGCTGGAACGACTCGGCGTGGAACGGCTGGATCTGTTTGCATTGCACGGATTGAATCTGGAGCACCATCTGGAGGCCGTACAAAAAGGAGGGATATTGTCCGCCTTGCAGGCTGCCAAACGGGAAGGGTTGATCGGTGCCATCGGTTTTTCCGGACATGCCGCGCTGCCGTTACTGCTGAGAATCATTGCCACCAATCATTTCGACTTTGTCAATCTCCACTACTACCGGATGCGCACCCTCAACCAGCCTGCCGTGGCTTTGGCCCATGCTTTGGATATGGGGGTTTTGATCATCTCGCCCAATGACAAGGGCGGACGGCTGTACGAACCTTCCGAAAAATTGCGCGGTCTGACCGCTCCCTGGCACCCGGTCCAGTTCAACGAACGCTGGCTGTTGACCCAAACCGGCGTCCATACCCTGAGCATCGGATTGAGCGCCCCGGAACAGCTCGGTTTGCATCTGGCCGGATTGTCCCAGACCCCCTATTGGGGAGAGATCGAAACGACCATTGCCCACAGGCTCGCAGCCCTTGAATGGCAATCCCCGCTGCACGCCTGCGGCCAGACGTGTCTGGCCTGTCTGCCCTGTCCGCAACAGATCGACATTCCGGAAGTTTTACGCATGGATCATCTGATCCGTGCATTCGACATGGAGCTGTTTGCCCGCTACCGCTATGGCATGATGCAACCCGGCGACCACTGGGTGCCAGGGGCCAAAATCGAGACGTGCGACCGTTGTGGTGAATGTCTGCCCCGTTGTCCGCGCGGGTTGGCGATTCCCGATCTCCTGGTGCAGGCCCGTGGCCGCATGACCAACTGATCGATCATCCGGTATTGGGGACAAGAGTCTCCTGAAAATTTTCCACCGCTTACTCAAGGAGTTGTATCCATGGCTGTCATCATCCTGTCAAGCAAGAAACTCTCCTACAAGTGGCTGCGCTTTCCGGTTACCGGAATTGTCGAACTGGATCAACAACACCAGGAACTTCTGGACCGGATGAATACGCTGCGGGACTATCTGACCCGGGGGCAAGCCGCACCTGAGGAGGTTCAGGAGCGGCTGCATGCACTGCATACCCTCTTCTCCAACCATTTTGAGGAGGAGAATCAACGGATGCAGGCGCACGACTATCCTGGTTTCACCACCCATTTCGAGGCCCATCAAGCCTTTCTGAATGGGCCGATCCTGCACACCATCACCGATCCCCACGGCCAGGAGGGATATGACCTCGGGGCATTGGTGGAGTGGGAGGCCAGTCACATCAGCCGTTTCGACCGTCCCATGGCGGAATTTCTGTTGGCCCGGGGTGAAAAGAGCGTTTAAACCAAAACCATTTTGGAATATAGAATTTGTTTTGTTGGGGCGTTGCCCCAAACCCCACCAAGGGCGTTGCCCTTGGATCCCACCAGGGGCCATTGACCCCTGGACCCCCTTGACATAAACGACGCATCCCGAAATGGGTGCGGTTTAGATCGCACGGATTCACGTTACCCACCTACCCTCCCAGGGATAGGCCAGGGCCGCGAGACGGAATCCCACATCCCCATCGGCCCCTTCCGGATGATAACGATCCCGGGAGGCAGAACGGATCCGCCAGGCCGACGAGTGCCAGGAACCGCCACGCAAAACCCGTTCCCCGGAGGTGGCATCCGCACCATACGGATTGTGACGCCTCGTGTCTGGAGCATACCCGGGCACATACCAATCACGCACCCACTCATGCACCTGGCCGTGCAGATCGTACACACCAAAACCGTTGGGGGGATAACTCCCGACCGCCACGGTTCCGGCCCGCCCCCCCGCATAATGGGCCTGCTCCGGGGAGGCCTCATCGCCCCAGTGATAACGGGTTTCACCTCCGGCACGACAGGCCCGCTCCCATTCGGCCTCGGTGGGCAGACGCACCAGCCGGTGACAACGCCAGGAGAGCCATTCGGCAAACGCCTTGGCATCCACATGCGAGACATTCACCACCGGATGATCATCGGTCTGGACAAATCCGGGCCGCTCCCAATTGCCGCAGGGAGAGGGTTCAAAGGCCGCCCGTTCCGCCACATAGCATCTGGCCGATCCGCTCTGATCCGCACTGGTCCGATAACCCGAATCCCGCAGAAAAAAACGGAATTGACCCCGCGTCACCGGATAACGCGCCATCCAGAACCCATCCAGTGCCACCAGATGACGCGGGGTGCAACGGACATCAAACGGATGCAACACCCGATCCGGATGATCCGATTCCGCCTCCATCATCCCCATCCAGAACGAGCCGGGCGGAATCCAGACAAAATCCATGGCAAACCCGCGATAACGGGCGATCCAGAGCGCAGAGTTCGACCCTGGATCCGGCTCTGTTGCCAGTTGCGCCAACCGCGACCGCAGCCCGGCCTGCACCTGCTCCAGCGACCAGCGTTGCGCAGGATTTTTCACCAGCATGCCTGCCAGCAATCTCTTGAGAGGATCCGGAGATCCCACAGGGATCACAACCGCTTCGGGTGCACACTGGCCGCGCGCCACACGCGCCGAATCCCCGTTGTAGGCCGGTTGACCAAACAACATGAAATAAAGAGTCATCCCCAAGGAGTAGACATCCGAAACCAGATAACGCCGTTTTTTCCACACCTCCGGTGCCGTATAACGGGCCGTACCGGAAAAGCGCGGGGCATGATGCCCGCGCCACGACTCGGCCAACCCCCAGTCGGCCAGAAACCATTCGATTCCACCCCCAGCCGTGGTGCGTCCCAGAATGTTGTCCGGTTTGATATCCCGATGAATCAGCGGAGGATGAAGCTGATGGGCCTGGGCAACCGCCTGCACCACCCGCTCCAGAATGGTCAATGCCTCGTGTTCCGCCAATGCACCGGAGGCCCGCACATACCGTTTCAGATCCCCCGCATCCAGATACTCGGTGACCAGGCACAAGCTGCCATCCGGCTCGCTCCAGAACTCCCGCATGGGCAGGACGCCGATACACCCATGCAGACGTTCGAGATTTTCCGCCTCCCAGCGCAGCACCCGTTTGCCCACCTCATCTCCAGCCTGCTTGACAGCCCACGCACCGGGCGCATCCACACAATGGGCACGAAAAACACGGGCAAAATTGCCGCTGCCAATCTCCTCCAGCAGCCGATACCGTCCGTTGCCCAACTCTCCAGGCCGGGTTGAAGCCGCGTTTCTGGTGCGTGCCGTCAATACCAATCCCATCGATTGCCCCTGCCCCAAAAAACCAGAAAACCGCCCGGTACAGCGGCGGTTTTCTGGGTATCTCCTCAATCACGCGCACTGGCGCGGACCAACCATCACCATTCGATGCGCTCCATGTTATGGAACTCCAACACCGAACCGTCATACAGCGTAATGGTTCCCGACGCATCCCCATCCGTGAAGTCGATGCTGCCATCCTGATTCACGGTATACTCGGCATCGGTCTCCAGGGTCCAATTGCCCGTCCGTTCCAACGAAGTGGAAGGACCGCCACCCACATCCTCCAGGTTGACCGTATCCACCCAACTGCCGCCACGCCCGCCATCGGCACTGTCGCGGCCATCGCCGGATCCAAACAGGAACAGATCGTTGCCCATCCCGCCATCCATGGCATCCCTGCCTGCACCACCGCTCAAGACATCGTTGCCATCACCTGCGGTCAACTTGTCATCGCCAGCACCACCATCCAGGATGTCATGGCCCGTACCACCGGTCAATTGATCCTTGCCTTCACCGCCAACGAGCTTGTCGTTGCCCGCACCACCGTCGAGCTTGTCATCTCCCTTGTTGCCATCCATCAGGTCGTTCTTGCCAGACCCGGTCAGCTCATCAGCCTTGTTGGAACCGGTGGTGGTCTTGTCGTAACTTCTCGTCTCCTCGCGATAATCATGGGTTCCCTTGATGTCGCTGTAATCCCCGTCATCACCGCCATGCGCTCCATGACCAGCACCAGATCCACCCACACCCGTGGAAGCACCCGGATTGCTCTCATCGTAACCATCGGCATCATTGCCGTGGCCATTGTCGTCATGCTCCTTGCCGCCCTTGGAGCCGCCGCCCTTGGAGCCGCCGCCCTTGGAACCGCCGCCCTTCGAGCCTCCACCCTTCGAGCCGCCCGTGGATGCACCCGGATTGCTCGGATCCACCTTGCCAGGATCGTTGCCATGACCGTTATCGTCATGCTCCTTGCCGCCCTCGGAACCGCCGCCTTTGGAGCCGCCGCCTTTGGAGCTGGTTGTCACCTCCGGCATGTCCACCGTAATGGAACCACGAGCCGTATGAAGTTGACCGCCATCCTGAGTAGTAACCTGGATGCCCAGATTGAAATCAGCTGTCGCTCCCTCCGGTGGTTTGATCGTCAGGTTCGGTATGGACCAGGCAATCGGTTGACCGGCTGCATTCTGAGCTGCCACTGCCAGATCTGCCTGCGGAATCACCCAGGTTCCAGGCTCGGTACCGGCATGCCCGACACTCAAGATGGCACCATCCGGCACATCGGTCAGAACGATGTCACTGGCCAGAGATTCGGAACCATCTGTGTCTTGCAAAGCAAAACCAATCTCCAATACCACTTCACCCGATCCAACGTCATGACCGCCCTTCGAGCCGCCTCCCTTCGAGCCGGCACCTTTGGAACCGCCTCCTCCAGAGCCGCCGCCCTCTGAGCCGCCGCCCTTCGAGCCGCCTCCCTTCGAGCCGGCACCTTTGGAACCGCCTCCTCCAGAACCGCCGCCCTCTGAGCCGCCGCCCTTCGAGCCGACATCCTTGGAACCGCCGCCCTCTGAGCCGCCTCCTCCAGAGCCGCCACCCTTGGAACCGCCTCCTCCAGAGCTGCCACCCTTGGAACCGCCTCCCTTGGAACCACCGCCCTTGGAACCGCCGCCCTTGGAACCGCCGCCCTCTGAGCCGCCACTCTTGGAACCGCCGCCCTCTGAGCCGCCATCCTTGGAACCGCCGCCCTTGGAACCGCCACCTTTCGAGCCGCCCTTGGAGGCACCAGGATTGCTCGGATCCACTTTGCCCGGGTCATTCCCGTGGCCATTATCATCGTGTTCCTTGCCGCCTTTGGAACCACCGCCTCCGGAACTCCCGCCCTTGGATCCGCCGCCCTTCGAGCCACCTTTGGAGGCACCAGGATTGCTCGGATCCACTTTGCCCGGATCATTCCCATGGCCGTTGTCATCGTGCTCCTTGGCACCTTTGGAACCACCACCTTTGGAGCCACCTCCCTGACTCGCATCCGGCGCGGCATAAGAGCGGGTCGTAAACGAAACGTCATCCGCCACCGCTTCAACGGTCACATCAATCGTCCCCTCGGTGACCAAAGGCTGTCCATCCTCCATCGTGGTGACACGCACGCCCACGCTGAAATCCGCATCGCTGTTGGCCGGAGGTGTAATCATCAACCCAGGCACCTCCCAGGCAACGGGATGTCCGGCATCATTGGTTTCCGTCACCTGCAACGCTTCCTGAGGAATCACCCAGGTATGATCCGGTCCGGCGCTGCCAACATTCAAGGTCGCACCCTCCGGAATATTGGTCAGCACGATATCGCCTGCCAACGTTTCCGTACTGCCGGTATCTTGCAGCGCAAAACTGATCTCCAACGGAATCGGGGCATCCTCACTGCCCGCTGCATCCGGGGTATCCAGATCCGGTGGTTCCGGTGCTGTCGGCGTCGTCGGCGAGGTCACCGTCGTCGGCGTCGTCGGCGAGGTCACCGTCGTCGGCGTCGTCGGCGAGGTCACCGTCGT
>JAANAU010000045.1 GCA_011089965.1 Magnetococcales bacterium
TATGAGTTCGAGAATCGCATTTTTGGTGGCGTGATTCCGCGTCAATTTGTCCCTTCCGTGGAGAAGGGGATTGTCGAGGCCATGGATCAGGGGGTGGTGGGCGGATTTCCGGTGGTGGATGTCAAGGTGGCGCTGGTGGATGGGAGTCACCATTCGGTGGATTCGTCGGATTTTGCCTTCAAGACTGCGGGCAGCATGGCCTTTCGCAAGGGGTTGGCCGAGGCCGGATCGGTGTTGCTGGAGCCGGTGATGTCCATGGAGGTGACGGTTCCGGATGATGTGTTGGGGGATGTGATCGGTGATCTCAACAGTCGGCGTGGCAAGGTGTTGGGGGTGACACCCAAGGGCGGTGGCGGTCAGATCATCGCTGCCGAGGCCCCGATGGTCGAAGTATTGGATTACGGCAATGTGCTCAACGGGTTGACCTCCGGACGCGGCTTGTACACCATGCGGATGTCTGCCTATCACATCGCACCCAATCACATCGCCCGGGTGATCCTGGAGCAGGAGAGTCGGGAGAAGTAGCGGGGTGGGTCCGGAGACCTGTGGTCGCTCAACAGGTCTCCGGGTCTGTCTGGTTTTGCAGGGTCTGAGTGTTTTTTTGAATGTTTTTTAAACCGTGACCATTTTGGAATGTTCAGTTTCCAACCGTTAGGGGGCCAGGGGGATTATCCACCTGGGACTTCCAAAAAATAAAAAATCAAAACCCTGGGGGATGAATCCCCCAGACCCCCTCTTTTTTTTTAATGGTTAAAAATTGCCTATTCTATCACCCCTTGCCTTGCCCCAGAATCTGCTGAAAAAACATCTCGGCCTCGGGTGGGGTGGAGGTGAAATGGATGGTCTGACGACCATCGCCGTCATCCTCATCCAGAACCTTGGCGTACAGATCACGGGTGATCAAACGATCCTGATCGTCGTAGAGCGCAATTTGCAGATTGGTCAATCGCTCGGCATGCAGGTCGGAGAGAATCTCGGCCTTGGGCGGGGTGAGAGCCACCAGGGTTCCGGAGTGGGTGGCCGTGGCCGCATGTTTGCCCTCCATGATGCGCAAACGGGCGACAATCGGTGTAGGCAGAGGATTCAACGGCTCCTTTCTGGTTTCAGGCAGACTCAAGGCAAAACTGCCACCAATGCCGCTCACCTGATGAATGGTCAAGGGACGACCCGCCCCCTTGGGCATCACCTCCCAACTCTGCTCGATGACCAGAATTGGACCGCAGGACTTGGCCGTTGCGTCCGAAATCAAAACCTGCCCCCCCACGGTCAAGGATTCGATGCGCGCGGTCAGATTGATGGCACTGCCTACCACCCCGTATTTGGTCCGCTTGTCCGATCCGATGTTGCCCGCCACCACCATGCCGGTGTTCAACCCGACCCCCATCATGAACTCCGGAAAACCGTTGGCCCGGTTGGCAGCATTGACCTGATGCATGGCCAGTTGCATGGCCAAGGCACAGGCCACCGCCCGTTGCGGATCGTCCGGACGGCTGATCGGGGCACCAAACAAGGCCAGAATCCCATCCCCCATGAACTCGATGATCGTCCCGTTGTATTTCAATAGTATTTCAGTCATGATCTCCAGATAGCGGTTGAGCATGGTCACCACCTCTTCAGGTGCGCGTCGTTCGCTCAATAAGGTAAACCCGCGCAGATCCGACATCATGACCGTCACTTCGCGCTTTTCGCCACCCAGACGCAACCCGTCCGGCGAATCAAGAATGGTGGCCACCACATCCTCGGACATGTAACGCCCGAAGGTGGTGCGAATGAACTGATTGGCCCGATCCAGCAGTTCGTTGGCCTTTTTCTGCTCGGACAACACGGCGACCAGGTTGTCGTTGAGATGACGGATCTCCTGATTGCTCTTTTCGATCTGCTCGCGTGCCAGTTTCAGACCCAGATGGGTCTTGACCCGGGCCCGCACGATCGGTGCGGAAAAGGGCTTGGTGATGTAATCGACCGCCCCTGCGGCAAACCCGCGCGCCTCATCCTCGATGTCACCCTGCCCGGTCACGAAAATGACCGGAACCCCGCGCGTGCGCGAACTCTCCCGCAAGCGGCGGCACACCTCGAAGCCATCCATCCCGGGCATGACGATGTCCAGCAGAATCAGCTCGAAGGTTCCGCTCTGGGCCAGACGCAAGGCATCCTGGCCATTGGTGGTCATGGAGATGTCGTGGTCGTCCTTGAGCAGTTCCGCCAGCACCTTGATGTTGCCCGGCAGATCATCCACGATCAGAATGCGGGAGCGGGCGTTCTTTTCGGCTGGCGTGTTCATGACCACTCCTCGCCTGGCCACCCCAGGCATTGGACAAGCAGCGATAAAGAGGTGAGTGCCTGGTTGAAGTCAAACTGGTCCAGGGCCGAGCCGATCCGCGCGAGCGCCTCGCCCGCCTCACCCGGCAGGGCCGGAATGGCCTGCCAGGCCTCCAACGCCTGAAAATCGTTGGCGCGTACGGCCAGGGCCAGGGCGCGCAGCAATGGCTTGAGCTGTTCCAAATCGACCGGGGTGGCGACGGTTGGCGTCTTATAGGTTGGATTGTTAACCTGGGCGGCCATTCCGTCCAAAAGTTTTTGCATTGCCCCGGAGAAACGGGACAGGGCGGCTGACCATTGATCCCTTTGACCGTTTTTCATGACCGCTTCCAGATCGCGGGCGGCCAGATGGATCTCCATGGCACCCATGTTGCCGGCCATTCCCTTGATCGAGTGGATCAGGCGCAACCCCTCCGGCAGGGCACCAGGCTCCTGCGCAGAGAGAATTCGCTCCAGTTGCTGCGCCGCATCGGCATAGTGGGTGCGAAATTCGTTCAGCAGTTGTTGCAGCAGGAGCCAGTTGCCATTGAGCCGTTCCATGGCCGAGGGCAGATCGATGCCTGCCACCTGTTGCGGCGGGGCAGGGGCCTGAACAGCGGGTTGCGAGGCGCATGCGAGGGCAGGGCGCATGGGTGCCGAAGGGCCGATTCCCTCCCGGGGAGGGATCCAGTGGAGCAGGGCGCCATACAACTGTTGCTTGTCGATCGGCTTGGTCAAATGGTCGTTGAGCCCGTGGGCCAGGGAGATCTCCCGGTCGCCGCTCATGGCATGGGCGGTCATGGCCAGAATCGGCAGATCGCGCAAACGCGGATCCTGGCGCATGGCCCGGGTGGCGGCATAGCCGTCCATGAGCGGCATTTGCAGGTCCATCAGCACCAGATCAAAGGGATGGGCGAGCGCTTCTTGCAGCGCCTCCTGACCGTTTTCCGCCACGGTCACCACCAGATCCAGGGCTTGCAGGATCTCGACAGCCACCAGTTGATTGATGGGATTGTCCTCGGCCAGAAGAATCCGCGCCCCGCCGATGGTGGCGCGCACCCCATCCGGTTCGAGCACAGGCGCACTCTTGATGCGTGCGGCCAGGATCGTGCTTTGCGGGGCCGGGATGAAGCGGGCGGTAAAACGAAAGGTGCTGCCGACCCTGGGTTGACTCTCCACCCAGATCCGGCCCCCCATCATGCCGACCAGCCGTTTGCAGATCGCCAGACCCAGACCCGTACCGCCGAACTGGCGCGTGGTCGAGCCGTCCGCCTGGGTAAAGGCGTTGAACAGCCGTTCCATCTGGCTTTCGGTCAGTCCCACCCCGGTATCCCGCACCGCAAACTCCAGCTCGACCAGATCGGTCCGGTCGTGCCGCGTGGTGATGGTGAGCGCCACCTCCCCGGAACCGGTTGGGGTGAACTTGATGGCATTGCCGATCAGGTTGAGCAGCACCTGCTCCAGACGCAAGGCATCCCCAAGCAGCGGGGCCGGGTAGAGATCCGGATTGTCCAGTTTGAGGGCAATCCGTTTTTCCGCAGCCTGAACCGTGAACAGATCGGCCATGTGCTCGAGCACCTCGTCGAGCCGGAAGGGGAGCTGTTCCAGATCGAGTTTGCCCGCCTCGATCTTGGAGAAGTCCAGAATGTCGTTGAGAATGCGCAGCAAGGCGCGCGAGGAGCTGGCGATTTTGTTCAGAAACCCTCTGGGACGCTCGGCCAGCGGGGTTTGCAGCGCCAGATCGGTCAGTCCGATGATCGCGTTCATCGGCGTACGGATCTCATGGCTCATGTTGGCCAGAAACTCCGATTTGGCGCGGGTGGCCTGCTCCAGGGCCGCCCGTTCGCGCGCCAGATCCCTGGCCATCTGACGGATGGTGTGCGCCAGTTGTCCGATCTCGTCCTGGGAGTGGATTGCGATCGGGGTATCGAAGTGACCCTGACCAATGGCGCTGGCCGTGGCGCGCAAAGCTTCCAGCGGGGTGGTGATCACCCGTTGCAGCCGCCAGGCCAGAAAGAAGGTGAGCGACAGGGTGAACAACAGAATGATGACAATGATCGATGCCGTGACCAGGATCTCTTCCCACAGTTGATCCAGGTGGGCATGAATCAGGATGGAGCCGATCAGTTCCCCATCCAGCAGGATCGGCTGGCGCAGGATCAGTTCGTCGTGCTCGAAATGGAGGAGCTGTGCGGTCGGTGTCTCCGGCGGCAGCAGAAGGGTGGCATCGTGCTGATGCTCCGGGCGGTTGAATGCGGCAAAGAGGATGCCATCGGGCGTGAAGATCGCTGCACCCTTGATGTCGGGATTGGTCTCCAGAGCGCTCAGGGTGCGTCGGGCGGTCTCCGGGTCGTTGAAGGCCAGGGCAGCGCGACTGTTGAAGGCGATGATTTCGGTTTGGGTCCTGACGTTGTTGGCCAGGGTGTCGCGCTCCTGGAAATATTCGAGGGTCGTGAAGGCGATGGTGGTCAGAAGCAGGGTCATCCCGGAAAGCAGGGTCATGATCCGCATCAGCTTTTTGCGGATCGACAGATCCTGAAACCGGATTCTCCAGGAGTTATTTGACGACATGGCCCACCTGCAAGAGTGTGGCATGGATCTTGAGACCGGCCTGAAGCGCGGTCTCCTGGTTGACGGCAAAGCGCAGGGTGTCGTTGACCCGCAGGAAATGGATCATGCCACCTTCTTTGGCAAATTCGTTCTGGTCGCTGACCGTCAGAATCGGTTTGCCTCGAATGGTTGCCAGCAGGGCCTGGGTCCGTTCCGGTTCGGAGTGGGTGACAAACAGCAGATGACAGCCGATCGCACTCTGGGGACTCTCCGGATGACGGATGGCAATGGGGTGTGTGCCGACACTCTTTTGGGAGAGGGCGTTCAGGATCGGTCCCAGGGTGTTCTGTCCCAGGATGCACAACTGAAAGGGATCCTTTTCGTGGGCAAAGGCCGAGGATGGCCAGGTGACGAATTTGGTAAAATTGTAAAGATAGGCCCCCTTGACCTGGGACTCAGAGGGGGAATCCGCACAGGCTTGGGGGATCGTTCCGATCATCGCCAGTGCGAACGAGCCGAAAAACAGTTGCCAGAGCAGGGAAGAAAAACGTTTCATGGGCACCTAGAAGCTCCACTCCAGGGTGGCCAGGAAGGCGCGCGGCACTTCGCTTGTGGGGACACTCGTGCCGGTGAACTCCGGATGGCGGGTATCCAGGAGATTCCGGGCGGTCAGGCTCAGGTTCAACCCCGGAGTCGGGTGCCAACCCAGGCGCAGATCCAGCCGGGTATGGGAGGGGATCTTGAGGTGGGTCAGGCTGTCCGTGTAGTAGAGGGCGCCATCCAGTTCCAGATCATGGGGCAACTCCAGCCAGGAGCGCACCTGCCATTGATGGCGGGGAACGTCGTTGGCTGTGGCCATGGTGGCGAGATCGGTGCTGCTGTCCGTCAGATCGATGTTCATCTTGAGCCAGGAGTGACTGGCCGCCAGTTTCCAGGAGTCGTTGACCCGCCACTCCAGGGCGGTCTCCAGACCGTAGCTGGTGGCGGATGCCTGGTTGCCGTAGCTTTGCGGAAAGACCGGCAATGGCGGGATCAAGAGGGGCGGTTGCTGCTCGAATGTGGTCACATGGTCGTAACGGTTGAAAAACGCGGCCAGTTCCAGTGAGAGTTCCGGCTTGAGCTGCACCCGATAGCCCAGTTCATGGGAGAGCAGGGTTTCAGAGACGCTGTCCGGATTGCCGGTCAGTGAGAGAATGCCGACCGGAGGGGTTGGCGGCAGTGGGAAGGGGGTGACCACCCGGATGTCGGTATCCACCCGTGCCGGAGAGCGGATGGCGCGTGCCACCGCAGCCCAGAAGCTCTGATCCTCGGAAAAGCGCCAGAGCAGTCGGGTATTGGGTTGCCATTCGACTCCAGTGTAGTCGTTGTGCTCCACCTTGCTGCCTACAGTCAGGATCCACCGGGGGTTGAGCGTGATCTCATCCTGAAGAAACAGACTGAAGGATTGATCCCTGCGCGACGGGTGGTTCCATTTGATGATCACGGTGTCATCCAGTTGCATGTCGGTCAACCGGTATCCGGCCCCCCACAGCAGCGCATGGTTGTCGTGGCGCAAGGCGTACTGCCAGTCCACGTCATAGATGTTGGTGCGCTCGAACGAGGCATCGACATTGCGGTCGAAGTAGAGTTGCAACGACCAGTTGCGTGCATCGGGCAGGGTGTGCGACCAGCGTGTCAGCAGATGACCGCCGCTGCGCTCGCCGGTGACCAGTGTGGAGTGTTCGTGAGTCTCGAAGAGGTCTCCCTGCAAGGTCAGCTCATCTTGCCCATTCGGGCGCCAGTCGGTGCGAAATCCTCCGCGCTGACTGTGCCAGTTGTCCCGGGCACTGGTGCCATTGGCCAACTCCTGCTCCCGGTTGGTGAAACCCTTGGCGTAAACGCGATAATCCAGCCGGTCATTGAGCGCCCCGCCATGACGCCAGGTGCCGTTGAGACGGTCCGTGGTGCCGATCGTGGCGCTGGTCAGGGTGCCGTGGGTCTGGCTTGCCTTTTTGGTGATGATGTTGATGACGCCGTTGACCGCGTTGGCCCCCCACATGGTGGCTCCGGGTCCCCGGATCACCTCGATCCGCTCGATATCGGACAGCGGCACATCCTGGATGTTCCAGAACACGCCGGCAAAGAGCGGGGTGTACAAGGTGCGGCCATCCATGAGCACCAGCAGCTTGTTGGAGTATTGCGCATTGAAGCCGCGCGCGGAGACCGCCCAGGTGCTGGCATTGATGCGGGCCACGTTCAGACCCGGAACCAGCCGCAACAGTTCCGGAAGCGCGGTCATGCCGGAACGCCGGATCTGTTCGGAATCGATCACCGTGACCGCTGCCGTGGTTTCGACCAGTTTCTGTTCGCGTCGCGCCGCCGAGGTGAGACGGATTTCAGCCAGCTCCTTGAAATCCATGTTGAGCAGATGTTCGATCTGCGCCGGGTTGTCCGGGGCGCTTTCGCTCCATCCGATCGCCGGGGAACAGAGCAGGGCGATCCCGGAACACAGAATGGTTGGCAGAGTGGCCGTGACGTGCCTGGCTGATGGTCTCATGAGCTTTTTTCACCAGTGAAGCGGGAGGCGTGCGGACCGGATCAGGGTCGGGCAACAGGCACGCGAGCGGTTTCGTATCCGGATTTTTCATGTTACAACAGATCGGCGTGAATCTCATCCGGAAAAAGTACGCTCGATTGCCAGTATTTCCACGATTTCTTAGCATGTTAGGGCTTATTCATGAATCTTGAACTGGATCCTTTGTGTGTGACCACGCTGCGCATGCTGGCGGTGGACATGGTGGAGCAGGCCCAATCCGGCCATCCGGGCATGCCGTTGGGTGCGGCACCCATGGCATACGTCCTGTGGAGCCGATTTCTGCGTCATGACCCTGCGGATCCGGGTTGGCCGGATCGTGACCGGTTCGTGCTGTCGGCGGGTCATGGTTCGGCCTTGTTGTATGCCCTGTTGCATCTGTCGGGTTATGACCTGCCGATGGAGGAGTTGAAACGGTTTCGTCAACTGGGCAGTCGCACCCCGGGCCATCCGGAACACAAGCTGACCCCGGGGGTGGAGTGTTCCACCGGTCCTTTGGGTCAGGGGTTGTCCATGGGGGTGGGCATGGCTCTGGCCGAGCGCATGCTGGCCGGGCGGTTCAACCGTCCGGGCGAGCCGGCCATGGTGGATCATCGGGTCTATGTTCTGGCTTCGGATGGGGATCTGATGGAGGGGGTGGCCTCCGAGGCCGCCTCGTTCGCGGGGCATCAGGGGTTGGGCAAGCTGGTGGTGTTGTATGACGACAATCGCATCTCGATCGAAGGCAGCACCGATCTGGCCTTTACCGAGGATGTGGAGGCACGGTTTCGCGCCTATGGCTGGCACACCCTGGCGGTCGAGGATGGCGAGGATCTGGAGGCCATTGCCGGAGCCATCGAGTTGGGACGGGCCGAAAGCGGACGTCCCACCCTGATCCGGGTGCGCACCCGCATTGGTCACGGCTCCCCTCAGGCCGGGTCCGCAGCGGTCCACGGCTCCCCGCTGGGGGCCGAGCGGCTGGATGCGACGCGTCAGTTCTATCAGTGGCCGGATGAGTCGTTTTACGTGCCGGCAGCGGTGCAGCACCTCCGTTCCGGGGTGATCGAGCGGGGTTTGGAGTGGTCCCATGCCTGGGCCGCGCGGGTTGCGGAGGTCGAGGCAACAGATCCGGTGCGGGTGGCCCGGTTCCGGGAGGTTCTGGCCGGGATTCTGCCCGAGGGGTGGGATGCCGGGTTGCAGCAGGTCGATTTCGGCCAGAAGCCCGTGGCCACCCGGGTGGCATCGGGTGTGGCGATCAACGCCCTGGCCTCCGGCATTCCGGCTCTGATCGGCGGTTCTGCGGATCTGGCCCCTTCCAACAATACCCATATCAAAGACGGTGGTGCGCGCAACATCCATTTCGGCGTGCGCGAGCATGCCATGGCTGCGATCGTCAACGGCATGGCCCTGCATGGGGGGTGGATCCCGTTTTGCGCCACTTTTCTGGTTTTTTCCGATTACCTGCGCGGGGCCATGCGTCTGTCGGCCCTGATGGAGACGCGGGTCATTTATGTCCTGACCCATGACAGCGTGGCCGTTGGCGAGGACGGACCCACCCATCAACCGATCGAGCATCTGGCCGGACTGCGGGCTTTGCCTGGATTGACGGTTTTCCGTCCGGCAGATGCCAATGAGACCGTGGCTGCCTGGCGTCTGGCGGTGAGTGCGCGCGGTCCGTCCGCCTTGATTCTGTCGCGTCAGAATCTGCCCATCCTGCCGGTCAATCCCGATGGGGTGGCGCGCGGGGCCTATGTGGTCTCCGGTTGTGCGGGTGAGCCGGCACTGGTGTTGTTGGCCGCCGGGAGTGAGGTCT
Organism: Magnetococcales bacterium; assembly: GCA_011089965.1. Taxonomy (GTDB): domain Bacteria; phylum Pseudomonadota; class Magnetococcia; order Magnetococcales; family Magnetaquicoccaceae; genus Magnetaquiglobus. Next base: position 9,213 of record JAANAU010000045.1, read on the forward strand.
CGTTGGCCTTGCAGGTCAAGGAGCGGCTGATCGGTTTGGGGCATGAGGCGGTGCGGGTGGTCTCCATGCCCTCCTGGGAGCTGTTTGCCGTGCAGTCGGACGACTACCGGAGCGCAGTTCTGGGGAGTGGGTTGCGGTTGGCCATCGAGGCTGGTTCCTCCTTGGGGTGGCATCGTTGGGTCGGAGAGCAGGGTGCGGTATTGGCCTTGGACCGTTTTGGTCTCTCCGCGCCTGGCGGGAAGGCCATGGCTGCGCTCGGATTGAGCGAAGAGGCGGTTTTGGTCAGGGCTTTGGAGTTGTTGCGGGCGTGAGGGGATCTCCTGATCGGGGAGACAATTTCAGTTCCAGTTTGCATCCAACAGCGTTGGCATAACGACGCAGCGAGGCCAGGGAAGGTAGGCCGTTTTTTACCATTGAAAGAAAAGAGGGGGTCTGGGGGATTCATCCCCCAGGGTTTTGATTTTTTTTATTCTTTTTTTGAAAAATGATTATCCAAAAGTCCCAGGGGCTTTGCCCCTGGACTCCTGATGGTTGGAAACTCAACATTCCAAGATGGTTGCGGTTTAGCACTTTTGCTAATATTTGACAAGATTGGTCTTCTTGAATGGTCAGAGTCCGATTTTGACATGACCCGGATGGGGAGAGAGAGACTCTCCCCATCGGAACAGGGCTGGTTTACTTGCACTTGTTGAAGTCAGGACGATCGCCGGCGCAGAAGTTGGTGCCCTTGGGATCTGCGGCACCCGCATCGTTGTATCCGCCAGCCAGGGCTGCACCCTTGAACTTGGCGTAGATCTTCTTGGATTTGGTGATGTCGGTGCGGTCGTTCGGGCAGGCTTTTTTGGCCGCTTCGACGCAGGCTTCCTGAGAGGTGGCCGGGTTGTCCTTGTCACACGCCTGCTTGCCTTCGCACTTGGCATAGGAGGTCGCCTCCTGGCCCGCGCACGCCGTGCGATTGTAGGTGATCACGCAGTCTGCGGCTGCGGCGCTGCCGGCAAAACCGATTACGGCCAGGAACAAAGGCAGGGAGAAAGCAACTCTCTTCATGTCGAACTCCTAGGTCGATACTGTTGAATTGGGATGGGTCTACTTTGAAATAGATTCATCGGTTTCGCAAGGGGACATCGGCATTAAGAACGGGAATTTTCGTTAATTTTTTGTTAAATCGTGCCCCTCGTTCGTCTCCACCGGCAGATCGGCCTGACGCCACTCCGGAAACCCCTCTTCCAGACGCCTGGCCCTGAACCCCTGGGACCGCAAACGGGCTACGGCCTCGAAGGCCAGCACACAATAGGCACCGCGACAATAGGCCACCACCTCGCGATCCGCAGGCAGTTCGTGCAACCGGCGCTCCAGTTCGCGCAACGGAATGTTGAAGGAGCGGGGGAGATGACCTGCCGCATACTCTTCAGGTGGACGCACATCCAACACGGTCACGGTCCCGTCGCGCATCCTTTGCAACAGATCCTCGCGGGGCAAAGGCTCCATGCCGTCTTTGGTCAACAGATAGTTTCTGACCAACTCCCCCACCTCGGTCAGATGACGCTCGGCCAGCCCGCGGATCACCCCCAGCAGCGCAATGATCTGGGGATCGGACAACCGATAATAAACATACAACCCCTCCTTTCGGGCCATGACCAGCCCGGCCAGTCGCAACTGCTGCAAATGCTTCGAGGCGTTCGCCACCGACAACTGGCACAAACGGGCCAAAGCCTCCACGCTGCGCTCGCCCTGGGCGAGAAACTCCAGCATCTCCAGACGATGCTCCTGTCCCACCGCCTTGCCAATGCGCGCCAGATGTGCGAACAACTCCTGCTTGAAAGAACCCGTCATCGCGCTTCCTTGTCCGTTCGGCTGCTGATCGGTGGCCATTCCAGGCAGTCCATGTTTCCAGAAGCGCCAATCCAGGGCAAGTGCAAAAAAGGGCTTGACAAGAAATCATGTTTCTTATTGAATAGAGATCAACCAATCGGTTGAATTATGGGTGATCCGTGTGTTCAAGGGAGTGACCATGCAAGGACCTGGAACATGAACCCGCAGGCTGTTGTTCCCCACGGCTTCCGTCCGTCCCGGCGGGTGGTACCGATCCGTTTCATGCCAGCCAGTCAGCAGCGATCCCAGGCCGGTCATTATGCCTGGTGGGTGCGGGCTGTGGCGCTGGTCGCCTTTGCCTGGGCTTTTCTGGGCTGGCTCAACGATGCCTGGTTGTATCGGTTCGGCACCCCCATCTGGCTCAACCGCTATACCGAGAGTGCATTGATTCTGGCCTTTGGTCTCTGGCGCATCCGGGCCGAGAAGAACCCCTATACCCGCAAGCGTCTGATCATCCTGGTGATCAATGTCACGCTGTTCTGGTGGCTGATCCCCTGGGTCTGGCCCTTCATCGAACCGCATCTGGGCTTTCTGGCCGGACTGCCCGCCTTTCCATCGCTGCATGTTCCGGGTACGGTCACTTTTTTTCTGGTGCTGGCGGCTGTGCTGCTCTTTGGACGGCGTGTGATCTGCGGCTGGAACTGCCCGTGCGTGGGCATTCGTGAAACCGTGGGATTTGCCTTTCGTCATGTGGATCATGTGCCGCGTTCGGCTCGGGCCTGGCGGCTGCGTCATTTGAAGTGGTTCTGGTTTGCGCTTTATCTGGGTGCCATGTGGGCAGTGACCCGACCGGCCAACAACGTCACGGTGGGCTATCTGGGCTTTTTCGCCATGATCGTGGTCTTGCCCTATTTTGCCACCCTGCTGCTCTCCCCCTGGATCGGCAACCGGAGTTACTGTCGTTTTCTGTGTCCGTATGGTGCCACCTTCGGGCTGCTCAACAAGGTTGGGATGTTCCGCATCGATTATGCGGCGGAGCGTTGCATCCAGTGTGGCAAGTGCGCCAAGGTGTGCGACATGAACATTCCGGTCTGGGAGATGGGTGCAGCCAACCAGGGGCGGGTCGATACCACCGAGTGCATGGGATGCGGTCGGTGCATCACCGAGTGTCCCACCAACAGTCTGGCCTTTCGCGACGTGCGCAACTGGTTGCAGCCATCCCTGCGGCAGGATCGGGAGCATCTGCGGCAGCGGGTGGACTGGAGTCTGGGCATCGTGCGTTGGCGTTTTGCAGGTTATCTTCTGCTGATGGCCGGTGTGCTGACCGGGGCGATCCACTACTCCGGTCAGGTTGGAACCTGGGGTGAACTTCCGGCGCGATTGGGGGCCATATGCGGATTGCCGACTCTCTCCTGGTAGTGGGGCTGATCTGCCCCTGGCTGGTCTGGGCCGGGTTGGACGAAAATGCCCAGGGCTTTGGTGAATATGCCGATCAGTGGCGTCCGGATCCCATGCATGAATACTGGGATCCGGAGCGTTATCACCGTCCGGAGAGCGGGCGGGTGGAGGGGGTGTTCCAGGGGGAGGCCTGTCTGGAGTGTCACCTTGTGGTCACGCCCGGCATTGTCAAGGAGTGGCGGAGCAGTCGGCACGCCCAGGCGGAACAGCCGGTGCTCTGTCCGGCCTGTCATGGGGCGGATCATGCGCAGTTGAGTCTGCCCGGAGTCAAAATCTGCGGCGGTTGTCACCCCGAACGGCTGGCCCAGATGGAGGAGGAGAAGCAGTACGGTTTTCCCAGTCACGCCCTGGCCATGGAGCGGGCTGTCGATTCCCGGCATTTTGCCGACAAGCCCAAGGCCGAGGTGACTGCCTGTTTGCAGTGTCATTCGGTGGCCAGCAAGTGTGATTCCTGTCATACGCGGCATCGTTTTGATGCCGCAGAGGCGCGTCGTCCCGAGGCCTGCATCACCTGTCACTCCGGTCCGCCTCATCCGGATGATGAGGCTTATCTTGCTGGTGCTCATGGTCAGCGGTATCGACAGGAGGGCAAGAATTGGGACTGGAGCAGGCCGTTGCGTCAGGGGAACTATGCGGTTCCCACCTGTGCGTATTGTCACATGAAGGATGGCAACCATCAGGTGGCGGACAAGGCGGTTTGGAAGTTCGGCATTCGGGAGATCAATCCGGAGAGTGCCGAGAATCAGATCAAGCGCAAGCGGTGGCAGGTGGTGTGTGTCGATTGTCATCCTCCGGAGGTGGGTGCGGTTTTTTTCCGGGCATTGGATGTCGAGCGTTCGGAGAGTTGGCGCAAGCTTTACGAAGTGGAGCGGTTGCTCAAGGGGTTGCGCAGTGATGCGCTTTTGACCCCGTCTGCCAGGGAGCGTCCCCCTTATCCCATGGACTGGTTGGCCAGGGTGTTTCCCAGGGAGCGGATCGGTTTTTATGAAGGTCAGGCGTCAGCCTTTTACAATGTCAGTGCGATCGAGCGGGACTATTTCGAGTTATGGTATTTTACCAATTTGGGTCTCTACAAGGGGATGGCGCACGGGGCTGGGGAGATGGTCAGGCGGTATCAGGAGCGCATGGATGATGAGGTATGGGCGATCCGGGAGAAGGTCGGGCGGATGATCAAAAAAGGGGGGGTGAATCTGGTGCCGTTATGGATGAAAGGGGAGTATACGGAGTTCAACCGGGACCACAATTAAAGCGAAACCATTGCACTACTGTCCGGTTATTTAATCAAACAAAATCAACTGCTTGGTCTGGTTTTCCTGATCGATCCTTTTTATCATATTGCCAACAGATTGATTTATAGATATTTTCTCGAACGGAATAACTGAAAAAATCTGTAGCAAAGTGTAGAGGGAGACGTCGAGTTGGAGACGTTTCTTGATGATGGCGACCAGCACGTAGACGGATATGGCGATCCAGATTTGAGTCTTGACAGCGTTTTCCGAAGTGCCGAAGAACCGCTTGATACGTAAGTGTTGCTTAATCCATTTGAAGAAGAGTTCGATCTGCCAACGGCTCTTGTACAGTGAACAGATCGAAAGGGCCGGAAGACTGGTTTGGTTGGTCAAGAAGACCAGCGTTCTGCCCGTCTCTGGATCTTTGAAACGAATACGGCGCAGATGTTCTGGATAGCGCTTCTTGGACTGAGGACCGCTCAAGGTGATGGTCTGATCGCAAATCAGGCCGGTGGTACGGTCTGTGGGCGAAGAGTAGACCCGTCGTGCGCATAGGTTGGACTTGGCACGTGTCACGAAGAAGCTGCCAGCCTGATGAAACGTGTAGAGGCGCTCGAAGTCCAGATAAGCCCTGTCCATGACGTAAAATGCGCCTGGTTCCGGCACGAGCATGTCGAGCACATTGACATCGTGCATCTTGCCATCCGAGATATGGATGAAGCTGGGGATTGAGCCACGCAGATCCAGAAGGGTGTGCATCTTGACAGCCGCCTTGGTCGTGCGAAACGGCGCCCAAGGGAATACAGACAGGCAGAGGTCGATGGTGGTGGAATCCAGGGCGTAGACCGTGTTGGCGAGTTCGATTCCCAATTCTTCGGTTGCATAAAGCTCGCGGGCCTGACGAATAAGGATCCACGCGAAGTCGGCGTAGATCCGCCAATCGCGCGTCTCGTTGGCATCGGCCAAGGTTGATCGTTTGACAGGATGTCGAAAGCCCATATGGTAAAGCTTGGCCGTCTGGGCGGCCAAGCACGTCTCGATATCGCGGAGACTTTCGCGGTACGTGAGTTGGGCAAAGGCCATGGCACGGTACTGTTCGGCGCATGTGAGTGTCCTGACTCGTTGATCGCCTGCATAGCGATCAACAATCCGGTGAAAGGTGGTCCATGGCAAGAAATCCATGGCTTGGGCGAACATCGTTTTACCGACATACATGGCAGTCTCCGTGGTGGTAGCACCCCCCCCTGAGAGAAACTGCCAGGATCCCGGATTTCGTTCAAGTCGAAACCGGGGAAAATTTTTCAAAAGAGCTTTGTGTACAGTTAGTTGCGACCGGTCTCCTCTGGAGCCTGTCGTCGAATAGCCTGACTGGACGTCGGATCGGAACGCGAACCGCCACCCGCGTTCATCAGGCCGGTTTTATCCCATGAAAGGCGAAAAGTCCGCCCTCAGTGAAGCCATTTACCCCCTTTTTGTCCCATTTTGACGCATTTCGAGTGCAGCTTCTTCAGATTGTGCGTGGCGGAGTGCAGATTCCACTCCCCGTTGCACAGTTCCAGGCCCCGCAGGCGGAATTCATCCGCTCCCTGGGTGCCTTTCATCTGTCCGAAAACCGGCTCCACCGTCTGACCCCGCTTCTTGTATAGCGCCTTGCCTCGCTTGGTCAGCAGTTTGCGCTCCATTCGTTCACGGGCCGACAACCCCTTGGGAATCCTGCCACGGGGCGCAACCTGGTCCCGCATCCCTTGTCTTTGCGTAACTATTCAGCACCCCATGGATCGGGCAGAGCAGGCATCATGAGCCAGTCATGAAGTCTGGCCATTTTCCCTGGAAGAGGTCTCTGAGTGCCTGGGTTGCCGGGATGCCATTTTTCCGGCAGGTGGAAAGGAAACTTCGGATGCGGCAAAAGATGGCGGCTCCTTCCTGAGAGCGGAAGCAGCCGGAAATCTTCTGATGGACCTTGGTCATGCGGAGGTCATTTTCGGCTTGGTTGTTCGAGAAGGGGACGATGGGGTTATCCAGGAACATGAGAACGCCATCCTCATGTTCCCGCAGCCGTTCCAGAAGATTTCTGGACTTGCTGCGTTTGAGTCTGCCGCGTTTGCCGTTGCGATTGTTTTCGTCGGGAGGCGGGCATTCCGTTTCGGCCTCCGCGAGGATTTTTTGGTATCGTTCCCGGAATTGTTGGGCGATTTGCGGGTCCGGGCAGCCTGAGGAGAGGTTTTTGGCGTGACAGGCCTCCTTGAGCAGGTCTTGCAGGGATTTGGCCCAGGCCTGTTTTTCCTGTTCGGCAGCCCACTCCAGTTCCCGCAAGTGATGTGCGTTGCACAGGGAATGGTCGCTGGCATATTTGAAGTAGGGTGACCAGTGGTCGTGGCACAGGATGGCCTGAAAATAGGGCAGAATTCCCATGTCGTCCATGGCCTCTCCGCCACGTTTGGCGTGCGGGTAAAACAAGGTGAGCCGGTCATTGGAGAGGCAGTGGAGCCAATGTCCCTTGCCCGCGATGTTGATGCCGGTCTCATCGGTGTTGAGTAGCGGTGAGGCGATCAGTTTCGGCCTGATCCATTGGTCGAATGGTTCCAGGCGGTTGAAGGCCTCCTTGTTGAAGTTGAAGACGGAAGCGGCACTCAAGGGGATCTGAAACATGTCGCCGAACTGCTCTTCGACCCGGTTGTAGGGGAGAAGTTGCTGCTGGGACATGTAGACGGCGCCGGCCTTGATGCTGCTGCCGTATTGAACCGGCGCGGTCACCTCCTCGGGGAACGGAGCGACCCAGCGCTTGCCGAGTTGATCGACCAGAACTTGCGCCCGGTATTCGGTGACGATGACCGAGATGTCGACATCGAAGACCTGACGGGTCTCGAAGCCGTCATCGCGATACCGGCCTTCCGGCAAGGTAGAGGTTTCCAGTTTTAGGATGACGACCTCATCCGGGTCGACGACGGGTTCGAGGGTCGATCCCGGATGTCCCTTTTGACCGCCGGGTTTGTTGCCATTGCCGGTGCGAGGCGTTTTCTTCCTGTTCGGGTCATCTGATGGCGGCTTGCTGCTGTTACGGCTGTTGAGCCCAACCCGGTTGAGCAGAAGGGTCACGACCAGAAGCAACACCTCCACCATGGACCGCATGGCAGGAGAGATGGTCGTCTCCTCCTGGAGTAGACGGCGCACCTGGTCAATGTTGGAACGGATTTCGTCTGCGTTGATCCTCAACGGGAATCTCCTCACTTCGGGTTGATGCGAGGAGTATAGCACGACTTTTTTGGACAGAAATTTTGCCCCGCAGTGCCACCTGGGAGCGAAGATGAGACAAGGCCAGCGACCCTGGTATGCAGGCGAATTCAGGCGCAGGAACAGCGGCCACAGAGGGTCGATAAAGGGCCGAATCAGTGGGTGTTCCAAATTGCATCTGATTCTTCAAAAAGATGCGAAAAACCCTGTCAAGGATTTTTTTTGGGTGGGGTGCTGAATAGTTACGTCTTTGCTTCCAGTCCTTGCGTGTGGCGATCAGCAGTTCACAATCATCCGTCGCCGCCTGATCATTTTCTTCCGACCAGTACCCGGCATCCGCCAACGCAACGCCAATCTCAGGATCCTCCTCGATCAACGCCATGTTCGCCCACGCCAGCGCCAGCATCGGCTTCAATTGCTCCACATCATTGCGATCCTGCGTCACCACCGCTGCCACGATGATCTGATCCTCTGTCACCACCGCTTGCGCATTGTATCCCTGCACCCAACCCTTGCGCGTCTTCAAGATCCGGCTATCGGGATCGGTCACGTTCGCCTTGGCATCGCCAGCAACCTCGTGGTTGCCAGGTTTCGGCTTCCGGCCACGACGTTTCTTCCCGGTCGTTGCCTCTTCCGCTTCTCTTGCCGCTACCTTCGCGTCCTGCTCGCCCGCCTTTTCCGATTGCTCACGTTGCAACTCGACCCGGCATGCCTGCAAACGCTCCAGACGATCCTTCCGATTCCTCATCCCTTCCGGTAACTCATCACCACGGCGGTCGCCGTGCAGTGCATCCTCCCGCACATCCGTCGCTTCCGCCGCAGACAGAAGCGCTGTCACCTCATCCTCAATCGTCGTCAGCGTCCGGTTGGATTCCAATGCGGCGTTGCCTTTCACCTTGGTCCCATCCAACGCTACCAGTCCAAGACGCGCCAAACCGGCCTTGCGACACAATTTCAACACCTCAATGAACAACTCCTGCACGTCCGCCAGATGGTTGCGCCGAAAACGGGCTATGGTGGCATGATCCGGGGTGTGTTCCCCAACGATCATCCTAAACCCGGCATCTCGCACGCACAGCCTCTCCAGCTTCCGGCTCGACGTGTAGCCATGACAGTAACCGTAGATCAACACCGCCAACATCATCCCAGGGGACAGCGCCGGGGCACCTACACCCCCAACCTGATAACGCGCTTTGAACCGACTCAGGTCCATCCCCTCCACGACATCCAGAATCAGGTGCGCAATATCATCCTCAGGCACCCACTCCAGCATGTCTACCGGCAGCAAGTGCATCTGCCGCCTGTCCGGTTCCCGGAAAAATCCTGCCATCCCCACCTCCCGTATCCAACGTGATCAATGGCGGATAGTCTACCACATCATGCGGCGGTTTTCCTCATTCTGCGACAGGCTCTCTGGCTCAACCGGACACTAGTGAATGAACGCAACAAATTTTACACAAACTCATTAAATATGACTTTTAAAAAAATTCCTGCTGGAAGTTTTATAATGGGGGAATTAAATCAGGAGGGGCACATCTGGGCTCGACCACAGCACTTAGTGACCATTAGTCGTCCATTTTATATGCAGACCACAGAGGTGACACAGGGGCAATGGCGGGCAGTAATGGGCTACAATCCAGCATGGTTTATCCATTGTGGAGAGACATGTCCAGTTGAACAGGTCTCATGGAAGGATATCGAGGCATTCATTGCGGCCCTGAATGCTCGGGGTGAGGGGCGATACCGTTTGCCGACCGAGGCAGAATGGGAGTATGCTGCACGAGCTGGCAGCGCAACATCCTTTTTCTTCGGATCAGTGGTAACACATTTGGATAAATAGGGCCTCCTCAAAAAGTCCAACACATTGAAACTGTACATGAAATCGTATTTGTGATAGTATTCGGATGTATGGTTTTCAGCCCTTTCAGCCAAAAAGGCTTGCACCATGATCCGAGAGTCCGACAAAAAGCAGCCCAGTCTGCCCGGTTTTGAGAGCCCATTCGAGAGAAACCTCGATCCGAACAACCGGTGGGTCAAACTGGCTGAGGTGGTTCCCTGGGAAGAGTTTGCTACCGCCTATTACAGCGGCATGAGTATGGACCAGGGGACCCCCGCCAAACCAGCCAGGCTGATGGTAGGTGCAGTGATCATCAAACATCGCCAGCGATGGACAGACGAGGAAACGGTTCTGCAGATCCAGGAGAACCCATATCTGCAATTTTTCTGTGGTTTTTCAGGTTTCACCCTGGAGCAGCCCTTTGCGCCATCGCTGTTTGTCGAGATCCGCAAACGTATGGGTGTGGCGGTATATGCGCAGTTTGAGCAGTCGGTCGACACGAAACTGGCAGAGATCTTGACGAAGAAAAAGCGGTCAAGACAACCAGTAAGCACTGACAACGATTCGTCATCGTCCGGACAGAACGGGGACGGAGGAATGGGCCGGGTTGAGAGCGCCACAGTTCCGGAAGTTCCGCAACAGGCCAAAAATGTGTCTGAAACCAATGATGAAGCAGAGGAAGCGAAACCGTCCGGAAAGTTGATCATTGATGCCACGGTGGCGGAACAGGCCATTCGTTTCCCGACCGATCTTGGACTGCTCAACGAGGCCCGTGAGATCAGCGAGCGGTTGATTGATCGACTGTTTCCGTTGTCCGGGCTGCAAAAGAAGCCGCGCACCTACCGACAGAAAGCGCGTCAGGATTTTCTGGCATTGGCAAAGAAACGCAAACCTTGGCAAAACACGCTCAGGCGGGCCATTCGTCAGCAGTTGCAGTACCTGCGCCGAAATCTTGGCCACATTGATGCTTTGCTGGATCGGTTTTGGCCTCCCGAACCAGCCCTTTTGGGTGGTTTCAGACCGAATTTGAGTCGCAAGATGCCCGATAGTCTATCCTGTCGCCATCTGCGTCAGCTTTGGGTGATCCGGGAGGTTTACGCGCAACAAAAACATATGCATGACAACAAGTTGCGTAGCCATCCGCATCGGATTGTCAGCATCAGTCAGCCTCATGTGCGCCCGATTGTCCGGGGCAAGGCGGGTGTGGCCGTGGAATTTGGGGCCAAATTGAGCGCCAGTCTGGATGACAATGGATTGGCCCGCGTGGATGAATTGCGCTGGGATGCATTCAACGAAAGCGCCGATCTACCGGGCCAATTGGAGGCCTATAAGAAACGGCACGGACATTTTCCATCTGTGGTGCTGGCCGATGGCATCTACGGCACACGAGAGAATCGACGTTACTGCAAGGATCGGGGAATTCGCTTTGGCGGCAAGCCGTTAGGTCGTCCCAGGAAGGAGACCGAGACCAATCGAGAGGAACTCCGTGAGGCCAAACGACAACGCCGCCGGGATCATCTGGAACGGATTCCCATCGAAGGAAAGTTCGGTCAGGGCAAAAACCGGCATGGTCTGGCGAAGATCCGGGCCAAGCTGGCCGATACCTCTGCGTCCTGGATCCGAGCCATTTTCCTGGTGATGAACCTGAACCTGCTGGTCAGGTTCTTTTTTGCCCGGAATTGGCCATGCCTCCATACAGCATGGGCCAGTCTGCTCACTCGGATGATCACCTGGCACTCTTTGGTGAGAGAAATGGTTGCTCGTCAGCGGCTACCACTGGGTAGGCCCATGAGCCTGGCGGGGGCTTTTTGAGGAGGCCCGATGTACCTCCATGCCTTCGTCAGAACCCTTGATCGACTTGAATTTGCGCGCTGCCAGACTGGCCATATTGGTGCGCACCACGCCGGGACTGGCTTCGATGGCACGAGTCAACCGCGTCATGGTGTCGATGACTACCGGTTGAAAGATGTCTCCCTCTCGCGGTGTGATGGCAATAACAGCACTGAATTGATTGCCGAAAACCTTCTCGATTTGTTTGGTGGCCATCACAAAGGGATGATCTTTAGGCAAGGATTCGTCTGGATCAATGACGATGACGAGATTGCCAAGGCGGGAGCACAGAACTGCTGTGATCAACCAAAAAAGAACGATGATTATCTTGTTGTGACGAATTGCAAGCATTTGATCTTCAGTATAAACAATAACAAGGTTTGTCAGACCAGCTCATTCCATACAGTTTGCAGAACTCAAAGAAGTCCATCTCTCGATCTGTGTTTGGTGTTAATCCTGGACGTAACTGAATTATCATCGATTTGTAATCATTATTAAGCTTAAGATAACCAGTATAACGATGCCATAATTGGCTGTTCCATGACGAAATTTCAGCAACAACATTCTCCGGCACTCGATGCCTTGAAGGTGCTATAATAAAGTTCCCTTCATGTGCTTCTGCTGAATCTTCGGTGTCAAAATTTGATAGAAATCCATTAACATCCGTGTATTCTAATACAAGTCTTCCTTTCTCAATGATCGGATTAACATCTTGGAGAACACATTGATACAGAATTCTACTGTCTGCCGGGTCTCGTTGGCCAAGTAAGCAGGCGTAATTGACCTCTGCGACACCGTAGGCATGAAAAATTTCAACAGCCTCAGCATGATTGATCAAAAGATCAAGGATTGTTTGATCAAGACCTCCTGGGCACCAATACCCACCAAGAACAATTAGAATTTTCTTCTGGATTTCAAGTCTTTGATTTAGATGGCTAAGAAAAAAATCCAATACTGGAAAGGGTTGTCCAATAATAATGGTTGGACGATCTGATGCATGCCCAAGCAATAAGGCGCGAGAGAAATTCTGTTTCCGCAAGTATGTGTCTATCGTGATTGTTCCAGGAAATTTTGAGAGAGTTGCTGGGTAGCAATTCACTAAGATTGGTTTCTTTGATAAGATAGATCCAATTTTTGGATATATCTTGATTGCTTGATCTAACCTATTATCGCCATCTCTAACAATTCTGAAAGCAAATGGATCCATTTGATTGCTTCCATGAGAATAGGATATAAGCTCACAACCATCTAAATCTGGAATATATGGTTGAACATGACAGTTGCGCATTATTTTTCTCCTTTATAATAGAATGATACTGTGCTCTGATCTGCATTTACAGTTCAAATTTCTACAAATTCCTAATTTCTCAACGATTTCTGGTTGGAAATAGCCATCAAGCTCCTTAAGAAATGCTAGCATTCCATTATCTTCTTCTATCAGTTTGTTAAACAAAATGGGGCATTCTGTTTAGCCCCATTCTGATCAGAAAGTACCCCACAGCCGCCCCGCGATGTTCTGTTCTTCCTCGCCGACGGCGTCGGCATAGATTTCGGTGGTCGCCAAGCGGGAGTGACCCAGCCATTTACGCACGAAATTGATGGGTACCCCGGACTGCAGGGAGGCGACGGCGAAGGCATGCCGCAACCCCTTGGGACTGGCCTGCAAACCAGAAATTCCTTTGGTAAATTTGCTAGGAGATCGGCCATGACGCTTTCCACCAGAGGAACGGCATTGTCATAAAGTTTATGGTATGCAACATTATTGGTCATCAAATATCCGCGTTGACCTCTCTCTGCTTCAGCCAAAAATGCTGTCAGACGACGAGCATACCGAACGCGATCATACAGCGTATCGCAGTCCAGGTGGAGGCCAAACGAGTGGTGTTCTTCAATGCAGGCAAGGAACTGCGGGAGCGGGTGGATCGGAATTGATGCCGAACCAGGAACTCAAGAAGATCCGATCACAGGCCAGGGCCGCCCGCAAGAGGGCAGAAAGGAATCGTGCCCATCGGGGGAAGGTATCTCGCCCACCGGAACCGTCGACCGCCATCAAACATCTCGATGCCGAACTCGCACGACTGGTGGAATCCTCGCCAGTCTCCCAGAGGGAGATTTGGCTCTTCCGGCGGAAGCGTACCTGAGGGGGTGAGATCACCCAATCAGGACTGCCCTGGCCTCGTGCAGTGCCATGATTTTCAGCTTGAAGAACTCCATATCTGAGA
>JAANAU010000046.1 GCA_011089965.1 Magnetococcales bacterium
CCGACGGAGACGCAGACGGTGATGCCGATGGCGATGCCGACGGAGACGCAGACGGTGATGCCGATGGCGATGCCGACGGAGACGCAGACGGTGATGCCGATGGCGATGCCGATGGCGATCTGGTCGAAGGAGATGCTGAAGCCAACACCCTCGAAGGTACGGATGCGGGTGATACCCTCGACGGCAATGCCGGAGCAGACACTTTGACCGGAGGTGCCGGCAACGATGTCTTCTGGTTTGACTCAGGAGACTCGGCGGGTGGTAACAGCATCTTCACCAGTGCCGAGGCTGCAACAGGCAGTGGAGTCGATGTGATCACCGACTTTGCCTCTGGAGATCAGATCTATCTGGGTGAGTTGGATAACATCACCGCTGCCGATACGAGTGTGGGTTCTGGAGAAGCGCTCGCCGGCAGTACTGACCAGGGTGACATCTTTGTCCTCAAGGGTACGGGTGACAACGGTGTTGGAAATGGGGATGCCGTGGTGCTGGTGAACACCGGCGATGGTGCTGCCGATTCCATCGATGACTTCGAGTTGGCTGTCTACGTCTCCGGTGGTGCGGCAATCGAGTGGGATGTGTCTGACTTTGAGTTGGATGATCTGACCCCCTGATACCTGACTCTTCTCTAACTCCAACCCTGACAGCGTGTCTGGTGAACGCTGTCAGGTTTCTTCGGGGGGTGCGGCGCAAGCCGCACCCTTCATTTTTTGCGTATTCTTGATATGAACCATGACAAACATTCCTCTTTCGCTATTGGTATGAATCCATTGGAACGGAAATCGTTGATGTTGCCTACAGTCTGGAGTCGCTGGATTTTGGGTGCCTTTCTGTGTGCCTGTGCAGTCACCGCCCAGGCCGAAGAGGCTGGTTGGCGTTTTGCGGATCTGATGGAGGTCACCCTTCGGGATTATCCGGAGATCATCGCCAAACAGCGTTCCGTGGATGCGGCCCGTTCGGAGGTGGAAGGGGCGGAATGGCAGCGTTATCCTGCTCCCGGTGTGCAGGCGGCCATGAACAGTAACGGTGGACGCACAGACCCGGTCTTCTCCTTGCGGCAACCTTTGTGGACCGGTGGGCGCATTACGGCGGGTATCGATGCGGCGCGCGCTCGGCACGGCGCTGCCGATGCCGAAGTGTTGGTGACACGGCGGTCATTGCTGTTGCGGTTGACGAGCACTTACAGTAATTTGCGTCGTACCCAGATCCAGTTGGATCTGCATCGTCAGAATGTCAAACGCCATGAGGGTTTGCTGGAGATGATCGGACGGCGCGTCAAAAACCAGGTCAGCCCGGAAGTGGATCTCAACCTGGCTAATAATCGTCTGCTCCAGGCCAAAAACGAACTCTCTCAAATCGTGCAGAACTTTTCCAATGGTACGATGCAGATGAGCGAGTTGGTTGGCAGAAAGGTCAACAAACTCGATCTCGCGGATCTCCCGGATCTGTCGGAACTTCCCAAAACACTGGAAGAGGCCACGGCCCAAACCATGGCCACAGCCCCGGGTTTGGTCAAGCAGGACTTTGAATTGCAGGCTGCACAGGCCGATGTTGACTCGGCAGAAGCGGCCTATTGGCCCAAAGTGGTGCTGCACCTGGAAGAGCAGTTTGGCTCCAAATCCGAACACAAGGCATCGATCTCTTTGGAATCGCAACTCGGAGCCGGGTTGTCCTCCGTGACCAATATTGATGCGGTCCAATCCCGTCGTCAGGGGATGATCGAGGATCGCCGCAAGACCGTGTTGCAAATCACGACTTCGGTTGCCGAGGTGTGGAACGCCTACAACGGTGCCCGTTATCGTCTGGAGAACAATCGGACCAACTATAAAAGTTCTGAAGCGATTTTTGAATCCTATACCCGTTTATATGTGGCGGGACAGAAATCCTGGCTCGATGTGATGAATTCTGCCAAGGATACATTCAACAGTTCACTGGCCGTTGAGGATACCGAGGCGGATCGGTTGAGTTCGGCCTTGAGCTTATTGGTTCATACAGGGAGATTGTGATGGCTGGCCGTGCCCGGGCACTATTGCGCGAGAGTCTGTTTCGCAACAAGGGGGTATGGCGCGATGTTGTCATTACCTCTTTTATTATCAATATTCTCAATCTGGCCATTGCCATGTTCACCATGCAGGTCATTGATCGCGTGGTGCGCAATGCCGGTTTCCAGACGTTGAAGGTGTTGACGGTTGGAGTGCTGATCGCCATTGGGGTGGAGCTGCTGTTGCGCCATATCCGTGGGAAATTGATTGCCCGCGAGACGATCCGGACCGATTTTGAACTTTCGGATTGGTTCTTCCGGCGCGCTTTGGGGATTCGTCTGGAGTCGCGACCAGCCTCTTTGGGCACCTTTGCGGCCCAGATCAAGAATCTCGATCAGGTGCGGCGGTTCATCTCTTCGGCTCCGATGTTCCTGTTGGTCGATCTTCCGTTTACATTTTTGTTTCTGTTGGTTGTCTGGGCGTTGGGTGGGACGTTGGTTGTTGTTCCTGTTGTGGCTTTGTTTTGCATGCTGATGGTGACGCGGTTGTTCCGCAAGGTGTTGGATGAACCGGTAGCCCAGAATCAAGTGCTGGAGAATCAGAAGTCCGGCACCCTGGTCGAGTCGGTAGGCGGGATCGACTCCATCAAGGCATGCGGGGCGGAAAAGAGTTTGATCGAACGCTGGAGTGGTCTGGAGGTTCAGGGGGGGGCGGAAGAGTATCGCATCAATCATCTTTCGGCCATCTCTCATCACATCATCGGTCTGTTGCAACGTCTGTTCCGGGTGAGTCTGGTTGTGTACGGGGCTTATATGGTGGTGGAAGGGCAGTTGACCTTGGGGGGATTGATTGCCTGCAAGATCATCGGCAACAAGGCCTTGGGCAATATTGCGCAGATTCCGACTTTGCAGTTGCAATGGTCTTCTGCCAAGGTGGCTTTGAGCAAACTGGAGCAGATGATCGGGTTGCCCAACGAATTGGATGAAGAGCCGAGTCAGTTGCGTCCGACAGCCCTGGAGGGATCCGTACGGCTGGAGGGGGTACGATTTTTTTACGGTCAGAATTCCAGGCCGGCACTGGATCTGACCCCGGCACCACCGATCACCATTACGGCTGGGGAGCGGATAGGGGTGATTGGACCCATCGGATCGGGCAAGAGTACCCTGCTGAAGATTGCCTCGGGATTGTGGCGTCCACGTGATGGAACGGCATTGTTGGGCGGGGTGGACATGTCGATGATCGTGCCCGATGCCTTGCGTCAATTCGTCGCCTATATGCCACAGGATGTGCGGTTGATCAAAGGAACCTTGCGGGAGAATCTGCTGTTCGGCATGGATGACCCAGGCGATGATGCCATTCTGGAGGCTGCCAAAGAATCCGGATTGATTGACCTGATCTACGGACACACCATGGGATTGGCATTGCCGATCAATGAAGGGGGGAGCGGCATCTCCGGAGGACAGCGGCAGCTGGTTGCTCTGACGCGCATCTTGTTGTTGCGTCCCAAGGTTTTGCTGATGGATGAACCGACGGCCAGCATGGATACCGAAACAGAAGCGCGTGTGGTGGCCATTCTGGATCGGTTGGCCAAATCCGGGGTGACACTGCTCATTTCCACCCACAAGTCGGCCATGTTGCCGATTCTGGATCGGCTGCTCGTGATCAAGAACGGTCGCTTGCTCATGGATGGCAAACGGGAGGCGGTCATGGCGCGTTTGGCCCCATCCGGACAGTCTGCTTCCCAGCCGTTGCAACCGCAACAAGAGGTACGGAAATGACCACACCGGTTCCGATGCACATTCCGCCACGCTCTGGACGATTCATCATTCCTTTTATTACCGTGTCCATGATCGTGTTGGTGATTTGGGCCGACTGGGCCGAGTTGGATCAGATCGTGCGGGCGCGTGGGGCGGTCATTCCTACCTCGCGTAACCAGGTGATCCAGGTGATGGAAATGGGGATGGTGGATCAGATCCTGGTCCAGGAGGGTGAGTTTGTCAAGAAAGGGCAGACCTTGTTGTTGTTGGACAAGGTGCGTGCCGAGGCCGGCTATCTGGAGGTGTATGGCAAGGTGGTGGCGGCCATGACCACAGTGGCGCGTCTGACTGCCGAAGTCTTTGGGAATAAACCAAATTTCCCAAAAGAGGCCGAAGAGTTTCCCGAGGTGTTGGCCAATCAGAAACAGTTGTTTCAAAAGCGTCAGTCGGCTTTGAACGAGGATCTGAAGGTGATGCAGGACACCTTGGAGCTGGTGCAGAAGGAGTTGTCGCTGATGGAGCCGTTGTTGACCACCGGCGATGTCAGTCAGGTGGAGATCTTGCGTCTGAAGCGGCAACAGTTGGATTGGCGCGGCAAGATCATCAATCGCAAGAATCGTTATCTGGAGGATTGTCAGGCAGAACTTTCCAAGGCCCAGGAGGGTCTGGAGGCATTGACGCAACAATTGACCCAGCACCGCAAATTGAGGGAAAACACTGAAATCATCTCTCCGATGGATGGGGTGGTGCGCAATATCCGGATCACCACCAAGGGTGGGGTGGCCCGTTCGGGTGAGGAAGTGATGCAGGTTGTGCCGGTGGACGACGAATATCTGATCGAAGCCAAGGTTTTGCCTGCGGATATTGCTTTTGTGCGTACCGGTTTGCCTGCCAACGTGCAGTTTGATGCCTGGGACTATACCATTTATGGAACATTTCCCGGGGTGGTTGATTATATCAGCGTGGATACCCTGGAAGAGGCGGGCGGCGGTTCAAAGACAGCGGAAACCTTCTATCGGGTGCGCATCAAGATTGCAGGCAAGGATTTTGTCGGCATGGGACCGGAACCGGTGAAGATTCAGACAGGCATGACCTCTGTTGTTGAAATCATCACGGGCAAGAATACGGTCTTGAGTTTTCTGACCAAGCCGATTGCCAAAACCCTGCATGAATCCATGGGTGAGCGTTGATTTGGAGATGGAGATGGAGTCTGGCGTGATGATGCCACCGAAGGAGCAGATCGATCCAGATCGTTATTTGGCATTGATTCAGGCATTGGCCTCTGGAGGCAATGCCCGGGCACAACACAATCTGGGTGCCATGTATCTCAAGGGGTTGGGGGTGACGCGGGATTCGGTGCGGGCGTTGGAATGGTTTCTCAAGGCCGGGGCACAGGGTGAGGTGTTGGCTCAACACAATCTGGGAACCATGTATCTGCGTGGGATTGGGGTGGCCAAGGATCCGGTGCAGGCGTTTGATTGGTTTCGGCGGGCGGCTTTGCAGGGGGATGCGCGGGCGGCCCACTGTGTCGGGGCGTTGTATTTCGAGGGGTTGGGCGTGGCGCGGGATCCGGTGCGGGCCATGATCTGGTTGAGCAGAGCGGCCAATGGGGTGCCTGAGGAGTTGCGTGCTGCCAACCAGCAGGCCATGGAGTTGGCCAGACAGGAGTTGGATGCGTCGGCATGGGCCTATGTGGAAGAGCGGATCGATCATCCCGGTGAGGATGATTGAGGGATGTTTGATACCCATTGTCATTTGGATTTTCCGGATTTTGCGGCGGATCGGTTGGAGGTCTGGAGTCGTGCCCGGGCTGTGGGGGTGCAATGGTGTTTGGTGCCTGGGGTGCGTGTGCAGGATTTTGCCCGGATCGTGGCCATGCAGAGTGGGGAGATCGGGATCGGTTTGGGATTGCATCCCGGGTTTCTTGAAGATCACGGGCCAGATGGTGTGGAGCAGTTGGAGACGTGGATCCGGCATTGTCCACCGGTTGCTGTGGGTGAGATCGGACTCGATTACCTGTTGTCCCCGGAGAGCCATGCCGCGCAATGGCAGTTGTTGGAGCGGCAACTGCGTCTGGCCGGGCGATTGCAGTTGCCGGTGGTGTTGCATGTGCGTCGGGCGCATGATCCGATGATTGGATTGATAAAACAGCTTGGTTTTGCCCACGGTGGGATCGTGCATGCCTTCAGCGGCAGTCCGCAGCAGGCTGTGGCCTATGTGAAGCTGGGATTTTGTTTGGGGTTTGGTGGTGTGGTGACCCACGAGCGTGCCAAGAGGGTGCGTCAGGTGGCGGCGCATCTGCCTGAGGAGTCGTTGGTATTGGAGACCGATGCCCCGGATTTGCCTCCAGCCGGTCATGCCGGAGAACGGAATGAACCGGGATTCTTGCCGGAAGTGGTGCGGGTTCTGGCCCGGTTGCGGCAGGTGGAGGTGGAACGGATCATGGAAGTGACCACACACAATGCGCGGCGGGTATTGGCCTGGCCGTCATGAAGGAGTTTGCATGGATGGCAGAACCTGGTCTGTTCACCCGTACGGAGATTCTGGTGCAGGCGGCTGGAGTGGAGCGGTTGCGTGCAGCGCATGTTTTGCTGGTTGGACTGGGAGGGGTTGGCGGGTTTGCGGCTGAGGCTCTGGGGCGGGCGGGCATTGGTCGTTTGACCCTGTTGGATCACGATGTGGTGGCACCTACGGATCTGAACCGGCAACTGCCCAGTACCCAAGAGACCATGGGTGAAAAGAAGGTGACGGTGTTGGGGCAGAGGATCGGCTCCATCAACCCGGAGTGCCGCCTGGTTTTGCTGGATTGCTTTTTGACTCCGAAGAATACGCCGGAGATTCTGGAACAGGCGCAACCCGATTGGGTGATCGATGCCATTGACAGTTTGAACTCCAAGGTCAATCTGTTGCTGGCTGCCCGGGCGCGGGGATTGGCTGTGGTCAGCAGCATGGGGGCAGGCGGTCGGCTGGATCCCACCCGTCTGGTGGTGGGGGATGTGATGGATTCGACCATTTGTCCGCTGGCTCGGGAAGTTCGACGCCGTTTGCACCGTCGGGGGCAGGGGCGCGGCATTTGGGCGGTCTGGTCCACCGAGCCTCCGGCGCCTCCGTTACCGCCGGAACCCACACCCACCGGTCGGCCCCGTTCGGTCAATGGTACCATCAGTTATCTGCCGGCCCTGTTTGGCATGACCCTGGCTGGCATTGTGATTCGTTCGATTGTGACATCAACATCTTGACAAGGGGCACGGAATTTTTCTGTGCTTGAGATCTCATGACACCTCCGGAAGAGAGTGCGGTGGCGGTCGTGCGTCCTGGTGAGGGTCGGCAGTTGATCGGCATGGCCGTGGCGGCGTTGCCGGCTGTGCGGTCACGGTTGCAGCAGGGGCGCATGGTGATTGTCGGGGGCACCACCACGCGGCATGTGGTGCGGGCGTTGTTGGGTGAAGATCCGGGCCGTGACCAGTTTGCCGTGGGTTGGATTCGTGCAGGTGCTCTGGGGGAGTCTCCCCGGGAGGGGCGTGGGCCTGGTCCTTATCTGTTCGAGGATGGTCAGGTGTCACGTGGCTGGCCAGCCCCTTTGTTGGAACGGTTTGCGGTTGGGGATGTGTACATCAAAGGAGCCAATGCCATTGATTCGGCTGGTCATGTGGCCGTGTTGATGGCATCGCCCGTGGGCGGGACCATTGGTGCGGCCATGGCGATTCTGATGGCGCGGGGGGGCGAGTTGATCGTTCCGGTCTCTTTGGGCAAGTTGATCCCCTCGGTTCCGGCAGCATGTGGTTTGTTGGGGCAGGGGCGCTGTCGTCGGGTCATGGGGACACCGGTTGGTTACATGCCGATTATGGCGGGTTCTGCCACTGTGGTGACAGAGGTGGAGGCCGTCCGGATTCTGACATCCGGAGCCGTGCGTGCCACGGTGGTAGCCTCAGGCGGGGTGGATGACTGTGCCGGGGCTTTGGTGTTGGCGTTGACGGGCGCAGGTGATGCTGTGCATGCCCTGATGGATCGGTTGGAAGCCTGGCAACAGCAGGGGTCTGACTGCGCGGCTGATGCTGCATGAATGGTTTCATCTCAACCATCTCCTGGCAGACTTCAACACAGGAGATGGTTGAGATGGCAAGAGAGGGAGTTATGTGAGCCACTCCAGGGCACCGCTATCGATGTGATAGACTGCGCCTACCATTTTGACTTTGCCTTCATGCCGCAGGTGGGAGAGTTCCTGGCTGTTGGCGAGCAGATCCTGGATCGATTGATTGACGTTTTCGCGGATGGCGGCCAGAATCAGTTCATCGCCGGTCAACCCTTTGGCTTTGGCCCGTTCTGCGGCAGGAATGATGTTGTCCACCAGTTTCGGGATGCTGCCACCCACTTTGGCTCCTTGCACCACGGCAGAGACAGCTCCGCATTTGGTATGACCCAATACCAGAATCAACGGGGTGTGGAGATGACCGGCACCATATTCCGCCGTACCGATCTCGTCGGTATCGGCCACATTGCCGGCCACGCGGATTACGAACAGATCACCGATGCCCCGGTCAAAGATGTGTTCAACAGGAACGCGGGAGTCGGAACAGGAGATGATGGTCACAAAGGGGTGTTGACCTTTGGAGAAGGTCTCGGCGATCCGTTGCGGGCTGAGGTTGGGGCGTTCCGATTTGCCGGACAGGAAACGGGCATGGCCCTCTTTGAGCAGTTGCAGCGCCTGTTCCGGACTCATGGTGGGTCCGGCCTTCGGGTCACCGGCCAGGGCAAATTTCGGCAGCACAAGCGAGCCAACGCCCATTGCCATGCCTGCAAGCACGCCACGTCGGCTCCAATGGTGTTCACACATATGCACTCTCCTGATTGACTGTTGGACGGGTCGAGGTTAAAGAGCATTAATGATAATGCATGTCTCTTTATTGACGCTTCAGTATATCAGGTGCACGGCATGGAATCGAGGGTTGAAAGAACAATTTGGATGTTACGGTTCCCGTGGGTGACCGGTTTGGTTCAAGGGTTGGAACTGGCTCTCCAGCATGTCGGCCTGTTTGTTGTTTTCAATGGTATCGAACCGTTTCTTTTGTGCCTTGGCGCGGAACTCCTCCTGGGCGCGACTTTGGTGGATTTTTTCTTCCAGGTAGAGTTGTTCCATCTGGCGTTGCGAGATGCGCATGAATTGCAGCATGGCCACCAACAGCACCACGATACCCACCACCACGGAAATCATCTTGGAGTTGCTGGCAGGCGGGGGTGCTCCTTTTCGAGAAGAGCCTTCGCTGCGTTCTGGTCTTTCGTTACTGCCGTTTTCGTCGTCCATGGGGATGGCCACTGGCTGAGGGTTGAGGTTGGGTGGTTGGGTGTTGCATGTTGAGCATATCGGTTGTCATTCGGAACAGGCAAGCGTTTTTTGCAGACAGGATGGGGAAGTCAGATCAGGGTGATCAATTCCTGGATGCAGCCTGATCCAAGACACCAGGGGCATGGTTCTGCGCGTGCCCATTCATCCAGAATCAACAAGGTGCCTGAGCCGCCGCACTCTTCGCACGTTTCGGCTTCCAGTCCGATGGAACAGGCTGTGGGATGCATGATCGTTGCCGCGCGTTTACCGGTTAATGCCTGTTGACCGAGTGCCGTCAGATCGTAACGGGTGGCCGCTCCCAACGGTTGGTCATTCGGGGCTGGTTGAATCCAGCCTTGTGACTTGAGGGCGGAGAGTATGCCCTGTTGAATGCGAACGGGCCGTTTATCCTGGATGGTTTGCAGGGCCTTTTTTTGTGCAGGTGAGGGGTGGGTTGTGGTCTGCATGCCGGTGTTCCGCAAGGTTTGAGATTATATTTTAATGATAACGTCATAGTGTTGCGAGAGTGTGGATGGGTCGGGAGAGGTTGTGATCTGGCGTGCCCCCAAAGCGTTGAGGGCTTCCAGGTAAGGCTGGGCTTCAGCGGGCAGGGGGGTGTCATCCGGTGTGAAGAGGGAGACGGCATGATCACAGCCGGCCAGTCCGGCACTCAGCCTCAGGGAAGCCATGGCATGTTCCCGGGATGTTTCAAAGAGGATGGCAATCCGTTTGGATCCTCGGGTGGTCGGTTGGCTGGGCCAATGGGGGGTTGGCAGTGACAGAGTGATGGCGCTGTGGTGGATCATTCGTCCGAGTGTGGCCAGGCCACCTGGCTGAATTGTCGGGAGTGGAGGTGGGCCGTGGAGATCGTTGTGGTCCTGGGCGCAAAAGGCGGCCTCTTCGGTCTTTTCCAGGAGAAATGACCAAACCGGTGCAGCGACCCATTGAACGCCATGATGCAGGAAAAAGAGTTGGAGTGGGCGATCTTGCAGCCAAGGTCGGGACAGCAGGGTGCGCCAATCGTCTGGCAGTGTGGCGCGGGTGACCACCAGCGTGGCAGGCAGGAGGGAGGGTGGGGTTACCAATAGCGTCCTGCTCCGGCAGTGCTGATGGTGACCAGGCCCAGGATCAGGTTGATCCGGACATATTGGCGGATTTTTTCAATATAGAGTCCGGTTTCTGGAATCAGCAGTTCCCGGGCCATGCGTTGCATGGGTCGGAAGGAGCGGAAATAGAGGATGAGAAAGATGGCAATCATGATCCAGCCCATTCCTTCCATCAGGCGAATGTGTCCACCCACCCCCTGCATGCCGCCAAAGCCCATGAAGATCATCCAGTAGCCGGTTGCAGGCAGGGTGATGACCACGCCCCAGACTATGACCATGAACCGTTCCAGAACCCGTGTCCACAATCCGACCCGTTCTGCCAAGGGGAGTGGCAGGGCAGCCGGTCTCAGGATCCAGAGTGCGAAAAACATTCCGCCCACCCAGAGCGTGGCAGCCAGCAGATGTAACAGCAATGCAATGGCCATGGTGTTCATCCGTGCAAGAGAGAAGCGACCGGCACTCTTCCACGGTTATGCAATTACTGCACCATAATCTTGGCGCAATCGGTTTCGGTTGAGCAGCAGCCATTGCATGGCCAGAATGGCAATCGCCGAGTTCAGGGTCTGCTCTTCCAGCCATTGCCGGGCTGTGGCAAAAGGGACCAGCAGAGGTTGAATGTCTTCACCTTCCTGTTCCAGGCCAGCCACAACCAGGCCAGGGGACGTCGAGTCAAACAATCCGCAATACAGATGGATCCGTTCGCTGCTGCCACTGGGACTCAAATAGAAGCAACAGACCGGTGTCATGGCATAGGGTTGCCAACCGGTCTCTTCGAGGGTTTCACGCAGCGCAACCTGAAGAGGGTCGCGTTCGTTGCCGCAAGAGCCGGCCACAATCTCCGTGGTCCAACCCGACTCGCCGCGTATATGCGGTCCAGGTCGAAACTGGCGGATCAATCCCACCACATCCCTCTGAGGATCATACAGCAATACTGCTGCGGCATCGCCCCGTTCCAGAATTTCCCAATCCAGCGTGCGACTCATCCGGCCATCAAAACGTTCGTAACTCACCCGCAGTCGCAGCAAACGAAAAAAACCACGATACAACTCATCTAAACCAGACAGGATGACTTTCATGGGGTGTGCGGTCCATGACAGGAGGTTGACACAGGATTCTGGCACGATAATGGAATCGTTTTTGCCCGGAAAGGAAAATCTTGCCGTGTCGGATCCCCCTTTCCGGAGCGGTGCATGGTGTTGCAGAAATATAATGAATTAATGTATATTTATCATCTCCGCTCACACAGTCTGGTTCATGGGAGTTACCCACATGCACAAACCCAATTGCTGGGACTTTTTTCAATGCATGCGCAGTCGCCATGGCGCGCGTATGGAAGGAACGCCGTGTCCGGTCAGTTTGATGTCCTCCTATCAGGGTTGCAATGGCGGTGTGGCAGCCGGGCGGGCCTGTTGGATGATCGAGGGGACTTTTTGTACGGTTTCCAAGTGCGGTGTGGACGATGAACGCGGCGGCTATGAGTTCAAAAAGGATCATTGTGATCATTGTGAATTCAAGGCGTTGGTCAAGGAACAGGAAGGAAAGGGGTTTCATGAAGAGCGTCGCTCCATGCTGTTGAAACGTTAGACAAGCGGTACGTTTCCACTTCGTGACGCACAAAAAACCTTGCCGGGTGGATCCAAGACGTGTCATACTTTGTTACATGATTGCTGGTGCGGTTATTGCATCTCTAAAGCTGAATCGGTTTTGGACCGAAAAAGGGATCGTGATCGTTGCAAATCATGGTGAGTTGTTCGGATTCCGGGGCTGGACAGCGTGCGAGACGGGTCTCCCTTCTCGGCGCCCCAGCCTCCCGGATCCGCCCTCTCAATACCAAAGAGGTGTGCTACACCGCACCATGGCTCTGAGGGACGCTCAGGGGATGCGTCCCTCCGGTCCAACAATTTTTGTTCTTGGGTGAAACAGAGATCCGATTTCGTCTGGGGATTGGGCAGGGATCGTGATAAGATGATCGGCATGGTGTTTCGGTTGGGAGTGGATCCCAATGGATCATAAGCGGAGCGCACATGCGTGAGATCACCGGTCTTCACAGCGATGATTTTTTGCTGATTTTTCGGCAGATTGATTTTTTTCGCCCTTTTCTGGACCAGGAGCGGCGCGCCTTGGCTGGCCGTCACACCCACCTGGTGGCCTATGATGTGGGGGAATACCTGATCCAGGAGGGCAGCCTTGACGAGCGCAGTTTGTTCCTGTTGCTGTCGGGTGGAGCCAGCGTGGTCAAACAGGGTGCCAGCATCCCTTTGGCAGCCATGGCTCCCGGCGATTTTTTTGGAGAGGTCTCTTTTCTTACTGCCCGACCGCGCACCTCCAATGTCATTGTCCATCCCCCCGCAGCCCTGACGGATGAGACTCCGACCGTTCCCAATCTGTTCCAACTGGGTCTGACCGCTACCTTGCATCAGGCGACTGCGACCGTGTTGCGGTTTGATCCGGAACTCATGTCCGATCTGGACGTGCCTCTGCGGATCAAGATCAAAGACCATGTGATCCAGCACCTGACTCAACGGGTGGAACGGATGCATCGCCAGGTGGTTGAGGTCACGGGTCACGATCCGATGCTCAGTGTGGATCCGGAACTGGAACGTCAATTGCTCGATGCTCAGGCCCCTCTGGCAGAACGGGAACGCACCAAGGATTGCCTGATTGAACAATTGGCCGCTTTTCTCGATGAACTGAACCAGAGCCTGGTGGCCTGCTGACAGGCTGATGAGGATTTGTGCTTATGACGATTTCCCCCCCTTTGATCCTGTATGGAACGGCCTGGAAGCAGGAGCGCACCGCTGCATTGGTGGAACAGGCTCTGGCATTGGGTTTCCGGGGCATCGATACCGCCTGTCAGCCCAGACATTACCATGAGGCCGGTGTGGGAGCAGGGATTGCTGCCCGTTTGCTGAAAGGGTTGAAGCGTTCGGAACTCTATCTGCAAACCAAGTTCACCCCCCTGGCTGGTCAGGATCCCTGTCGCCTCCCCTATGATCCGCAGGCACCACTCTCCGAACAGGTCGCCCAATCCTTTCTCTGCTCATTGACCAACCTGCAAACCGATTATCTGGATGGGTTGGTGCTGCATTCGCCCATGGCCACCCTGGACCAGACCATGGAAGTCTGGCAGAGCATGGAACGTCTGGTGGAGCAGGGTGGTGTGCGACAACTCGGGATCAGCAACTGCTACGATGTGCGTCGGCTGGAGCATCTCACCCGTCATGCGGCCATCAAACCAAAGGTTGTGCAGAACCGTTTTTATGCTGCGACCGGTTATGATGTGGCGATTCGTGATTTTTGCCATCAAGAGGGGATGGCCTATCAAAGTTTCTGGACCTTGACGGCCAATCACGATCTCCTGGCCCATCCGGTGATATGCTCCATGGCGGCAGCCCGGCAACGCACGGAGCCACAGATATTGTTTCGTTACTTGACTCAGATCGGGGTGACACCCTTGACCGGAACCTCCTCGGTATTGCATATGCGGCAGGATCTGGAGATCGCAGAGTTTGCCTTGACCGATCTTGAGTGTCAGGCCATCACCCGCTTGCTCCATTGAGGGCCGATTGAAGCGAACCCTGGCCATCAGTGCCTGTCTGTTGGGTCATCGGGTCCGGTATGATGGCGGACACAAGGCGTGGCCCCTGGCCGAAAAGATGGTGGAACTGGGGGTGACCTGGATCCCGTTCTGCCCGGAGACCGAATGCGGCCTGGGGGTTCCCAGAGAACCCATGCGTCTGGAAGGTATACCTGAAGCGCCAACCGTGATCACGATCCATACCCGGCAGGATCATACCGCCACCTTGCGTGCCTGGTCCGGGCAACGGTTGACCGAATGGGGGCGCATGGCCATCGACGGGGTGCTGTGGAAAGGACGTTCCCCCTCATGTGGCTTGATCGGGGTGCCTGTGTATCACGCCTCTGGACAGCAGCAGGCAATGGGGCAGGGGATCTTTGCCCGGGCCTGTCAGGGCTGCTTTCCGCATCTGCCCATGACCGAGGCGGATCGATTGCCAGAGTGGCAGGCGGTCACCGCGTGGATCCGGTCATGGTGAAAATCGCTGGAGGACGATTGCGTGGGCGCACGCTCCAGACCCCGCGCGATGCGCGGGTCCGGCCCACGACCGGACGCATGCGGGAAATGCTCTTTTCCATGCTGGGAGCGCGTCTGCCCGGTGCCTGGGTGCTGGATCTGTTTGCCGGGAGCGGGGTTTTCGGAATCGAAGCGGTGAGCCGGGGTGCCCGGGGGGCGGTGCTGGTGGAAAACGATCCGCAGGTGGCGTCATTGATCCGGGCCAACCTGCAAGCGTGCCGGGTCTCGGAGTTGGCTTTGCTCGTGGAAGCGTCGGTGTTGCGTCCAGGTCTGGATCTGCTCCTGGCCCGATGGTTGCCCGAACATTTCGGACATCCGGTGGCGTTTGATCTGATTTTCATGGACCCCCCCTATGGTCAAGGCGCGGTGGCCGCTACCCTGGAAATGTTGGCATCCTCCACACTTATGGCCCCAGGCTGTCTGGCTGTGGCCGAACATGAGGCGGGCGGCGTGGCAAAAGGGGTTGCCCCGGCGTGGCATCCGATGCACAATCGCCGCCAGGGTGAAACCCAGATCTCTTTTTGGCAATGGAGTGGTTGACCACGGAAGGGGGGTATGAACAGAATCGCAGTCTATCCGGGAACCTTTGATCCCGTCACTTTTGGTCACCTCGATATCATTCGTCGTGGTGTGCGTCTGGTGGATCGTCTGGTGGTGGCCGTGGCGGTCAATACGGAAAAACAGTTCCTCTTCTCCAGTCAGGAGCGGATGGACTTTTTGCGCGAGGCGGTCGATACCATCCCAGGGGTCGAAGTGTGCCAGATGAATGGCTTGCTGGTCGATTTTGTCCGGCAGCTCGGGGCCGATTTCGTCCTGCGCGGGTTGCGGGCGGTTTCGGATTTTGAATACGAGTTCCAGATGGCGGGCATGAACCGCAAACTCTATCCGGAAGTGGAAACCGTCTTCCTGGTGTCCGGGGAAGAGACCCTCTTTTTGTCATCGCGTCTGGTCAAGGAGATCGCAGGCATGGGGGGGGATGTGAGTCGTTTTACCCCGCCAGGCGTCATTCCCGAATTGAAGCGCCGCATGATGGCACGCCTGGGACGGGGGCCGGGTTGAAGAGACTGCATATCAAAAATTTCGGCTGTCAGATGAATGTCCACGATGCCGTGCGCATGGCAGCGTTGTTGCGTGATGTTATGGGTTATATCAGCGTTGAGGAGCCGGAGCAGGCCGATCTCATCATCCTCAACACCTGTCATATCCGCGAAAAGGCGGCAGAGAAGATCTTTTCAGAGTTGGGACGGTTGCGCAAACTGGTCGCCGGACGCCCTGTGATCTTTGCCGTGGGCGGTTGCGTCGGACAGGCTGAAGGAGATCACATCTTTCAACGTGCCCCGTTCGTCAGCCTGGTCTTCGGTCCTCAAAACTACCATCAACTCCCGGAAATGCTCATCCGGCTCGAACAACAGGGCGGACGGATCGAAGAGCGTGGGGAGTCGGCACCCTCAAAATTCGATGCCCTGCCTGCCATCACCACCCCTGGTCCCATTGCCTCGGTGGTGGTCCAGGAGGGGTGCAACCGGTTCTGTACCTATTGCGTGGTTCCTTTCACCCGGGGTCGCGAGTGGAGCCGCCCTGTGGAGGCGATTGTGGACGAGGCCCGTGGGCTGTTGGCCAATGGTGCCCGTGAGCTGCATCTTCTGGGACAGAACGTGAATGCCTATCAGGCCATGGATCGGGATGGCGTGGTGCATGATCTGGCCTTGCTGTTGCGTCGCGTCGCCTTGCTTCCTGGTCTGGAACGGATGCGCTTCGTCACCTCGCACCCGGCAGATATGAACGATGACCTGGTCGAGGTGTTTGGCCAATTGGAGAGCTTGTGTCCCTATCTGCACCTGCCGATTCAAAGCGGCTCGGATCGGGTGCTGGCCCGCATGGCGCGTGGCCATACGGTCAACGAATATCTCGATTGGATCGAAAAGTTGCGTCAGGTCTCTCCGGGCATTGCCCTGGCCTCGGATTTCATTGTCGGTTTTCCTGGCGAGACCGAAGCCGATTTCCTGGAGACACTGGAGCTGGCGCGAACCGTGCAATTCGATCATGCCTACTCCTTTGTCTTTTCGGCCCGTCCTGGTACGGAGGCAGCAGAGATGTCCGATGCCGTGCCTCTGGAGGTCGGACAGGCCCGTCTGGCCCGCTTGCAGGCTCTGCTTCAGGAGGTGCAACTGGCCAAGAATCAGGCACGCATCGGGTGCATCGAATCGGTTCTGGTCGAAGGTTTGGCCAAACGGGGCGAGGGTGAGTTGACCGGCAGAAGCCAGCATGGCCGGACCGTCAATTTTCCCGGAGATCCGGCGCTGATCGGTCATCTGGTGCAGGTGGTCATTACCGAAGGATTGCCCAACTCTTTGCGGGGACGATTGACTTGAATGACCGCTCCGCTTGTTTCATCCCGCACGACGAATTCATTTCAGAATCCCAACCGTTCAACCGTAAATAAAGCCATGCCCACCCACGGTGCCATCGTGGAAGAAGAGAGAGTCGAAGGGGAACTCCACGGCATCACTCTGACCTTTCCTGAAAATCGTCTGGCCGTGGCGTTGTATGGCCCTTTGGATCTCCATTTGCGTCATGTGGAGGAGCGGACCGGCGTTGAAATCCACTCCGTGGGCAATCGTGTCACCTTGATGGCACCATCCGCCCGGGTGGAATCGGTCAAGCAGCTTTTCCTGCTCCTGTATGCCGCATTGGAACAGGGACAGGAGGTGGATCTGGCACGGGTGGAGGCCGGTATGCGGCTGTTGGAACTTCCGGAAGGTGACGTGGATCGTGTGACCCCAGAGCTGGTCATGCGCACCCCTTTGCGGGAAATTCGGGCGCGTACCCCCAGACAGAGCGAGTACTTGCGCGCCTTGCAACGGGAAACGGTGGTCTTTGCCATAGGGCCTGCCGGTACGGGCAAAACCTATCTGGCCGTGGCCGCAGCCGTGTTGGATTTCATCGAAGGACGAACCGCGCGCATCATTCTGACACGCCCGGCAGTCGAGGCCGGTGAAAAACTCGGATTCCTGCCCGGAGATCTGCAAGAAAAGGTCGATCCTTATCTGCGTCCATTATATGATGCACTGTACGAGATGCTCGGCTATGAAAAGGTGGAGCGGATGCTCAGCCGCAACCTGTTGGAGATCGCTCCTCTCGCTTACATGCGTGGGCGGACCTTGACCGAAGCCTCGATCATCCTGGATGAAGCACAAAACACCACGGTCGAACAGATGAAGATGTTTCTGACCCGTCTGGGAGAGGGGTCACGGGTGGTGGTCTCCGGGGATATCACCCAGGTCGATCTGCCGACCCATCAACGTTCGGGTCTGGCGCATGCCGTGGAGGTGCTTGCCAAAGTGGAAGGGATCTCTTTTGTCTGGTTCAACCATCGGGATGTGGTGCGCCACCCCATGGTCCGGCGCATTGTCCAGGCTTACGAGGAGGCCGCAGCACGGGAATACTCCGTTGCGCCGGATCGTTGCGTGCCTACTGGACGGCAACACCACTTGACCTTCCATTCCAAGAGAGGAGGCCATGGGAGCTGATCGCGAAAAATGGGTGGAACGTTTGCGCGGACGCCCGGTGGATCGGACCGGGCTGTTTTCTCTGACCCTGTTCTTCGATCTGTCGTTGTTTTTGCTGTTGATCGCCCTTTTGACCGTGATCTTTTCGCCGGTCGTGATCCGTCCCCAATACCTGCCACAGGTTGGGGATATTGCCATCCGGGATGTGAAGGCGGATCGCGATCTGTTGGTGGAAGATGCCGAAACCACCAAGAAACGGCGTCAGGAAGCGGCAGCCAGCGCCGTCCCGGTCTACGACTGGGATCCCGGCATGATGGAAACCGTGGCACGGCGTATCGGAGAACATCTGAAGTGGTTGGATGACGTGCGTCTGTCCAATCCGCGTCCAGATCCGGACCGTCTGCGTGATGCCTTTTTTGAACGTATCGAAGATGTGGTCGATGAAAATGCCTTTCTGTCGCTCGTGAATATCAAGGACTTGATTGGACTGGCGCAGGAGATCACAGCCTGGCTGGCCGAACATCATCAGATTCGCGTGGTCAGCGGTCCGGAAGTGCTCAACGATCTGGCCCATGTGCCGTTTGTGATCCATGCCATGGGCGACGAAGAGAATCGCACCCAGGCCGGAGGCAGCGCCACGGGCCTGATGGATCTGCAAGGCATGCGGCGCATGCTGGACAAATCGGCTGAGGTGCGTTTGGGACATCTGCCGGACGCTGTGCGCAAATGGGTGTTGGATCAGGTCAATATCTATATTCGACCCACACTGGTGCTCAACCTGGCAGAGACCAAAGCCAGACGGGATCAGGCCGCAGCCGCCGTGGATCCGGTCTTCTATCGGGTGCGCCGGGGCCAGATGGTGGTCCAGGAAGGGGCAGAGGTCAATGATGCCGCCCGGCTGAAAATCGAAGCCTTGAACCAGAACCGCTGGACCGGCAAGGTGACCCTGAATATCTTCGGCCTGGCTACGGCGCTGTTGCTCTTTACCTGGCTGGGTCGCAAATTCTTGATCACCACCTCCATCGATTTTCCCAAGGATCGCAAAACGCTCTATATCCTGGGCACCATTCTGCTGGTCACGTCACTGTTGTCCAGTATCACCTTTACCGTGGGTCAGGGATTGGCCGAATTGTTCGGCTGGCATGCCCGTGTGGCGAATTATCTCACTCTGGCTGCTTTGGGGTCGGCCATGGCCTCCTTGACCATCGGCGCGCGGGCCGGCATTCCCGGCGGTTCCTTGATGCTGGGGGCGTTGCTCTCCTTTTTGTGTGCCCTTGAAACCGATGGGGGGTTGCCGATCTTTCTCTATTTCATGGTCGGTTCCTTGGCTGGTGGTGCCTCGTTGCGGGTGTGCCGGAAACGGTATGATGTCTTGTTTGCCGGTTTCTGGATCGGTCTGGCCCAGGCGCTTACCGTGCCGGCAGTGGAACTGTTGTCGGATCGCTCCCCTTCCTGGGAATGGATGCTGGGGGGAGGCGTGGCCATGACCAGTGGTTTGTTGATCGGATTGTGGGGATTGGCCCTGATCCCGTTGTTTGAGTTTTTGTTCAACATCACCACGGATTCACGCCTGTTGGAGCTGGCTTCCGGAGACCATCCCCTGCTCAAATCCCTCTCCCTGCGCAGCCCTGGTACGTATCACCACTCGGTGATGATGGGCAATCTGGCCGAGGCGGCCGCAGAGAGCATCGGGGCCAATCCGTTGATGGCGCGGGTCATGGCGCTCTATCACGATGTCGGCAAGATGAACAAACCGCACTATTTTGTCGAAAACCAGTCCGGAGAGAACCGGCATGACAGTCTCTCCCCATCCATGTCCGTCAAGGTGATTCAGGGCCATGTCAAAGATGGCGTGGAGATGGTCCGGGAATATAAACTCGGTGGACCGATCCTGGAGGCCGTCACTACCCATCATGGTACGACTTTGTTGCAGTTTTTTCATAACCGGGCCGTCAATCTGGCGGCCAAGCGGGGCGAAAAGATCACGGAATCCGATTATCGTTATCCAGGCCCCAAACCGCACTCCAAAGAGGGGGGCATCTTGATGTTGGCCGATTCGGTGGAAGCGGCTTCGCGCACCCTGAAGACTCCGTCGCCAGCCCAGATTCAAGCTTTGGTCGCGCGTATTGTCGCCTCCAAGATCGCAGACGGCCAGTTGCAGGAGTGTCGCTTGACCCTGCAAGAGATCGCACGCATCGAAGAGGCCTTCACCCGGGTGTTGACCCTGGGCTTTTATCATCGCCGGATCGAATATCCGGATCAGATCAAAAAACGTATGGAAGGAGCACGTCATGGCAGCCACAGTTCTGGTAAACCTGTCGTCTCCCCTGTGGCCCGCAGTTGAGGAGGAGCGGGTTGCCCGCGCGGTCCTGGCCACATTGGAAGCCGAAGGTCGTTCCTCCAAAGAGGTGGAGGTGGGGGTGCTCCTCACCGATGATGCCGAATCCCGGCAGCTCAATCTGACCTATCGCGGTCTGGATCGTCCGGCCAATGTGCTCTCTTTTGCCATGGAGGATGGCGAAAGCTTCCCGGAGCTTGAGGCTGGCCCGGAGATGTTGGGGGATCTGGTCATCCCTTTTGAGACCACCCAGGCCGAAGCCAATGCATTGGGGATTGCGCTGGACTCCCGTCTGCTCCATTTGGTGGTCCATGGCATTCTGCATCTGCTCGGTTATGATCACGAACGCTCGCCCGCAGAGGCGGAACGCCAGGAGTCCCGCGAGATCGACATCCTGGCCCGTTTGGGCATTGCCAATCCCTATGAGATTTGATCAGACCTGGATCCGGCTGCGTGCCTGGTTGCAGCAACCTGTCACCAGACAGGCGGGGGTGGCCTTTTTGGCTGGGGCCATGGCCATGTGGGGGTTGCCTCCGGATCCCAATCCGGTATGGACCGTGCTGGGGTTGGCGATCTGGTTGCGTCTCCTGGATGGTCAAAGCGCCAGACAGGGGGCCTGGTTGGGTTTTTTCTTTGGCTGGGGCCATTTTTTGCCTGGTTTGGCCTGGCTCTGGACCAGTCTGCATGAGTTTGGTAAAATTCCTTCTGTTGTAGTCGTGGTGATGATTGTCGGCTTGGCCGCCATTCTGGCCCTCTATCCGGCCTTGTCTGGCGCGGTGTTGGCGCGGTTTGTGGTGCGACGGGCTTTGTTGCCGTGGGCCGCACCTCCTGTATGGGTTGTAACCGAATGGTTGCGCGCCCATCTGTTCAGCGGGTTTCCGTGGAATCTGCTTGGATATGTTTGGGACAATGGCGGGCCAATCCTTCAAACCGCAGATCTGGGCGGGGTTTATCTGCTCTCCGGATTGACCCTGTTTCTGGCTGGGTTGTTGAGCCGCTTGTTGCGGATCGATCCTTGGCGTCAGTGGCAGCAGGTGGTGGTGCTGGTGGTGATCGGGATGGGTTGTCTGGCTTTGGCATCCGGCTATGGAGTATGGCGTCAGCAGGAGATTCGGGAACAACTGGCCCGGAGTGAAGCCCCAACGCTGCGTGTGGCCATGGTGCAAGGCAATATCGGACAGGCGGTCAAATGGGATCCACAACGGCAGAGCGACTGGTTGAATCGTTACCTCGATCTCTCTTCTTCCCTGGACCAACCGGTTGATCTGGTGGTCTGGCCGGAAACCGCTGCGGCTTTCTTTTTGCAATACTCGCCAAAAAATCTGGATCTTATCCTGGAATTGACCCGTTCCCTCCACATTCCGGTTCTGACGGGCGCACCCATGGCAGATCGGGATGATCGCAATGAGTTTCGTTATTTCAACAGTATGGTGTTGATCGGCCCGGATGAGATCGGTGAGTTGCGTCACCGGTATGACAAGCACCATCTCGTGCCGTTTGGAGAGTACATGCCTTTTCGTGCTTTGCTTCCGGATTCGGTGCAGAAACTGACCCACGGGGCCAAGGACTTTTCTTCCGGTCCTGGACCAGCCTTGTTGCCAACCGATCTGGGGGCCTTTGGTCCTTTGATCTGTTATGAGGTGATCTTTCCGGATGAGGTGCGCCAGTTGGCGACCCTGGGTGCCCGTTGGCTGGTCAATCTCACCAATGACGGCTGGTTCGGAGAGTCGGCCAAACCCCAACATCTGGCCATGGCACGGATGCGGGCTGTGGAGAATCGGCTCTCCATGATTCGTGTGGCCAACTCCGGGATCTCTGCCAGTTTTGATCCTTTGGGTCGGGAACTGGCCCGCATTCCTTCCAACGTCATGGCTGCCATCGTGGTGGAGGTTCCGTCAGGCATTGGCCATACGATCTGGAGCCGTTATGGTCATTTGGGCATCGGGTTGTGGAGCGGATGGGCGCTGGGGATCGTCGGTATTGGATATGTCCAAAGGAGAAGCGATGTGACTTTATATGAAAATAATCATATTGACTTCCGGATGGATCTTGCCTAACAGACATGACGAGGGGTGCGTCACCCCTGATGATGAAAGATAATGGGAGCAGGTGGCGGCAGAGAGATCGATGTCGCAAAATGGAGGCCCCAACCCTGTTTGCTAACAAGATCCG
>JAANAU010000047.1 GCA_011089965.1 Magnetococcales bacterium
AAAAGATTTAAAAGATTTAAAAGATTTAAAAGATTTAAAAGATTTAAAAGATTTAAAAGATTTAAAAGATTTAAAAGATTTAAAAGATTTAAAAGATTTAAAAGATTTAAAAGATTAAAAAGATTAAAAAGATTAAAGTCCCAGGGGTTTCACCCCTGGACCCCACCAGGGGGGTAACCCCCCTGGACCCATGATCATGGTGTATTGACTCCTGGCTGATCCTGAAATCACCCAAAAAACCTCGGAAATCACCAACCTCTGACAAAATGCAATGCTGCTGCTGTTGCTGTTGATCATTTCCTGTCAAGACGGTTTGTAAAATCATGTTGCACATGTTATATTCACTTTCCGAAATCTGCATCATTCATCCATTGTCGGAGATCACTACATGAAATTCAGTCGCAGCGCCCCCACCCTGTTGATCGTCGCCACACTGGTCGTCATTGCCGCAATCTCTCTGATCAGCATGGGTATTTCCAAACAGATGACAGCCTCTTTTGAAGATGGCCAGTTTGAGTTGATGGAACGCATCATGCTGTCCAAACTGCGTGGCGCAGAAGGAAAGGCCAGTTCCGGGGCAGAAATGATCGCTGCCATGCCCACTGTGAAAAAAACCTTTGCCTCCCGCAACCGGGAAGAGACACTGGCCAACCTCAAAGAACCATTTCGCATTGTCAACGACAAATATGGCATCAGCCAGGGCCAATTCCACACCCCCCCGGCCACCTCATTCCTGCGACTTCACAACCCGGAAAAATTCGGTGACGATCAATCACATTTCCGACAAATGGTGGTTGAAGTGAACCAGGAAAAAGCCATGCGTCGGGGCATCGAAGTCACCACCTCGGGAGTCGGCATTTTTGGAACGGTGCCGATGACCGACGAGGCGGACAAACCTGTCGGCAGCTTTGAAATGGGCATGGAGTTCGGCCCCTTGCTGGATGAACTCAAAAAAACCTATGAATTTGAACTCGCC
This sequence comes from Magnetococcales bacterium, assembly GCA_011089965.1. Taxonomy (GTDB): domain Bacteria; phylum Pseudomonadota; class Magnetococcia; order Magnetococcales; family Magnetaquicoccaceae; genus Magnetaquiglobus. The sequence continues at coordinate 977 of JAANAU010000047.1, forward strand.
CTCTTCATCGAAGAGAAGATCCTGCGTGAAACCGCCAAATCCCTCAGCGGCGACATCCTCAACGATCAAAACCGTGTCGGCAAGTTCATCAAGTTCTACGCCACCCATACCGACATGATGCGCGCACTGGTCACCGAGGAAGAGGTCAACGTCACCAACCCCGCTCACTATCTCAAGGAAAACCAGGGCGTATCCTATGGCGTGTTGGCCATGCCCATCTACAACTATGCCAAGAAACAAATCGGCGTAGTGGCCATGGCCAAGAACTTCAGCGCCACCCGATCCGCAGAAGGAGCGGCCGTGGTCTGGCAGGGAGTGCTGGCCATCGTATCCTTTGTCCTGCTGGTGGGCGTCATCCTGGTGACCATTCGTGGTCTGCTGCTGACCCCCTTGCGGAAATTGAACGGACACATGGCCTCCCTGGCCGCAGGTGACACCGTTTCATCCATGGAGAACACCGATGGCTTGTGTGCGGAAATGAAGCAGTTGGTCGGACATTACGAACAATTGCGCTCCAACGCCCAGGCAGGTCAGGGAGATGTATCGTGACAAACCACCATGGAATACGATCCGTTTTTCTGCACTGGATTGCCCTGTTTCTGTGCGTCGTGACGCTGATACTGCCCGCAAGGAACACTCTGGCAGCCGAACCGGGTGCCACAACCGATCCGGAGGCAAAAGCCAGCATGCCAGCGGACAAAGGCTTGCCTGTCAATGTCCGGGTTGGCTTGATGTTCGTGCATATCGAATCCTTTGATGACAACAAGGAGACCTTCGAGGCCACCACTGATTTGCGTCTCTCCTGGGAAGATCCCCGGTTGCGCTTTCCTGCCAAAGAGGCTCTCCATGGCTACAAGGAGTTTCGACTTTCCAAGGCCGATGCCCAGGCTGCCAACATGTGGATCCCGAACATCCGCTTTGTCAATCGCAAAGGGGAATCTTCCCTCACCGAACGGTTGATCCGGATCTTTCCCGATGGCCGAATCGTTCAGATCCTCCGCACCACCGCCACCTACCAAACCCCGGTGGATGTATCCAAATTTCCCTTTGATCATCAGGTGCTGGCGGTCGAAGTCGCCGTGGCCGAAGAGACCATCGAAACCGTGGACTTTGATTTCTCCCACGAAGATGTGTCCTTCAGTCGGGCAGGTCCGGATGCAAAAATCGACGGCTGGAATCTTGGCCTGGTCAATCTCCGACGGGGATTGCTCCATGGATGGAACGGAGACCGGATGGCCCAGGTGACCGCCTCTTTGGAGGTGCAACGGCAGGCAAGCAGCACCATCTCCATCGTTTTCATCCCTTTGTTCGCCTCGCTGCTGATTCCCTTTCTGGCCACCTGGCTGAACACGGCGGAAGATGGCGACTTTGCTGTCGAAGCCTTTGAACTGGGCAACATCGTCATCGGGGGGTTGTTCGCGGTCATTGCCCTGAGTTTCAGCATCAGTTCATCCTATCCGCTGATCATGACCAGCGACAACGCTGTCACGCGACTGATTGGCCTGAACTATGTGGCGTTGGCTGTTGGCGTCATCATCGCTGTTGCCTTCTACCGATACAAACTGCCAGCCCGCTGGTTTGGTCCTTGTGTGCAAGACGAGCTGTTCAAATATTTGACCTGGGCTTTCCCGTTCCTGTTCATCTGCACCGGGGTTGCCTTTGTCCTGCTGGCCATGGTTTGAGAGGCTGTTTGGTGATTCTTATCGATCAGTCGAGAGTCAATCACCATCATCAGGGGTCCAGGGGGGTTACCCCCCTGGTGGGGTCCAGGGGGGTAACCCCTGGGACTTTAAGCCTTTAAATCCTTTAAATCTTTGAAATTCTTTAAAAACAAAAATATTCAATAAATTATTTTTTTTTAAAAATTAAAAGATTAAAAAATTAAAACCCTGGGGGATGAATCCCCCAGACCCCCTCTTTTTTTTCAATCATTGGATCATTATGCTCGGCTCAGGAATCCCCAAACAAACCAGGAACAAAAAAAAGGGGAATCCGATAACCATCGGCTTCCCCCTTGATTCAAACACCGGTCAAACAGCCAACCATTACTTCCAGCCGGCTTCCTTCTCACACTGCGCCATTTCCGCCGGATGGGTCTTTTCCCAGGCCGTGATCGACTGGGTTTCATTATCCGACATCTGGTTGTTCATGCAGTTGCAATAGATCGCGACAGTGGCTTCGGATTGACCTTCCCGCTTGTTGTCCTTGATGCACTGTGCAACCCACTTCACATCATCCGCACCAGCCCAGGCCGATCCGCCCGTCAAAGTCATGGCTGCCATGACGGCTGCCGCCACCAACATCGAACGCAATCCTTTCATGTCCACTCTCTCCTTAACATGCTTACACATCATTATGTTAAATGGTTTTGTTCACGATCCGCACACGTCCGGTCCGAACAGGAACCATTAACGCATGATTCAGCTTCCCAATGCAACATATTTTGAAATGTGAGTAATAAATAATCAATCAGACCTGCTGCCGACAATTAATAATTTATTCATATCCATAAAAAAATTAATATTTATTATAATATAAAATTCTTTCAAGAATATACAAACACCCATTGCAAATTGTATTCGTATGGATCTCTCTTGAAAAAACAATAAAATATATAATATTTTTCACTGCAACGATCACCCGACATGTTTGCAGATTCGCTTCCCCTGACTCCAGACAAAAAACGACAGGATCCTTGGAGGCCACTGGCAATCCACCATGGGTTCGACTAACATCCATCCCAATGGGATATCCAACACGTTCAGCCACTGTTTTCACAAAGGGACCATGTTCAAAACCGTCCACAAACTGCTTTGGGCTTTTGATGCCGAATGGGTGCCGGATCCGGAAGCGGGTCGACAGTTGCATGACCTGCCTGCTGAAACACCGGTGGAGGAGGTGTGGAAGGTCATGTGGAAACAGGGTGGTGCCACGGAGGAGAACCCGCAACCTTATCTCAAAACCATCCTGTGCCGTCTGGTTTCCATTGCGGCCGTGCAACGTCACCAGCTCCCGGATGGCCGGGTCGCGCTCTCCCTGCTCTCCCTGCCCCGTGATCCGCAACACAACACCGGAGAAAAGGAGCTGTTGCAAAAGTTTCTGGGGGCCATTGGGGAGCGTCATCCCCAACTGATCGGATACAACTCGACCACCTCGGATCTGCGCATTCTGACCCAGCGGGCCATTTGCCATGGTCTGCACGCCCCAGGGTTTGCCCAACGGCCCAACAAGCCGTGGGAGGGGGTGGACTACTTTGCCAAGGGAGGCGACTGGCACATTGACCTCAAGGATTTCGCGGCACCAGGTTGGGGGCAGGGATCCCCCTCCCTGCATGAATTGGCCGTACTCTCCGGCATTCCCGGCAAACTGGACAATTCGGGCGAAGATGTGCCGCACATGTGGCTTCATGGCCATTTGGACCGCATCATTGCCTACAACGAACGCGATGCCCTGACCACCTACCTGGTGTGGCTGCGCATGGCCCATATGATCGGTTTGTTCAACTCCGAACAATACCAACTGGAACAAAAACGCACCCGGGAATTGATCCAAAGAGAATCCGCACAGAAACCCCATTTGCACGACTACCTGACAGCCTGGGAACGACTGTCGGCCTGGCGTGCATCTGCCTGACCAGACCAGGCCAATGCCGCCACCAGACATGCATGAATGCGTGGCGCAAACCGCTGCAACAACTGCCCCCAAAAAGGATTGCCATCCCCCAGCAACACCAGACTGTTGGCAAAGACCTCACTGCCCCGTCGCGCCGGATCCTGACGATAATACCTGTCCGAATGACCAAAACCAATCCGGTTGACAGTCAAAGCACCAAAAAGATCCGCCAGGGTCATGGCCATGCCCATCCGCTCTTGACCCGGACGCCGCCACTGCAACACATGCTCACCCAACAACAATGAATCCCGCCGCTGCCATGCTGCCAACAACACCACCAGATGCCATGGATCCGCCACCACCCCGGCATATCCGGCATCCTGGATCAATGCCTGTTCCACCCGATCCAATGCCAAGCCAAACGGATGCAACTGCTCCACCAACCACACAATAGCCGCTGCACCAGACCTCTGCTCCATCTCATGCCACAATTGCGCCACAAGCCGATTGGTGGCCAACATGGTGCGCATACGCCACGGCTCCCGCCCGATCACACCCGCCCGCAGCATCACGGCCTGACCATCCATCCATAAAGCACGCCGCATCTTTGCATCATGACAGCTCCACATCTGGTTATACAATTTTCCATATGAATAATCTAAGTAATGTCCGAACTCATGCCGCCACAGGAGCTGGTCCAAACGCCCGCCCCTGGACTGGTCGCGCATGACCCCCATGTCAATGTGAGCCACACCACGCTCCAACACGAATTGCATCCGGGTCTGGTCAGGACTGGTGCGCACCCCCCCCTCCGGAATCCCGGCCCGGCCAACAGCCTGACGCACTTCATGAGGGGCGTGCCCAAAGGCAACCTCATGCCACATGCCAACCGGATCATCCGGATTCCAATACCGCTTGACATGGTGTGCCCCAGCCGGGCTGCCGTGTGCAAAAGGCGTGGCGCACAGCGTCACTGGAGGTGCCCGGGGCCAAAGGAAGGTATTGGGCACCGGCAGCAATACATGATGACAACCTGCTCCGCCACACCAGGCCCAGAGTGTGTCACGCCTCTCCTGACCACTCCATGTCAACCGCTCCCAGGCCACCACCTCATCCCGCCCAAACAACCGACCCACCCGCTCCTGACAAAACGGACGACTCTCAACACACCTGGGACCGGCATAATAAAACCGCTCGCACCGCTCCGCCTCCCCGACCAGATGGATCAGAGTGCGCAAACAAGCCATGCGACCATCCAGCACCAGACGGTTTGCCTGCCTGGACCACCCACGGACCCGACGCAACACCGCAGCCACCACATCCATGCGCTGCCCGCCCCGACGCGCAGCCAGATGGATCCCAACCTCCACATGGACCCATTCGGCCTGAGCCAACTGCACCAGCCGCTCCTCCACCCCCAAACGTTGCATCATCAACTGATTGCTCACCCCTTGCGACCAGCGCGTCGGCAATCCCACACCTGCCAGAAGCTCCCTGGCCATGCCATGGATGGTGGCAACACTGCGCATCACAGGCCGCATGTGTCGAACACGTTCCAATGGAATGCGCCGCAAATCCGGCATGACACCCACCCAATGGGTCCGAGACGCGACAGTCAACAAATCGACGACACGCTGTTCCCATTCCGCTCCCGTCTCTTCCAGCGCAGCCAACAAAACGATCTCTTCCTGTCGCCATTGCCTCAACACGGACTCGGAAAGCTGAATTATTTCATTAGTTATTACATTCACGCGCGCAGCACCGGTTTCAGGAAGCAAGATTTAATTATCTATGTTATTGATTATCGCAATTCAATCGGTTTCAAAACCGCATCAAGATCAATAATTATCACGTATCGGCCATTCTGGAATTTTCAATACGATTTTATTTGACAGTCCTGCAACAGATGGTAATTAAATACAATCTGTTAATAAAATTTTTGTAAACAGATATATATTCCTTATGCGCGATAATAAAAAACAAAAGAATGCTTGCCAAACCAACGCCTTTGAGGCCATGCTAGAGAGAGTCACAGCCCCTTCCCCCTCGATCAGGCTTGGGTGATGCCACAACTCTCCTGTTCCCACTGCAATGCCCGATTGGCCCCGGACTGTGCTGCGCGCCTTCTGGACGGCGACACACCCACCTGTCCGGAGTGCGGCCAGATGGTGTCGCTGGCCGATGTCCAGACCCATCAGCCGCAGCCTTTGTCCATGGCCATGGAGGTCTATCTGGACCATACGCTGGAAAACGACCCGGACCGCCATTTGGGCTTTGATACTGCCCGTGTACGACGTTTTGAACACCACCTGAAAGAGATGAACCTCTCCCTGCGCTCCCTGCCGCCAGCCGCGGTACGCGCCTATCTGGAGCGTATCCGCCTCACGGAGGGAGAGGAGTGTGCCTTGGGGCATGAAACCACGCTCAGAGAGTTTTTCAAGGCATTGACCATCCGGAATCTGATTCCGGTCAACCCCTTGCCCGATGAACGCCGCAGCCAGTCCGCACCCATGGAGACACGCGGCTTTTCCGAAGAGCTGGTCACGTTCGTCACCCATCAGGAGGCGACCGGATGCATGGAGCATCTGCCGTTCGATGTGCCGAGGATTCAGGTGTGGGAGGCCTTTCTGGCGCGGCGCAACAAAAACATCCGCAGCGCAGAAGATGCGGATCTGACGGAATTCATGCGCATGGCCCAGCAACGCTTCACCCCCAAGCAGGCGTGCGGACTGGCCTTGACCATTCCGGAACTCTATCTGGTGATGCAGGAGTCCGGGCTGATGGAGAACATACCCCACAGCCGCGAGGTGGTGCGGGTACGCACCATGCTGGAACGGGTACTCCAGAACGACAGCTCCACACCCATGCCGCGCCACGGAAGGACAGGATCGCGACACCTGCGGCGCACCCGGACGGGCCGACGTTTGTGGATCACCGTCATGCTTGTGCTGCTTGTGGTCGGCGTGAGCGGAGTGCTGGCCTGGCAACTGGTATTCAACCGCAGCTCTTCCCAACCGCTCCAGTCCGGCACATGGCGCACGACCGTCAAAGAGGTCAAAAACGCACTTCAGGGCAGCACCACCTCGATAGCCACCACGACCTCCAGCACCACCACCTCGATGGCCAGCACCACCACCTCGACGGCCACCACAACCTCGACCTCCAGCACCACCACGACCTCGATGGCCACCACCACGACTTCGGTTCCACCACCCGTCAAACCACCGGTGGAAACCCCTCCACTCCCGGCCCGGATGCTGGGGTGCGTGGCCGGGAACTGCATCGATGGCGTTGGCACCTATATCCATGACGATGGTGCCCGCTTCACCGGCACCTGGGTCAAAGGCAAAAAACATGGCCCCGGAGAGGTACGGTTCTCATCGGGAGGGGGCTATCGCGGGGTGTGGCAAAACGACAAATTGACCAAAGTTCAATGAACATGAACGATTTTCTGCACTGCATCGCCCATCATACCGGCACGCCCCAACTGCACGGCGCCACCCTGCACACCCTGCAAATCAACCTGGGTGCCCGCTGCAACCTGGAGTGCCACCACTGCCATATCGGCGCATCCCCCAAACGCGCCGAGATGATGAGTTCCACCCTCATCGACCAATTGCTGTCCCAACTGCCTGCCGTTGGCTGGCACACCGTGGAGCTGACCGGCGGTGCGCCCGAGTTGCACCCGGAGTTCCAAAACCTGGTCACCCGGCTGACCAGCCTGCCGGTTTTCGTCAAGGTGCGCACCAACCTGACCCTCCATGTGCAACCTGAATACAAGGAACTGGCTCCGTTTCTGCGCGACCGGCGTGTGGGCGTGACCGGTTCACTCCCCTGCTATCTGGAAGAGAACGTTGACCGCCAACGGGGAACGGGCACCTATCAGGCCGCCATTGCCGCCTTGCGCCGTCTCAACGGTTTGGGCTATGGCCACAGCACGGAACTGCCCTTGGAACTGGTCTACAATCCCGGCACCCCAACCCTGCCACCCGATCAAAAAAGCCTGGAAGCCCGCTATCGCCAGGAGCTGCACGAACGGCACGGGATCCTTTTCACCCGGCTGATTGCCATGGCCAACATGCCCATCGGACGGTTTCGCGCGGATCTGAGAGCGCGCGGGGAGGAAAAAAATTATCATGCGCTGTTGCAACGCGCCTTCAATCCGCATACCCTGGAACAGCTCATGTGCCGTCATCAACTGAGCGTGCGTTGGGACGGCCGGCTGTTTGACTGTGACTTCAATCTGGCCCTGGGAATCCCGGTGAACACCCCTGATCCACATGTCCAGGCTCTGGCCTCCACTTCGGCCACCCGTTCGATTGCCACTGGCGACCACTGTCTGGCCTGTACGGCTGGGGCAGGATCGTCCTGTTCTGGAGCACTGCTGGCATGACGGACCACGCACAAGGTTTGGGTCGGGTGCATCAATTGCAGGCAGCCTATGCCCCGGCAGAAGATCGGCTGCTGCTGCGGATCAACACCTCGGATCACATGGAGTTCCGCTTCTGGCTGACCCGACGGTTCGTGCAACGGTTGTGGCCCGCGTTGCGGCAAACGTTGGAGATGCAACCGGACGTGGCGGGGATGGAGCAGAGCGCACGGGGTTTCATGCTGGATTTCATGCACGAACAGGCCACGGCGGCAGCGGATTTTCAGGCCCCGTTTCAGGAGGCGCCCAATACGGTCATGCCTTTGGGGAACCAACCGATCCTGGCAGTCCAGGCACGCATTGCCGCCGTACCCGGTCACGACCAACTGCGCCGTTTTCATCTCCATCCCGCCCAAGGGTATGGGATCGAGGTGGCCATGGACATGCAGCTTCTGCACGCCTTTTGCAAGCTGCTGGCCGATGCCGTGACCGCTGCGGAGTGGCAACTGGATTTGACGCTCTCCCCGGTCATGGCGCACCTGGTCTCCCCGGCAGAAGGCAAACGCATCCTGCATTGACCGCGCCCACCTTCATCTTCATCCTCCAGACCTGAGGAATCAACCATGTCCCAAGTGATGTTCTACGCCCGCCCGGAACCGGTCAACAAAGAGCTGCATCGCCACTGGAAACTGGATACCAGTCGCTTTGATCTGAATTTTGCCACAAAGACCAACTCCGTACCTCTGGCCGGTGCCGAATTCCACCACGCTGCCCGGGAATATCCCATCGTCTTTCTGCAAGCCGGTGACAACACCATTCTGGCTGCGGCTCTGCTGGGTCTGCGCAGCGATGAAAACCTCTTCATCGATGGCACGGGACGCTGGAATGCCACTTATGTCCCGGCCTTTGTCCGCCGCTACCCCTTCATCCTGGCAGAAAACGACACCGCTCCGGAACAGTGGACCGTCTGTTTGGATGCCGACTTTCCAGGATTCAACCAGACCACCGGGGAACCCCTCTTCACCGAACAGGGGGAACCAACCCCATTGATGAACAATACGATCCGCTTTCTTCAGGATTGCCAGAACAGCTATCGGGCCACCGAGACCTTTATCAGCCGTTTGCGCTCTCTGGATCTGCTGGTCACCCTGACCGCCCAGGTCGAGGCTGCCGGAGGTCAAAAGTTTGCCATTCAAAACCTGATGGCCGTGGATGAAAAACGGCTGCTGGCCTTGGACGATGCCCAGGTGCTCTCCTTGTTCCGTTCTGGTGAATTGGGCTGGATCCAGTCTCATCTGCTTTCGTTGGGCAACATCAACCGTCTGGTGCAACTGCTGACGCAGCGCCAGTCATAAAGCTGCCGGTTGCAGGAAGGATTGCTTTTCACGGCCAACGAGAGGTATCTTTTTGCGATTCACAAACCGCAACAATCACTATCGGGGATGTCATGGAAGTCACTGTCGAGGAAACCGGGACCCTGGAACGTACCATCCGGGTGCGTGTCGAGGCCGAGAAGGTGAACGAACTGCTGGATCTGGAACTCTATCATCTGGCTGGCCAGGTCAAGTTGCCTGGCTTCCGCCCTGGCAAGGCGCCAAAAAAACATCTGGAAACGCGCTTCAAGGAACATATTGGCCGGACGATTCTGGAACGGCTGATGCAAGAGGGTCTCCAGCAGGCGCGCGCAGAGTATGGACTCAATCCGGCAGACACCCCGGAAGTGACCAGCGTCCAGTTGCCCGCCCGGAACCAGGAGGCGCTTTTCACCTTCAACATGCAGATCATGCCCACGGTCGAGCCGCAAGGTTTCCGGGGCATGGCCCTGACCAGACCGGTCGCCGAGGTGACCGAGGCCGATCTGGCAAGCGCCCTGGAAAAGGTGCGCAGTCGGCATGCCCGGTTTGAAAAGATGCCGGAGCGCAGCGCCCAAACCGGTGATCAGGTGGTATTGGACTTCAAAGGGTTTGTGGACAACGAACCGTTCGAGGGGGGTGAAGCGGAGGGATTTGTCCTGGAGTTGGGCAGTGGCCGTTTCATTCCCGGCTTTGAAGAGCAGCTGGTCGGCTGTGCTGCCGGTGAGAAACGGGAGATCACGGTCACCTTCCCGGAGCAGTATGTGGAGCATCTGGCTGGCAAAACGGCGCTGTTCCACTGCACGGTGCAGGAGGTGCGTGCCCGCATTCTGCCTGAGATCGATGACGCTCTGGCTGCCTTGGAACAGATCCAGGAGGGAGGGCTGGAACAGCTCAAGGAGCAGTTGCGCACTCAGTTGCAACGTCAGGCTGACAATGCCGGCAAAAAGCGGTTGAATCGTCAGATCCATGACGGTCTGGTGGCAGCCAACCCGTTTGCACTGCCGAGCAAACTGGTGGCGCGGGAGGCCGAGTCCATGGTTGCCCAGTTCAAGGAGGAGTCCCAGGCGCGCGGTGTGGATCCTCAGATGCATGGACTCACGGATGCCGTACTGATGCAAAGTTTTCAGGACACGGCGGACAGGCGGTTGCGTTTGGGTCTGTTGATTGCAGCCATTGCCAAAGAGGTCAAGCTGAGCATCGATGACGCGCGTGTGGCTGCCCGTCTGGACACGCTGGCTGCCAACTATGGTGCCCAGGCTCATGAGTTCAAACAGTGGGTGCGCGCCGATGAAAGCCGCATGGATGGGATTCGGGGCAGTGTGCTGGAAGAGATGGTCAATGAGTGGATCCTGGCCAACGGCACCGTGACAGAAGAGACCCTCGCTTTGGAAGCGCTGTTGACCGAGTCGTGAGCTTGTCCCTTTTCGGGATTGCCAACCAACTGCATCATGGAGTGGTCTGGTGCATCCGGGCCACTCCCGACACAATTGCTCTCTACATTTCACGCCTCTTTGGTAAGGTATTGCCATGAATCTGGTTCCCATGGTGGTCGAAACCACCAATCGCGGAGAACGGGCTTACGATATCTATTCCCGTCTGCTCAAGGAGCGGGTGGTTTTTCTGGTCGGACCGGTCAACGATCATTCGGCCAATCTGGTCATTGCCCAACTGTTGTTTCTGGAATCGGAGAATCCGGAAAAGGACATTCACTTCTACATCAACAGTCCGGGCGGTCTGGTGACAGCGGGTCTGGCCATCTATGACACCATGCAGTTCATCCGTCCGGATGTCAGCACTTTGTGCATCGGTCAGGCGGCCAGCATGGGGGCGGTATTGATGGCTGCCGGGACCAAGGGCAAGCGTCTGCTGTTGCCCAACTCGCGCATCATGATTCATCAGCCGTCAGGGGGGTTTCAGGGGCAGGCTGAGGACATTCAGATTCATGCCAAGGAGATTTTGCGCATCCGTGAGCGGCTCAATCAGATCATGGCCAATCATACCGGACAGCCGGTGCGGCGCATTGCCCGGGACATGGATCGGGACAATTTCATGGAAGCCGATGAAGCGGTCGCCTATGGTTTGGCGGACCGGGTGATCGACAAGCGCGAACTGCCCGCCACGGACAACTAGGTTTACGCACTGCAACCACCAGACGACATCAAAGAGTTTCATCCCATGGCAAAAAAAATTCCGGATCCCAACACGTTGTTGCATTGCAACTTTTGCGGCAAGACGCAGCATGAAGTACGCAAATTGATCGCGGGGCCATCGGTATTCATCTGCAACGAGTGTGTGGAGTTGTGTCGGGAGATCATCAAGGAAGAAAAACCCGATGACGGACCGTTGCGCAAAAAATCGGGGATTCCCATCCCTCAGGAGATCAAGTCGATTCTTGACGAATATGTGGTGGGTCAGGAGAGGGCCAAGCGGATTTTGTCCGTGGCGGTTTACAACCATTACAAGCGGTTGGAAAGCAAGGGGCAGACTCCTGGCCATGAGGATGTGGAGATTGCCAAAAGCAATCTGCTCCTGATCGGCCCGACCGGTTGCGGCAAGACCTTGCTGGCTCAGACTCTGGCGCGGATTCTGGATGTTCCTTTCACCATCACCGATGCCACCACGTTGACCGAGGCTGGTTATGTGGGCGAGGATGTGGAGAACATCATTTTGCGTCTGCTTCAGGCTGCGGACAACGATGTGGAAAAGGCCCAGCGTGGTATTGTGTTCATCGATGAAATCGACAAGATTTCGCGCAAGTCCGAAAACCCTTCGATCACCCGGGATGTTTCGGGCGAAGGGGTGCAGCAGGCGCTATTGAAAATCATCGAAGGGACCATTGCCAGCGTCCCTCCCCAGGGTGGTCGCAAGCATCCGCATCAGGAGTATTTGCAGGTTGACACCACCAACATTCTGATCATTTGCGGTGGTGCTTTCAACGGTTTGGAGAAGGTGATCGAGCGTCGTTCCAACAAGCATCACGGGATTGGTTTTGGTGCCGAGGTCAAGGCCAAGGATGAAGAGGGCAAGGTCAACGAGTTGTTGGCCATGCTGGAGCCGGAGGATCTGTTGCAGTTTGGTTTGATTCCGGAGTTTGTGGGTCGTTTGCCGGTGATTGCCACGTTGGAGGAGTTGGACCAGGAGGCTTTGATTCGCATTTTGCGTGAGCCGCGCAATGCGTTGCTCAAGCAATATACCAAGTTGCTTGCCATGGAAGGTGTGAAATTGACCTTCACCGACGAGGCGGTACGTGCGGTGGCGCGCAAGGCGATCAAGCGCAAGACGGGTGCTCGTGGTTTGCGTGCCATATTGGAGTCGATCTTGTTGGGTGTGATGTTTGACATCCCTTCGATGAATCATGTCACGGAGGTTGTGATCAACCAGGAGTGCATTGAACATGATGCGGCACCTTTATTGATTCATGAAGAGGTTCCGTTGGCTGCCCAGGCGTGAGATCTCTGCCAGGAGAATCACCCATGATCAGGGGTCCAGGGGGGTTACCCCCCTGGTGGGGTCCAGGGGCAACGCCCCTGGGACTTTAAATCTTTTAAATATTTTCAATCTTTTCAACAAAAAATTTTTAAATTTTATTTTTTAAAACATAAAAACATAAAAACATAAAAACCCTGGGGGATGAATCCCCCAGACCCCCTCTTTTTTTTCAATCATTGACGGCTGAACCATCCATACCGCCACACACCATCATCACCCGAAACCCAAAATACCCGAGAATATACCTTATGCCGATGATCAGAGATCCCTTAGCCATGCACCTGCTGCGCCTCCCGGCTCTGCCATTGCGAGATATCGTGGTCTTCCCGCACATGATCGTCCCACTGTTCGTGGGACGGGAACGCTCAATTCGTGCACTGGAAGCCGTCACAGGACGCGACGAAACCCGACAAATCCTGCTGGTGGCCCAAAAGGTGGCAACCAACGACAACCCCGAACTGGAAGAGATCTTCTCCATCGGCGTGATCGGAACCATCCTGCAAGTGCTGAAACTGCCCGACGGAACCGTCAAAGTGCTGGTCGAAGGAGGACGTCGCATGCAAATCCGACGCTACCTCCAAAAAGATCCTTTCTACCTGGTGGAAAGCCGCTTTGTCGAAGATGACCCCTCCGACCCAACCGAATGCCAGGCCATGATGCGCTCGGTGATCGAACAGTTCGACAACTACGCCAAACTCAATAAAAAAATCGCTCCCGAAGTTCTGCAAACCCTGCAAGCGGTCCACGATCCCGGTCGCCTGGCCGATATCGCCTCAACCCATGTCGCCCTGAAACTGGCTGAAAAACAAGAATTATTGGAGTTGCCCACGGTCAGCGCCCGCCTGGAACGCCTGCTTCTGGTACTGGAACAGGAAATCGATGTGATGCAGGTGGAAAAACGGGTACGAGGCCGGGTCAAACGCCAGATGGAAAAAAGCCATCGGGACTACTATCTGAACGAACAAATGAAGGCGATCCAGAAGGAACTGGGAGATCGTGACGAAGAAAAAGACGAAATCAATGAACTGACCGAAAAAATCGCTTCCGTGGGCATGAGCGATGAAGCACGCAAAAAAGCGGAATCCGAGTTGAAAAAACTGAAACAAATGGCTCCCATGTCCGCAGAAGCCACCGTGGTGCGCAACTATATCGACTGGCTGGTGCATCTGCCGTGGAACAAACACTCGGAACTGAAACATGACCTGACCCGGGCCGAAGAGATCCTGGAAGAAGACCACTGGGGCCTGGAAAAGGTCAAGGAACGCATCCTGGAACAACTGGCCGTGCAGTTGAAAGTGGACAAGATCAAAGGACCAATCCTCTGCCTGGTGGGTCCGCCCGGCGTGGGCAAAACCTCGCTGGCCAAATCGATTGCTCGGGCTTCAGGCCGGGAGTATGTGCGCATGTCCCTGGGCGGAATCCGGGACGAGGCGGAAATCCGTGGCCATCGCCGCACCTACATCGGCTCACTGCCCGGCAAGATCATCCAGTCGATGAAGAAAGCCGGTACGAACAACCCACTGTTTTTGCTGGATGAGATCGACAAGGTTGGATCGGACTTCCGGGGAGATCCGTCATCTGCACTGCTGGAGGTGCTGGATCCGGAACAAAACTCCACCTTCAACGACCACTATCTGGAAGTGGATTATGACCTGTCCAAGGTGATGTTCATCACCACAGCCAACAGCCTCAACATTCCACGCCCGCTGCTGGACCGCATGGAGATCATCCGTCTGGCCGGCTACACGGAACAAGAGAAGATGCGCATTGCGAGCAAATATCTGATTCCCAAAGAGATGGAAGCGCATGGCCTGAAGGAGGGCGAATTCACCCTCTCCAGCGGTGCCTTGCTGGACATCATCCGCTATTACACACGTGAATCGGGTGTGCGCAACCTGGATCGTGAAATTGCCGGATTGTGCCGCAAATCGGCACGCGCCATCCTGAGCGACCCCAAAAACGAACGGATCTCCATCGGCTCCAAAAGTCTTGCCAAATATCTGGGCGTGCGCCGCTACCGCTTTGGTCTGGTGGAACAGGAAGACCTGGTGGGCGTGGCCACGGGTCTGGCCTGGACCGAGGTGGGCGGAGAACTTCTGACCATCGAAAGCATCCATATCGAAGGCAAAGGGAAACTGACCACCACCGGCAAACTCGGAGACGTGATGCAAGAGTCAGCCCAGGCAGCCCTGACCTATGCCCGGTCACGCGCCCGGGAATGGGGCCTGGAGTCTGAAGAGTTCTTCCAGAAACGCGATATCCATATCCATGTGCCGGAAGGGGCAACCCCCAAAGATGGACCCTCTGCGGGAATTGCCATGTGTACGGCTCTGGTGAGCGGATTGTATGGCATTCCCGTGCGCAAGGATGTGGCCATGACCGGCGAAATCACCTTGCGCGGGCGCGTGTTGATCATTGGGGGCCTGAAGGAGAAACTGCTCGCCGCCCATCGCGCCGGAGTCAAACACATCATCATTCCGGAAGAAAACGTCAAGGATCTGAAGGAGATCTCCCTCACCATCCTGAAGGATCTGGAAATCCACCCGGTCACACACATGGACCAGGTGTTGACCCTGGCCTTGTGCGGAAATCTGAAAAGTCGCCTCAATCTGGAGGCAACCGTCGTGGAACCTTTGGAAAGACCGGATCCGACCCTGCTGATCACCACCACGGAAAATCCCCTGACCGAAACCCCGGCTGTCACCCATTGAATGACCCGGGAAACAGGGATGAAAAATGTAAGTCAGAAACCGGAATATCGCTTGACAACACGGATTTGCAACGTATAGTAACCCCGGATGCTATCCCCGAAACGCGCAAAACCCAACAGGCTGCCGCGTGAGCGGGGAATCGGGAACGTCACGCTAGGGGAGATCTTCCATTGAACAAGTCAGAACTCATCGATTCCGTGGCCGCAGAAGCCAAATTGACCAAGGCACAAGCCGGAGAAGCCATTGATGCCGTTGTCAACGCCATCCAGAACGCCTTGAAAGCCGGCCAACAGGTCAATCTGGTTGGTTTTGGCTCTTTCATGGTGACCGAACGGGCGGCACGCAGCGGTCGCAATCCACGCACGGGTGCAGAGATCAACATTCCGGCAGCCAAACTGCCCAAGTTCAAACCAGGCAAAAGTTTGCGCGATGCCGTGGCTCCGCCGCCACCCGCGACAACCCCTGCCCCTGCTCCTGCCCCAGCCGCCAAACCTGCGGCCACCCGCAAAACAGTCGCACCCCCGGCACCCGCGACCGCACCCGCCGCAGCCCCGGCAGCCGACCCCAAGAAGGCTGCACCCAAAAAGAAAAAATAATCCCCAAACCGGTTGCAGGCCTGAATCGACCGTTCACGTTCAGCCCCTTGCAACCGCTTTGCCGGGCGGATAGCTCAGTTGGGAGAGCATCGGCCTTACAAGCCGAGGGTCACGGGTTCAAACCCTGTTCCGCCCACCATATCAAGGTTTCAGGAAGTTCGTCCAAGTACACGAAGCCCGTAAATTTCAATGTTTACGGGCTTCGTTGCGTTCGGAAAAGTGCGGGGAGATGTGTTGATTTTTCCCCCTTGACATACCCGACTGTCATCCTTATTCTATAAAACTGCACACGACTGGAGAACCGGCACCAAAAAAAAGCATCAAGCATGATCCAAACGATCATCCCTTGACGCACCAACCGGAAGCATGGATAATCCAGCCCATCACATGAGCCTGAAGCCACAAGGAACCGGCTCACACATAGAATATGTTACGGGGGCGTAGTTCAGTCGGTTAGAATGCCGGCCTGTCACGCCGGAGGTCGCGGGTTCGAGCCCCGTCGCTCCCGCCATATGCGATGCTCAAGGAACGGGTAATGAACGGCTTTTGATTTGAATAAAATCAGCCGAACTTACCCGTTTTTTGTTGGATCGCTTCCCAAACCCGGATCAACCCAAAAGCTATTCTAGTAAAGAACGAGGAGCCGCACCGATGCAAATCACCGGCATGAAATGGGGGGCCAAGCTGTTAAAATACGTCGATTTTCCGTGCGCCGAAGTGCTCGGTCCGGAAGCGACCCCCGACGAGATCCAGGCCCTGATCGACAAATGGGGGGGGTGCCTGATCAAACCCATCTTCAAAGGCGGAATCGGCAAAAAAGGCAAGGCAGGACTGATCGGCAAAGCCACAGACGTACGTACCGCACTCAAGGAAAAAGAACGCCTCTATTTTGCCGAACATACCCACGGCAATCAGACCTCCAAATCCGAAGGGGTCACCTTTGAAGGGTTTGTCAAGGCGGAACACGAAATCTATGTCTCCTTGACCGACAACACTCTCTACCGCGCTCCGACTTTGACCATCACCCATCACGGCGGCATGGATATCGAAGAGTTGCCACCCAGCAAAATCGCCGTGGTGCCGTTCGATCCGCTGACCGGACTGAAAGGGTTCGTCATCTCCAATGCCCTGGACCGGATGAATGCCCCGAACGAAATCCTGAGTCCGCTGGTGCAAAACATCACCAAATTGTGGGATCTGTTCAACAATTATGGGATGACCACCCTGGAGATCAACCCGATTCGCATTTGGCGCGATCCCAATGGCCGCCTGATCCCCATGGCCTGTGACTTCAAATGCGCCTTTGATGGGGATGATCGCAATGCCAGACGGCTCAACCTGCCCGCCACCCTGGATGCCATCCATCTCTCCGACTTCGAGTTGGAGGTGAATCAACTGCGCACCTACCAGGGCCAGTCCGATGTCTATGTGATGAACCCTGCCGGCACCATCACGGCCATGACCTTTGGCGGTGGTGCCAATGCCCTGGTCACGGAACTGCTCGGCGATCTGGCCACCATCTCCTCGGACTTCGGTGGCAACCCGCCCTATGCCAAAATGCGTCAGATCAGTGAAATCACCTACAAACATTGGCTGCCCCAAACCAACGTGCTCTTCATCATCGGTGGCAAGGCCAACAATACCGATATCTTTGAAACCTTCCGCGCCATGGGGGATGCCTTGCGCGGTTACTTCAACGAACGTGGTCCCACCCCTTTGTTCGTGGTGATCGGACGCGGCGGACCCAATCTGATTCAGGGCATGGGTTCCCTCAAGGATACCCTCGACTCTTTGGGCTTGCCGTACGCGATGTTCGGCTATGACTCAGCAATGAGCGAAGTGATCAATTATGCCATGGCAGTGGATACCTGGATGCGCAATGGTGGCCGTCAGGTGATCGCTCAACGCCTGGGCATCAAATGATTGGTTAGAATCGCGATTCTCAAGCATCCGATTCCATTCATCGCGCATCCTACAAAGAACGAGGTTTTCCATGCCTGCCATCCAAACTGTGCCCCAGGAACAACACTCCCTGCATCCCGCAGGTGAAAAAGA
Organism: Magnetococcales bacterium; assembly: GCA_011089965.1. Classification (GTDB taxonomy): domain Bacteria; phylum Pseudomonadota; class Magnetococcia; order Magnetococcales; family Magnetaquicoccaceae; genus Magnetaquiglobus. Next base: position 19,164 of record JAANAU010000047.1, read on the forward strand.
GTTTCCCTATTATGTCGGCATCCACTCTCTGGCCCAACTGGCCACCAAAGAGGATCGGGTGTGCGTACTCAACATCCTGGGCGGCGAAAGCACGACCGTCACCCCGATCAGCCATGAATACTCAGGCGGCAATATCGTCTGCGGGGTGATGCCGGGCCGCTCCGGGTCGGTTCTGAAAACCAAACGCGGCGAGATCCCGGTTTACAACAATGTTCTGGAAGCCTTGAACGACGGCAAACGGTTCAACGTGGCCGTGGTCTATGTGCCACCGGATGGGGTGAAAGATGCGGTCATCGAAGCGGTCCGTGTCAATCCGGAGCTGAAAAAGGTGATCATCCTCACCGAAAAGGTGAAGGTCAAACATGCCCGCATGATCCGTCAATACTGCCAATGGCGCGGTGTGGACGTGTTCGGCGCCAACTGCCTGGGTATTGGCGATGCCCACAATCATGTGCGTCTGGGTGGTGCATTGGGCGGCAGCGCCCCGGAAGAGTCCATGGTGCCGGGTTCGGTGGCCATCTATTCCAACTCCGGCAACTTCACCACCACCATTGCCACCTATCTGCTCACGGCTGGCTGGGGAACCACGGTTTCGCTCTCATCGGGCAAGGATGTCTACATTCACTTTGCCGCTCCGGAGTTCACCCATGCCATGCACAACGATGACCGCACCAAGGCAGCGGTCTACTACATCGAACCGGGTGGCTATTACGAACGGGATCTGGTCTTTCACAAACCGGTGGTGGCCTGCATCGTGGGCCGCTGGAAAGCCAAGCTGACCCGCGCCTGCGGCCATGCCGGTGCCATTGCCGGATCCGGTGATGATGCTGTCGCCAAAGAGAAGTGGTTCATGGACAAGTTTGGCGTCAAGGCGATCTTCACCCCCGACACCCCGGCCTGCTCGGCCAAAGGGGCGGTGGTGACCAACATTGCCCACATCCCGCTGGCCATGACAGCCGTGATGATGATGAACGGCATCCGTCCGGACTTTGAGCCGCGTGGCAATCTGGCACCCAAATGCTGGTTTTTCGCCAACCAGGAGATCACCCTGCCCAAGGAGTTGCAACTGCCGGTGGTCGAGGCATTGGCCCCCTACAACGAACAGATCGCGGCCCTGGGCAGCCAGGTGGGCGCGATCATTCCACGCCAGGCCATGAAGGATTGTTCCGGGGCCTCGCGCATGGATCCCAAAACCCAGGTATCCCAACTCCATGGGATCAGTGTTCTGGATGCATCAACCCACTCTCTGGAAGAGAACCTGGTCATGTCCTTGATCCGGGAATATCCCAATGAGATGGGACGGGCCATGGCCAATGTGGCCTTGAATGCCTTTGTCAACCACAGTGGCACTCCGGCCCTGCTGGCTGCGGATGCGGCCCGGGAAGCAGGCAGCAGCCCGAATGTGGTGCTCTCCACCGGTGTGGCCATGGTTGGCCCCAACGAGGTCAAACCAGCACGGGATGCCATGCAGGCGTTCATCGATCTGTTCGGGCTGTCCGGCATGTCGGATCCGACGGATCTGACGTTTGATTATCAACCGCTGCTGGCCAAGGCGGCGGAAACCGGCGCTCGCGAGGTGTTGATTGCCGGCAAAAGCGGCAAACGCGGCAAGTCGATGCTCAACGCTTTGGAAGCACGCGGCTGCAAGTCGGTCTTCATCGAATTTTTGAAGAGCCTGGGTGGGGATGGCGAAGGGGTGCGCGACAGCACGGTGCTGGCTGCGATCTGCTGCCATCTGGCCTGGCGTCCCCTGGTACGGCGGCGTCTGTCGATCACGACGCTCGTGGCCATGCCCTGGCATTTCCGGATCTTCAGCACGCTGGTCGGTTGTGTGGTCCCCTCGGACCGCCAGGACAAAAAAGGGTTTTACGGAGTGGACAACGGCGATCTGCTCGACTCCTGGAGCTTTACCGATACCGCCTTTTTGTCGCTGTTCGGGCGGCGTCCCACTGAAGAGGAGCGGTTTGGCTTCTCGGTTCTGGTGGGTCTGCTGGTCACCAACGGACCCGGGACCATCTCTGCCCAGGGGCCGAAGGGTGCGGTCAGTGCCGATGGTCCCATGGCTCCCGAGCGGGTACAGATCAACAAGGCGTATCTGGGTTTCCTCTCCCACACCGGTTTTGCCCATGGCGGCAACGGCTACGAGGCCATCGCCTTCTTGATGGAGCGGTTCCAGAATTCCGGTCTGGCGGATCCGGGTGACAAGAATCACGGTCTGGATCTGATGGCCATGGCCATGACCTTTGCCAATGAGTACAAGGCCTACAAGGTCAAAGCCAAATCAGCCGGCAGCATGGATTATGCCAAGATCCCCTGTGTCAACCATCCGGTTTTCAAGGGCAAACCGGAAAACTTTGACCCGCGTGAGGTGTTTGTGGACAACCTGTTCAAGCAGCGGGGTTCCTACAACATCTTCCAGGATTTCTACCATCAACTGGTGCATGCCTTGTTCAAGAGCGGGATCAGTCGGGAGATCTATTGTGTCAACGTGGATGCGGTGATTGCCGTCATTCTGTTGAAGATGCTCTGGAAACCCTATGCCCAGGGCGAGATCACGGCATCGGCCATGGAGAGTGCGGCCTTCATCACCTTTTTGTTTGGTCGCATGATCGGCACGGCTGCCGAGGTGGACGATCACACCAACCGTGGTCGCGACATGGATACCCGTACGGCTGCCAGCGCCTGTTCCTTCGTGGCCTGACGATTCACCGGTTTCATCTGCTGCACCCACCCCGCCGCAAGGCGGGGTCATTCAGAATTTTTCAGCCCATGCATCTCTGGACGACACGACATGTCCAATGGTCACGGTTCCAACAATCCTCTCAAGAGCCATTGACAGGTATCCAATGATTGAAAAAAAAGAGGGGGTCTGGGGGATTCATCCCCCAGGGTTTTAATATTTAATATTTTATATTTAATATTTTATATTTTATATTTTATATTTTAATATTTAAGAATAATTTATTAACCCATTCTTAACACATTTCCAATGATTTAAATTTTTACGTTTTTCTAATATATTGATTTTATTAGATTTAATCAAGTAAGATTCCTGGATTTTAAATGTAGTGCCATAAAATTTGAAAATA
>JAANAU010000010.1 GCA_011089965.1 Magnetococcales bacterium
GCGATGGCGAGGAGGCAACACCCGATCCCATTCCGAACTCGGCAGTTAAGCTCCTTTGCGCCGATGATACTTCGTCTCAAGACGCGGGAAAGTAGGACACTGCCAGGAAGTTTTTCTTTATCTTGTCGCGGAATCTTACGGCTGATCAGTACCAAAAACCATCTGGTCAGCAGAATTCCGCATCCATCCAGGGAATCCAGCACGTCATGAAAACCTTTACCCCTTCATCCAAAGAGATCGTCAACGACTGGATCCTGATTGATGCCGCGGACAAGGTTTTGGGTCGTGTGGCCAGTCTGGCTGCCATGCGTCTGCGCGGCAAACATAAACCCACCTTTGCACCGCATATGGATGTGGGCGATTATGTGGTCATCATCAATGCGGACAAGGTTCGCTTGACTGGCTCCAAAATGGAAGACAAGAAATATTATCGCCATAGCGGTTATCCAGGTGGTCTGAAGACGACCAATGCAGCCACAATTCTGGGGGGCAACTATCCGGAACGGGTGCTGCAAAATGCCATCAACGGCATGTTGCCCAAAAATACTTTGGGCCGTCAATTGGGACGCAAACTCAAAATCTACTCAGGGGGCGATCATCCGCATGCCGGACAGAAACCTCGTGTTTTGACAGTGGATTGAGTTCAGATCGATCAACAGTGAAGGTGGATCATCATGTCATTGACCAACGCCACATATGCCACGGGTAGACGGAAAGAAGCCATTGCCCGTGTTTGGATTCAACCAGGTGCCGGCAAATTTGTGATCAACAAGACATCGATTGATCAATATTTTGATCGTTCGGGTTTGCGTATTACGGCACGCCAGCCTTTTGCAGTCACTCAGACCGATGATCGGTTTGATGTAACGGTCAACATCAGTGGTGGTGGTGTGGCTGGACAGGCCGGAGCGATCAAGCATGGGATTGCCCGCGCATTGGTGGCGTATGATCCAACCTTTCGCGCTGTTTTGAAGAAGGGTGGGTTTTTGACTCGGGATTCACGTGCTGTGGAGCGCAAGAAATACGGTCACCACAAGGCGCGCAAGAGTACGCAATATTCAAAACGTTGACAACAGTTCCTTGGGGATTGCTGTGATTGGGTGGGGGAGGCGTATGCGACGCCTCCCTTTTTTATTGGTCAATCTTATGTTTGGCATGAGGTCTGGAGTCGGTCATGACCATTCGTGTCGGAATTTTTGGGGCCAGTGGTTATACGGGTGGGGAGTTGGTACGTCTTTTGGCCCGTCATCCAGAGGTCAAGGTGGCGTTTGTCACCTCTGAGCGTCATGCCGGGCGACCGTTGGCTGAGGTTTTTCCACATTTGGGGGTGCTTCCGGAGTTGACGTGTCATCCATTGACCGATATGACGCTCTCTTCGGAATGTGATGTGGCGTTTTGTGCATTGCCTCATTTGACCTCCATGGATGCGGTGCCTGAACTGTTGCAGCGTGGCATGCGTGTGGTGGATTTGTCTGCCGATTTTCGGCTTCAGGATGCCGGGCTGTTTCAGCAGTGGTATGGGGCACCCCATCGTGCCTCTGAGTTGTTGCGTGAGGCGGTGTATGGTTTGCCCGAGTTGCAGCAGCAGCGGGAGCGGATTCGGAGTGCGCGTTTGATTGCCAATCCTGGCTGTTATCCCACATCGATTTTGCTGGCGCTGGCACCTTTGTTGCGTGAGCAGGCGATTGAGTTGGATGGGATGGTGATTGACAGCAAGTCCGGGGTGAGCGGGGCAGGTCGTTCGGTGGCGCAGGGATCCTTGTTTTGTGAGGTTTCCGAGGGATTTCGTGCCTACAAGGTGACGGGTCATCGGCACATACCGGAGATTGAGCAGGAGCTTGGCAGAGTGGCTGGAAGGCCGGTATGCATTCGTTTTACGCCGCATTTGTTGCCCCAGTCCCGTGGTATTTTATCGACCTGCTATGTACGGCCACGTTGTGCCTTGACGGAGAGTCAATGGCGGGACATGCTGATTGACTGTTATCGGGATGAGCCGTTTGTGCGTGTTGTGCCTGCGGGTCAGTTTCCTTCGACCCATCAGGTACGAGGATCCAATTATGCGGCATTGGGTGTGGCATTGGATGAGCGCACCGGGTGGTTGATGGTGTTGTCGGCCATTGATAATCTGGTAAAGGGTGCTGCGGGTCAGGCGGTGCAGAACATGAATCTGATGCTGGGTGTTGAGGAGTCGGCGGGTTTGGAGCAGGTGCCACTATTTCCATGATCGTCGATTGAGTATGCCGGCGTGGATTTGCTTGCCAAGCGCATCAAACTCTGCTAACAAGCTAATCTGCCCGGTGAGTTCCGGGTTTTCCGGTTTATCATGGGTGTTGAAACCATTCAGAGGAGTTTTTCAAATGGCATTGATGATCACTGAGGATTGCACGAACTGCGACGTGTGTTTGCCGGAATGTCCCAATGAGGCAATCACCGATGGCTCGGATGTGGATCGTGATATCTATTTTATTCACGCCGATCTGTGTACAGAGTGTGTCGGTGCTTTTGATGAGCCGCAATGCGTCGAGGTGTGCCCGGTGGAGTGCATCGAGCCGGATCCGGAACATGAAGAGTCCAAGGATGCGCTGCAATCCAAGTATGAAACCATTCACAACAGTTGACAGTGGCGCTGAGGCGTTGCGGCCGCGTTGACCGAGATGCGCGGATTCGGGCGCATGCTGACATGAAAGGGGCGCAATGCATTCGGTTGCGCCCTTTTTTTTATGCGCGGTACGTTTCCAGCTTTCCTTATTGATTGAACCATTGAAAAAGAGCGCTGGGAGCTGGAGAATGGATCTTTCAGTGTTCCAATTCTGATTGGTTTTAAACCAAAACCATTTTGCAAGGTGTTATTTGTTTTGTTGGGGCATTGCCCCAAACCCCACCAAGGCCGTTGCCCTTGGATCCCCCCAGGGGCCAGAGGCCCCTGGATCCCTTTGACAGGAACGACGCATCCCATACAGGTGCGGTTGATAAGGTTTCTTCAATTTTTTACATGCGGTTGCGAGGTTCAGGATCAGCCATGGCGCGTGGTATGACCGGGTTTGCCAAGGGGGAGCGCGTGATTGCGGGGTGGCGCGTGCGTTGGCGGATCAAATCGGTCAATCATCGTCATCTGGATCTGTCGGTACGTTTGCCGGATGGCTTTTCCGAATTGGAGTTGCTGGTTGTCCGTCTTTTGCAGCAGCGGTTTGCTCGCGGCCATTTGGAGTGTACCCTTTCTCTGGATGCAGAGGGTGGTGGAGCGCGCAGGTTGCAATTGGATCGTGCGTTGTTGGCAGCGGTGCAGGCTTTGGAGCGTGAGGTGTTGGCTGGTGAGGAGGGGGTGGTGCGTACTCCGTTCACCATGGATCGGCTGATGGCCTGGCCGGGCATGGTGCATGAGCGTGTGGTGGGTGACGAGTTGAGCGGGGATGCGGGATGCAACGCACTGCTTGAGTTTCTGGATGAAGTTTGCGGTCAGTTGGCTGCTGCGCGTCAGGCAGAGGGTTTGGCGCTGGTTGCGGTCATTGAGCGGATTTTGATGGATTTGAGGGGTTGTTTGGACCAGGTTGAGGCTCAGATCCCCAGAGTGCGTACGGCACTGGAGCAACGGGTGCAAGAGCGAGTTGCGACTTATATTGGCAAGCCTCCGGAGATGGATGAGGGATTGGCGCGGGAGTTGGCTTATTTGTTCACGCGTCAGGATATTGCCGAGGAGCTGGACCGGTTGCGTGTTCATGTGCGGGAGATGGGTTCGCTGCTCATGCACGAGAGTCCGATTGGGTTGCGTTTGGATTTTTTGTGTCAGGAATTGAATCGGGAGGCCAACACTCTCTGCTCAAAGGCTCAGGATGGTCCATTGGCCCGTTTGGGAGTTGAGATCAAGGTCTACGTGGAACAACTGCGCGAACAGGCACGGAATCTGGAATGAACGCACTGGTGGGCAAGGGTTTTTTATTGATCGTGTCCGCGCCATCCGGGGCTGGCAAGAGCACGTTGGCCCGCATACTGAATGAGCGTCAGTTTGGGTTGATGACGTCGGTATCGACCACGACCCGGGCACCCCGACCTGGGGAGCGTGAGGGAGAATCTTATTTTTTTGTGGACATCCCGACTTTCCGCGAGCGGATCGATGGGGGGGAGTTTCTGGAGTGGGCAGAGGTTTTTGGCAACTATTATGGCACCTCTCGTCCATTTGTGGAGCAGGCGTTGCGGGACGGGGTGGTTGTGGTTTTGGACATTGACTGGCAAGGTGCCCGTCAGGTACGCAGCAATATGGGCCGTGAGGATGTGGTCAGTGTATTCATCATGCCTCCCTCCAAGGAGCAGTTGCATGCCCGTTTGTGTCATCGCGGGCAGGATGCGCCGGAGGTGATTGAGCGGCGCATGGGGGCTGCGGCGCAGGAGGTTTCCCACTGGCAGGAGTATGATTACATCATCTTGAATGATGATCTGGAACGTGCAGCTGAGGAGCTGGTGGCCATTGTGACTGTGGAGCGGTTGCGGCGCACGCGGAGTTTGCAGCGTGTGGAAGGAATTTTGCAGACATTTGGGTTGTGATTGGGGTATATTCAATCGAGCAGGTGGAGGAGTGCAAGCATGGCTCGGGTAACGGTGGAAGATTGTTTGGATCATGTCAACAACCGGTTTGATCTGGTGATTCTGGCGGCCAAGCGGGCGCGGCAGTTGACAGCGGGTGGGGAATCGGTCTTGGCGCGGGAGAATGACAAGAACACGGTATTGTCGTTGCGTGAGATTGCAGCGGGTGTTCTGGATTTGGAAAAGCTGATGGCCGAAGAGGAGAAGCTGATGGTCCAGGAGCCGGAGGATGAGCTGTTGCTCATTCCGGAGGAGACGATGGCCATGGCGCGCTCCTTGATTGGGGATGAGGATGACGATGAGTCTGGCAGTGAAGAGGATGAGGAGGGCGAAGGAGAGGATGAGTTGGATCTGCTCTCTGCGGCCATGGATGTATTGGGTGATGATGTGGATGAGTTGGATCCGGATGCCGAGGCGCGTGCCATGATGGCTGAGGAGATCCACATTCCTGGTGTTGATGAAGAGCGTTATTCAGGTTTGGGATCGGTGGGCGGCATGATGATTGATGAGGATGACCGCTGATTGATCCTGATGCGGATGGACCCCTGGAGCCAGATGGCCGGAAGGCAGGGTAGGCGCTGTGAACGCAGAACAGTGGTCGGTATTGGTAGACCGGATCCTGGGGTATCATCCGGGCGCTGATCAGGCGCTGCTGGAGCGTATGCGTTTGTTTCTGGAGGGGATTTCAGGTCAGGATCCGGTGACCTGTCGTGTTGGGGAGTTGGACACCCCGTATGAGCCGTTGGCAGTGGCGGCCATTCTGGTGGATTTGCGTTTGGATGTGGCATCGATAGCTGCCGGGTTGTTGGTGGATGCGTTGGCTGCCTCCTGGATCACCTTGCCACGGATTCGCGAGGAGTTTGGTGAGGATGTTGCGTTTCTGGTAGAGCGGGTATCGCGGATTTCGTTGTTGCCTGCCCGTCCCAAGAACACGTCCCAGGCCGAAGAGTTTCGCAAGATGATTCTCTCCATGGCCAAGGACATTCGGGTGATTTTGGTTCGTTTGGCCATTTGTGTTTGGCGCATGCGTCATCTGGCGGCCCGGGCACCAGCGCCGTTGCCGGTGCCCCGGCAGGCCATTCAGGACATTGTGGAGATTCAGGCTCCCATTGCGCATCGTTTGGGCATTTACTGGATCAAGAACGAGCTGGAGGATTTGGCTTTTCGGTTGTTGGAATATGAGACCTATGAATCCTTGAAAAAGGAGGTGGCCAAGCGTCGTCGGGGGGGTGCGGATCTGGTTCAGCAGGTGGTTTCCTTGTTGAAAAAGCATTTGCGTCGTCATGGCATTGCCGGTCAGGTATTGGGTCGTGAAAAGCATCTTTGGTCCATCCATTCCAAGCTTATGCAAAAGAACATCTCATTGGACGAGATGTATGATCTGGTTGGCTATCGGATTATTGTCAAGAAAAAGTCCGATTGTTACCGGGTGTTGGGTATGATTCACGGCGAGTTCCCGCCGGTTCCAGGGCGTTTCAAAGATTACATTGCGTTACCCAAGAGTAATGGTTATCAATCATTGCATACGGTGGTGATTGGTCCGTTTGGGGAGCGGATTGAGGTACAGATTCGCAACGAAAAGATGCATCAGGTGGCTGAGAGTGGGGTGGCTGCCCATTGGACCTACAAGGAGCGTGGTGGTCTGATTGAGTTGAAGCATGGTACGGCCATGGGGTATGAGTGGTTGCAGCGCATGTTGGAGAACCACAAAAAGGAGGATGATGTTGGCAAATTTGTCGAGAATGTAAAAATTGATTTGTTTCCCAATGAGATTTATCTGTTTACCCCAGTTGGGGATGTGATCACCTTACCGGTTGGGGCCACGCCGGTTGATTTTGCGTATGCCGTTCATTCCGAGGTGGGGGATCATTGTCAGGGTGCCAAGGTCAACGGTCGCATGGTGCCATTGCACACCATGTTGCACACCGGGGATCAGGTATCGATTTTGACTTCAAAGTCGCAGCGACCCAATGGTTCATGGTTACGTTTTGTGGTGACCAGTCGTGCCAAGTATCGGATCAATCGTTGGTTGAAGGTTCAGGAGCGGGAGCGGGATTGTGCGTTGGGTCGTGCGATGTTGGAGCGTGAGGTACGCAAGGTTGGGCGTGGTGCGGGGTTGGGTGAGAAGTTGATTCGGCGGGCGGTTGAGCATTATCGGTTGCCGGATGAAATCGAGTTGATGGTACGCATTGCCCGTGCGCGGTTATCGGCGCTTCAGGTTGCTTTGATGTTGTTTCCTGGCGCCATACCGGAGCGGAGTGAGCGTAGTGGTGTGGAGGCAGGTGGAGAGGCGGGTGTTGGGGGGGGGGAGGAGGTGCATATCAAGGCGCTTCCTTCACGGATTGAGGTACGGGCTGCGCGTTGTTGTGGTCCGGTGCCCGGGGATCGGATTGTTGGGATCATCAGTACGGGTCGGGGGATTATGATTCATGCGGAGGGGTGTCCCAATTTGACTCCGTTGGTGGCACAGCCTGAGAGGTGGATGGAGGATTTGGATTGGTCGGGTGAGGAGAACACCCGGTATCGCACCCGTTTGCGGGTGATGGCGCGCAATCGGCGGGAGATCATCACGTTGGTGACTCAGGCCGTGACAGCGGCCAAGGGCGGGGTGGCCAGTGTTCACGTTTGGGATCGGGAGCGTGATCCATGTGTCTTGATTGTGATGGTTGAGGTGACGGGTATTGAGGAGTTGAATCAGGCCATGCACAATTTGCGTGCATTGAAGGAGGTATTCAATGTGGATCGGATTCGTGGGGGATAATATCAAATTTTATTTTAAACCAAAACCATTTTGGAATGTGGAATTTGTTTTGTTGGGGCGTTGCCCCAAACCCCACCAAGGGCGTTGCCCTTGGATCCCACCAGGGGCCATTGGCCCCTGGACCCTCTTGACATCAACGACGCATCCCGAAATGGGTGCGGTTTAATGATTGAGAAAAAAGAGGGGGTCTGGGGGATTCATCCCCCAGGGTTTTAATGTTTTAATATTTTAATATTTTAATATTTTAATAATAAAATTTTTAAATATTGTTTGTTTAAAAGATTTAAAGTCCCAGGGTGGCTCTTGCCCCTGGATTCCTGATCGTGTCGCATGATCTCACGGTTGGCGTGATGACTCCTCATCCGAGGGGTTGGTTGATAATCTCAGAGGAGCAGGTCATGACAGAAGAAACAGAAGCATTGCAAGTCGTTACGGCACTGTTTCACCATGCGCGCGCCGGCACCTTGAGCGACGAGTTGTTTTTTCTGGCACGAAATCAGTTGCAAGAAAGCAATCCGGGCTTGGCTGCCGCATTGGCGAAAGAGTGGCAAACCACACGCATGCGCCCGGAGGCATCCCTGGATGACCTGGTCCATTTCGTCAACAAGACCAAAAAACAAAAAATTTTCTTCTTGCAAATCGGTGCCATGGATGGGGTATCGTTCGATGGGATGTATGCGTACATTCGACGATTTGGCTGGGATGGCATTCTGGTCGAACCTTTGCCGGACATGATCCGTCGGGCACAGGAACACTATCAGGGACATACGGGCCAACTCTTTTTTGAAAACGTCGCCATCACCGAACAGGAGGAACAACGACCCATTTACCGGATCCCCGCAGAGGTGGCACGCCAGGCCGGATTGCCGGATTGGACCCTGGGGATCTCCTCCCTGCGCCGTGACCATTTTCCGCAACTGACCCCCTTCATGCAGGAAGAGATGGTGCCCTGTCTGCCACTGCATCGAGTATTGGCGCGTCATCAACCTGAAAATATTGATGTACTGCTGATCGATACCGAAGGGTATGATTGCGCGATTTTGCGGCAGTTCGATTTTGCCCGTTATCGCCCCTTGCTGATCAAGGTCGAGGCGGTCCATGTCACAGAATCAGAACGCCAGGCCATGATGGCCTTGCTGATAACGCAACGCTATATTTTCTATCCCTTTGAGCAGGACTATCTGGCCCTGGCGCACGAACTGTTCTTTCCTCTGCTGTTTGCCGGGAATCGGGCCGTGCAAGCGGGTGGGGATCGGTCGTGGTCTGACATTTTATGCGGTGCATGAACAGACGGAGCCTCTGATGACGAAAAAATATCCACTTGAAACCAAGGATGCTCCCTTGGCCATTGGACCGTACAGCCAGGCAGTGCGGGTGGGGGAGTGGTTGTATGTATCCGGTCAGATTCCTCTGGATCCAACGAACGGTCAGTTGGTAACCGGGGAGATCGAAACGCAGATGGAACAGGTGCTGCGCAACATCCAGGCCATACTGACAGCGGCAGAAATGGGATTTGCGGATGTGGTCAAATCAACCTTGTACCTGGTCGATCTGGAGGATTTTGCCCCAGCCAATGCCGTGTATGGACGCTATTTCGCAGCTCCTTATCCGGCGCGTGCCACCCTGGGAGTGGCGGCTTTGCCCAAAGGGGCGCGGGTGGAGATGGAGGTTGTGGCCTGGCGTGCTGCGGGAGCCGGTTGATGGTCGGCTTCCGACCACTGGTCACAACCGGGCTGTTGATCTGGCTGTGGGGAAGTGGTACAGCCAACGCCGGACTGTTTTGCGTGGTCGATTTTGCGGGCAAACGGTGCGATTACCCGGATATCGAGTCGTGCCGCCGGGCAGCGGGTCGGCAGGGCGGGTGTGTATTGAATGAAGGGGCGCTGCTCAAACCGGTGGGCGGGGCACCGTTCTGTCTGGTGGAGAGCTGGCGCACCGAATGTATCTACATGGATCGTCCTTCATGTGAACTGCGGGCAGCCCACACACGGACCGTGTGCGTGGAACACCCCAATCGTACCGCAGGTGAACCGGATATGGGCATGGGTGGCACAGGTTCTGCTGGCGAACCTTCCCGGAATGGCTACCTGCCAAGTCCGGGTTACCGGCCTGGAGTGGATAAGTGAACCGGGTTTGGCACAGTGGGTTGTGGATGGGAATGATGGTCTTGATGGCCGGTTGTGCGGTTTTTGAAGGTGCCATGGAGGAGACCCGGGTTGCCAGGCGTCTGGTGGCAGGACGCGACTACCGCAGCCTTTCCGAGTGTCTGTTCCGCCACGGGGTGGAGGAGGGGCGCCCGCTGGATCTGGCCGTGTATGGCTGCGTGCGTCGGGCCGAATTGGTGGAGGGAGCAGAGCGGGTCCAGATTGTGGCAGGAGATGGCGGGGTTGTTGTCGAGGGTTCAGGGGCAGGTCTGGCCCGTCTGGAGGGCAATCTACAGCGTTGCGCCGTGCGGTCACCGTGAGCAGTTGGTGAATTATTTTTTAGGTACTTGCATGCACCCTTTCTCTTCAAAGAGTTCGGTGGCCTGATCGGCTTCCCGGGCCGATGCAAAAGGACCGCTGTGTACACATGTCATGGCTGTTGGTCCAATTTGATACTGGGTGAAGACCACTGGCCAGCCCCGTTGTTCGATCTGTTCCCGACGCTGCGCAATCTCTTGCAAACTGGAAAAACACCCATACGAGACCATGAATCGGGTCGACTGTGCCGATGACTCAATCGGTGAGGTTGCCTCGACCATGATCCGCCTGGGTTTGATTTTGGGCAGACGGGGATGGGGCTGGATACGCCGTGGCTTGATCAGGGGAGCATGAATGATCGTGATATCGGTCTCCTCTGCAACACTGGGAGTCAGTTCCAGGGGTTTGGTGTTGGCCATGGATGGTGTGACAACAGGATCCGCAACCAAGGGTTGAGGATCGACAGGCCGGGGTTCTGACAGGACCAGAGGGGGATCATCCACTTCTGTTTTGGAGGAGGCTGCCGTGGCAGCATCGGGCAGAACAGCCGACTCCGGAATGGTGGTGGTACTCTCCGGAATGGTGGTGGTCGAGGTGGTTGCAGAGGCGATCCGCAGTGGTTCTGGAACCACCACCCCGGATTCGTGCGGCCTCCGGCTTGTGTTCAACCAGTTCACACCGATCAATAACAGCACGACCGCACCACCGAGAATCCATTTTGACCAACCGTCCCACATCCCTGGTTCTGGATGCATGGGTAAAGCCACATAAGAGGGTGTCGTGATGGTCGATGACACCGGCTCTTGAGTCGGCTGTAGCGTCGGCTCAGGAGTCGGTTCAGGAGTCGGTTCAGGAGTCGGTTCAGGAGTCGGTTCAGGAGTCGGTTCAGGAGTCGGTTCAGGAGTCGGTTCAGGAGTCGGTTCAGGAGTCGGCAGCACGATCTCCGGCATGCAAACCGGCAACGGGGGAGGGGGCAACTGCTTTGGGTCAGGAGTCGGCTCTACAGGCAATTCTGGCAGGATGATCGCTGGCAGTGGTCCATCCAACTCGGGCAGAGGGGCGGGAGTGACCTGCTCTGCCAACATCTCCTCAGTGGGATGCTCTGGCTCCTGTACGGTTTCCGGGACAAGGATGGGTTCGCTCTCATCACTGGTCTGAAGCGTACCTTCTGCCTCGACCATTGCTTCTGGAACGGGTTCCCCCGGTGTTGCCGGGAGCATTGGTTCAGCCTCGCGGGCTGCGATCAGGTGACTCCAGGGCGTCTGGGCCGGACGGTTGCTCTCCACCAAAGCGCGAAATCCCGGCAAAGAGGCCAGATCCCCTTCGTGCCTGGATGTTACAGCCACCTGCTCTGGAGCCTCGGTATCCAGGATCCAGGGATTGATGCGCACTTTGGAGGGGTGGGAGTGAAATGTCACGGGAGTTCGGGTGGAATCACACCAGTTTCAGAGGAGTGAAAAGAAGAGAGCTGATCTGGAATTATAGGCAAGACCATGTGCGCTTGTCCATTTGCAATTCCAATGGAGAGACTACTTTTTGCCGAGACTGTGCTGACAATAGGCCATGTCGCTGATTTGGATATGGTTGAGATACCAGGTGCGCAGGAATTGCAAGACCATGCTGGAGAGAGCGAACGGATCCTCAATCAGTTTTTGCTGATAACGTTCCACCTGCTGGCAGAAGTTGCGATGTTCGGCCTGATGGGCTGCCAGGTTCGGAAAATCGATCTGGGCCATGTGTTGCTCTTCGCGGGCAAAGTGGGTCCGTGAATAGTCATACAGATCGGCAAGGATTTGATTGAGAACGGTTTGCCCCTTGCCCTTCTGAATGGCGGCATGCATGTCATTGATGCGACTGAGCAGGAAACGGTGATCGGCATCCAAGGTTGGCTCCTGGACCGCCATCTGTTCGTTCCAGACGATCCAGGGTTGTTCTGTTGCCAGCTCCTCGCGTCCGAGATAGAGTTGATCCAACAACTCGAAGAAGGTGCGCTGCAAGGCGGAGAAGAAACGCAGCGCATCCGTGGCTGCCGGTTCAATCCGCGCTTCGGCCAGGCGTTGGATGATCTCGTTGCTGGTCTGGTGGATCTGCCGATGGGTCTGTTGCAGACGCTGAAAGAGCGGATGATCCTGGAAAATGGCTTGTGCCTCCTGTTCCCAGGGACAGACCGTGCACAGTGCCGCGATCTCTTCTGAGGTGAGCGGGACATTGCCATGGGTGGCGATCTCCAGCCGACCCAGCAGATGAAGGATGGACTCTTTCAGTTGGCGGATGTCGAAAGGTTCCGGACCGATCTCCAGGGTGGATTGGGCGGCATGCAGGGCGTCGCTGATGCTGCTGGCCACATCCCCCAGGGCGTGAAAATGGTTGACCGTACCGTGCAGACGCCCAACCGCTTGCAGTGCATCGCCAATGCTGCACCGTACGGTCTCCGAAGCGGTCTGGGTGGAGGCAAAGGAGTCCAGTACCGTGCGGACATATTGTTGCGCGGCTTCGGACTGTGCCGCCATATGGCGTGCGGCTGTCGCCACTTCGTGACTGGTGGTGGCGATCTCTTCCGTACCTGTAGCCGCTTCCGAGGCCGCATGGGAGACCTGAAGGGCAGCCTGGTAGAGGGTGTCGGCGTTTTCCGTCACCGTGGCAGTGGCTTCCGACACCTCGGACATGGCTTCATCAATGCCACGCATCATGTTCTGCTGTTCGTCGATGGCATCCAGGATGTCACCATTCACACCGTCGATCCGTTCCACAATCGTGGAGATGCCTTGGACCCGGGTGACCACGTCTTCGGTATTAGATTGAATTGCATCAATTTTTTGCGATATCTGGTGGGTGGCGCGTGCGGTTTGCAAGGCCAGAGCCTTGACTTCGCTGGCCACCACGGAAAATCCTTTGCCTGCCATACCCGCACCAGCCGCTTCAATGGCTGCGTTCAAGGCCAACAGGTTGGTCTGTTCGGCAATGGCCCGAATCATCTCCACGACCTGCCCGATCTCTGCCGCCGACTTGGAGAGTTCCTGCACAGCGTTGAGGGCGTTCTGGGCATGGTCGTGAGCCTGTCCGGAGTCGCGGTTGGCCTCAACACATCGCAGCCCCACGGCAGCCAGTGAACGGGTCATCTCTTGAATCGCGTGCGCCACCCGGTTGACCGAATGGCTGACCTGGGCCAGGCTGCACTGCACTTCGTTGAGGTTGGCCGTCATCACCTCCGCCGCCTGAGCCATGGTGGAGACATTGTGGTTGGCATGCCCGGCATGGCTGGCAGTCTGACGAATGCCGTCGGCCACGCTGTCTGCGGTCTGGGCAATGGCGGTGATGTTGATCAGCGAGTGCTGCAAACGCTCCATCATGTGTTCAATCGCTTCAGACAGCCGTTGATTTTCGCTGGCCACCTCGCCGGAGCGCGCCTGAATGTTGTGGGCATCCGTGCCAATGGTGCTGCGCAGTTTCAATACCTCGCGGATGAAGGCGGTGATGCTGCCGGATTGCAGGTTGATCATGCGGATGGTTTCAATCAATTTTTCTTTCAGGCGATTGACATTCACGGCAATGGCCGCAATTTCGTCATCTCCTGGTATGGCGATGCGGCTGGTCAGATTGCCGTTGGCAACCTCGTCGATGGCAGAACCGATTTGATGCAACGGCTCTTTGAGAGCATGCCGCAAATACCAGCCCAGCCCCAGCAAAAAGCCCACAACCGCCATCCCGATGCCGAGCATGGCGTGGAATCGGGCTGTCGTGATCTCCTGTTCCAAGGCGCTCAAAGAGACGGTCAATTGAAACAAACCGCGCACGGCATGATCGTTGCCATGACAGGTTTGACAGGCGGTCTCATTCAACAACGGCATCAGCAGGGTACGTTGTCGTCCCTGGTCCGAGGATTCGATGAACATGGCGGGCTGTTTGTGTACCAGAACCTGTTGGATATGCTCCTGAATGGATCCTGTGGCCTGGAAGGCGGTTTCCCCTTCCGGGTGAAAGGCTTCGCGACCATGGCGGTTCAGGATGCGAAAAACCGTCAAGCCGGGGATGGTGCGCAGATTGTCCGAATAGTTGCGGGCAATTTCGGCATATCCGGCCAGCATGATGGTTTGCAGCCCTCCTTTGGCATGGGCAGCCAATGAACGCATCTGCTCTTCGTTTTGACGCAACAGACTGGTTTCCAAACTGTGGATCAGAAAGCCACCCAGGATGGTCAGGCTCAACGTACCGATCACACCGACTGCGGCCAGAATCCGAAAGCTGACCGAGCGCATCCTCTTGGGTGTGGGTGGCATGAGAGGGTCACCTGGAGCGGCCAATGGCTCTGGAAGAAATGTGGTTAAGTCATCATGAATATATGTTAAAGGAATCTGGCAGGAATGGCAAGAGCGGATGGAAGGTCAGGCCGGGCAAGGAGGCGGCTGCCTCCTTGCCCGCAGCGGTCAGGCCACCTTGACCTGAATGGCACGGGGTTTGGCCTCTTCACGTTTGGGCAGCATCACTTCCAGAACGCCATTCTTGTAGTTGGCCTGGATGGCGTTGACATCGGTTGTACCAGGCAGTTGGAAAGAGCGGCTGAACCGTCCATAGGCGCGTTCGATCCGGTGGTAGCTCTCCTGGTGTTTTTCATCCTCGAATTTCCGTTCGCCGGCAATCGTGAGACGACCATTGTCCACATTGACGCTGATATCCTTTTGTTCCATGCCTGGCACATCGGCCTTGATCAGGATGTGGTGTTCGTCTTCCCGGATATCGACCCGCAGCGGCCATTGCGTCATCATGCCACTGGAGTCGTCCAGATCGCGCTCAAACAGACGATTGATCTCCCCTTGCAGGGCGCGAAACGAACGAAACGGATCGTAGTTGATCAAAGTGGCCATTTTTTCCTCCGTTGTTGTATTGAATGCCCGTTTTGTGATGAATCGGTCTGTTGACCGTTGTCTTCAGTTTGTGAGCATCAGGTAAGCAAAGGAGAGGGGCTGTGCAAGAGGGGGGAGGAAATTTTTTTCCGAAGCTTCCAGGGAGCACAAAGAAAGGCGAGATCCTGTGCCCAAAAAAGAACTGGGGGATCCATCCCCCAGATGTACCAATTGGATTGGTGACGGCTCAGTCTTTGTTCTTGGTTTTCTCGATAAATTGATGTACATTTTTCTCCAGGAAGGATTTCAACTCTTTTTGCCCCTGGGTGAGGATTTCCATGGCGCGCATGGTGTTGGCACGCATATCCTTGGCCATTTCCGAGGCGATTTCGGTTTGGGCAGCCAAAAGATCTTTGGGGGATTTGGCAGACGCCAACTGTTCCAGTTGCCGCGCGCCAGCCGTGTTGAACTCCTCGATGGCATCCAGTTGATGTCTGGCCAGCTCGCGGACCGTGTTGTCGTTGATCTTTTGCAACTCGGTGATCGAATCGAGCATCAACCGGGTCATATCGGTCATTTTCTTGGTAATTTTGTCGCTATTCATGTCCGTGTCCTCGTTTGAATGGAGTTGGGTACGGTAAGATCGTTGGGCTTTGGTCCGGTTATGTTGCGATGCAACATGGATGGAAAGATTAATTGGATTGCGTTATGGCGTCAAGTATTTTTCGTGAGTCATCAAAATTTTTTTCCCACAAGGATTGGATCCAGGGAGCGGTTCTATGAGAAATGGCGGGCATGAAGAGATTCCGGTCAATCTGGAGCTGTTGTCTGACGACAATCGGGTGGGGGTCTTGTTGGTGCTTGGGGGGGGGTTGTGCGGGGGTGCGGTCGGGGATTGGCTGGGTTGGAGCATGGTTTTTTCCGGTTTGGGTGTGCTGGCCGTGGTGATGCAACCGTTGGCCTTGGTGATCGGATCCGTGCTGGTGGTGCGGGCAGGACGGCGTTTGTTGACTCCGGGGTGTCGTCCACTGTTGCGGATCAACTTTGGCGGGGTGACGGATGTGCGTCTGCTGTCGGCTCCGATTCGCTGGTCTGGCATTGTCGATGCGCGTCGTCCGGCTGGGGTGGTGCGTTATCTGTTGCCGGGTGTGGTGTTGCAGTTGCATGAAGAGTACGAGACCATGGGGGTGGAGACCATGTGGTCGCGTTTGATCCATCTGCCGTGTCGGCTGCGTGGCAAGCACATCCTTTTTTTGGAGTGCGGCACGCTGGACCATACCACGGATCAGGCCCTGGAGGCGATTCGTTCCCATTTGCGTGCCCGTGTCAAGACTGCTGCCCGGCGTTGAGGTGTTGCAGTGCGGTCAGCAACTGGTTCAGCTCTGTGGGACCGTGGGCTGCGGTCAAAGAGAGTCGCAGACGGGCGGTATGGTTGGGAACCGTGGGCGGGCGGATGGCAGGTGCCAGAATGGCCGCCTCCTCTTCCAGAAAGCGGCTGGCTGCCAGGGCTGTACTGCTGGCCCCCAGGATCACCGGCACGATTTGACTGACCGATGCCCCGGTGTTCCAGCCCCAATTCTGGAGTTTTTGGCGTATGGTTTGGGCGTTGTCCAGCAGGCGTTGGCGGGTTGCGTCCAGGGTGGGCAGAAGGTCCAGTGCCGCATCCATGGCCCCCAGGACACCCGGGGGCAGGGCCGTGGAGTAGATCAATCCGGCACAGTGTTGCACCAGAAAGGCACGCAGCGTGCGTGAACAGGCCACATAGGCCCCAAAGCCGCCCAATCCTTTGCTGAAGGTGCCCAACACCAGATCCACGGCACCGGGTCGGGTGGCGGCCACGCCAAAACCGTGCGGGCCAAAGATGCCCGTGGCATGGGCCTCATCCAGGTACAAAAAGGCACCGTATCGCTCTTTGAGGGTGATCAGGCCGTCCAGATCCACCAGATCCCCATCCATGCTGAACAGGGTCTCGGTAATGATGAACCGGGGGCCAGGGTGATGGGCACGTGCTTTGAGCAAAGATTCCAGATGGTTCAGATCGTTGTGACGGTAGCGGATCTGATGCACGCCGGCAGTGCGGCAGCCGTGATGGAGACTGGCATGGTTCAGTCGGTCGCAATAGACTTGGGCTTCATTTTTGAGTACCTGGGGATCGAGCAGGGCGGCCAGGATCGTGGCATTGGCCTGAAATCCGGAGTTGAAGACCAGCGCCGTTTCGCTCCCTTTGCCGACAGCCAGTTTGGATTCGATCTCATCAAAAGGTTCCAGATTGCCGCAGACCAGGCGGGAGGCGGTGGCGCTGCATCCCCAGCGTTCGATCCACTCCCGGGCGCGTTGGATCAAAAGCGGATGGTCGGCCAGACCCAGATAGTTGTTGGAGGCAAAGTTGAGTTGGGTTTTGCCTTGTTTGAGGATGCGTCCGCCTGCCATCGGCTGCATGGACGTGAGATGACGGCGGTTGCCGGCAGCGGTCCTTGCATTCAGGAAGGTGTGATAGGCGTCGTATGGCATGGGGGTGGTCACTCCGGGTGGTCGGGCATCAGGATCCAGCGTCGGTTGACATAGGCTTCCAGGGGTTGGAAACGGGATTTGTATCGCATTTTCGGGCAGTCGGCGATCCAGTATCCCAGGTAGAGCCAATCCAGTTCCATTTGCCGGGCCATTTCGATCTCCCACAGGATGGCCAGGGTGCCCAGACTGCGCGCACTCTCCTTTGGATCAAAAAAGGTGTAGACCGCAGACAGGGCGTTGCGCAACTGATCGATCACCGCAGTTTGGATCAGGCGGCCACGCCACCGGAAATCGATGAAACGGACCGCACACCAGTCGGAGTGGAGAAATTCCATGAAATCTTCCGGGTTGGGGTCTGCCATCGGGCCATCCCCGTGGCGCGAGTCGAGATAGCGTTGATAGAGGCGGAAATGTTCGCCTGAGAAGGTCGGGCGACCGGTACGGATGGTCAGATCGTGATTGCGTCGGATCACCCGGCGCAAGCCGCGCGTCATCTGGAAATCGGCCACGCGCACCCGAACCGGGATGCAACCGGCGCACTCCGAACACCAGGGTCGATAGACCAGATTGCCGCTGCGTCGGAAACCGGTGGCCAGAAGGTATTCAAACCGGTTCATGTCCATGGGTTGGACCGGATGGACGTGGAGCGTGTGGGCGGTTTGATGGGACAGATAGCCGCAGGGGTGGGGGGGGCTGAGAATCATCTCCAGAGCCGGGGGGCCGCTGTTGAGGCTCTGGGAGTGGCTGGTCATGCGGCGTCTCCTTGCAATCGGTGGGAAAAGATCGCACCATGCAGATTTTTACTGCAAGGAGTAAAGAGCATGTTCAAGGGAACCACCATATTGTCGGTACGGCGTGGCGCAACCGTGGTCATGGCCGGGGATGGGCAGGTGACGCTCGGTGCCATGGTGATCAAGGCCAATGCCCGCAAGGTGCGTTTTTTGAAGGAGGGGCGCGCTTTGGCTGGATTTGCCGGTTCGACGGCAGATGCGTTTACGTTGTTTGAGCGGTTTGAGGCCAAGCTGGTCAAGCATGGCGGCATTTTGACCCGTGCGGCTGTGGAGTTGGCCAAGGATTGGCGCACCGACCGGATGTTGCGGCGTTTGGAGGCAATGTTGGCGGTTGCCGATGCCAATTCGAGCCTGTTGATCTCCGGGACCGGCGATGTGCTGGAGCCGGAAGAGGGGATTCTGGCCATTGGTTCGGGTTCTCCTTACGCATTGTCTGCGGCGCGGGCGTTGTTGCGTCACACCGATCTGTCGGCGCGTGCCATTGTGGAGCACTCCATGGCGATTGCGTCTGAGATCTGTGTTTATACCAATTCCAACCTGATTATTGAAGAGTTGTAAATGTCCGAATTCACGCCGCGCGAGATTGTTTCTGAACTGGACCGTTTCATCATTGGTCAGGATGATGCCAAACGGGCTGTGGCCATTGCCTTGCGCAACCGTTGGCGTCGGCAGCGGCTCGATCCGGCCATGCGCGAAGAGGTGTATCCCAAGAACATTCTGATGATCGGACCTACTGGCGTGGGCAAGACCGAGATTGCCCGCCGTTTGGCCAAGTTGTCGGATGCTCCCTTTTTGAAGGTCGAAGCCACCAAGTTCACCGAGGTGGGGTATGTGGGTCGGGATGTGGAGTCGATCATTCGTGATCTCACCGACATGGCGGTCAAGATGGCTTTGGAGCGGGCCAAGCAGGAGGTACGTCTGGTGGCAGAGGATGCTGCCGAGGATCGGGTGTTGGATGCTTTGCTTCCTTCCCCTTCCTCTGGTTACAGTGCAACGGAGACCGTGACCGGATTGGCGAATGATTCGACCACACGCCAGAAATTTCGCAAGATGTTGCGTGAGGGCAAACTGGATGAGCGTGAGGTTGAAATCGAGTTGCGTGAGGCGCGCAATGGACCCACGCTGGAGGTGTTCACTCCCCAGGGGATGGAGGGAATCAATCTTCAGGAGATGCTTGGATCGGTTTTGGGGGGGATGCGGTCCACGCGGCGGCGTTTGACGGTCAAAGAGGCTTATAAGTTGCTGATCGATGAAGAGGCGGGCAAGTTGGTGGATCGGGAGAAGGCCAAGCGCAATGCCTTGGAGCGGGTGGAGCAGGCGGGCATCGTGTTTCTGGATGAGTTGGACAAGGTGTGTGCCAGGAATGGGGAGATGCGTGGTGGGGCCGATGTTTCCCGCGAAGGGGTGCAGCGGGATCTGTTGCCTTTGGTGGAAGGGACCACGGTGAGCACCAAGCATGGCATGGTCAAGACCGATCACATTTTGTTCATTGCGTCGGGTGCGTTTCAGTTGGCCAAGCCTTCTGATTTATTGCCGGAGTTGCAGGGGCGTTTGCCGATTCGGGTGGAGTTGAAGAGTTTGGGGGTGAAGGAGTTTTTGCGTATCTTGACCGAGCCGGAGAATGCCTTGACCCGACAGTATGCGGCCTTGTTGGCCACCGAAGAGGTGGAGTTGGATTTTGTCGAGGATGGGGTCCATGCATTGGCTGAGATTGCTGCCAAGGTCAATGAGACCACGGAAAATATTGGGGCCAGACGGTTGCATACGGTCATGGAGAAATTGTTGGATGAGATTTCGTTCACGGCACCGGATCGGCGGGGTGAGCGCTTGGTGATTGATGGGGTGTTTGTGCGTCAGCAGTTGCAGGATTTGTCGGAAAATGAGGATTTGTCGCGATATATTTTGTAGCGGGGCGTGCGCAGGTCAAGCGAAGCAAGCATCAGGGGTCCAGGGGGGTTACCCCCCTGGTGGGGTCCAGGGGCAACGCCCCTGGGACTTTAGTCTTTAAGAACAAAAAATTAAAAATTTATTATTTTTAAAACATGAAAACATGAAAACATGAAAACATGAAAACCCTGGGGGATGAATCCCCCAGACCCCCTCTTTTTTTTCAATACTTTCGAAGCGAATCTGCCAACCACCTCTTGAGAGGGTGCATGGAGAAGCCATGGAACTGCCATTTGTCAAATGTCATGGTTCGGGAAATGACTTTATCCTGATCGATGAGATGGAATACCCTCTGAATCTGAACGATGCGGAGCGCAGCACTCTGTCTGCGGCCCTGTGTCATCGTGACACCGGCATAGGGGCAGATGGGGTGCTGTTTCACCAGTCTGCTGCGGGTGTGGGTGCCGATGCCCGGATGCGCATCTTCAACGCCGATGGTACGGAAGCACGCATGTGCGGCAATGGGATTCGCTGTCTGGGACGCCTGACACTGGAAAAAACCGGACGTGATACCGTCACCATTGCGGTCATGTCCGGCGTGTTGCAGGTGCGGCGCGTGACCGGTTTTTATCCCGGGGTCACGGCATGCGAAACCGAAATCGGTCCCATCTCACTGGATCCGGCCTCCTTGCCCATGGTCTGGTCCGGGGAACGGGTGCAAGGGGAGATCCTGCCATCCCTCTCCTCGGTCTGGCGCTTTACCGCGATGTCGGCACCCAATCCCCACATCAGCGCAGAAGTGGATGAGGTGGACCGCGAGGATCTCATTCGGGTCGGACGCCTGGCCAATGGGGATCATCCCCAATTCCCGGAAGGGGTCAATGTCAGCGTGCGACGCCATCTCGGAGCAGACGCACTCTTTGTGGCCACCTATGAAAGGGGAGTGGGTTGGACCCATTCGTGCGGCACTGCCATGACCGCCTCCACCTTCGCTGCCTGCCTGGATGGTCGTTTCCCCTTTGGTCAGCCGATTCAGGTGTTCAATGCCGGGGGACGGGTGATCTGTACCGCCTTTTGGGGAGAGACCCATTCTGGACTGTTGGCAGGCAATGCCACCTTTGAATGGGATGGAGTGGTGCGCTTTGACCTGACCGATACCGCCAACCCATTGCGTCACGTGCGCAGAATCCGCAACCGGGACGACGAAATCCGCGCCTATGAGCGGTTCAAGAGTGCGTCTGCGGTGGGAGCGTGAGGTTCAGATCAACTCTGAAAGTAGCGTATTGAGGAGAGGAAAGCCCTGTTCAGTCACACGGAGATATATGTCATCCAGGGCTAACAAACCGTCGGCAACTCTGTGCTGGATGATCTCATGTGTGTTCCTGAGCAGGTCATGGCCTGTGATGTCGCGATAGCGGTTTAGCCTCAGACCTCGGGTCAGCCTCAGCCCCATGAGCAACCATTCGATTCCGGCCAGATCTTTTGGCAGGGGTTCGGGTGGGGGCAGGGGGTGATGGAGGTAGGTGTGCAGGTCTGCCGGGTTGGCGGTTCGCCAGATTTGACCTGTGGAATCGGTCCATTTGCCATGGGCGCTGGCACCAATGCCCAGATAATCTCCGTACTCCCAGTAGTTGAGATTGTGGCGGCACTCCTGGCCCGGTTTGGCAAAGTTGCTCACCTCATAGGGCGGATAGCCTCGTGTTGACAGGAACTTGCGGGTGTTGACAAAGAGTGTCAAAGCCTCTTCTTCCTCTGGCAGGTGTAATTTCCCTTGGGTGTAACGGGTGTGATAGGGAGTGTCCGGTTCCAGGGTCAGGGCATAGCAGGAGAGGTGGCCCACTTCCCAGCTTGCGGCTTCGGACAGTTCCTGTTGCCAGCTCTCCCAGGTCTGGCCGGGTGTGGAGTGGATCAGGTCCACATTGATCTGCTGGATGCCGCTTGTTTGCAGGTGGTGCAGTGCTTGCAGGGCTTCTGCACGGTCATGGGGGCGGCCCAGTTGTTTCAGGCGTTCATTGTTGAGTGCCTGCACGCCCAGGCTGATTCGATTGATGCCAGCCTCCATCCAGGCTGTGATTTTTTGGGGAGTACAGGATTCTGGATTGGCTTCCAGGGTGATTTCGCAATCCCGGGTCAGCTTCCACTGGGTTTGAATGGTGGACAGGATGGTTTGGATGGTGTTGGGGTGCATCAACGACGGCGTGCCGCCCCCGAAAAAGATGGCGTGCAGTGGGCGCGGGTCGTTTTGGGTCCAGTGTCGTTGGTATTGCAGTTCTGTCAGAATCCGGTGCAGATAGGGTTGTTGTTCCCCAATCCGTGTGTCTGGAACCGAGTAGAAGTCGCAATAGGGGCATTTGCGCACGCAAAAGGGGATGTGAACGTACAGCGTCAGGTGCGGGCTGTCTTCGTTCACGATCCGAGCATTTCTCCCAGAAAGGTTTTTCTTTGCAAGGCAATCAGTTCGCTGATACCTTTCGTGGCCAGGCCCGCCATGGAATTGAAGTCGTTCAGGGTGAACGGTGTGGTTTCGGCTGTGCCCTGGATTTCGATGAACCTGCCGTTACCGGTCATGACAAAATTCATGTCGGTTTCGCATTCAAAATCTTCCTTGTAGTTGAGGTCCAGCAAAGGAACCCCTTTGACCATGCCGCAGCTTACGGCAGCCACGAAGTCGGTGATGGGCAAGGATTTGATCAAGCCTTGTTTTTCCAGCCAGCGGCAGGCGTCCATGAAGGCGATGAATCCTCCGGTGATGGAGGCTGTACGTGTCCCTCCATCGGCCTGGACCACGTCGCAGTCGATCCAGATGGTACGTTTGCCAAGTTTGCTCAGGTCGGTGACAGCGCGCAGGGAGCGACCGATCAGGCGTTGGATTTCCAGGGTACGGCCTCCCTGGCGGCCTTGACTGGCTTCGCGGGTGGTGCGGTCGTGGGTGGCGCGGGGGATCATGCCGTATTCGGCGGTGACCCAGCCTCGGTTTTGGTTTTTCATCCAGCGGGGTTGTTGTTCTTCGACCGAGGCCGTACAGATGACCCGGGTTTGGCCAAAGCTGATCAGGCACGATCCTTCGGCCCGGTGGTTGAAGGGGCGGGTGATTGTGACTGCCCGCATGTCATCGGGTTGGCGTCCATCGTTTCGGCTCATGCGTCCTGCTGTCCAAATTGTGTGGAGTGGTCAAAGTATTAAAAAAAAAGAGGG
This sequence comes from Magnetococcales bacterium, assembly GCA_011089965.1. Taxonomy (GTDB): domain Bacteria; phylum Pseudomonadota; class Magnetococcia; order Magnetococcales; family Magnetaquicoccaceae; genus Magnetaquiglobus. Next base: position 23,027 of record JAANAU010000010.1, read on the forward strand.
GGTCTGGGGGATTCATCCCCCAGGGTTTTAAAAAATAAAAGATTTAAAAGATTTAAAAGATTTAAAAGATTGAAAGGCGAGCATAAATTTTTATGTTTAAAAGATTAAAGTCCCAAGGGCTTCGCCCCTGGACCCCACCAGGGGGGTAACCCCCCTGGACCCCTGATACTGGAGTATGACGCGACGTGTCGGATAAATCAATCCTCTCCGATCCTGGCTCCGATCCTAGACCACACCCTCGCGCGCACCCAACTGAATGGCATTGCTCACCAGTTGATGTACACCCCCCACCATCTCCATGGGAATCCCATACATCGGCAATACCTTGGTGAACTGGGCCTTGCAAATGGCACAAATCAAAGCCATGAAATTGACCTTGTCCTGCTCCATCACCCGCTTCAAAGCCGTAACCCTCGGCACGACACCCTTGACCCGCAAATCCATCAACTCGTCGGTCAATAAACCACCACCACCACCACAACAGAAAGTCTTCTCCCGAATCGTGTCCTCATCCATGTCAAAGAAATGATTGCAACTGGCACGAATCAAATCACGCGGAATCTCAAACTGACCACCTGCCTTCGGACCCATGCGCGTGGCCCGCGCCACATTGCATGAGTCGTGAAAAGTGACACGCAAATTATCATTCGCGCTTTTGTCCAACGTAAGCGCACCACGCTGTATCAAATCATGCGTGAACTCGCAAATATGCTGCGGTGCCGGATAACGGGGATCCAGAAAATCAAAAGGCCCGTTCAACGTGTTCCAAAACGCATACGCCACACGCCAGGCATGACCACACTCACCCACGACCAACCGCTTCACCTTGAGCGCCCGCGCCTGCTCCACCACCCGCTTGGCAATCTTTTTCTGATGCTCGTAAGAACCGATGAACATGCCAAAATTGGCCGCTTCCGAAGCATACGAACTGATGGTGAACGAAATGCCAGCCTGATGAAACACCTTGGCATACCCCATCAAAGACTGAATGTGCGGCTCGCTGAAAAAATCCGCAGACGGTGCCACCAGCAAAACTTCAGCCCCCTCCTGATCCAAAGGCAAACGCACATCATGACCCGTGGAATCCAGAATCTCCTCCTCCAGAAACTCCAGCGTCCCCTTCAAAGCCGGCTTGGGAATGCCCAGATTGTTGCCCAGCTGATGAACCTTGCCAATGATCTCCACCGAATACTTGTGACCCACACCAATGGCATTCATGATCTCACGCGCAGCCATGGTGATTTCCGCCGTGTCAATCCCAAACGGACAAAACACCGAACAACGCCGACACTGGGAACACTGATGAAAATAGGTGAACCACTTCTGTAACACCTCTTCGTCAAAATCCACCGCACGAACCAGATCCGGAAACATCTTGCCCGCCGGCGTGAAATACCGACGATATACGCTGCGCATCAACTCCGCACGCTGCACCGGCATGTTGTGCGCATCCTGAGTGCCAAGATAATAATGACACTTGTCCGTACACGCCCCACACTTGACGCAAATGTCCAGATACACCTGCAAGGAACGATACTTCTTGAGCAACTCCCCCAGCTTTTCAATGCCCTTCTGTTGCCAGTTCTCCACCCGCTCACCGGGAAAACCCATAGGCTCCATGTGCTTGGCCGTGCCCGGATACGGGGCCAGATGCGCCATGGTGTCGGTCTTTACCAACGGGGTCTTGATGTCATCCGTGACAATGGGTACAGGATGGTCAGCCACGCGAGAACTCCTGAATGAAAGGTCAACACATCACGGTTGGGTTCTGGATTGCATTCCTGGCGTCAACTAGACTGCTCAAGGCTCGGCCCAGGGATTGACATGCTTCTGCTCTCTGGGATTGTCCACCTGATTGCGCGTCGGGCTGAAAAACAGTCCACCGGCATGCATGAGCTTGCTGAAAGGAAAAATCACAAACAACACAGCCACCAACAGCAGATGCAATAAAAACATGACATCACCCGCTGAATTCAAAGGCGGCAAACCGGTCACACTGCTCCACATGGCCATGAGATTGGCCTTGATGGCCACAATGTTGGGACGCAAGGCAAAATCCATCAACAACCCGGTTCCGGCAATGGCCAACAACAAAATCAAAAACAGATAGTCCGCAGGCGACGAGATGTACTTGACACGGTCAATCAATAACCGTCTGAGCAGCAAAAAACCTAAAGCACCCGCCATCACCACACCCGCCACAATGCCGATGATCTGCAAAGGACCAAAAAAAGCAGGCACCGGATCCACAAAATAACGAATATGCCGGATCAAAACCACAGCCAATGCCCCGTGAAAAGCCAAACCCCCAGCCCAGGCGAGCTTGTCCCCCTTGAACAGACTGTTGAAAAAGATCACTTCAGTCACAAGCCGCCAAACCACACCCAGTCGGGTGGTCGGGGCCGGAGTGGTGGCGATTTTCAGTGGAGCCGGAGAACGGGCATATATCACCAAACGGCTCAGAAAACCAACCAGAAAGATGATCACAACAATATAGGCAAGAACAGTCAACATCCGGCTTTCCCCATGGCAAGAAAAGGGATTCTGCACGTTAAACCTTGCCGGTTATGGATCACCGGCAAGGTTTACGACACCGCCCAACGCAGCAAGGCTTGAAAACGGTTGGATGTCACAGCATGAAGCAGACTCTGGCTGGTGGTTTACACGCAACCGGTCGGCTTGGGCAGGCCCGCGATTTTGCACGCCTGTTTGGCAGGTCCACCCGGATAAAGGTCATACAGGTATTTGGTGTTTCCTTTTTCCTTGCCCAGCTTCTTGCCAATGGCTTTGGTCAGGATGCGAATCATGGGAGCGATCTTGTACTCTTCATAATACTCACGCAGAAAGCTAACCACTTCCCAGTGGGCCTCAGACATTTCCACGCCCTCGGTTTTGGCAAGATAGCCGGCCACATCCTGGCTCCAGTCAGAGAGATTGGCCAGGTAGCCGTCCTCATCGGTTTCATAGGTACGGCCGTTCAGTTCAAAACTCGGCATGATTGCATCTCCTCGTGTTGCGATGAAAGGGGTGCGAAGGGTATCGCGGACTATGATTCACGACCAGTGGTCACGATATGCTTGTGTTAATCGCATTTTCTTTGGTGACGCTCTTGGAACATTAGCATATCATAATTTTCTAGAACAGCAAGGGCCATTCCCGTTTCCATCCAATTTCTGGTGAAGGCCACTGGGGCGTGCTTCCAGGGGATTGGGGTTGGAAAAAACTCAATTGATTGACTTTCCGGGATTTGGAACCCAAAATCAACCCCTGATCATCAATCTCCGTAAAATTCCATGAGAGGGTATCTGGACCATGAAACTCAAGCATCATCTGTTTGTTTGCATGAATCAGCGGCCTGCCGGTCATCCACGTGGTTCGTGCGGGGGTGCCGGGGCCGGTTCCGTATTTGAGGCGCTGGGGGCCGAGGTGGAGAAGCGGGGTCTGTTCGAGCAGATCATGGTGACCGGAACCTTTTGCATGGGACCGTGCGACAAGGGACCGACCGTGGTGGTCTATCCGGACGGGGTGTGGTATGGCGGGGTCAAGCCCAAGGATGTGGCAGAGATTTTTGATGCCCATCTGCTGAAGGGTGAGCCGGTGCAACGGTTGCGGATCATGTAGGGATCGGGACGGCGTGGCATGGCGACCTGGCTGATCACCGGGGGTTGCGGGTTTATCGGTTCGCATCTGGCGGATGCCTTGGAGGCGCGCGGGGATCGGGTGCGGATTCTGGATGACCTCTCTTCGGGCAGGCGGGAGAATGTCTCTGCCACGTGCGAGGTGGTGGTGGGGGATGTGGCGGCACCTGGAGAGGTGGCGCGCCTCATGGAGGGGGTGGACGGTTGTTGGCATCTGGCGGCCATCTCTTCGGTGGCGCGGAGCAACGAAGCGTGGGTGGCCACGCATCAGGTCAATCAGACCGGCACCATTCGTGTGTTTGAGGCAGCGCGCCATGCCGGAGCTGGTCAGATGCCCGTACCCGTGGTGTATGCCTCATCGGCTGCGGTCTACGGGAACAACTCCGGCATTCCATTGTCTGAACATGTGACCCCTTTTCCCTTTTCGGCCTATGGTGCGGACAAGCTGGGATCCGAGCATCATGCCCGGGTGGCAGCTTTGGTGCATGGCGTGGCCACCACCGGATTGCGGTTTTTCAATGTGCATGGCCCGCGTCAGGATCCGGCTTCGCCCTATTCCGGGGTGATTTCGATTTTTGCCCGACAGATTCTGGCGCGGCAGCCGGTATGCATTCATGGCGATGGGGAGCAGACGCGGGATTTTGTGTTTGTGGCGGATGTGGTGCGGTTTTTGTTGCAGGCCATGGTGCAGACCAGAGGTGCTGCGGCATATTGTTACAATGTTTGTACCGGGCAGGCCATCTCCATAAGGGCGTTGGCGCACCTGATCGGTCGATTGTGTGGTCATGAGCCTGTGATCCTCTCTGGTCCGGGTCGTCTTGGGGACATTCGCCACGCGTTGGGCGCACCGGATCTGGCAGCAGAGCGGTTGGGCATGCGTGCGGTTTGGCCAATGGAGAGGGCTTTACGTTTGACATTGCAAGGATTGACCGATTCAACGCTCAATCTGGCGAGGATGCAACCATGAACCAAACGTTGCGGAAGTGGCTGCATTGGACCATGGCTGTGGTATTGGCTGTGGTATTGGTACTGATCGTGATTCCTGTGGCCTTGCATCCGAATCAGTATCGGGCGCCTTTGGCTGCACTCTTCAAGGGGATCACCGGTCGTCAGGTCACGATTGCCGGTGAGGTCGGCATGGCCTTGTTTCCCAATGTGGAGTTGATCCTGCGGGATGTCACCCTGGCCGGGGATCCGGAGGTTGGCCCCGATCCTCTGGCCCGGGTGCGCACCCTGGTTGTCGGGGTCAAATTCATTCCGCTCTTGAGTGGTCGGATCGAGTTGGACCGGGCGGAAATGCGCGGATTGCAACTCCATTTGACCCGTCTGCCGGATGGCACGACCAGTCTGGATCGGCTGTTGGCCAGTCCCATGGCGGATGGGGAGCGCAAAGAGGGGTTGAGTCCTCTGGAACGGGCGTTGCAACGTTTCCTGGCCTTGTCTGTGGCTGGAGTGGAGTTGACCGAGACCACGCTTTTCTGGTGGGACCGGAGTACGGATCGCAAGTGGCGTGTGGAGCTTCTGGATTTCAAGACCGGTCCGGTTCATCCCGGGCGTCCGGTGAGTGTGACGGGTAGTGGGCGGCTGGTTGATCCGGGGCGGTCATTTTCCGGTCAGTTGGAGCTGAAGGGGCAGTTGCGTGCCGTTCCCCCTGCCCGTTTGTGGCTGGAAGGGGTGGAAGTGAGTGTGGTCGGTGGTGTGGCCGGGGAGCAGTTCCAGGAGATCAAGGGGCGTCTGGGTGGGGATCTGGCGGTGGATGGTGCCCAGAGACGGGCCGAGTGGAGTCGTTTAGAGCTGGCCGGGCAGTTCTGGACCGGTGGTACCGGGTTGCGCGAGGTGCAGGTGGGGTGGCAGGGGCGGATGTCCGGGGATTTGTCCGGCGGGCGGTGGTTGGCGCCACAGGGTCAATTGACCGTGATCTCCAAGGGGGATGCCTTGCCACCGGCAGGCGTGCAGGCGCGCCTGCTGGCGGATGTGATGGTGGATACCCGGGATCCGGCACTCCATCTGGATAAACTGCTGATCGAAGGACCGGCAGGTGTACGGGTCAAGGGGTCGGTGCGGACCCGGGAGCGGTTGTCGGTGATCGAGGGCGGGTTGGTGGTGGATCGGTTTGATTTCCGTGCCTTGTTGATTGCCTTGGGGCGGACCATTCCTGCCAATCCGGATGTTCGGATCTGTTCGGGTGCCGAGGCTGAGTTGGATTTTGTCTGGCGCGGCACGGAGATCGCGGTTCCGCGCATGGCGTTGGGGCTGGATGCCACCCATTGGAGCGGGACCATGGGATGGGATTATGGCCAGCCCGCCTTGCGGTTTGATTGGGAGATCGATCAGTTGGATCTGGATCGTTTCCGGTTGCTGGTGCCGGAGCGCTGGTCTGGCTGGTCGGCATTGGAGCAGTTGAGTCCGGATCTGACCATGCAGGGTCGTTTGCAGGTTGGCAATTTGCAACGTGGGGCAGCGCGGTGGAGTGATGTGGCTTTGGTCATGGAGGCACAGGAGCGGGTGTTGCGACTGGATCCGTTGTCCTGGTCCATGCATGGTGGTTCCATGGCCGCTCGTCTGGTATTGGATCGGCGTGGGGCCGGGCCGGCGTGGAGTCTGGACCATGTGGCCACCAACGTGCATGTGGGGCCTCTGTTGCAGGAGTGGGTGGGCTGGAATGGATTGGACGGGGTTGGGGAGTGGTCCGGGCATGTGGAGGCGCGCGGATCGTATGGTGAGGCGCTTCTGTCCACGGTGCAGGGACAAGTCGAGGGGCGGTTGGTGGATGGGGTGTTTTCTGGGGTGGATGTGGCAGGGCGCATCCGTCAGGCCCATGCCCAGCATCAACGGTTGCGTTCTGTCCCTGCCGCTGGTGAGGAGACCCGTCTGTCCCGTCTCTCCGCATCGGCCTTGATCCGCGACGGCGTGCTGCTCAATGCCGATCTGGAGGCCAATGGCAGTGGTGTGCGTTTGTTTGGGGCCGGGCAGGTGGATATGGTCAAGCGACGTGTGGAGTATCAATGGCAGGCGGATGTGGTGGCTGCCTTGCAGGGTGGGATGGTGGATGTTGAGCGGTATCAGGGGGTGACCTTGCCGCTTTCCTGGCGTGGGGCGTTTGATGCGTTGAAGAAAATCGAGGTGGGCACCCCGGCGTGGTCCGAGGAGAGAACTTTTCAATGACCAGATCTTCGACTTTGCCCTTGATTGACATCATTGCCGGTGCCCGTCCCAATTTCATGAAGATCGCCCCGATCCTGCATGCCTTGCAGGCGCGACCAGAGGGGTTGAGACGGTTGCGTTACCGTTTGGTGCATACGGGTCAACATTATGATCCGCGCATGTCCGGGGCGTTTTTTCAGCAGTTGAACATTCCGGAGCCGGATGTCAATCTGGAGGTGGGTTCTGGCACCCAGGCCGAGCAGAGTGCAGCCATCATGGTGCGATATGAACGGCTGCTGATGGAGCAGCCGAGTGTATTGTGTGTGGTGGTGGGGGATGTCACCTCGACCATGGCATGTGCCATTGCCGCGCAGAAGTTGTGCATACCTGTGGCCCATGTGGAAGGCGGGATCCGTTCCGGGGATTGGACCATGCCGGAAGAGATCAATCGTCTGGTCACGGATGCGATCACGCATCATTTTTTTACGACGAGTCATGCGGCCAATGACAATCTGCGTATGAGCGGGGTGGAGGAGGGGCGGATTCATTTTGTCGGCAACACCATGATTGATACTTTGCTGGTCAATCTGCCCCGTTTGGTGCCCCCCTTGTTCTGGTCAACCTTGGGGCTGGTGGCGCAGAACTACATTCTGGTGACTTTGCATCGTCCGGCCAATGTGGATCAGCCCGGCCATCTGGAGCGGCTGTTGCGTGCCATTGCGGCGGCTGCGGGCGGGTTGCCGGTGATTTTTCCCGTGCATCCACGCACGGCCAAGAGTCTCGGGTTGCTGGAGGATGTTCCGACACAAATTCATCTGGTGGATCCGCAGCCCTATTTGGAGTTCAATTATTTGGCGCGTCATGCCAAGGCGGTGATCACCGATTCCGGGGGGATCACCGAGGAGACCACGGTGATGGGGGTGCCATGCATGACCTTGCGTGACACCACCGAGCGTCCGGAGACTGTGACCATTGGCACCAATGAGTTGCTGGGGACCGATCCGGCCCGCATTGCCCCGGCCATGGCGCGTCTCATGTCCGGGCAGTGGAAGCAGGGGGGCATTCCGGAGAAGTGGGATGGTCGCACGGGCGCACGTATTGTGGCCATTCTGGAACGGCTTTATGGCGCTCCGCTGGCATCGCCCCCATCTTGAAACGCCCCCTGAATCTCCAGAAACTCGTCCAGATGATCCAGAAACAGTGCGACCAGATCCGGGTCGAAGTGGCGTCCGCTTTCGGCGCGGAACAGGGAGATGATCTGTTCCAGGGGCCAGGCATCCTTGTAGGGACGTTTGTTGGCCAGGGCATCGAAGACATCGATGATGGCGGTGATGCGGGCAAAGATATGGATCTTCTGGCCTGCCAGGCCGGCGGGATAGCCGGAGCCATCCCATTTTTCGTGGTGTTGTCCTGCGATGATGGCCCCGGTCCGGATCACCTCCTGGTCACTGGTTCCCAGGATGCGCGCTCCGATGGAGGTGTGTTCCCGGATCAGGTGCCATTCGTCCGGGGTGAGTTTGTCCGGTTTGTTGAGGATGTGGTCGGGAATGCCGATTTTGCCCAGGTCGTGCATGGGGGAGGCCAGGGACAGCAGTTCACAGGCATCACCGGACAGTCCGGCCAGCGTGGCCAGCAACCGTGAGCTTTCCGCCACGCGGCGGACATGCTTGCCGGTATCTCCAGAGCGGGCTTCGATCACCTCGCCCAGGGTAAAGGTGACGCTTTTTTGGGTATTGATCACTTCGCGGGTGAGAAACAGGTTCTCAAAGGCGGAAGCGATATGGATGGCAAAGACCCGGATCAGTTCCCTGTCGACCGGGAGCAGCGGGCGGTCTGCCTGAAGATACAGAAGATTCTGAAAGCCGCGTCTGGTGGTGAAAAAACCGCAATAGTGGTTGCCTTGAAAGAGACTCTCCTGGTTGGTCAGAGCCTGTTGAATCAGGGTCAGCACCTCGGTTGAGACGACGTTTTCCACAGGCTGGCCAATGGCTTCGGAAAAATGGCCCAGGCCGGCATAGAGGTTGAGCGAGCCTTTCTTGGTGGTGGCGGCAAAACAGTGCGATGCCGCAGATGAATCCGATGGTTGCAAAGGTTGGAGCAGGGCGACCAGTTGGGTCAGAATGCCGACTGCCAGATCCCCCAGAGAGGAGTATTCGTAAAAATGGGCGGCCCCCTCGATCATCCGGTTGAGTCCCTGGCGTGTGGTTTCGATGGTATGCAGATCCCGGTAGGAGCGCAGCGAAGTGGTCATGGCCGTGACCAGGGACTGATGGCTCAATGTGGATTTTTCTTTGTAATCATTGATATCATAATCATCAATCACGCGAGATTCCGGTGCCTGGCCCGGCTGTCCGGTACGCAGGATGATCCTTACCAGTCGGTTCTTCAGCTCGGAACGGATGTAACGGGCGGCTTCCAGGCCGGCATGGTCGTTCTCCATCACCACATCCAGCAGAATGACGGCTGTTTCCGGATAGTCGCGCAGCAGGCGTTTGGCGTCGTGACCTGAAAAACCGCTGATAAAGGCAATGGGGCGTTGTTCAAAGGTGTAGGAACGAAAAACAACTTCAGTCAAGGCGTGAACATCAGGATCGTCATCGATGATCAATACGCGCCAGGGAGGGAGTGCATAAGGTTCTGGGATGGATTGTTGCGGTTGAGTTGTTGTCGGGTTGAACAGCAGCCGCTCATTCATGCTGTTTCTCCTTTGGTTGTCTCATGGCGTGGAAAGCGCATACGGAAGGTGACGCCTTTTCCTTCCGTGGATTCGCACGCGATGGATCCGCCCATTTGTTGGGTGACGATGTTGTAGACCACATGCATCCCAAGTCCGCTGCCGCCAGCATTGCGTCGGGTCGTGAAGAAGGGTTCAAAGATCTGTTTCCTGACCTCTGGTGTCATACCCTGGCCATTGTCTTGATAGATGAGGGTCAGGTGTTTTGGATCTTCCGACGTGACCTGGATGATGATGACACCGATTTTCCCTGGAGGAAAGGCGTGGATCAGGGAGTTGAGAATCAGGTTGGTGATGATCTGCGCCAAGGATCCGGGCCAGGTTGACCACTCCAGTTGGTCTGGACAGTCGATGGCAATGCGATGGGCGCATGTTCTGAGCTGGGGACGCAGGCTCAGGATGATCTGTTCCAGATACTCTTTGAGACGGATTTGGCGTTTGGTTTCACTGGTCTGGTCCACGGCCACTCCTTTGAAGCTGTGAACCAGGTCGTTTGTGCGTGCGAGATTGGTCACGATCAGCCGTACGGCTTCGTTGGCGTCCAGCATGAATTTGGCAAGAACTTCGTTGCGAAGAGGTTCCTGACGGCAGCAGGCACCGAGGGTGGCCAGTTGGGCTTGCAGATGGGTGGAGGCGGTATAGCCGATACCGATTGGGGTGTTGATTTCGTGGGACAGTCCGGCCACCATGGTTCCAAGGGCAGCCATGCGTTCGGAGCGGATCAGTTGTTCCTGGTAGCGGTGCAGTTCTGCCACGTGGTGTTCCAGTTTCCGGGTTCGTTCCTGGATCCGTTCTTCCAGCATCTGGTTGGTGTGACGCAACTGTTCCTGGTGTTCCCAGCGTTCGATGATGGCAGCGACCGTATGGCCGAGGCCTTGGATCATCTCTTTTTCTGTTGATGCATGGGCGTGATCGTCTTGCAGATGGAAGGTCATCACGCCCAACAGTCGATCCTGGGCCAGCAAAGGTACGACGTAATGGTCATGGGGTTGGATGTGGGGATCATGGATGTCGTGGCGTTCATCCAGAGCGGCATGATGGGTCAATTCACGGCTGACGGCCACGCGTCCACACAGGCAGTGGTCAAGAGGGAGGTTGCGAACCTGTTGGAGCTGTTCGGGATGCAGGCCACGTTGCACGGTCATGACCAGACGGGATGGGGTGTCGGGATCGGTCAGAAAGATCACCCCACTGGATGGCATGAACAGCCAGGGAATGGTCAGAATGGCATCCAACGCCTGTTCCAGTTGGTCAGTCAGGGGGATCGGTTTGAAGGATGCGGCATGGATGCGGTTGATCACCTGTTGGAACATCAGGTTTTGTTGTTGCTGGCGTTCAGCCGTCTGGCGTGCGCGGACATCCCGGAATACCACGACCGCGCCTGTGATCTCTTGATCATCCACAATCGGGGTGGAGGTGTATTCCACGGGGATGGCTGTGCCATCGGCTCTCCAATAGAGTTCATTTTCCACAAGTCGGGTTTCACCGGATTGCAGGGATGCATAAGTGGGACAGCTTTCAAACGGGTAGGGGGTGCCATCCGGGCGGGTATGATGGATCAGGGCGTGATGAAAGTGGCCAATCAGTTCGGTTGGTGCAAAGCCAAGAATTTTCAAGCCGGCAGGATTGATGAATGTGGTTTTTCCGGTGCGGTCGATGCCAAAAATGCCGTCTCCGACTGCTTCGAGCATCATGCGGTGCTGTCGTTCCAGTTGGCGCATGGTGGATTCACTGGCCTGGTGGGCGGCAACAGTGGTCAGCAACTGTTGGCCCTGGGTTTCCATATGGTGTTCCACCCTTTTCAGGGTGGTCATATAGAATCCGATCAGCAGGCTGCCTGTTATCAGAATTCCAGGAATCAGTATCAGAAAATGGGAGCGGGCCAGCAGGCGTTGTTCCTGTTCATCGATCAGGGCCACGATTTTTCCCACTTCGCGTCCGGCGACATCCGTGACCGGGATGTGCAGAGCGTGCAGATGGAATTTGCCGAACAGCAGGCGTTGCAGGTGTGATGCCCAGCCTGGTTCGGCAAACATCAGATCGTCATTCAGCTCTTTTGGAAGTTTTGGAGTGGTGCCACCGATCCATACCCACCGGGAAAACCGTTCCCAAATGTCTGTCGGAAAGGGGGTCAATTGTTGTCTGCTATGCCATTGGTCGTTATGGATCATGGCTTTGTCCAGAAACAGGTGCAATTGGGTCACCATGCCATTTGTCGACATTTCTTTCAGGATCAGACTGAACTCTCTGCCTGTTTCCATAAAGCCAAGGAAAGAACCGTGTTGATCCTTCCATGGCATGACGACGCGCAGGGTGAGTGTGCCCAAAGGTCCAAGTTCGACACCTTGAGAGGTGGTTGATTTTTCGTAAGCCCGCTGGTTGACCAGGCGCAAAACTGTATCACCGTGGCGTTCCGGCTGATGCACTCTGAGAAAAGTGATCATCTCCGGGGTATGAAAATAGAGATGAGAAATCGTGTTGTGGGCACGCAGATGAGCAAGGAGTGGTTGAGCTGCTTGTTGCAAGGCGGACCGGTCTTGTTGTCGGAAGGGAGTTTGCAATGCTTCCACCTGGGTCAATATTGTGGTGGCTGCCTGGATTTCCTGGAATGAATGGTGTAGATGGCTGGTGATTTTCTGGTGCAGTTCCTGTTGGATGCGCGCCAGATTATCGGTTTCCTGATGCAGGTGGAATGCCTGCATGGCACTTATCAATGCCAGCGTGATCCCGATGAATCCGACCCAGAGAGGAATGATCAATTTGTTTCTGAATTTGAAATTATTCATATTCTTAAATTTTTGATCATGTATTGGTGTTGATTTCAACCCATTCGAGATCGTTCAGATTTGGATCGTGAAACAGTTGGAAAGCGTTTCTGCCGTTGGTTTTGACCGTATAGAGTGCCTTGTCGGCCATTTGCAGCAGCAGATCTCCGGTCAGGCCATGTTCCGGATAGAGGCTGCATCCGATGCTGACTCCGATGCGGATCGTGTGTCCATCGATCAGGAATGGTTGATTGAGCAGGCGGATGATTTTTTCCGCCACGATTCCGGCCCCTGTGGGATCGGAGTTGGGCAAGACGATGGAGAACTCATCACCGCCGATGCGGCCCATCAGGTCGGTTTCGCGCAGGACATGTTTGATGCGTTGTACGGTTTGCATCAGGAGCAGGTCACCATATTTGTGGCCCAGGTTGTCATTGACCTGTTTGAAGCGATCCAGGTCCAGATAGAGTACGGCCAGGCGGGTGAGATTCCGTTTGGAACGGGCGATTTCATGTTGGAGCGCCTCCAGATAGGAGCGTCGGTTCATGATTCCGGTCAAGCTGTCGGTATTGGCGAGGATGGTGATTTGTTCTTCGGAGGATTTGCGTTGGATGATGCCGGCCAGGGTGTTGGCCACCGTGGTCAGAAACAGTTCCTGATCCGGGCTGTGTTGGTGGTTGTGGGCGACATAGAGGTTCAGCACTCCCAGCAGGGCATTGTCGGCGATGATGGGCAGGCAGTAATGGCCGTGTTCCGTGATGCCATCGAAGCGGACATCGTGTCGGTTGTCCAGACATGAGGAGAAAACGGTCGTTTTTTCCTGGGCAGCTCGTCCGCACAGGCAGTATCCGAGTGGAACCTCCTGGCAGAGTGTCAGAAGAGGGGCGGAGAGATTGCGTTGGGTTGTCATGACCAGGGTGTTGCGGGTGTTCTGGTAGAGAAAAATCGATCCTTTGGACATGATGGAGATCCAGGGGATTGACAGGATCAGATCCAGGCAGGTTTCCAGCATGCGATCCAGGGTGATCGGTTTGAGCGCGGTTTCCAGCAGGTTGGCGATCACGATTTTGGAGCGGTATTCGAGCTGGTGGCGTTTTTCCACTTCCGAGTGTTTGCGGGCGTTGCGGATCGAGTCGATGCCGAACGCAATGTCTTTGGTCATGCCGGAAAGCAGTGCGATCTCTTCGGCGGTAAAGGCTTTGGGTTCCCGGGCATAGATGTTGATCGTGCCGATGGTGGATTCGTCTTGAAGTTGGAATGGCAGGCTGACCGAGGAGGCGTAGCCTCGTTTGATCGCCTCTTCCCGCCAGACAAAGTGGGGGTCGGTTGCGATATCCTGGGCGGTTTCCGGGGTGAGTGTGCGGATGGCGCGTCCGGTTGGTCCTTGTCCCCGTTCGCTGGCAGCATCCCAACTGATGTGCAGTTGTTCAAGGTAGCCGTATTCAAATCCGTATTGGGCTGCTGGCGTGACGGTTTTGTCTGAGTCCTGATTGGCAAAGCCGATCCAGGCCATCTGGTATTCTCCGCTTTTGACGATCAATTCGCACAGCTGGAGCAGGAATTGTTCTTCTGTCGTGGAGCGGACCAGGGCTTCGTTGCAGCCGGTCAGGGCATTGGCGATGCTGCGGGATTTACGCAATTCCGCTTCGAGTTGTTTGATCAACCGTTCCTGTTCTGTGTTGTTTTGCTGGCGGATAGACCGTTCATGGGTGGCAGTGGTGACCAGTTCGGTCACCATTTTTTCGATGTTATGAATTTTTTTTGTTATTTTATTGCCCATGGATTGCGCTCCAGTTATATGATTTCCGAAAAATCGTTATAGAGCAGATTAATATATCTTTCATTATGCATGCAGATGTCACGAACATGGGGTGCAGTTCTGGTGATGATGCAGAAATAAGCGAATGATTATTTCTGGTTACCAGATGTGAGTTCAGATTAACACGGATGGATTGATAAAGTAAATGACTCTGTTTTGTCATGAAAATATTGACAAGAGTGTGGATGGGGGTGGCATCAGGGGGTGGTCAGGATTTGGTTGAGTTGTTGCCACAGTTCCGGGATGCCTGTACCGGTGAGGGAGGAGATGGGCATGGGGGGTGAGATGGCGAGGCGGGTGTGTTGTTGGAGGGTTTGGGTCAGGGTGCGGAGGGCTTGGTTTTTGGGGTTGGTATTGAGTTTATCGATTTTGGTAGCGACGGGGAGGAAGCCGATGCCGCGTTGTTCCAGGTAGTGGATCAGTTCCAGGTCGGCTGGGAGCAGGCCGCGGCGCAGGTCGATGAGGAGGATGACGCCGCGCAGGGAGCGGCGGTTGGAGAAGTAGGCTTCGGCCACGCGGTCCCAGATGAGGCGTTGGTGTTGGCCCACGGCGGCGTAGCCATAGCCTGGGAGGTCCACCAGGCGTGCAAGGGTTCCGAGGGTGAAGAAGTTGATTTCCCGGGTACGGCCTGGGGTACGGCTGACGCGGGCGAGGTTACGGCGATTGATCAAGCGGTTGAGCAGGGAGGATTTACCCACGTTGGAGCGGCCTGCCAGGGCGATTTCCGGGAGGTCATCGGGTGGGAATTGGTTATGGGACACAGCGCCGGTGAGAAAATGGGCGGGTTGTGTGGAGAGGTATGGCACAGGTATGTTCATTATCATATCATGCTGTGGCAGTGAGATGGAGACAGTATTGAAAAAAAAGAGGGGGTCTGGGGGATTCATCCCCCAGGGTTTTAATGTTTTAATGTTTAAAAATAAAAAAATTTAAATATTATTTTTTTTAAAAAATTTAAAAGATTTAAAAGATTTAAAGTCCCAGGGGCGTTGCCCCTGGACCCCACCAGGGGCCAATGGCCCCTGGACCCCGATAACTGAAACCACGCTGGATCATCCATGCACAAACCGGATCCCATTGCCCGATTGTTTCGTGACAAAAGTCGCCCCCCTCTGATTCTGGCCCCCATGGCCGGAGTGACCGATGCTCCGTTCCGCAGTCTGGCCAGCCGGTTCGGAGCCGATTGGACAGTATCCGAAATGGTGGCCTCACAAGCAATGATCCGCAAGGTGGAACGATGCTTTAAAATTTCCCAGGCTGCTCTTGGAGACTCCCCTCTGGTGGTGCAGATCGCTGGATCTGACCCGGAAATCATGGCCAAGGCCGCCCAGATGCAGGTGGAGTTGGGTGCTGAGGTGATCGATATCAATATGGGTTGCCCGGTCAAAAAGATCGTCGGCACCGGAGCCGGAGCCGCTCTGTTGCGGGATGAACGCCTGGCAGGCCAGATCATGGAGAAAGTGGCCACCGCCGTGTCTGTCCCGGTGACCGTGAAAATCCGCCTCGGCTGGGATGACCAAAACCGCAATGGTCAAAACATGACCCGAATCGCCGCACTCTCCGGTATGCGCGCCATCACCGTGCATGGCCGAACACGGGCACAAATGTACTCTGGACAGGCCGACTGGCAGGCCATTGCCGAGATCAAGAACATCAGCACCATTCCGGTGATCGGCAATGGGGATGTCACCACCCCGGAACAGGCACTGCACTGCTGGCGCATGAGCGGCGTGGATGGACTGATGATCGGTCGCGCCGCCATGGGACGCCCCTGGATCTTTCGGGAGATCGCCGGCTACCTGGAACATGGACACCCTCCCCAATCTTTGACATGGGATGAACGGGCAACCGTGATTGTGAACCATTTTCATGCGATGATGGCACATCATGGCCCGCATCGTGGCCATTTGCTGGCGCGCAAACACCTGGGGTGGTTCACGCGCGGTTTTCCGAACGGAGCTGCCTTGCGGGACCGGATCAATCACACCGCTCATGCCGAGGAGGTTTTGGAGTTGCTGCAACGTTTTTTTGATCAACAAACCGAGGCTGCATGAACGGTGAGACGATTTTTGCACCGTCTGTCCTGTGGGATCACCTGACGCTGGGGGTTTTGGGGGTGGATGCCCGGGGGGAGGTGCGGGCGGTCAACGACGCAGCCGAACGCCTGCTGGGCAAACCCCGTGGCCGATTGATCGGTATGGATCTGGCCAGCCTGTTGCCAGGCCATCCTGTGGCCATGGAACTGTTGAACCGGGCGCAAAGCCTGCATATGCCATGTCGGATCCGTGGGGCACAACTGACTCCGGCCCCGGATCGTCTGGTGTCCGTGGCCTTGACTGCTGTCCCGCTGCTCTCTGCGGAAGGGGAGTGGCTGGGTGCCTTGCTGCAAATGGAAGAACTGGGCAACTCCGAACGGATCGAAGAGGGACAACGGATCTACGACGCCCTGGATTCACTGGGTGATCTGGCCATGACCGTGGCCCACGAGATCAAAAATCCCCTGGCCGGGATACGCGGGGCAGCCCAGCTTCTGGAAGGAGGAGCCAATAACGCGGATCAGGCATGCGTGACGTTGATTCGTACCGAGGTGGATCGGGTCAGCCGACTGCTGGATGATCTGCTGGGACTGGCGGAAAAAGAGCTGGTGCGGGAACGGGACTGGAATATTCACGAAATCCTCGATCACGTGACCCGGCTGTGTCTGTCCAGCGGCGAACAGCCGGTGCCAAAACACGATTATGATCCATCCCTGCCCTTGGTGCGCGGGGACCGGGATCAACTGGTGCAGCTTTTTTTGAATCTGGTGAAAAATGCCATGCAGGCGGCAGGCCGCAGTGGTCAGGTGCGGCTGGTCACCCGTTTTTCCCAACGCACCCGTTTGGAACAGGGACGCAGACGCCGCCATGTGGAGGTGGCGGTGTGCGACAACGGACCCGGCGTGCCGGAAGAGCTGCGCCAGCGCATCTTTCTGCCCTTGGTCTCCACCAAGGCCAATGGCACGGGACTGGGACTGTCGATCTGCCAGAAGATCGTCCAGGCCCACAATGGCCAACTGGAGATGGAGAGCATCCCAGGCCAGACCGTGTTCCGGGTCTTGCTGCCGGTGGCCCAATCATGACCACGCCCCGAACCATCCTGGTGGCCGATGATGATCGGGCCATTCGTTTTGTTCTGGAACAGGCCTTGACCCGTGCCGGTTTTCTGGTGCGCAGCTTTGACAGCGGGCGGGCACTGCTCGAACACGCGGCCAGTGGAACCGGGGATGTGGTGATCACGGATATCATGATGCCGGGGGGATCCGGACTGGACGTGATGAAAACCCTCAAGGCCAGCCGTCCCTGGCTGCCGGTGATCGTGATCACGGCCCAAAGCACCCTGCGCCACGCGGTCCAGGCGTTTGAGGGCGGGGCCTTTGAATATCTGGCCAAACCCTTTGATATCCATCAGGTGGTGGAGCTGGTGAAACGGGCGCTGGAGCAGACCCAACGGGTCGTACACCGTGATCCGGCCCAGGAGATGGATCGGTTTGGCGGGGTGATCGGTGCTTCGCGCGCCATGCAGGAGCTGTTCCGCACCATCGGCAGACTGGCCAACTCGGAGATGACGGTGCTGATCCATGGGGAGTCCGGAACCGGCAAAGAGCTGATCGCCCGTGCTGTGCATGCCCACAGCCCGCGCCGCCATGGCCCGTTCGTGGCTGTGAACATGGCTGCCATTCCCGCCAATCTGATCGAAAGCGAACTGTTCGGTCATGAGAAAGGGGCCTTTACCGGGGCCATTGCCCGCCATATCGGTCATTTCGAGCGGGCACGTGGCGGGGCGTTGCTGCTGGATGAGATCGGAGACATGCCGCTGGAGGCCCAAACCCGGCTGTTGCGGGTGTTGCAAAACGGTTCGTTCACCCGCGTGGGGGGGACCGAAACCGTGCAGGCCGATGTACGCATTCTGGCTGCCACCCACCAGAACCTGGCCGCTGCCATTGCCGCCGGACGGTTCCGCGAAGATTTGTATCACCGTCTGAACGTGACCCCTCTCCATGTTCCGGCCTTGCGGGCGCGCAAGGAAGACATCCCGGTGCTGGCCGAATTCTTCCTGGCGCGGGCAGCCCGGCAAATGAACGTTCCACCCAAACGGTTCACACCCGAAAGCATGGAACAGCTCCTGGCCTACTCCTGGCCGGGCAACATACGCGAGCTGGAAAACCTCATCTGGCGGCAGATGGCCTTGACGCCGGGTGCTTTGATCCATCCGGAGTATCTGCACCTGCCTTTGGCCAACGGCCAGACGAGCCAGTCAACCCCGGCATCTGTTTCTTCCTCCTCGCCCATGGTGACGGTTCCCTCCCTGGGCATGGCCGTGGAACAGACGATCACCAGTCATCTGGAGAGCCTGAATGGAGCGGAACCTGATAACCTTTATGATGTCATCATTGGACAGGTGGAACAGATCCTGGTGCGCCGGGTGTTGAGAGATACACGCGGCAATCAGGTCCGGGCAGCACGCCTGCTCGGCATCAATCGCAACACCTTGCGCAAAAAAATGCAGGAGAGCGTACCCGAAAACCGTGAAATGGCAGATCGAAACCTTGACACGGGACACGAGGCTTTCTAGGATGTGCGGCAGTGCGGAACGAGAGGCATGAACAGATCCTCACCAGAACCAGAGACCAGACCAGACACGCCCACAGCGACCAGACCTCCCCATGGCCTGAGCATGGCCATGCGCATGAGTACGGAGCTGGTTTCAGCCGTGTTTGTTGGCGGAGGGATTGGATATCTGTTGGATTATTGGCTGGACACGCAACCATGGCTGACCCTGATCTTTTTTATTTTCGGGTTGGCAGCCGGGTTTCGCGACATGTATCGTTTTGCCATGCAACATACCCCGGGTCGGGACCGGGCGGCACCAGGCAACACCTCTGCCGATCACCCCGAAGAGCCACCACGCTGAATCTTAGCTGCACAGTAAAGGCCGGAGACGCCCATGGATTTTGCTCTTATTGCCGCTGCGCATGCCCAAACCGCACAACAGGCGGCCAACGCAGCTCCGAAAATGGATCCTTTGCACCATTTTCAGGTGGTCAATTACATCAACATTGCACCACTCGGCTTTGACATCTCCATCTCCAACTCGGTGTTGTGGATGTGGATCGTGGTGGCCGTGGTTTTCGGACTGTTCCGTTACGCCCTGCGCAACCCTTCCCTGGTGCCGGGACGCATGCAAAGCGTGGCCGAGGCCGGTTATCTGTTTGTTGATAACATGATCAACGAGATCATCGGTCACGAAGGGAAAAAATTCTTTCCCATCGTCTTTACGCTTTTTTTCTTTGTGTTGTTTTGCAACTGGACCGGTTTGATCCCGGGATCATTCACCGTCACCTCGCAACTGATCGTGACCGGAACCCTGGCCCTGGCGATTTTCGTGTTTTGCATTTTTCTTGGTGCTTATCACCATGGTTGGAAATTTCTCGGTTTTTTTGTGCCTCACGGATTGCCGCCTGCACTGCTTCCTTTGATGGTCCCGATTGAAATCATTTCGTTTCTGGCCCGTCCGGTTTCACTGTCCGTCCGTTTGTTTGCCAACATGACTGCTGGTCATACGGTGTTGGGCGTGCTTTTCTTTTTCACGGCCACCATGGCCTGGTTTGGTGCCTGGTTGCCGTTCGGATTTACGGTGGTCTTTACCGGAATGGAGATTTTCATCGGCTTTATCCAGGCCTATATCTTCACCATTCTGACGTGTGTCTACATCAACGATTCGCTGCACATGCATTGAATTGCGAATGTGATGTTCTTTTTGTCCCTGGGACTTGGTGATTTTCGTTTGCATGAGGAGAGATAAAAAATATGGAAAGCCTTCCCGCCTCTTTCATCGGAATGGGTTTGGCCGCCACGGGGTTGGGTGGCGCGGGCATTGGACTGGGTTACATGTTTGGCAAGGCCATTGAAGCCTTTGCCCGGCAGCCGAGTGCCGAGGGGCAGTTGGCCAAGTATGTTTGGATCGGAGCTGCCTTTGTGGAAGCCATTGCCTTGTATGGCCTGGTGCTCGCCTTCATCATCATGGGTAAGGGCTGATGATTGCCTCCGCGCATGCCTCGGCGGGGGGCGCCGCCGCGTCGTCGGGCTTGCCGCAATTTGAGCCCAGTGTCTTCGGCTCCCAGATCTTCTGGACCGTTGTTTCGTTTTTCCTGTTGATGATGCTGCTCAAAAAATATGTTCTGCCTGCCATCATCAACATTCTTGACAGCCGTGCCAGCCGCATTTCCGATGACTTGCAAAAGGCCGAGCAGGCCCGCAAGGAAGGGGAGCGTTTGCTGACCAATTATCAGGGGCAACTGGTGGCTGCACGTCAGGTGGCTGCCCAGACTCTGGAAGAGGCCCGGCAAGAGTCGGCGCGTCAGCGTGATCAGGCTTTGGAGGAACTCAACAAAGAGTTGGCCAAAAAGAAGAATGCGGCTCTCATTGAGATCGAACAGGCCAAACAGAAAGCCATGGAAGAGGTGCGTGGCGCTGCCGTGGAGCTTTCCATGCTGGTTGCTGAAAAGTTGATTGTCCAATCCATCGGACAGGACAATGCCCGTCGCATGGTGGATGAGGCCGTCAAGCAGCTTGGGGAGTCTCCCCGGCTGCACTGAGAGCTTTTACCCAGCGGGAGGTTACGATCTGCCCGTCCTTTGGGCGGCCAGTCGTCTCCCGTATGGGGAAAGAACATAAGCGCGCGCGTATGAATCGATTCCCCCATCAGGGTGCCTCACACTATTTATATCTGGTTGGCAATACGCTGCTTTCCGTGTTGACCTGGACTGCCTGGTCAGCAGGTCGGCGTCATTATCTGGTGACGCACACCACCCAACAAGTTTATTTCACGGCCCTTCAGAGTTTCAAGCTGGCTTTTTTCATTGGCTTGGCTTTGGGTCTTTTGGTTGTTCTGCCTTTCTCCTCCCTCGGTTTCACCGATTTGCACATGCTGACCATGCTGATGCAAAAGGTTCTTTTTCATCAATTGGTGCCTTTTATAACGGCGATTGTGGTGATCGGACGTTCGGGCACTTCGATCACCGCAGAAATCGCCAGCATGCAGAGCCAGCAGGCCATTGAAGGGTTGTTGATCGTGGGTGTGGATCCGCATCAACTTCTGGTTTTGCCACGGGTTTTGGGTGTGACCATCTCCATGTTGCTTTTGGCGGTTTGGATGATGGCGGGTGCCATTTTCGGTTCCGGAGTGTTGGTTGTTCTGGTGGATGGGGTTTCGCTTTCACAGGTATGGCGGGCCAGTGCTGCCCCCATCACGGTGGTTGAGTTGTTCATGGCCGCTTTGATGATGGTGTGGTTTGGGATTTCCATTGCCACCATACATTGTTATTACGGTTTTTTGTCACGCAATGCGGTGGAGACTTCACGCAATTTGCCTCGTGCGTTTGTGCGTTCGTTTCTCACCTGTTTGCTGGTGATTGTACTTTTTTCCTGGGTGCGGTATGGATAAGCCGTTCCAGATACGTATTGATTGTCAACCAAGGAGTAATAATACTCCATGATCAGGGGTCCAGGGGGGTTACCCCCCTGGTGGGGTCCAGGGGTGAAACCCCTGGGACTTTAATCTTTTAAATCTTTTAAATCTTTTAAATCTTTTAAACGAAAAAATTTAATAATTATTTTTTTTAAAAACATTAAAACATTAAAATCCTGGGGGATGAATCCCCCAGACCCCCTCTTTTTTTTCAATACTTGGATACCTGTGAATGGCTCAGGCATCACCAAAAAGCCTCTTTGACATGGTCGGCGGCGTGCTGCCCATGGAAGAGAGCAGCCCAAGCAACCTGACGGTTTTGCCTGGTGAGATCTGGGTGGTGACCGGACCTGCGGGCAGCGGCAAATCGACTCTGTTCAAGGTGATGGCCGGGCTGATCCAATCCCTGGACGGGGAACTGCACCTGTTTGGCCACGACCTGCGCCAAATCTCCCCGCGTCGACTGCTGCGCCTGCGGCGTCGCCTGGGCGTGATGCTGGAAAAAGATGGATTGGTGCCATCCTGGACCGTGCATGAGTGCCTGGAACTCCCCTGGCGCTACCATCAGGGATTGCCCACCCAAACCCTGGATGCCCGGTTGATCGGCATCATGGAACAATATGGCGAAGAGCCGGAACTGCTGGGACGGGTGGTGGCCACCCTGACTTTGGAACAGCAGATCCGCATGGGATTGCTGCGCGCCATGCAGATGGAACCTGAACTGCTGCTGATCGATAACGATCTGGTCTGCTCTTTGTTGCCGGGCTATTTCCAGGTCTCGTTTGCCCGACGCCTGCAAGAGCACCAATGCGCCCTGGTGGTGCGCGCCATGCCCGGCATCTATGCCATTCTGCCCAAAGAGGCCGTGCAGGTGGCCGTGGTCTGGAAAGGGACAATCGTGGCCACCGGCACCCGCGAAACGCTGCGACGCCATGCCGACCCCTTGGTCAGAAAACATGTGGAGCGATTTGGATGACCCTGCCAACTCACAATAATCCCATGAGTTCACGCCGGGACCGTGACCGAAGCTTCAAACGCTCGGTCAGCCTGTTTTTTTTGTTCTCCATGCTGTTGGTATTGGGAACCATCTGGCTGGGCAATACCCCGATCAACCCCTTTGAGAACAAATACCGGCTTTATTTCATCACCAGCCATGTTCTGGGGATCCAGATCGAAACCCCGGTCTCTTTGGCCGGGATCCTGATCGGCAAGGTGGAGAATATGGAGTTCTCCAAAGACAACAATATCCGGGTCACCCTGCGTCTGCTCAAACGATATCAGGAGCGGATCCGGGGGGACTCGCACATCACCTTCACGCAACCCATGGTGGGCAATCCATCACTGGATATCTCATTGGGATCCGCCGATCAGCCGATATTGAAGGATGGAGATCTCCTGCCGCTGGAACGAACCCAGGAGATCAGCGCATTTCTGGACCGTTTGACCCCGATTCTGGAGAGTGTGGATCGCATCATGACCCATGTGGCCATCCTCACCGGTCAATGGGTGGATCCGAAGCAGCCGTTCCAGGAGAGCTTGCGTCACGTGGCCCAATTGACCGGTCAGAGTGCACGATTGATGGCCAGGCTGGAAACCGAACTGCCCGAGACCGTCGCCAGCGTGCGTCAAACAGTGCAACAGGCCGAAGGAGTGCTGGTGGAGACACGCAAAGGGGTGCGGGCCGTGCCCCCGGTGTTGGGCAAGGCCGAAGGGGTGCTGATGACCGTGCAAGAGATGGCCACCCATCTGGCAATGGTGAGCCGCCAACTGGAACAGTTGGCACCCAAGATGCCGGGCCTGGTGCAACAAAGCCGCGATGCCATGCAGGAGGCTGAAAAGCTGATGCGCAATGTCAACCATTCGATTCTGTTCGACGATCCCCAACAGAGGATCACACGGGAGCGTCATCCGTCGGCTGTATCCCCGCGCGCGTTGCCACTCTCCGTGCCCAAAGTGCCTTGAGGAGAACCGTGATGCGTACCTGGACAGCCTGGCTGTTGGCATGCACGCTGGCGGGCTGTCTCTCCCGCTCGGGTCCGGAGCGCCCACCCTTGCAGGCGCAGGGGCTGCTGAGTCAGGAAAAGGCGCGTGCCCTGTGGCACGCCTGCAAGGTGGGTCAATCGGTGCAGGAGAGCGAACACACCCTGTATCTGGCCCAGTTGCGGGATGATCGGACAGCCATGGCCACAGCTCTGCTGGAGCTGGGTCATGGACATCTGGCCCTGGGTGAGTTGACCCTGGCCTTTGAACGTTACATGCAGGCCGAAGGGCGTTTCCTGCGCTTGCAGGATGAATATGGGCTGTTCCAGGTGGCTGTGGGTCAGGCCCGCCTGCTGCTGGCCCAGGGCCGTCATGCGCAGGCCGAGGCGCGGTTCGAGAGTCTGTTGAGCCGGGTGGCGTTTGTGCCGGAGGAAAAAGAGGCGTGGCGTGCCACGCTGTACAATGGCCTGGCCATGGCCAGACGCGGTGCAGGTGCGTATCGGTTGGCACTGGAGGATCTGAACCAGGCGGAACAGTGGGCAGCAGCGGGTGGCGTGCGTCTGGAGCTGGCCAGTGTGTGGATGAATCGCGCCCGGATCCATTGGGATCAGAAGCAGCATCAGGCTGCCCGCGAGGCGGTCCATCGTGCCCTGGCCTTGGATCGGGAGTTGGAAAACGTGCCCGGGACTGCTGCGGATCTGGTCATGCTGGCAGCCATTGCCGAAGCGGAAGGTCAGATGCGTGAGACCAGAGAGTTGTTGCAGCAGGCGGCGGATCTGTTTGACTACTGCGGTTTGAGTGCCCAGCACGCGGCAACCCTGATGCGTGTCAGACAGTTGATCGGTCCGTAACCCGGGGGAGAACCGGGTCACGGACCGGATCGAGGAGGAAAACGTGCGTCAGTGGGCCTTGGCCATGGCACCTGCACTGCCTTTCTGGAAGGCATGCAACTTCTGGTCCGCCTCTTGTTGGCTGGCAAACGGACCCACCATCACATGGGTGTACTCCTTGCCTTCAATGGAGGAGACCTTGGTGTAGGAGGCAATCCCCTGCTCGGTCAATCGTCTGCGCATCTGATTGGCACTCTCCGGGGTGGTGAATGAACCGGCAATGGCCACATATTCGGCACTGCGCGGCTTGCTGGCCGTCTCTTTGGCAGGCACGGCCTTGGCTGTGACCGTCACGCTCTTGACCGGAGCTGCCGGGGTGGCCTTGGCCACAACGGCCTCCTTCTCCTTGGCCGGAGCCGGAGCCTTGACCGGAGCTGCCTTGGCAGTGGTGGTCTCTTTCTCTTTGGTGGGCGTGGCACTCTTGGCTGCTGTCGCGGCCTTGGGCGCGCTCTGCTCCTTTTCTGCCACTGGTGCAGCCTTGGCTGTGACCACGGCCTTGGCCGGAGCCGCCTTGTTGACCGCCGTCTCCTTGGCAACACTCTCCTTGACCGCAGAAGAGGAGGCGGGTTTGGCCACAGTCACAGGCGATTTGCCACTTTTGGCAGCCTGGGGATTGGCTTCCGGCATGGTGACATAACGTGCCTCAATCCCGGTGCGTGCCTTGATTGTGGCCACTGCCTGAGTGGCGATCTCCACGTTGGCAAAAGGACCGGTCAACAGGTGATGCACCGCATGGTTGTTGACCAGGCTCTTGCGCAACCGTACCGGAATTCCGGCATCGGTCAGTTTCTTCTGAATTTTTTCTGCCCCTTGCGCATTGGCGTACGAACCGGCGGTCACCAGGAAGAGTCCGTCCGGCTGGGCCGACGGGAAACCGCTCTTGGCATCGGCATGGGTGGTCGCCGTGGCTTTGGCTTCCGATTTGACTGCCGGAGCTGCCTTGGCTTCGGTTTTGGCTTCGGTTTTGGCTTCTGCCTTGATCGGAGCCGGGGCCGGTTTGGGATCGATCAACGGTTGGGCCAGCATGGGCGGCCTGGGGGCGCTGATCGGGGCCACTTTGGCTTCGCTCTTGGGCTGGGCCGTGACCTTGGTGGCAACATCGGCAGTCGGTTGTGACTCTGCCTTGGCCTTGATCACCGGGACCAACTCATCGTGCTCTTTTTTGGCTTCTGCCTGACCCGGTTCATCCAGGGGGTCCAGCTCGGCACTGACCGCATCATCCATCAGTTCGATGGCGGGAATGGCGCCACCCTTGGAGTGCATATCCGGTGTTGCCCCCCCTTTTTTCTCATCGATTTTGGCCGTGTTGGCTGCCAACGGTGCATGCGTCGGCGTGGCCGCAGCCAGATTCATCTGGGTCGGAGCAGGCAGGGTGATCGGCTCGAAACGGGTGGTGGTCTGGGCCTGATCCTTGTTGGGGGTCAAGGCTGCTGTCGTGGCCTCTCCGTGCAGAGCGCGGATCTCCACCTTGTTCGGAGCGGGTGCAGCGGGTTGTGCCAGATTGGTGGCCATCACCCCCTTGTCCTGGGCTGCCGAAGCCATGGGTTTGATTTCCGGGGTCTGGGTTGCGGGCGCTGTGGCCTGCTGCCAGACCATGATGGTGACCACCCCACCCACGACTGCAGCGATCAGTGCCTCGGAGAGATGTTTGCCAATCCGTTTCCGGCGTTGCATGGCCGCAGCACGGCGTTGACCCTCGGTGGGGCTGGTGAAGAGATCGGGTTTGCCTTGAGGGGCATCTTGACGGTTTGGTTCCAACTCGGTAGGGGCGCCGGTCACAGGGGTTCTCCTTTGCACAGTAGTCAAACAGTTGCCGTTCCGAAATCGGGAGCGGCGGTTGGGATGTGCAGAGGTTCTGAGCAAATTGTGTGCCGTTTGTGATTGACGATAGCCAGAAACCTGAAAAGTGTAACAATGACGTTTGATTAAGGGATCTCAGGCAGATGATGACGGGGAACGCGCATGCCGAATCGACAGATCACCTCATAGGGAATGGTCGCACTCCAGTCGGCCATCTCTTCAATGCCGATAAAGCCGTCGCCATCTGCGCCCAGGAGCGTCACCCGGCTGCCGGTGACGGCTTGCGGGATGTCGGTGACATCGACCAGGGTCAGATCCATGGAGATGCGACCCACGACCGGTGCGCGCTGGCCATGTGTCAAAATTTGTGCATGCCCCTTGAGGATCCGGGGATAGCCATCCGCATACCCCACGGGCAGCAGCGCGATGCGGGAGGGGCGTTGGGTGACATATTCATGACCATAGCCCAAAGGGGTTCCGGATGGAACCTGACGGATCGACAGGACATGGGTGATCCAGCGCACCACCGGGCGCAATCCATCCATTTGTGCGGTGCGGTAGGGATGGAACGGGGAGGCACCATACAGCATGATGCCCGGGCGCACCCAGGAGAGACGGGCCTCGGGATAGGCAAGCAGCCCGGCGCTGTTGGCACAGGAGAGCTGCAACGCTGCACCGCGTACACCCAGGGAGGCATGAGCCTGATGAAACCGTTGCAGCTGGTTTCGGGTTGCGGTTTGGCCTGCCGCCTCATCGGCCCAGGCAAAGTGGGAGAGCAACGAATGGACACGGATGCCTGGCAAACGGTCCAATTCGGTCATCACCGGGTGGAGTTGTTCAGCGTCAAAACCGATCCGCCCCATGCCTGTGTCGATTTTGACATGGACAATCAGGGGCGGGTCTTGAGGGCCACGCAACCGGCTCAAACGGTGTGCCGCCTCCAGATCAAAGATCACCGGCTCCAGATCGAGTGCCACCACCTGCTGTTCCAGCCCGGGAATGAATCCGGAGAGCAACACGATGGGCTGGTCAATGCCCGCTGCCCGCAGCGGGATGGCCTCTTCGGTCATGGCCACACAGAATCCCCGGGCGCCGGCCCGGGCAAGCGTCCTGGCTATCGGTACCGCGCCAAGACCATAACCATTGGCCTTGATGGCTGGATAGATGGCGCAATCCGGTCCAACCGTGCGTTGGACCACCTGAAAATTATGGACAATGGCGGACAGATCGATCTCCAGCCAGGTGGGTCGTCCGGGTGGGTGACGCATCATCCTTTGCCCCCGTGTTCGTTCAGATAGTCTGTCGTGGCATGGTTTTCAAAACGGGTGAACTGTTTCTGGAAGGTGAGCCGGACCGTGCCAATGGGACCGTTGCGCTGTTTGGCCACGATCAATTCCGCCAGACCAGCCAGGGAGGGGTCATTCTCCTTGTAGACCTCTTCGCGATAGACGAACAGCACAATATCCGCATCCTGTTCGATGGAGCCGGACTCGCGGAGATCGGACAGGATCGGTCGCTTGTTGGGGCGTTCTTCCACTTTGCGGGAGAGCTGGGACAAGGCCAGAACCGGGATGTCCAGCTCCTTGGCCAGCCCTTTGAGACCACGGCTGATCTGGGAGATCTCCTGCACCCGGTTCTCCTGGTCGTTGTCTCCTTGCATCAATTGCAGATAGTCCACAACCAGCAGTTGGATCCCCTTTTCCCGTTTCAGGCGTCTGGCCTTGGCACGCAGGGACATGATGGACAAGGCCGGAGAGTCGTCGATGTAGATCGGGGCCTGGGACAACTCCTGGGCAGCGTGGACCAGTTTGTGATAATCCTCGTCACGGATCCGTCCGGTGCGCAATCCCTGGGCGTCGATGCGCGCCGTGGAGGCGAGCAGACGGGTGGCCAACTGCTCCTTGGACATTTCCAGGGAAAAGACCGCCACCGGAACCTGGTGGTGCAGGGCTGCGTTGGAAGCCATGTTCATCACCAGTGTGGTCTTGCCCATGGCCGGACGACCTGCCAGGATCAACAGATCCGATTTCTGGAGTCCGGAAAGCAGGCGATCCAGATCGGTAAAGCTGGTGGGAACACCGGTCACCAGCTCCTGACGGGACATCAGCCGTTCGAGCCGTTCAAAAATGGGAGGCAGAATCGCTTTGATGGGCGTATAATTGGAGCGACGACGGGCACGGTTTTCGCCCACCGAGAAGATGCGCTGTTCGGCACTGTCCAGAAGCTCTTCCACCGTGAACTGAGAGTCCCGATAGACCTCGTCGGCAATGGAAGAGGCGGCCTGTACCAGACTGCGCAAGGTGGCCTTGTCCCGGACCATCATGGCATAGGATTTGGCATTGGCCGTGGCGGGAACCGTGTCCATCAGGCGGGCGAAATAGCCGCTGCCACCGACGGTTTGGAGTTCATTGTGCTGTTCCAGATACTCCTTGAGCAACACCGGATCTGCCGGATCGCCCCGATCCAGCAAGGTCAGCATGGCCTGATAGGTGACCCGGTGGGCACCGACATAAAAATCCTCGGGGATCAGGATGTCCGTGACCTGATCCATCACCGTGTTGTCCAGCAGGATGGCTCCGAGAACCGATTGTTCGGCTTCGTGGGCATAACTGGGACGACGCGCCGGGCTGGTCGTTGGGGCTGTGGGGGTCAGAGGGGGATCGGGCAGGGGGGGATCGTCAATCACACGGCTCTCCGGTGGCGGCAGCATGGATGGGGACACAGTCAAGAAAGGGATCTCATGTTACCATTTTGGAGCGGTTCAGAATAGGCAGCGCGTCTCATGGATAAAAAACTCACGCACAACGGTCTGCATCATGGTCATCGTCAACGGTTGCGACGCCGCTTCCTGGAGGAGGGATTGGAAGGGTTTGAGGACCATCAGGTTCTGGAGCTGTTGCTGTTCAACGTTCTGCCCCGTCAGGACACCAATGCCCTGGCCCATTTGCTGATCAAACGGTTTGGAGGCTTTTCCGCCGCTCTGGAGGCGGATCCGACCGATCTGGCAGCCATCCCGGGAGTGGGGGAGGTGGCAGCCTCGTTTCTGTCTTTGATCCCGGCTTTGACCCGTCGTTATCTTGAGGATCAGGTGCGCCGGGACAAGCCGGCCCTCAATGATCCGGACAAGGCCACGGCCTATGTGTTGGCGCTGTTGGCCGGACGTACCGAGGAGGTGTTTTATGTGCTGTGTCTGGATCAGCGTGCCCGTTTGTTGTTTCCGGCCTTGTTGACGCGGGGTACGGTGAATGAAGCCCATGTGCATCCGCGTCAGGTGGTGGAGGTGGCCTTGCGTCACAAGGCGGTTGAGGTGATATTGGCGCACAATCATCCGTCGGGCAACATGCATCCGTCAGCTGCGGATCGTCATTTGACCAGGATCTTGCTGAATGCCCTGACGCCGATTGGGATTCGGTTGGCAGATCATTTGATCGCGTCTGGTGATCGCTGTTTGAGCATGGCCCGGGAGGGGATGCTTGGCGTATGAACCGGATGGGGCGGATGGTTTTTTTTGGTTGCAACCGGTAAGAATTGCACGGATCATGGATAACGATGGGTTGGTGTGTTGTCACATGGCCTGAGGGTGTGGGGGTGAAGATGGCGGATGATCAGAGCGGTGTCTGGAGGGTGCCTGAAGAGATTGAGCGATTGTTGGCGGAAGCGCGCGATTTGAACCTGCGGGATGGTGAAGGGTGGACGCCGCTCCATCGGACCATTCAGGAGGGGCATGTGGCGTTGGCCGAGCGCCTGCTTGCGGCTGGCGCCGAGGTGAATGTGATGGATCCCCAGCGTTGGACTCCGTTGCACTGGGTGGCTGTTCGGGGATTTGCTTCGTTGGCCAGGCACCTGGTTGCGCGCGGTGCGGATCCGAATGTGCGCGATCTGGACAAAGAGACCCCACTCCATTGGGCAGCCTCCTGGGGTCATCTGGAGACAGCGGAGGTGTTGTTGGATGCCGGGGCTGAGATCGATGCCCGGGATCGGCATGGGGAGACGCCGTTGTTTCAGGCGTCTCAGGAAGGGGATGTGGCCATGGTTGAGTTGTTGTTGGCTCGGGGGGCGGATGTGGATCATCGCAATGCGGATGGTGGTCCGCCGTTGCATTGTGCGGTGTTTCACGGTCAGCCCGAGGTGGCCAGGTTGTTGTTGGAGCATGGGGCTGAGATTGATTCCCGCAACAAGTTTGGCAAGACCGCTTTGCATTTTGCCGCCATTCGGGGTCGGATCGACGAGGCAGAGTTGTTGTTGGCCCGGGGTGCGGAGATCAACGCTCAGGATTTGACCGGGCGCACGCCGTTATTGGCAGCGCGTGAAAATCGCCGGCCTGAGATGGAGGCGTTTTTGCAGGGTTATGGTGGTCGGTGATGGGATGTTGATCAGGGGATGGTTCCCCTGATCTGGGTGGATCGGATCGGGTTCAACCGCTTTGCACGGCTTTGGCCTGTTGCAGTCGTCGTTTGATCCAGATGCCGATGAGCAGAAAGCCCACGCCGCTGAAGAAATAGATCTGGTAGTGTTTGATTTGATCCAGGAACGCCTCCATGGCGTGGCCGAAGATGTAGCCCCCATAGGCAAAGCTGACTGCCCAGACAATGGCGGCAATGGCGTTCAGCACCATGAAGCGGACGGCGGGCAGGGTGGTGGCACCCAGGGCAAAGGGGGTTACGTTGCGCACGCCATACACAAAGCGGAATCCAAGGATGAACCAGGTATTGTAGCGTTCCAGCAGGTACATCACCCGATCCGTGCGTCGTTTCCAGGTTTCGCTACTGGTTTTCCTGACGATCAGGTGGCCCCAGCGTCGTCCGATGAAAAAGTAGAGTTGGTCTCCGAAATAGGTGCCGGTAAAGGAGGAGAGGATCACCAGATTGAGATCAAGGACTCCGGTTTTGGCAAGGTATCCGGCGACAAGCACCATGGTTTCGCCTTCCAGGAAGGTGCCGACAAACAGGACGATATAGCCATATTCCCGCAAAAAGCCTTCGAGCGTTTCCAACATGCCGTGTTCCCTTTGATATACACGTTGCAGGTGAAATGGACAGGGGTCCAGGGGCGAGAGCCACTCTGGGACTTTAAATCCTTTAAAAATAAAAAATTAAATTTATTTCATAAACAAAACATGAAACATTAAAACCCTGGAGGATGAATCCCCCAGACCCCCTCTTTTTTTGATGATGGGTGCCTGAGAGCTGCTCATGGCGGGGGGATGTAACCGTTGCGCGTCAGGATCTCCCGCCCCTCACGCCCCTGAATCCAGACCAGGAATTTTTTCAATGGCGCAGCAGGTTCCCCCATCGTGTACAGATAAAGAGAACGGGCCAAGGGATAAACCTGATCCACCGTGGCACTCATGGTGGGAGGAACACACGGGGCATTGGGGGCATGGTCCTTGGAAACACACAACGTCTTGACCGCATTGGTGACAAAGGCTGTCCCGGAATAGCCAATGGCACACGGAGCCTGAGCCACCATGGCCACAATGGCATCCGCCGACTCGGTGCTGACCTTCTGGGAGTCGAATTGATCATGCTTGTCCAGAATGGTCTGACGGAAAAAGAGATAGGTTCCGGAGTTGTTCTTGCGCCCGATGGGCAGAATCTTCTGCTCCGGACAACCCGGCACCTGTACCCCCAACTCGGTCCAGGTCATGGCCTGACTGCTCTTGCTGTAAATATCCGTCAATTGCTGCAACGATACCCCGTTGATGGGATTGGAAGGATGCACAACCACCGAAACCGCATCCCGTGCCACAACATGTTCAACCGGAACCACGTGGGCGTTTTTTTTGCGAAACAGTTGCCATTCACGCTCCCGCAAAAGACGACTGGAGGATGCCACCTCGACATGACCGTTGATCAGAGCGGCAATGCCATTGCCTGATCCGCCTCCGCTCACCTCAAAACGTACCCCGGGTTCGCGCTCCTGATAAACCCGTACCCACTCCTTGAGGGCTTTGGTCAGGGTGTCGGATCCTTTGATGCGAATCAAAGTCACCCCTTCTGCTGCCAAGACCACTGTCGGCCAGACACCCATGCCAAGGCATCCAAACAACAGCCACAAGAGTCGGATCCAATGGGTTTTCATAAACCGTCCCAATCAGGTTGGCAAGGCACGAAACGTCAAACAGTCCACATGCCGGGCAGGGGCGGGGAGAGCCGAATCCAACTCCTTGGCGGTCAACCAGATCTGCGTACCACCACGCCCGAATCCTTGCAACAAGGCCAACATCTCCTGGGCTGCCCGACGATCCAGAAGCGTGAACGGCGCATCCATCAACATCACATATCTCTGCCCGGGAAAACGGGCCTCCCAGGCCAGACACAAGGCCATGCGCACAGCCAAGGCAAGCTTGTGACGCAGACCGCTGGAAAGCTCTGCCATGGACAACACCGCAGAATCGGTCGCCCGCACCAGGGTGATCGTACCATCAACCGCCACCTGCGGTCTGCCCGGACCGGAAACCAACAACCCCATGATCCGACCCATCTCCTGCAAGAACACGCCATGCAGCTCCTGACAAGCCTGGTCCAGAACGGCACGCGCCTCCTGACGTACAACGACCTGCTGTTGCACAGCGGCCTTTTCCTGACTCAATGCCATGATGGTGGCACGCAGGCGACTGCGCGTGCGCCGCCGTCCCTGTTCATGAGCCACCTCTTGAGCCGTGCGCCAGGTGATCTGACCCAGACGTACCGGTTCAGAAGCGGCCTGCTGTTGCTGAACCTGCAACAGACCATATACAGCCTGAACCTGCTCCTGACACGCCAGAAGCGCCTCTTGCAGTTGATGACACTCCTGACTCCATAACGTCTCATCCAGCAGCGGCAGCCCGGTGTCACGCATCCAGCTGCGCATTTCCAATGCCTGTGGCAAGGCATCCAACGTCTCCAACGTGTTCACCTGGTCCGACAGTGAAAGACCTCCTGTCTGCGGGACGGTATCGATGATCTGCCAGGCTGTGATCACCTGTTGATCCAACCCGGCAGCCTGCCGCTCCAGGGAACGCAGTCTGGCCCCGGAACGCCAGCGTCCGGTCAGAGCGCACAGGAGCAACAAGAGAGGCAAAGCCGTGACCGTCATCATCACCAGAGTCGATGTGAGCACCATGCCCGGCAGATGCTGGTTGAGCAGACCGGTCAACAGCGGTGCGAATCTGGCCTGAAGCACTTGATTCCAAAGGATGCCTGAAGCAAACCAGAAGATCGGGATCAACAGCGCGAACAGTTGCGCGCGACGACCTTGACGGATGCGCTTCTGCTGCGCCTGATGACGACTCTGCTCCAGCAGGATGCGTTGGGTGGCCAGGGTTGATGTGGAGGAGTCTGCGGCAGGCTCCTCCCCAAGCCAGACCAGCAGCCGGTTCCGTTCCGCATCCATCTGCTGCAACACGGCTTCCAAGGCAGCCAGGCGGGTGTGGAGACGGCCAAGCCAACTGCTGACATGTGTGGTGGGAGCGCCCTGGTTGGCCAGGTGTTCCGTGGCAAACGCTCCTTCCATCTCCCCCAGGGCCTGTTTCAGGGCAGAGGTGGCCTGACGCCATGCGGTCAGCGGGGCTGATGCGGTCAGAGTGGTGATCCGGGTTGCGGCCTTGTCGATCCGTTGGGCAGCCTGCCGGAGCGCCTCTTCCAGGCCGGTCCAGCGGGCACAGATGGCGTGGGCGCGGGCAAGCTGATCCTGTGCGCGGTCGTGGTCCGCCTCCAGCCGGTTCAGGAGATCATCCCGAACGCCCAGAGAGACGATCTCCTCCTGGCAAGCCTGTTGCGCACGGGTAAGCTCGGCGATTTGACCGTCAAGCCGGGTCGTTTCGGCATGCAGCATGGCAGCGATTTGTGCCAAAGCGGTTTCACCCGACACAGGGGCAACCGAGGCAAACGGTTTGGCATGACGGCTTCTGGCCAGATACCAGGAGTCGATGGCCCATGCGAAATCGCCTCCCAAAAGTTGGATCATGGCCTGATCCACGGATTCCGCCCCGATGGCCATGGGCTGATCCGCACCCGCGCGGGTGAGGGTGACCTGATGGCTGCCCTGGGTGTCGAGGGTGCGGTGCAAGGTATAATGGCTCTGGTCAACGGTCTGGAAGTCCAGGGTGACCCAGGCGCGTTCTGCACCCCAGCGGATGGCCCTGGTCAAGGTGTTGCGTGCGAGATGCGCCGTGCGGCCATACAACGCACAACAAAGGATTTCCAGGATGGCCGATTTGCCCGAGTCGCCAGGACCGGTGAGCAGAATCACTCCTTCCATCGGCAGATCATGCAGATCCAGACGGTTGAAGCAGAACAGGTTTTCGGATTGCAACCTCTGAATGATCATGCGCTTGGCTCTCCAGACGAACGCAGGGTGTGCAGACGCTCCAGCAGCAGTTCCGTGGCAGCCTTGCCGGATGCGGGCTGGCGACCCGCAGCAGCGGGCTGGGGCTGTTCCAGTCGTTGGCGGCAGAATTGTTCCAGAAAGAGCAGAGGATCTGCAACGCGGAAACGGGCGTCAGGGTTTTCGGGAGCGGACAAGGGCATGAGTACACCTCGCGGGCCAAAGGGTCGCTGCGTTTGGTCAGGTTTGGGATCCTGTTTGGAGCAAGCGTGGGGATCGCTGTCATCATAGACATTTTGTACCGGCAGGTAAACCCGGCATCTTAAATAGAGATTTGGACCGGCAGAAAGCCGTTGCCCGGCTCACGGAAATTGGTCACCTGACCGCGATAGGCGCGGGCTGCCACCCCCAGGATCTGGTCGCGATAGACGAACAGGCGGATGTCATACTTGAAGAGTGTGCCGGATGGTGCCATGCGCAGGGTGGGAGGGGGCACAAGGCTTTGCACCAGGGTTGCGCCATCCAGGCTGTCGAAGCGGGTGCGGCTGATTTTATCCCCCAACAGCACGCCCCGGCCCCCAAATCCTTGAGAGGGCTTGAAGACCCAGCGGGCGCGCTCCTTCCAGAGGGCGGTGCGGTCGAGGGTGGAGAGGAGTCGGGTGGTGGGGATGGTGTCAGTCAGCAGGCGGATGGCATCCGGGGCAACACCCCGGGCGAGCAGGGTGTCAGGGTCTGACCAGGTGATCAGATGGCGTTTGTCGGCCAAAAGGGCATAGGCGCGCGGGTTGGGGGTCAGACAGAGTTGACGGTTGAGCCAGGCGGCACGCAGTCCGGCCAGGGAAGGGGTCTCCAGATAGAAATCACAGTGGCGGTTGTAGATCAGGTCAACCGGCGCGCCATGCAGGGTCACTCCGGAGGCGTCCATCCGGAGTTCGGCAGGGTCGTGGATGGAGCAGGGTATGCCGACCGCGTTCAACAGTGCGGCACAGGCTTGCATCTCGGGATAAAGAAACTGGTTGGCGGGTTGTTCGTCCAGGATCACCATGCGGTTGATAACGGGCCGGGGTGTTTGGCGGAAAAGGGCCATCTCTTGCATAAAGGTGGCCAGCAGTCGCTGCGGGTGACGGGACAAAGGATCCAGAGGTTGGGTTTGATCGGGATGCTGGGCGGTATGGGCCATGAGGGCACCGCCTGCATTGGTGTTGACTTCGATCAGGCGCGGTCCGTTCGGGGTCAGGTGAAAATCATAGCCCATCATCACGGCTTCATGACCGGGATCAAAGCGGGCGGTGTCCGGGGTGTCGGGCCAGGGTTGGGCCTGCTGGAGTGCCAATCGGCGCAATAGACGGGTCATGCGGATCATGGTGCGCAGATGTTTTCTTGCAAGGATGACGACATTTTGGGTGGTCATGGGGCAATCCCGGTGCGGGCAAACAACGTGGCGGCACGCCAGGAGGCCAGGGTGCCGAACAGGGCGGCCAATGCCAACATGGCAAACATGGTTTCGTGACCGAATCGTTCCAGCACCAGACCGGAGAGGGCCATGCTCACTCCGCCGCCCAGGCCATAGGAGAGGGCGCCCAGCCATCCCTGGGCAGTGCCACGGGCCTGGATCGGAGCCAGATCGTGTACGCGGCGGATCGAGGCCACATGAAAGGCCCCAAAGGTGAAGGCGTGCAGGAGTTGGGCAGCGCCCAGCCAGATCCACTCCGTGGTGGTGGCGTAGACCGACCAGCGCACTGCTGCCAGCAACAGTGAAAAGGTGAGCAGACGGGTCACGCCGACCCGGTCGAGCAGGGTGCGTGAGCGGCTCATCAACACCACTTCGGCCACCACACCCACAGCCCACAGCAGTCCGATCAGGGTGCGGGAGAAACCGTGTTGTTGCAGGTGGAGGGACATGAACCCATAATACCCGCCATGGGAGAACTGCATCAGGGTGGCGCTGAAATAGAACCATTTGACATCGGCCCGGGCAAACAGGGTGCGGATCGAGGTGTGTTGACCCGCATGGTTCGGGGTGCGGGGCAGCCGCAAGGCGCAGAGCAGATTAGCCAGCAGCAACAGCAGGATCACCATCGGGATGGTCTGGAGTCCGAGTTGATCGCTGATCGGACCCAACCCCAGGGAACAGAGGATGAATCCCCAGGAACCCCAGAGGCGCAACTGGCCGTAATCCCAATGATGTTTGACGGACAGCTCCATGGCCGTGGCATCGGTCAAAGCCAGAGGTCCGGCGTGAAAGAGGCTGTAAAGAATGGTGACCCCCAGGATCCAGTCGAGCCGGGTATCCAGGAAGAAGAGGCCAAAGGAGACCAGAGAGCCGGTACAGGTCAGAACCACCACGTTGTAACGGCTGCCCCGGTCGGCCACGTAGCCCCAGCCTGGCGGGGCCGGGATGCGCATCCACTGGGTCAGGGCGGTCAACAGGCCGATGGTTTGGGGAGTGACCCCCAGGCTGGTCAGATGGAGCGGCCAATAGGGGATCCAGACGCCCACCACGGCAAAGTAGGTGGCGTAGAATCCGATCAGCGGCCAACGGGATGGCGTGGTCAATAGCGGAACAGCACCCATTGCGGAACCACGATCTGGGGTTCGTGGCCATGGGAGCGGGTTTCAAACAGACCGTCGCCATCGGTATCGATCAGGTAGTAGGCCGGACCGTTCACCGGGACCACCTCGATCTGGTAGAGTGAGCCGTTGGCCAGGAACTCTCGTACCTGGTTGCCCTGGGCATCTTCATATTTGCGGATGACGGTTTCGTGTTGCGGGTGGTCGGGATCGAGTTGTTCGCGCAACTCTGAAACGAGCGGTCCTTTGGCAGGCACGGGATGGGCGGTGCCCGTTGCTTCAGCCCGGGCATCCGCGGCCACGAGCAGCCAGGCCGTTGTCAAGAGCGGTACAACGAACAGAGGGGTGATCCATTTCATGCAGGCTCTCCGGTATCGTGTGCGGGGTGGTTGCAGGCATTTTGATTGCGGTGCATTTTCGGCGGATTGGGGGCAATTGGCAAGGAGCTGTCGGTGGTGTGGAACAAGGAAGGTGCGACCGGGTGGAAGTGCGGAAATTTCGGATTGCGTCATGGTTCCGTTTGCAATGTGCTTGACTCATCCATCGGATTTGATTATACAAAAATATTTGTGGTGCGATCTCTTCGCGAGACGGATGGGTACGCTCAGAGGCTGTTTGGTGATTCCTGAGCCGAGTATGAATATCCAATGATTGAAAAAAAAGAGGGGGTCTGGGGGATTCATCCCCCAGGGTTTTAATGTTTTCATGTTTAAAAAAATAATTTATTAATATTTTTGTTGATTTTTTAAAAGATTTAAAAGATTTAAAAGATTAAATTCCCAGGGGTTTCACCCCTGGACCCCACCAGGGGGGTAACCCCCCTGGACCCCTGATCCTTGGATCATGGTGTATTGACTCTCGATTTGTCATATAAGAATCACTAAACAACCTCTCAATCTGCGGTCCGGTTGCTCCGTTCAATGATCATTGTTTATCCTGGAAAAGTGCATGAACAAAAATTTCGATTCACGACCGATTGGTGTGTTTGATTCGGGTGTCGGCGGCTTGACCGTGCTGCGTGCCATGCTGCATGCGTTTCCATCAGAACATTTCATTTATCTGGGAGATACGGCACGGGTTCCCTATGGAACCAAATCGGCCAGCACCATCGAACGCTACTCCTTGCAGGTGACACAACACCTGCTGAACCGGGGCGTCAAGGCCCTGGTGGCAGCCTGCAATACTGCCTCCGCACTGGGACTGGATGCCATCCGCAATCATTGCCTCATACCGGCCATGGGTGTGATCGAACCGGGTTGTCGTGCCGCTCTCCGGGCAACGACACACGGACGCATCGGGATCATTGGCACGCGGGCCACCGTGCGCAGCGATGCCTATCGTCAAACCCTGATCTCCATGGATCCATCGGTCACCACGGTGTCATACCCGTGTCCCCTCTTCGTGCCTCTGGTCGAAGAGGGCTGGTTTCACCACCCGGCAACCCGATTGATCGTCGAAGAGACCCTGGCACCACTGCACCAGGAAAATCTGGATACCTTGATCCTCGGTTGCACCCACTTTCCCTTGTTGAAGTCGGTCATTGCCGAGATCCTGGGTGCCAGAATCCGGTTGATCGACTCCTCGGAAGCCATTGTTGATGAGATCAACCAACAATTGACAACACGGATCGTCCCGGCATCCCCTGACCAGAAGGGAACACTCACCTGTCTGGTCACCGATGCCACCGAACGGTTCCTGGAAGTGGCCGGGCGCATCATTCATGATCTGCCGATTGAACATGTTGAAATGATTGATCTGTAGATTTTTCAATAATCACACCAGAATGGAATCAACAGGAGTCTGTTCATGTCGTCATTGAATATCCTGCCAGACAGGTTTGTCACGGCATTGCTTCAGTTCACCACCCGATCTGCCGGTCAGAATGGTCGCAAAATCCTGATTTTCAGTAGTTTCGACTCTGATCACCTGTCTGTTGCCATGCAGGATCAACTGGTCCCGTTCGTTGTGGCCAGCGGCGTTTCCACGGTTGTGACCCATGGTGACGATCTCCTCCAGAGTTTGCGCGCCCAAATGCCCGGATCCATACAAGGACCGCACTTCCCAGCCGGTTTCACATTGGAGTCCTGCCATCAGATGATCTGTCGGGATGAAGACCTGGTTCTGATTCTGGCTGCCGGTCCGGTCGGCAACCGGCTCGACTTTTTGAACCCGGCCAATGAGCGCGTGATGATCGTCTCTGACGAAGAACCGCCCATCACGCCAGATGTCAGTACCACCCCGAACGCCGTCCACATCCTCCAGACCATCATGGCCGTACCGAATGCCGAAGATCAGACGGCATACAAACATGCACTGCGCCAGAATGTCAAACAGTGCTCGGCCATCATGGCCCATGAAGCCGAAAAACTGGGGATGAAGGTTGACTTTGTCACCAAGGATATTTACTCCATCCGCAGCGGCGATCAGGAAATATTCCTCTTTGAAAATTCGTCGGTCAGCCTGCCGATTCGCAAATTGACCGCAGACAAAGGGGTGACCAAGAAGCTCCTTGACAAGAAAGGGGTGCGCGTGCCCAAGGGTAAGACGTTCAGTTCACTGGCCCAGGGCATGACCTATTTCAAATCCGTGTCTGCGCCGCAGGTCGTCAAGCCTCTTGACATGTCATGGGGGGTTGGGGTGGCCGTCAACCTCATCAGTCGTGATGAGTTTGAAGCGGCGGTCAAGGCAGCACTCAAGCTCCGCAGCCAGTATATCGTGGAGGAGTATTTCCAGGGGTACGATGTCCGGGTGCTGGTGATTGGCGGTCAAACCGTGGCCGCCTTTCTGCGCGACCCGGCCAATGTCATCGGAGATGGTCAACAGACGATTGCACAACTTGTCGACAGCAAGAATCGCATCCGCAACCGGA
This sequence comes from Magnetococcales bacterium, assembly GCA_011089965.1. Classification (GTDB taxonomy): domain Bacteria; phylum Pseudomonadota; class Magnetococcia; order Magnetococcales; family Magnetaquicoccaceae; genus Magnetaquiglobus. Next base: position 63,050 of record JAANAU010000010.1, read on the forward strand.
TGGTTTATGCCCCGGCCATCAAACTGACCGATGCGGTTTTGGCCCATCTGCATATGCAAGGCGTGGATCCTGCCTCTGTTCCGGAGGCTGGAACCAAAATTTATCTTAACAAGGTTGCCAATATCAGTTCTGGTGGTGACAGTGTTGTCATTTTTGATCATCTGCACAGAAGCTACCACGATCTCGCTGTCCAAGCGGTCCAGGCATTTCCGGGACTGGAGTATGCCGGTGTCGATTTTCTGATCCGCGACTTTACACAGCCTGCCGATGAGAACAATTATGTCATCATCGAGATGAATGCCAATGCCGCCATAACCGGTGCCATGTTTCCGATGTTCGGTGCCGGAGTCAATGTGGCCCGTCTCTACCTGGACCACTATTTCCCGCATCGGGAAAAAAACCTCAACCCGGTGGTGCCAACCGTGGTTCCCGAGGCCCGGCAATGCCTGCTGAAACCAGAAAAAGAGGTGACCACTCCTCCTCTTCCCCCACAGCAACACCCCTCACCAAAGACCGATGAGGCACCCCAAACCAGGGGGCGATCCGTCTTCGCCAGTCCGTCCAATGCCCGCATCATCCGTTCATTGCTTGAGAATCATGCCAATGATTATGCCAAATCCCCCTATCTGATCAAGCAGGGATTCCTGCCCCGTCGCCTGTTGCTCGAAACAGCCAAGAAACATGGTTTTTCCGTCGATAAACAGAAAAACACCTTCTTTGTTTTCAATAAAAACAAGAGAGCGGTATTCAAGCCGAACGCGCCGGATGCCTCTGTGGTGTGTCATGCCATAGCATCCAACAAACATCTGGCCAAGGATGTCCTGGCGCACTATGACATCCCGGTTCCGTTGGGGAGTGTCTTCGCGGATCGTCGCAAGGCCTGGTCATATCTGCGTTCCAGACCGTGTGCCCAAATTGTCAAGCCACTCAACAGTTATCACAGCAATGGCGTCTCCATCGATGTCCGGGATGAAAAATCCTTCAAGGAGGCATGGGACAAGGCGCTGCAATTCAGCAAACGCATCATTGTGGAAGATTTCATCCCCGGGGATCTGGTGCGCGTGGTCGTGCTGGGGGGAAAGGTGATTGCGGCGGTCTGCCGGGTTCCGGCGCACGTGGTGGGGGACGGGGTGAGATCCATTGCGGATCTGATTGCAATCAAAAACAAAAAAAGATTGAAAAATCCGTTGTCCAAATGGTCGCCGATCCTGGTGAACGATCTGGATCAGTTGGAAAAGGATGGTCGTACCGTGGATGAGATTCCCGGCGTCGGTGAATATGTGCGTTTGCGTTCCGAACCGATCATCACCACCGGAGGAGAGATCGTCAGCATCATTGATCATTTGCATCCGTCCATTCTGGATCTGGCGATCAAGGTTTTCAATCTGCTGCCAGGTGCGACCTTGCTCGGATTGGATATCCTGGTGGTCGATTTTGCCAAGGAAGCGCAATTCGGCAATGCCTGCGTTCTGGAGGTCAACAATGATCCAGGTCTGCCCACCTGTGTCTTTCCCGTTGCCGGGCCTCCGGCAACGCGCCTGTTCGACGCCCTCCTGGAGTTTGTGGAAGACGGGGGTTACGAAACCTCCAACCGTTTTGACAACAACGAAATCGCTGTTCTTCCCCTGCCGGTCCAGGTCAATCCCGAAACCGGCCCGTTCCATGCCGCCAGACGGGATCCATGGATCCATATGAAATTGATCAAACAGGCTGCATTCCAACGGAATTTGATGGTCGAAATACTGACCGATGAGTTGATGGTCATTCGTGATGACCACTCCCGACGTACCGGTTTCGATATGGGACGACCAAGCTGCACGCGCAATGTTTCCCGTCAGATTGTCCGGGATCTGGAGTGGAGCCAGGAGAGATTGCATCAATTCAATGTCAGAACCCCGCAGAAGAGAAAATTCGCCATCCGTGACGCGGCACATGCCTGGAATTTCGTTCAGGGTTTGGGTCGTTACGTCATGCTCAGACCCACCACCGGACTGGATATCAACGGCATTGTCACCCGGTTCGACTCGCGTGAACATTTTGATCAGGTCTGGAGCCTGGTCGCCGGTCTCGGGGTCAAGGATGCTTTCATCACGGAATATTTTGATGGCATGGAGTGTCAGATCTTCTCCATCGGCAATCAGATCCGGGCGGCTGTGCAACGTCACCCCACCTCGCTGGTTGGTGATGGTGTCCATTCGATCAAACAGTTGATTGCCATGAAAAACATTCAGGTCCAGTTCAATGCCTTGGACAATACGAAATGGGTGGGTTTCATTCAATCCATTTTGCGACATTTCGAGACCATGGGAATGGACATCTCGTATATACCGGCACAGCAGGAGATCATTCAACTGCCTGCCATGATCAATGCCGACTCGTTCCGGGAGAACCATGATGTGTCGGAGAGCGTGCATCCCGGATTTGCTGAAGTGGCTGCCCAAATCAAGAAAGTGCTGTGTGATCCGCTCTTTTTTGGATTTGACCTGCTGGCAGAGGATATCGGTCGCCCTCCGGAGAGCCAGCGCTGGTTTGTCACAAAGGTCAGCATGAATCCGAATGTGGCACCGTATCACTTTCCAGATCGTGGCCAACCCAGGGATGCTGCCGGTGCCATCATTGAAGCACTGTTTCCGGAGGTCTCCAGGACCACCGTGGCACGCAAGACGATGCATGTGCTGGTCAGCGGCAAGGTGCAGGGTGTCGGGTACAGACAGTGGGTTGTGACGCAAGCCTACTGGCATGCCCTGAACGGTTGGGTGCGCAATCTGGAGGATGGACAGGTGGAAGCTTTGTTCAGCGGCACCTCGCATGCGGTGGATCACATGATCCAAATGTGTCACTCCGGTCCGCACAAGTCTCAGGTGAAAAATGTCGCGTGTACCCTCTCCACCGAGGTGGTTCCGGAGGGTTTCACGATTCATGAATGAATCCGATCTGCGGGTCAGGTGTCATGAGAAATTGTGATTGTCCGAGGTTTGTCTGCACATGACCACACCCCGGTTTTTTGTGCTGGATGGTTCGGGCTTTATGTATCGGGCCTTTTATGGGGTCAAGCCGTTGGCGCGTCGGGATGGGTTTCCCACGCAGGCGGTGTTCGGTTTTTTGAAAATGGTGCGCAAGATGGTGCAGGAACACGCGCCGGAATATCTGGCCGTTGTGTTCGATGCCCAGGGTCCGGTGTTCCGGCATACGCTTTATCCCGAGTACAAGGCCACGCGTCAGGCCATGCCGGATGCGTTGCGGGTGCAGGTGCCGGTGATCAAGCGGCTGGTGCAGGCCTGGAATCTGGCCTCTTATGAACAGGCCGGGCTGGAAGCGGACGATCTGATCGCCACCTTGGCGCGGCGCGGCGTTGCCGCAGGCTGGGAGGTGGCGGTGGTGACCAGCGACAAGGATCTTTCTCAGATCGTGGGTGAGGGGATCCGCATTTTTGATCCGGTCAAGGAGCGGTGGATCGGACCGGCCGAGGTGGAAGCCCAGTGGGGTGTCAAACCGGAGCAACTCACCTCTGCCATGGCTTTGATCGGCGATTCTTCAGACAACATTCCCGGAGTGGCCGGGATCGGGGTCAAGGGTGCCGCCGAGTTGATCCGGCAGTTCGAGAGTCTGGAAAGTCTGCTGTCCCGGGCGCATGAGATTGCCAAACCGGCTTTGCGCACCAGGATGCTGGATCCGGAGATGGTGCGGCTGGCACGACTGTCGTATCGTCTGGTCACCATCGATGATACTGCGGAGGTTGCGTTTGATCCGGAGGGTTTGCGGCGTCGTCCGCCGGATCGGGAGGCGTTGCGGGCGCTTCTGACCGAGATGGAGTTTGCCGCCGAGCTGCGTGCTCTGGACCAGATCGCCCCTCCTGTCGTTGCTCCAGAGGTGGCGCCACCTGTTGTTGAGACCTCGGACCCAACCGGTTATCGCGCCGTGACCGATGCCGCTGGGTGGCAAATGTTTTGGGAACAGTTGCAGACGCGCAACTCTTTTGCCCTGGACAGCGAAACCACAGGACTGGAGTTGGCCCGGGCCGAACTGGTGGGGCTGTCGTTTTCCTGGGAGGGGGGGCAGGGGTATTACATTCCGGTTGGTCATCGTCCGGAGTGCGTGCCCGGGGGGCAATTGGAGCGGAGTTGGGTGCTGGCTGCGCTCAAGCCGATTTTGGAAGATCCGGCCATCCGGAAATACGGACAGAATGTGCAGTTCGAGCTGGCGATCCTGGCCCGATACGGGATTCGTCTGGCCGGGATCGAATGGGATACCCTGTTGATTTCCGGTTTGTTGTATGGGGCGACGCGGCGTCACAATCTGGATGCCCTGGCCCTGGCCGAACTGGGGCGGCGCACCATTGCCTTTCAGGATGTTGTGGGGACGGGGCGCAAACAGGTCACGTTTGACCAGGTTCCAATTGAACGCGCCACGCCGTATGCATGCGAAGATGCCGAAGTGGTCTGGCAGTTGGTGGAGCGGCTGGTTCCGCGTCTGCAAGCGGTTGGGGAGTTGGAAACACTTTACCGGCAGATCGAATTGCCGCTGATTCCGGTGTTGGCAGCCATGGAGCAGGCGGGTGCGCGTGTGGATCCGGGGCAGTTGCAGAAGCTCTCTTTGGAGTTTGCAGGGCGACGGGCGGAGTTGACGGACCGGATTCACGCTTTGGCCGGAGAGTCATTCAACATCAATTCGACCCAGCAGTTGGGGGAGATTTTGTTTGGTCGCATGGGGATCAAGGGCGGGCGGCGCACCAAGACCGGTTTTTCCACGGATCAGGAGGTGTTGACACGCCTGGCCGAAGAGGGGCATGAACTGCCGGAGTTGGTCTTGGAATATCGCTCCCTGACCAAATTGCAATCGACCTATACCGATGCCTTGCTGGAGCGCATCGATCCCGGGACCGGTCGTGTGCATACCCGTTTCAATCAGGCTGCCACCTTGACCGGGCGGCTTTCCTCGTCAGACCCGAATCTGCAAAACATTCCGGTACGCCGTCCCGAAGGGCAGGCGATCCGGGCCGCCTTTGTCGCGTCCAACGGCCATCTGTTGCTGGCTGCGGATTACAGTCAGATCGAGTTGCGTCTGCTGGCGCACATGGGTCAGATTCCCCGTTTGTGTCAGGCCTTTGCGCAAGGGTTGGACATTCATGCAGCCACGGCTGCCGAGCTGTTTGGCGGCGATCCGGCCTGCATCGCTCCCGAGGCGCGGCGTTTGGCCAAGACCATCAATTTTGGTTTGATTTATGGCATGAGTCCGTATGGTCTGGCCAAGCGGCTGAAGATTCCGGTTGGCGAGGCGGCATCCTATATGGCGCTGTATTTCAAGCGGTATGAAGGGGTGCGGGAGTACATGGATCAGACCATCCGTTTTGCCCGGGAGCATGGTCATGTCACCACATTGGGTGGACGGCGTTGTTATGTGGCGGATATCGATCACACCAACCGCACTTTGCGCGAGGTGGCGGAGCGTACGGCCATCAATGCTCCGTTGCAAGGATCGGCAGCCGATTTGATCAAGCTGGCCATGATTCGTCTGCATCGCGCCTTGCAGGCCGAATCGTGTACCAGTCGCATGATTTTGCAGGTGCATGACGAGCTGGTGTTGGAGGTGTTGGAGTCGGAACTGGAGCGGGTGCGACATTTGACCCGTCTGGCCATGGAAGGGGCCATGGAGTTGACGGTTCCGGTGCAAGTGGACATCGGTGTTGGGAAAAACTGGGCCGAGGCCCATTGATGGCAGGCCAGTATGGGTGTAGACTGCTCATAAGCTGTTTGGTGATTTGGATATTTCCGACCAAGAGAAATACACCATCATCAGGGGTCCAGGGGGGTTACCCCCCTGGTGGGGTCCAGGGGCAACGCCCCTGGGACTTTTAATCTTTTAATCTTTTAAACAAAAAATATTAATAAATTATTTTTTTTAAACATTAAAACATTAAAACATGAAAACATTAAAACCCTGGGGGATGAATCCCCCAGACCCCTCTTTTTTTTCAATAATTGGAACTCTGTGCTGCCAACGTTCTTCTGATGACCATATTTCGTCTCTCACATGATCTGACGTTTCCAAATCCCGAGCTGGCAGAGCCGGAAGGGTTGCTGGCCATCGGTGGTGATCTGTCGCCCAAACGGCTGCTGGCCGCTTATATCGAAGGGATTTTCCCCTGGTATTCCAAGGGGGATCCGATTCTGTGGTGGAGTCCGAATCCCCGTCTGGTACTGGATCCCAAAGAGCTGCATGTGGCACGCACTCTGCGCAAAAGCCTGCGGCGTGGTCACTACCTGGTGACGTTCGATTGCGCCTTTGCCCGTGTCATCCGCGCCTGCGGCCAGTTGCGCGCACACGAAGGAACCTGGATCACCCCGGAGATGGAACGCTCTTTCATCCGTCTGCACCGTCTGGGTCTGGCCCACTCCGCCGAATCCTGGATCCTGGATGAAGAGTCGGGCGATGCCGTGCTGGTGGGCGGGGTCTATGGGTTGCTGATGGGTGCCGTCTTTTTTGGTGAATCCATGTTTTCCATGCAACCCGATGCCTCCAAGGTGGCCTTTGTTACCATGGTGGACCGTTTGGTGACATTGGGTTGCGAACTGATCGACTGTCAGGTGGCCTCCGACCACCTGATGCGCTTCGGAGCGCGGGAAATCCCGCGTGCAGCCTTTCTTGCACGCCTGCCCGAGCTGCTGGTCAAACCGGTGCCCACCGGGTTGTGGCGTTGAACTATGTTACACAGGCAAGAGGCAGGTGGCGGTTGACTTTCGGTAGCACCTCTGTTACCCTGATAGAGATCATTCAAATTGGATATGGCCAGACAGGCCGTGGCAGGGACATTCTTTAGATTTATAAGGATATCACACCCCTGCCGCCAGATATGTCTCGTGATTTTGGCGTTGCGTCTTGCAAGAACCAGGGGTTGTTCCCAAACTATTGACTATTCAGGAGAAAAATAAATGGCTACCATCAATGGCGTAGATACTTCCACAGCCACCGCGATTACTGTCGGAACCCCTTTGACCGGAGTTTTGACCACCACCTCGGAGCACGACCTGTTCAGCATCACCTTGCAGGCGGGTGTGGCCTATGATCTCGGACTCATCGGGGATGCCACGGCAGGTGGCGGTCTCGGGGCGATCTCCGATACCTATCTGCGGGTTTATGACTCTTCGGGAACTTTCATCACGTACAATGATGATGATTTCTCAGGGAGTGGTTTCCAGTCGTTCATCAACGACCTGACCGTGGCCACCAGCGGCACCTATTATCTGGATGTGGCTTCGTACAATGGCTACTACAATGGCGGCTATCGTCTGTCGGTGAGCGGGGACACCAATGCACCTCCGACTCTGACCGGTACTCCGGCCTCTATGCCCGTGGCCACGATTGGTCAGACCTATTTCATCTCCCAGACCAACCTGCTCCAGGGTTATACCGATCCCAACACAGGCGACACCCTGACGATCCAGGGCACACCCACGGTCTCGTCCGGTTCGATTGCCGCCACCTCGGGTGGTTGGAATGTCACTGGTCTGACCACTGCCGGAGCGGTCACCGTTTCGTTCAATGTCTCTGACAGTCACACCACGGTGGCAGGCAGCACCGGTTTCACCGTTTCCAGCGCTACCAACACCTTGTCTTTGACCCGGATGGGTGGCAATGAGACTACCGAAGACGGGGGGATTGTCACCTACCAGATCGCAGCCAACAATGCCATCACGGCGGGTGCCATTCAGGTGACCGTCACCAGCAAGGATGTCTCCGAAGGCAAGATCGTGCAGGCCGATGGCTCCCTGGGCGAAAGCCGCACCTACACCTTGAACAGCACCACCTCCAGTGCGACCGTGCAGGTCAAGGGGCAACAGGATTATTCGGCAGACGGCACCGTGGCCTATCAGGTATGGATGCGGGCTTCGGATTCGGCCAGCCCGGCTTCGAGCGCAGGGGGGACCGTCTGGGGATCGACGATTCGTGATTTCAATGGCGGCAGTGCCTTGACCAGCTACAAGCAGGAGACCTTGTACAATGCCCCGGACGTGGATTCTGTCTCCGGGCGCGACCGTGATCTTTCGTTGTATCTGATCGGTGACAATGGCAGACCGGCGGAAGACAATCTGGTGGGTCTGGATGGGGAGGACCGTCTGTATGGCGGTTACATGATGGACTCGTTAAGCGGCGGGATCGGCCAAGACCGGCTCTATGGCGGTTATGAGGATGATACCCTGTTTGGGGGTGAGGGCAACGACAAGCTCTATGGCGAACAGGACGATGACCGTCTGTTTGGTGGTCTTGGCAATGACATCATGGATGGCGGCCTGGGTGCCGACCGTCTGGAAGGTGGTGCGGGGAGTGATACCTATTATCTCACCCTGGATGATGATGGCGAGATCGAGGATGAGGTGATCGAATCCTTGACCGATACCGGCACGGATACGGTGTGGATTCCGTTCCAGGTCGCCTCCTACACCCTGACGCCGGGTGTAGAGAATGTGAGAATGAACGCAGGCTTCAGCGACACCGAGCTGATCGGCAATACTGCCAACAACCTCATGACCGGCAATGCGGGCAACAATCCCATCAGCGGTGGCGGCGGCAACGACAATATCGATGGCGGACGGGGCAATGACGAGGTCGCAGGCGGTTCTGGTAGCGATACCGTGACCGGTGGTCCGGGTCAGGACACCCTCTCCGGCGGGAGTGGTCAGGACAATTTTGTCATCAGCGAAACCGGTTCGGCCAACCGCGACACCATTCTGGACTTCATCGCAGCCGATGACCAGATCGGTCTGTCTGCCAGCATCGTACCCGCAGTGGGCGCTTCGGTTGGTTCGAGCGAGTTTTCCAACCAGACCTCAAGTGTGGCGGGCACCTCTGGGGTGCGTTTGATCTACAACCGCTCCAACGGTCTGCTGTATTATGATGCGGATGGCAGTGCCACGACCCGTTCGCCGACCGCGATTGCCAATCTGGGTGCTGGTTTGCCAATCGAATATCGTGACTTCTACATCATCTGACCGATGGTGGGATGAACATTCTGGTCTTTGTTCAGGAAGCGTTTCCTGAACAGGGATCAGAGCCAGACCAGACTTCTCCAGTGTTCGCATTGAATGCTGGAGAAGTTTTTTTTGATCAATATCCAATTGTTGAAAAAAAGAGGGGGTCTGGGGGATTCATCCCCCATGGTTTTAATGTTTTTATATTTAAAAAATAATTTATAAATATTTTGTTTAAAAGATTTAAAAGATTTAAAAGATTAAAGTCCCAGGGGTTTCACCCCTGGACCCCACCAGGGGGGTAACCCCCCTGGACCCCTGATGATGGTGTATTGACTCTCACGGATCATATAAAAATCTCCAAACAGCCCCTAAGACAAGTCAACCACCATGCACACGACCCACTCTGCGATCCATGTTGGGGTTGTCATACCCTGTTACCGTGTACGCAACCAAATTATAAAAGTTATTAACAGGATTGGTCCTGAAATAACAAAAATAATATGCGTTATCGATTGCTGCCCTGAAGGTAGTGGTCAACTGATCCTTGAACAGTGCTCTGATCATAGGGTTGAAGTTATTTTTAATGATAAAAATCTTGGAGTGGGTGGAGCCACGATAAGCGGGATTCGCGCAGCGTTGGCGCATGGATGCCAAATCATTGTCAAGCTGGATGGGGATGGTCAGATGGATCCCCGCGATATTCCTCGTTTGTTGGCTCCCATTCTGGCACAACGCGCGGATTTCACCAAAGGCAATCGCTTCTATGATCTGGACGGATTGCAATCCATGCCCTGGATACGCCTTGTCGGGAATGCGTTGTTGTCATTTATTTCCAAATTCTCCACTGGATATTGGCATGTTTTTGATCCGACCAATGGCTTTTTTGCCATGCATGCCATAACAGCTCGTCAGCTGCCCTGGAGCAAGATCAGTCAGGACTATTTTTTTGAAAGCGATTTGTTGTTTCGACTCAATATTGTCTCTGCGGTTATAGAAGATGTCCCGATGAAAGCACATTATGGAGACGAAGTCAGCAGCCTGCGTATTCGATCCATTATTGGAATCTTTCTGTTCCGGCATTTCAGGAATGTATTGAAAAGAATTTTCTATAATTACTTCCTGCGAGATTTTTGCATTGTTTCCATTGAGTTGGTGGTCGGCTTGCTGTTGTTGTTTGGCGGGGTCTGGTGGGGTGTCATGGAATGGTTGGCCAGCATTGCAACCGGCATTCCTCGTACCGCGGGGACAGTCCTGTTGGCAGTCATGCCGATTTTGTTAGGGGTGCAATTTATTCTGGCATTTCTGAATTATGATATGAGCAGAACTCCAAAAATCCCATTGCAAATCCGTTTGATTGACTGGGACCATACAAAATGAATTATATAATTATCAACAACAAAAAAATATTCATATCGCAGATTGTATTAATTTTGATTATTGGATTGGCCTCTGTACCGCGATTTTATAATATTCAGACTGTTGGAGTCCTTGAACAGGATTCGTTTTTATATTGGCATTATGCAGCGTACTGGAGTGATGGTCATTTTACTTTTCGGGCGAGCAGTGACAGTCCCAGTTTCTACCGTCCTTTGGCATTTTTCATGTATGGTCTGGTAGTCAAATGGTTTCCATATCAGGATTATGCAATCCGGGCATTCAATGGATTGGTTGATTTGATCAATGTCTTCCTTGTGTATCGGATCGGGGGACGGATCAGTGATATTCGTGTTGGGCTGTGCGCGGCCTTGTTGTATGCCTTTTCTCCGGTCATGATTCGCTTTGCGCGTACAGAATTATTGCATACCATCTCCATTTTGTTTTTGCTGTTGGCGATATATTATTATGTCAAATATTTGGAGTGCGCATATCGCAAGCACTGGACCATGTTGGCTGCGTCTGGACTGATGCTCTCGTTGGGGGTGCATGTACACACCAGCATCGGTTTTTTTGTTTTTGGATTTGGAATATTGATGCTGTTGGATGCTCTCAGTCAAAAAAGACAGGAACGTTTGCAAAGGCATGAGCTGTTGAAAAATATTGGGATTTTTGGTGTTTCATTCGTGTTGCCCGTGTCAATCATTCTCATGATTTTTGCAGGCCAGTTTGTCGGCATTGCGGAAAATGTCATGTATATGATTCATGAGAGAGGCGGTTCTGCATTCAATATGAGAGATATTTTTTCAAGATTTTATGATATATCATTATTGCAAAAGTTTATTTCATATTCGATACTTGTTCCATCTCAGGTGATTCATGGATTGTTTCTGGCCAATCTTGTGATGATTGTAATTAATTTCATGTATCGGTCATCGATAAACATAAAAAGATTTGTTCCCATTCTTATGGCGACGGGTTTCGTTCTCGCTCTTAGGTTGATCCTTCCTAAAGAAACCGATTTGAAAAATCTTACCCCTTTGGTCCCATTGTTGATGCTGCAATTCTGCGTAACGATTCATGCGATTTTATTGATATTGTACAAGAAAGCTCCGATGGGTGCCGTGTTTGTCCTGATATCGGTTTATTGGTTGGGAACAGGGGTTCCTGTCATATATAATCAATTGACAAGTCAGTCTGTCTCTCATTATAGAATCCTTCATAATGATCTCAAGGAGTTGGTGACTGGTTCCGACAAGATTTTATTCACGGACGATCCGACCGACTACACCAAACCCGAGGCCATTCGTCCCTATTTCGGAAACAATGCTGTATATTATCATCATTGCGACGAGCCGTTGGATGTTTTCATCGAGCGCAATCAGGTCAAATGGATTCTGGTTCCCACAAATCCGATCCGATTCACCACCACCAGCCTGGTCATTCCCGCCCGGGAATGGGTGAAATCGTGCTTTGAATTGAAACGGGACCATGAAAAGATCATGCGTGATCGGGTTGCGGACAGCGGTTGGTGGATCCATCGGATACTGACCGAGGAGTGGGTGAACGACATGCTTGCCAAAGGCAAGGGAACATTCATATATCAGTCACCTTTGGGGCGTGTCATGCAGTTGCAATGAACATCATGCAGCCGTGTCCTGTGTTGGTGAATCATATCATCAGTCGAGAGTCAAGACACCATCATCAGGGGTCCAGGGGGGTTACCCCCCTGGTGGGGTCCAGGGGTGAAACCCCTGGGACTTTAATTTTTTAAACATGAAAACATTAAAACCCTGGGGGATGAATCCCCCAGAACCCCTCTTTTTTTTCAATCATTGGATTTTTATGCTCGGCTCAGGAACCGCTTCATGTTGAAGTCAATATTGCATATTCGACAACGTCGTGAAATCCTGTTGCATACATTTGATGTGCAACGTGACTTTGCCAGGCTGGCCGAATCGTGCATTCCATCCTATGCCAATCCCAATATTTTGATTGCATCAGGATTCTGGTGGAGACTCTTTGCGGCATCCCGATTGGCAGGCGAGCTGACCACCGGTTCCCCGGTTCTGGATTTTGGAGCTGCGGTTGGAGAACTGGCCCACCTGCTTCCGAGCGAGGTGGAGTATCAATTCATGGAAATCGACCCGTGGTTGGCGAACACGCTGCAAACCCTCGTTCCCAGGGCCACAAGCACCTCTTTGGAGCAGGCGGTTCCCGGATCCTTCCAAACCATTTTCGCATTGGATTCACTGGAACACAATCACCACCCGGATCGGTTGCTGGCTCGACTGGCCCAATTGCTGGCACCTGGAGGAAGCCTCATTCTTTCCGGACCAACCGAGAATTTTCTGTATCGCCTGGGACGCCGTTTGGCAGGTTATCCGGATCACTATCACCATTTTACGATTGATCAGCTGGAACAACTGGCCAATCGATATTTTGCATGTCAAACAACGCTCACTGGGCCTTTGTGGCTACCCTTGTTTCGTATTTCCAAATGGCAGAAGCGCATGTCGGCCTCTGGATGAGCGATTGATCATTCTTGTTTTGCCTGCATTTGGCCATCGGACATGCGGCATTAACATATCATTACCGCTGGATATTGCTGTAAGAATGAGCTACATTCGTCCCTGGATCGGTTTGCGTTGGGGTTGTGGCAACGGCGCAAGTATTTTGGCAACTCATGGAAACGGTCATCATCTCCAAGCCATATTGAAGCAATACATCGCAACAAGGGTCATAAAATCGGATCGAAAGCATATTTGATGAGCCAACCTCCCTCTTCTATAGCGACAGCTCCTCATTCCGGCTACCGTTGTCTGATACGACTGGGGCGGCATCATGGCGTGGAGCTGCCGGCAGATCGCACGCCGGCAGATCTGACCGGGGCACCCTCCTTGGAGGAGCTGGCCCGTCTGGCCCGTTTCATGGGCCTGAAAAGCAAGGCGGTTGAGAACAAAAAATGGAAGGATCTTCTGCGGTTGGGCCGGGCCTATCCGGTATTGGCCCGTCTGAATGATGGACAGGCGGTCATTTTGATCGCCATCACGCCCACGGGTCAGGAGAGTCATGGTGTGGTGGTGTTGGATCCGGCCACGGAGCAGAACGGTCCGGTGGTGCAGGATGAGGCGCAATTCATGGCGAGCTGGAGTGGCGGGTTGTTGCTGCTCAAGCGCAGCTACCGGTTGGATGACGAGAATCAGCCGTTCGGGTTGCGGTGGTTTCTGCCGGAAATCTTGAAGCAGAAGCGTTCCTTCATCGAGGTGGGATTGGCCGCCTTGATGATGCATATAATTGCTTTTGCCACTCCATTGATGTTTCAGATCGTCATTGACAAGGTTGTGCCTCATCAAAGTTTTCAGACATTATATGTAGTTACTTTAGTGTTTGTATTGGCGATTCTGTTTGATGCCGGGTTCAGTTTTGTGCGACAGAATCTGTTGATCTATGCCACCAACAAGATCGATGCTCGTTTGGTGGCGCGCACGTATGCCCATCTGTTGTCGTTGCCGTTGCAGTTTTTTGAGGTCAACACGGCGGGTGTATTGGCCAAGCACATGCAGCAGACCGAGAAGGTGCGGCAGTTTCTGACGGGTCGGCTGTTTCAGACCTTGTTGGATGCGGCGTTTTTGCCGTTGTTGATCGTGATTTTGATGTTTTACAGCGCCAAGTTGATGGGTGTGGTGTTGGGTTTTTCGTTGTTGATTGCCGTGATCATCGGGTTGTTGGTGCCGTTGTTTCGGGAGCGGTTGAATCAGTTGTATGTGGCTGAGGGGGCGCGGCAGGCCCATCTGGTGGAGTCGGTGCATGGGATGCGCACCATCAAGTCTTTGGCTTTGGAGAGTACGCAGCGCAATGCCTGGGATGACAAGGTGGCCAAGACTGTGCGCATGCATGGTCGGGTGTCGCGCATGGCGGCTTCGGCGAACGTCGTGACTCAGGCCATCGAGAAGTTGATGCAGATTGCGGTCATCAGTCTGGGGGCTTTTGAGGTTTTTTCCGGGGGCATGAGTATTGGGGCGTTGGTGGCGTTCAACATGCTTTCCGGTCGGGTGACCGGTCCATTGGTACAGATTGTGGGTTTGATCAACGAGTATCAGGAGGCGGCCCTTTCCATCGACATGTTGGGTCAGGTGATGAACAATCCGCCTGAGCGTCCGGTGGGGGTGCGTGGCATTCGTCCATCGATCAAGGGGCGTTTGGAGTTCGAGGGGGTGACGTTTCGTTATCCCGGGGCCAGCATGCCGACCTTGGATCGGATGTCGTTTCGGATCGAGGCCGGGCAGATGATCGGGGTGGTGGGTCGATCCGGTTCGGGCAAGACCACGGTGACGCGGTTGATTCAGGGGATTCACAATCCTCAGGATGGGGTGATCCGGTTGGATGGGGTGGATGTGCGTCAGTTTGATCTGACCCATTTGCGGCGCAACATCGGGGTGGTATTGCAGGAGAATTTTCTGTTTCGCGGGACCATTGCGGATAATATTGCGGCGGCCCGTCCCGAGGCCACGCCGGCAGAGGTGATTGCCGCTGCCCGGCAGGCGGGGGCGGATGAGTTCATCGAGCGGTTGTCCAATACCTATAATACTTTGATCGAGGAGAATGGCAGCAATTTATCGGGAGGTCAGCGTCAGCGGTTGGCCATTGCCCGGGCGTTATTGATTCATCCGCCGTTATTGATTTTTGACGAGGCCACCAGTGCGTTGGATCCGGAGACTGAGTCGATCATTCAGGGGAATTTGTCACGGATTGCGCGTGGGCGGACCATGATCATCGTGTCTCATCGGTTGTCTTCTTTGGTGGATGCGGACCGGATATTGGTATTGGATGGGGGTCGGGTCGTGGATTTTGCGCCGCACAAGACGTTGTTGGAGCAGTGTGAGAGTTATCGGAGTTTATGGAATCAGCAGACCCGTTACATGCGGTGAGGAGTTGAGTACGGCGTGGTCAAGTTATCGGGGTCCAGGGGCCTATGGCCCCTGGTGGGGTCCAGGGGCGAAGCCCTTGGTGGGGTCCAGGGGCAAAGCCCCTGGGACTTAAATCTTTTAAATCTTTTAAACAGAAAAATTTAAAATTTTTTTTAAACATTAAAACATTAAAACCCTGGGGGATGAATCCCCCAGACCCCCTCTTTTTTTTCAATCCTTTACTGCGGCCCATCGAACGGGAGACGCGCTGTGGCCAAACCCTCTGTCAATTCCGTAACCCCGGATGCCGTGGAATTCCAACCTGATCTGGAGGAGATCCTGGCAGAAGAACCTCCACGCCGTCTGGTGCGGGTTTTGACCCTGATGTTGACGTTGTTGACGTCAGCCTTGATCATCGCCATCTGGTTTGAAGTGGATATCGTGGTGGTGGGAAGCGGACGTTTGACCACCCTCTCCCCCTCGATCATGCTGCAACCTCTGGAACGCTCGGTGATCCGCCAGGTGGCGGTCAAACCCGGCGACCGGGTGGTGAAGGGCCAACTGCTGGCACGCCTGGATCCCACCTTTACCCAGGCCGATCTCACCCAGTTGCGCAGCCAGCAACAGGCCTTGCATGCCCAGGTGGCCCGTCTGGAGGCCGAACAGTCCAATGCGGACTATACACCCGATGATCTCTCCATCCGCGATCAACAACTTCAGTTGACACTGTTCCATCAACGCCGCTCCCAGTATGCTGCCCGCATACAGGAGATGGACGAGGAGATCCAAACCGAAAATGCCGCCCTGGAAGCCTTTGAACGGGATCGCATCAGCTTGCAGGCCCACCTGGAGATCATGCGCCAGGTCAAGGAGATGCGCGCAGCCCTGCTGCAATCGAACAGCGGTTCCAAACTGCACTATCTGGAGTCCCAATACTCGGTATTGCGGGTGGAACGGGAACTCCAAACCGTGGGCAGCCGCCTGAACGAAAAACACCATGCCCTGACTGCCAGAAAGGCGGCCCGTCAGGCTTTTGTGGATGAGTGGCGCGGTCAGATTCTGGAAAATCTGGTCAAAACGCGTCAGGATCTCTCCCGGATCGAGGAGAATCTGACCAAGGCGAGCCGCATGCAGGATCTGGTGGAATGGGTGGCACCGGTGGATGGGGTGGTGCTGGAGGTGGCCGAACGCTCTGCCGGCTCGGTGGTGCGCGAGGCCGAACCCTTGATCGTGCTGGTGCGCGCGGATGATACCCTGATCGCCGAAGTGGAGATCCCTTCGGCAGATGTGGGGTACGTGCGCCCGGATGATCCGGTGCGTATCAAGGTGGATGCCTTTCCTTATCAACGCCATGGCTGGCTGGAAGGGAAGTTGCGTGCGGTGATTCACGACTCCAGCGCCAACCGCTCCCAATCCGGGGATGGGTTGTCGCCCATGCAGAAACGTCTGGCACTGGGCCAGTTGGCCGTGCATCGCGCCCATATTGACATCACCCGTCTGGAGCTGGAAAAGCTGCCTGCCGGGACGGCCCTGATTCCAGGCATGACCGTGAACGCCGAGATCAAGGTCGGACAACGCAGCGTGATCTCCTACTTTATATTTCCGGTATTGCGCGGGTTTGGCGAAAGCATTCGCGAGCCTTGACGGGTGGCATGGAGTCAGAGTGTCATCAATAAGATTGGCGTGTTCCTTGCTTGAATGACGACAGCATCCTCTCCGGATTGGTTCCGGAAGGGTCACTGTCTTGTCTTTTTTCAGGAAGGAAATGGCCTACCATGGACCGTCTTGAACCCATGCAGAACCAGGAGTCGTCGGGAGCGCGCAGACAATCGGCAGCGCGGATGGCGCGCCGTGCCGGATTGATCGTGCTTGGCTGCCTGTTGCTGGCAGCGTGCGAACATCAGAGCCGGATCAAACAGTCCCGGGATCATTTTCTGCAACCCACCAATCCGGAGGTGGAGATCTCCACCGGTCCTGCGCCCAAGAAAGAGGGAACGCCTCTGGCGGCATTGCAGGATCCGGCCACACCGGAAGAGGTCTACACCATCACCGTCACCGATATGCCGGTGCGGGATCTGCTGTTTGCCCTGGCCCGTGACGCCAATAAAAATATTGACGTTTACCCTGGCATTCAGGGGCGGGTGACGTTGAGCGCCATCGATCAGCCGTTGAGCAAGATTCTGGATCGGGTGTCGCGCCAGGTGGCGATTCGCTACGAGATTCAGGACAAGACCATTGTCGTGACCCCGGATCTGCCCTATTTGAAGGTCTATCAGGTGGATTATCTGGGGGTGGAGCGGGATCTGGTGAGTACCAACAAGATCTCGACCCATCTTTCGACCACCAAAGGGAATCCCCTCTCCAACCCCCTGTCCGGATCGGACAACAACCAGTCCAACAGCACCCTGACCACGGCTTCGACCAGCAAGTTCTGGAAGAGCATCACCCAGAACATTCAGGCCATCCTGGGGGCAGATGCCGGAATCGAATACCAGAGCGGACCGGAACCTGCGGCCATTCCGGCGGGTGCCATTGGTGCCGGCGGATTGGGGGGTGTGGCTGGAATGGGGGGAGTGGGCGGTCTGCCGGGAGCAGCGGCGGGTTTGCCGCCGGGAGGTGGTCTGGGTGCAGCCCCGGCCCAGGCTCCGGCCAAAGGGTTGGAAAACAAGCCCAATCGTGCGGGTCTGGTCTCGGTCAACACCGAAGCCGGGGTGATGAGTATCATCGCCACCTCGTTGCAGCATGATCGGATTCAGGAGTATCTGGACAGCGTGCTGGAGAATGTGCATCGCCAGGTGTTGATCGAATCCACGGTGGTGGAAGTGGAGCTGTCGGATCGCTTCCAGGAGGGTGTGGACTGGAATGTGATCTTCAACCGTTCCTCCGGCTTGTCGTTGAAGAGCGCCTTTTCCAAGAGCGAAGAGGTGTTGAAGGCGGCCAGCAGCGGCGCGAGCGGGGTGCTGAACTATTTTACATTGGGACAAACCGGCAACCAGGATACCTCGGCCACAGGTCCGGTCAATGCCACGATCAAGCTGCTGGAGAACTTCGGCAACGCCAAAATTTTGTCCAGTCCCAAGATCATGGCCTTGAACAATCAACCGGCAGTCCTGAAGGTGGTCAAGAACAGTGTCTTCTTTACGCTGAAATCCAGCACCGGCACCCGCGACACCTCCAACAACGGCACCAATACCTCAGGCACTGTGGCGACCCAGCCGGTGTTTGACACCGAAATTCACACCGTGCCCGTGGGTCTGGTGATGACAGTGACGCCGCAGATCTCCAAAGAGGGGATTGTCAGCCTCAACGTGCGTCCCACCATCTCCCGGATCAGCAGCCTGAAACCCGATCCTAACCCGGCACTGGTGGCCGACAACCTCCAGACCGGATTGAAGACCGATATCACCAACTACATCCCCGAGATCGAGGTCAAGGAGATGGAGACCATGATGCGGGTACACAGCGGTCAGGTGGCGGTGATGGGTGGTTTGATGCAGGATCAGATCAAGAGTTCCACCGAGGGACTGCCGATACTCTCCCGGCTGTCCGGCGGGATGGGTGCTCTGTTCGGTCATCGGGATGACGGGGTGAGCAAGAGCGAGCTGGTGATCTTCCTGCGTCCGGTGGTGATGACCCATGGCAAGCCGCGCGAGACGACGACTGCCGAGCGTGCCCGGGATCTGGTTCCCCAGCCAGCCATGCAGGCTGCGCCCAACACCCAGGCTGCACCGGCTTTGATGGCCCCGCCGCCCCCGTCTCAGCCGGTCAAGGCCGCGACCACACCCGAGAACGATGCCAAACCGGCAGCGCGAGGCGAGACGAAAAAGGCCATCACCAACAGTTCGGTACAACATGCCCAGGAGACCAAACCGGCAGCACCGGCTGAAAATCCGTCGCAGCCCGCAGCTCCCCAAGAGCAGGCACCGGCTCCGACTGTACCGCAAGCTGCTGCCCCCGTGGCCCCGCAACCGGCAGTGGCCGAACTCCCGTCCGCGCCACCACCGGCTCCGGCTCCGGCTCCTGCTCCGGCAGCCGCCGTACCGGCCACCGGCAGTGCTGCCAATGCCATGTCGGTTGGTTCCTCGTATCTGGACTTCACGGCACCGGCAGGTCAGGGAGCAGCGACTGGATCCGGTGCTCTGTTCCCCTCGGCATCTCCTCCGACCCCGGCCTTTCCGGTGCGTGATCCGGCCCCGGTTCCAGAGGGCATGCCGTCGGTCGGACGCGAGGCGGCATTGGGCAGACCTGTGGATGGACGTTTGTGACACCGGTTGTGACACTCGGGATGTGACACTCCGTTTCAATGCCGTCCAGTGCTGGACGGCATTTTTTTTGGCTTGGTGGCTGGGCATGGGTAAAGATACATTGATAAAATATCCATGATCGGGTCATGCGTGGGTCTGTCTGGCAAGGTTACGTTTTTTTACCCGATATCAATGGGATTTTTTTTAAAATCCGTTATACTGTATTGGCCGCGCACTCTGGAGCTGACAGAGTGGGGGTGACGATCAATCCGTTTCCTTAAAAAAAGGGATGCTTTCGGTCCATGGGTAAGCTTCTGCGGAATAAAAAGTTGGTGGCGATATTGGCCCTGGCCGTCCTGGCGGTCGTGGGTGGATATCTCTTGCTGGCTCCGGATGGTGCGGACAAAAAGAAGCCGATTGTGGTGGAGCGGGCCAAGGTGGTTCCGCCAGACCAGAAAGAGAGTCAACCCTCTGCCGAGGCCAGAAAGGCTCCTCCCGAGGTCAAACGGGATCCGGTGGGCACGGTTTCATTGTTCAAGGGACTGGTTTTTGCCAGCCTGGACAACAACAAGCGCACCCTGACAGACGGGGCACCGGTGTTCGAGGGGGACCAGATCATCACTGGCAACGAGGCGCGGCTGATCCTGAAGATGCGGGATGAGGCGGTGATCGCTTTGGGTCCGGACAGCGAGTTCATGATCCGCGACTACCGTTATGCCCCGAAAGAGGCGGGCAGCAAAGGCAATCTGGAATTGAATCAAGGTGTGGTGCGGTTTTCCACCGGCAAGCTGGGGCAGATGAAGAACCAGCCCTTCAAGGTGGTGACTCCGGTGGCCACGCTCGGCGTGCGGGGGACCGAGGGTTTTGTCCGGCTGGGGGCAGGCAAGGGCAAGGATCGGGAGATCGAGGTCATCACCTTGAAAAAGGAGGTGCTGGTCTGGATGGATGATGCTGCGCGTTCGGCTTTGCCTGCCACCTCGTCGCTTGGGGAGATCCATTTCTCCTGGTCCTGGTCGCTGATTGCCGAGGCCCAGGCCGTTGCGGATGTTACCAAAGAGCCTTTGAGTGTCAAGCAGGGTGAGAAGCTGACCGGCAGCATCAACAAGGCCCCTGAGGTGCGCAAGGCGACCCGTGCCGAACTGAAAGCGGCCAGCATGCAAACGACCGTGCGCAAGCTTTCCCAGGAGGGCATCAATCAACTGAAAAAACAGGCGGCCCAGGCCCTGGTGGACCAGAAGGCGGCACCTGACCTGGCCACTGCCGAGGCGTTGTTGACCAAACATCCCGATGCCTTGCAGGAGTTGATCGACAAGGCGGAAAAGAAGTTGGAACAGGAGCTGGAAAAAGAGATCGATCAACGGCTTGACCAGGACGAGAAACTGGAGAAGCTGGACGGTCAGCTCAAAGAGAAGCTGGGCGATGAGGCATACAAAAAGGTCAAGGATGCCGAGGAGCGCCGTACGGGCAAGAAAGAGGAGCTGCGTCAGGAGAACAGCCAGCAACTGCAAGATGTATTGCAAGATGACAAGCTGGTGGCATCGGCCCAGGAGGTGGAGGCCGAGCGTCAGCGTCAAAAGGCCCAGGTGACAAACGAGCTGGCCGAGAAGATCGCGGCAGAAAAAGATCCGAAAAAACAAGCTGCTTTGCAGAAGGAGTTGGAAAAACGTCACGCCGAGATCAACAAGCGCAGCGATCAGGCGATCCGCAATCTGGTGGGAACGGAGCGGGCCAGCCAGGTGTTGCAGATCAACGCCGCCACTGCCGAGCAGTCCCGCAAGGTTGAAGAGGCGTACAAGCAGGAGCTGGATGCCGCCGTGCCTGCGGAACGCCGGGCAGCGTTCGATGCGGTCCAGCAGGAGCGCAGTCGGGTTCTGGGGGATCTGGCGACCGAATTGCAGCCTTTGTCCTTGAGTCGGGTCTCCGGGCTGTTGCAGGAACGGATCATTCAGAACAGCGCCCCGGATGTGATCGCCTATGCGGGTGCGATTGCCAATGAGGTGCGGGCCGGGGCCACCCTGGAGCAGGTGTTGCAGACTCGGGCTGCTGCCGTGCAGGAGCAACGCCAGCAGCAGGCACGCAACATGGGCGTGGATTACGACGCAGCCAAGCGCAACGCCCAGCAGACCAGCACCTCGGATACCAGCGATACCAGAACTGTCGCAGAGACCGAAACCAAAGAAGATAAGGTCGAGGATACAAAGACAGAAGAGAAGGATAAAACCGAGAAAACGGGTACCACGGAGGACAAAAGCAAGGTGGAGGAGAAAACCACCACCGATACCCGCCAGGCCGACAGCGACCCCACCAAACCGACAACGACCGTTGCTTCAACCACCACTTCGGTTTCAGGGCTTGACCCGAAGCCATTGGACGCCACGAGTGGTCGGCAGACCTCATCGTCCGGTGGCGGGGCGGGCAGCACGACCACCACCACCACAACGGCCACGGTCAACCTGCCACCGGTGATGGAATCGCAGAGTTTCACCGTGCGCGAAAATGCGCCATTCCAGACCGTGGTCGGGGTTTTGACCGCCTCGGATCCGGACCAGCTGGATCGGAGCCGGTTGACCTTCAGCCTGAGCGACACCTCGGTTTTTCATCTCCATCCATCCACCGGGCAGCTCACGGTTTTTGATGCGACACGTCTGGATTATGAGACCAATCCGACCTTTACATTGACGGTCACGGTGCGGGATTCGCGCAACAATACGGCCACGGCCACGGTGATGATCCGTTTGACCGATGTCAACGAGGCTCCGGTGATCGCCTCCGGAGGGAGTGCCACTTTTGTGGAGAACGGAACAGGTACGGTCTATCAGGCCATGGCCTCGGATCCGGACAGCGGGGATACCAGGATCTGGAGTCTGTCTGGCACCGATTCTGCCCTGTTTGCCATCAACCAGAGCGGGGCAGTGACCTTCAGGCAGGCACCGAACTTCGAGTCCCCGGCAGATACGGGTGGGGATAATGTGTATGACGTTCAGGTGGTGGTCACGGATCGCGCCGGTCTGTCCTCACCCAAGGATGTGGCGATTACGGTCACCAATGTCAACGAGTCGCCAGCGATCACCTCTGGAACAACGGCCAATTTTGCCGAGAATGGCACGGGCGTGGCGTATCAGGCACAGGCGTCGGATCCGGATGCGGATGACAGCCAGAGCTGGAGTCTGGGCGGAACCGATGGTGCCTTGTTCCAGATCGATGCCAATGGGGCCGTGACCTTCCGACAGCCCCCCAACTTTGAACTCCCAGCCGATGCCGGGGCAGACAACCGGTATGAGATCCGGGTCACGGTTGCAGATCGGGCCGGTTTGACGGCCAGCCGCGATGTGACCATCACCGTGACCAATGTCAACGAGGCCCCGACCGTCACCTCGGCAGGCAGCGTCAACTTTGCCGAAGGAGGAACCGGCACGGCCTATACGGCGACGGGTACAGACCCGGATGCAGGGGATTCCATCACCTGGAGTCTGGGCGGTGCGGATGCAGCGCGTTTCACCATCCATGCCATGAACGGTACGGTGAGTTTCAATCAGGCCCCGGATTTCGAGTCCCCGCAGGATGCGGATGGGAACAATATCCATGCAATCACGGTGGTCGCCACGGACAACGCGGGTCTCATCGGATCGAAGGATGTGACCATCACCGTGGTCAACGGCAATGACGGGCCGACCATCACCTCCTCTGCCAGCGTCACGTTTGCCGAAAACGGCAGCGGGAGTGCCTATGCGGCCACGGCCACGGATCCGGATGGCGGGAGCGCTCTGACCTGGAGCCTTTCCGGAGTCGATGCAGCCCTGTTTGCCATGGATCCGGCCACGGGTGTGGTGACGTTCCGGCAATCCCCCGACTTTGAAGCGCCTGCCGACAATGGCGCAGACAATCGCTATCAGATCCGGGTGACGGTCACGGATGGCACGACAGCGGTTTCCCAGGATGTGACCATCACCGTGACCAATGTCAACGAGACCCCGCGTGTGACGTCAGGGAGTGCAGCCAGTTTGGCCGAAAACGGCAGCGGAGTGGCGTATACGGCCACGGCCACGGATCCGGATGCGGGTGCCAACCTCGGTTGGAGCCTCTCGGGCACGGATGCCGATCTGTTGACCATCCATGCCACCACCGGTGAGGTGACGTTCCGGCAACCCCCGAATTTCGAGGCCCCGGCGGACAGCGGGTCAGACAATCGGTACGAGATCCGGGTCACGGTGAGTGATGGGGCATTGTCTGTGTTCCAGGATGTGACGATCACCGTGACCAATGTCAACGAGGCCCCGACCGTCACCTCGGCAGGCAGCGTCACCTTTGCCGAAAACGGCACAGGCACGGTCTATACGGCGACGGCCACGGATCCGGATGCGGGCACCACCCTCTCCTGGAGCCTCTCCGGGAGCGATGCCGCGCTGTTTGCCATGGATGCGACAACCGGGATCGTGACCTTCCGGCAACCGCCGGATCATGACTCCCCGATGGATGCGGGAGCGGACAATGGCTATGCGTTCCGGGTGACGGCCACCGACGGGGGCGGGTTGTCCGGATTCAAGGATGTGATTGTCACGGTCACGAATGTCAATGAGGCACCGGTTGCCCAGGATGATGCCGCGACTGCCAGCGAGGCAGGCGGGGTGCGCAACCAGACCCCTGGCACCCAGGCCACGGGTGCGGTTCTGGCCAATGACAGGGATCCGGATGCCAATACCACGCTGACGGTTGTGGGGATTCGTACCGGGTCGGTGATCGGGAGCGGTACTGCCGGCACGATTGGGACCGGGTTGACCGGCGCGCATGGTGTGTTGACCATGCAGGCCGATGGCGGTTTTGTCTATGTGGTCCATGAAGAGGATCCGGTTGTCGAGGCGTTGGCCGTTGGCCAGAGTGTGACGGATCTGTTCCATTATACGGTCTCGGATGGCGCATTGCAGGCTGGGGCGGTGGTGACCATCACCATTCAGGGGGCTGCCGATGGACCCAGGGCCTTTGGGGACAGTGCCAGTGCCACCGAGGCCGGGGGTGTGGCCAATGGCACTGCCGGTGCCAATGCCAGCGGCAATGTGTTGACCAATGACCGGGCCATCGATGCCGGAAGTGTGTTGCAGGTGAGTGCCGTGCAGGTGGGCGGGGTGATCGGCAGCGGTCATGGCGGTGCGGTGGGCAATGCCCTGGCCGGTCAATACGGTGCCTTGATTCTCCAGGCCAATGGGGGGTTTGAGTATCTGGTCAATGACAGCCATCCGGATGTGGAGGCGCTGCGTCCGGGTCAAACCCTGACGGATTTGTTCCATTATCAGGTGAGCGCAGGCACCTTGACCGATGGGGCGGTGGTGACCATCACCATTCAGGGGGCCAACGATGCGCCGGTGGCGGTGGCCGATGCGGGCAGTGCCAGTGTGGCCACTGCCGGGACCGGGAGCGTTTTGACCAATGATACTAATATCGACTCTGCCACCCTGACCGTCACCGGAGTGCGGCTGGGTGGTTCGGTGGGGCAAGGGACGGCGGGCAGTGTGGGTACGGCCCTGACCGGCAGCCATGGCGCTTTGTTGCTGAATGCCAATGGCAATTATACCTATACCGTGGATGCCACCTCGACGGCGGTGCGCACCTTGCGGGTGGGACAGAGTTTGACCGATCTTTTCAATTATACCATATCGGACGGGGCGTTGAGTGCCTCGGCGACCGTGACCGTCACGGTGCAGGGGGGCAACGATGCCCCGACCATCACCTCGGCTGCGGCGGTCACTTTTGCCGAAAACGGTCTGGGCACGGTCCATACCGCCACAGCCACAGATCCGGAGAACGACACCATCACCTGGTCGTTGTCCGGTCCAGATGCCAGCCGTCTGACCATCGATCCGGTGAGCGGGGCCATGGGGTTTGTCACCTCCCCGGATTACGAGACCCCGGATGATGCCAATGGGGATCGGGTCTATCAGGTGACCCTCACGGCCACGGACAACGGTTCGCCTGCCGCTTCGGCCACCCAGAATCTGGCCATCACCGTGACCGATGTCAATGAGACACCCGAGGCCATTGCCGATGCCGCCACGGCCCGCGAGGCCGGAGGTGTGGCCAATGGCACGGCAGGCAGCCCTGCCACCGGCAATCTGCTGCTCAATGACAGCGATCCGGATGCCCAGGCCAGCCTGAGCGTGCATGCCGTGCGTCTGGGCGGTGTGGCGGGCAGCGGAACCGAAGGGACGTTGGGGACACCTCTCCAGGGTGCCTATGGGACGTTGACCGTCACGGCCAACGGCGCCTTTGTGTATGCGGTCAACAACAGCCTGAGCGTGATTGAAGCGCTGCGCACCGGTCAGAGCCTGACCGATCTGTTCAATTATACGGTCTCCGATGGCACGTTGACCGCCAGTGCCGTACTCACCATCACCATCGAAGGGGCCAATGACGCCCCGACAGCCACGGATGATACCAACAGTGCAGCCCGGGCCGGCGTGGGCGACAACGTGCCACCCGGTCAGACCAGTGGCAATCTGGTCACCAATGACACCGACATCGAAGGCCAGACCCTGACCGTCAGCGTGATTCGTACCGGAGGCGTTGAAGGGAGCGGAACCACGGGCACGCCCGGGGTGGCCTTGACCGGCACCTATGGCGCGTTGACCGTGGCCCCTGATGGCAGTTATGTGTATGTCATTAACGAAACTCTGCCGGCGGTTCTGGCCCTGGGTACGGGTCAGACGGTCAACGATACCTTCAATTATACGGTCACGGATGGGGAGTTGACCGATCAGGCGGTGTTGACCATCACCGTTCAAGGCCGCAACAGTGGGCCTGTGGCGGTGAATGACACCGGCAGTGCAGTCGAGGCGGGCGGGGTGAACAATGACACGTCTGGCAGTCGCGCCACGGGCAATGTATTGACCAATGACACGGATGCCGATTCGGCCAATCTGGCGGTCACTGCCATCCGGCTCGGTGATGTGGAAGGGAGTGGCACGGCGGGTACACTGGGTGCGCCCCTGACCGGGAATTATGGTCAATTGACCCTGGGTGCCAATGGGGTGTTTGCGTATGTGGTGCATGAGACCCTGGCTGCGGTCGAGGCGTTGCGTCCAGGTCAGAGCCTGACCGAGACCTTCAACTACACGGTGACCGATGGGGAGTTGAACGACACGGCCACGCTGACCATCACCATTCAGGGGACCGACGATGCCCCACTGGCCGTCGATGACACCCGCATCGTGGCCAAGGCGGGCAGCGGGGCATCGGCACCTGGTCGGCTCTCTTCCAATGCGCTGACCAACGATACCGACATCGAAAACGATCCTCTGACCGTGACCGCCATCCGGACCGGCAATGTGGAAGGGAGCGGTACGGCGGGAGGGATCGGTTCCAATCTGGCCGGGGCATATGGTTCCCTGAATGTGGCTGCCGACGGCAGCTTTGTCTATACGGTCAATGAGAACAACCCGGCAGTGCTGGCACTGGGTGCCGGACAGACCCTGTTTGACACCTTCAATTACACGGTTTCGGATGGCACCCTGACAGATCGGGCCGTGATCACCATTGCCATTCAGGATGCCAGCAGCGCCGGTGCGCCGGTGGCGGTGAACGACACTGCCACGGCCACCGAGGCGGGCGGCAGCAACAACGCCACGGCAGGCAGCCCGGGAACCGGGAATGTGCTGACCAATGACCTGGATCTGGATTCCACCAGTCTGACGGTTGCAGCCATTCGCGTGGGCGCGGTCGAAGGGAGCGGGGCGGTCGGGAGCGTGGGCACGGCCTTGGCCGGTGCCTATGGTGGGCTGACCATCGCAGCCAACGGGGCATTCCAGTATGCGGTGAACGAGACTTTGGCTGCGGTGCAGGCATTGAAACCAGGCCAGAGCCTGACCGATACCTTCAATTATACGGTCTCGGATGGCGCCCTGAGCGATGTCGGAGTCATCACCATCACCATCCAGGGGGCCAATGATGCGCCTGTGGCAACCGATGACGGGGCCAGTGTCACGCGCAGCGGTGTCAGTGCCACACCGGGAAGCGCATCCGGCAACCTGTTGACCAACGACACCGATGCCGAAGCGGATGCCATGACCGTCACCGCCTTGCGCACCGGCGGCACGGAAGGGAGTGGTACGGCAGGCAGCATCGGCGCGGCCTTGACCGGCACCTATGGAACCCTCACCGTGAGTGCCAATGGCGCTTATCAATATACCATCAACGAAACTCTGCCAGCCGTGCAGGGGTTGGGGAGCGGGGAGATCCTGACCGACTCCTTCAATTATACGGTTTCCGATGGTCTGCTGGTGGATCTGGGGGGGATCTCCGTCACCATCCAGGGACGCAATGGTCCGCCCGTGGCTGCCAATGATACCGGTTCAGCCCGGGAGGCGGGAGGCACCACCAATGGCACGGCAGGCAGTCGGGCAACCGGCAATGTGTTGACCAATGACCTGGATGCCGACTCCACCACCTTGACCGTTTCCGCCATCCGGACCGGCGATGTGGAAGGGAGTGGCACGGCAGGCAGCGTGGGAACTCCTGTGGGCGGGGCGTATGGTCAGCTCACCGTGGGCACGGATGGGAGTTATGCCTATGTCGTGAATGAGACCCTGGCCGCAGTCGAGGCTTTGAAAGCGGGTCAAAGCCTGACCGATGCGTTCAATTACACGGTTTCGGACGGGGATTTGACCGATCAGGCGGTTTTGACCATCACCATCCAGGGGGCCAATGACGCACCGGTGGGGGTGGATGACAACCGTCTGGTGGCCAAGGCTGGCAATGGGGTGGGGGTCACTCCGGGTCAGGTGGCGGGCAATGTCCTGACCAACGATACCGATGTGGAAAGCGATTCTCTGACCGTGACCGCCATCCGTACCGGCGGTACGGAAGGGAGCGGTACGGCGGGTGCCATCGGGACGGCCTTGACCGGCAGTTATGGTTCCCTGACCCTCTCTGCCACTGGAGCCTATGTTTATACGGTCAACGAAAACAACCCGGAGGTGTTGGCTTTGGGCGCGGGTCAGACCCTGTTTGACCGGTTCAATTACACGCTTTCCGATGGCACGTTGAGCGATCAGGCGGTGTTGGCCATTGCCATTCAGGGTGGCGGGGCCGGTGCGCCGGTGGCGGTGAACGACAGTGCCACGGCGGTCGAGGCCGGTGGCACCAACAACGGTACGACAGGTACACCCGGCAGTGGCAATCTGCTCACGAATGATCTGGATGTCGACTCTCCCACCTTGACCGTCACGGCGCTGCGCACCGGTGATGTCGAGGGGAGCGGAACAGCCGGCACGGTCGGTACGGCCCTGGCAGGCACCCATGGTCAACTCACGGTCCAGGCCAATGGCACCTTTACCTATACAATCAACGAAACCCTGGCCGCAGTGCAGGCGCTCAAGCCGGGTCAGACGCTCTCCGAGAGCTTCAATTATACGGTGTCGGATGGCACGCTGACCGATAGCGGGGTGGTGACCATCACCCTTCAGGGGGCAGACGATGCGCCGGTGGCCACGGATGACACGGCCAGCGTCACCAAGGCTGGCAACGGCGTGGGCGTGACTCCGGGCAGTGTTTCGGGCAATCTGGTGACCAACGATACCGATGTGGAAAGTGACACCTTGAGCGTGACCGCGATTCGTATCGGCAACACCGAAGGGAGCGGAACCCCGGGTGCGCTGGGTGCGCCGCTGGCCGGAGCCTATGGCGCGATCACCGTCTCTGCCACGGGCGCATACGTCTATACGCTCAACGAATCAGCCCCGGCGATTCTGGCATTGGGTGTGGGTCAGACCTTGACCGAAACCTTCAATTACACGGTGGCTGGCGGGACTTTGAGCGATCAGGGGGTGCTCACCATCACCATCCAGGGTTCCAACAGCCCGCCGGTGGCCGTGGACGACAGCGGCACGGCGATTGAGGCAGGCGGGGTCAACAACGGTACGGCAGGCACACCGGCGAGCGGCAATCTGGTCACCAACGATACCGATGACACGACGCTGACCATCACCGCCATCCGTTCGGGGAACGTGGAAGGGAGCGGTACGGCAGGTGTGGTCGGAACCCCGCTGGCCGGAGCTTACGGTCAATTGACCGTCAGTGCCAGTGGTACGTATACCTATGTGGTGGATGACAATCTGGCAGCGGTCGAGGCGTTGAGATCGGGCCAAAGCCTGACTGACCGGTTCAATTATACGGTCTCGGATGGTGCCATGAGCGATCAGGCGGTGGTGACCATCACCATTCAGGGGGCCAACGATGCACCCGTAGGGGTGGATGACACCCGCATCGTGGCCAAGGCCGGGACCGCACCCGGCGTGCCTGCGGCTGAGACCGCTGGCAATGTCCTGACCAACGATACCGATATCGAGTCCGATACCTTGAGTGTGGCGGCCATCCGCACCGGGAATGTCGAAGGGAGTGGCACTTCGGGAAGTGTGGGTGCAGCTCTGACCGGCAGCTACG
Organism: Magnetococcales bacterium; assembly: GCA_011089965.1. Lineage (GTDB taxonomy): Bacteria > Pseudomonadota > Magnetococcia > Magnetococcales > Magnetaquicoccaceae > Magnetaquiglobus. Next base: position 92,975 of record JAANAU010000010.1, read on the forward strand.
GTACATTGACCATGCAGGCCAACGGCAGCTACCTCTATACGGTCAATGAGACGGCAGCGGCAGTGCAGGCCTTGGGCGCAGGTCAAACCCTGTTTGATGTGTTCAACTACACGCTTTCGGATGGTTCCCTGACCGATGCGGCGCTTTTGTCCATCGCCATTCAGGGGGGGGGAGCCGGTGCGCCCGTGGCAGTGAATGATACGGCCACGGCCACGGAGGCAGGGGGTACGGGCAATGGCACGGCTGGCACCAATCCTTCTGGCAACCTGCTCACCAATGACCTGGATGCCGACTCTCCCACCCTGACCGTGACCGGAATCCGCACCGGCGATGTGGAAGGGAGCGGCACGGTTGGAACCATCGGCTCTGCGCTCCTGGGCACGCATGGTCAACTCACGGTCGCTGCCAACGGCGCCTGGAGCTACACCCTGAACAACACCCTGGCTGTGGTGGAGGCGCTGAAATCCGGTCAGACCTTGACCGAGAGTTTCAACTATACGGTGTCGGATGGCACCTTGACCGATACGGGCGTTTTGACCATCACCATCGAAGGGGCCAACGATGCCCCGGTTGGGGTGAACGATACGGGCACGGCTTCCAAGGCGGGCGCTGGTGTCGGGGTGACTCCTGGCAGTACCAGCGGCAATCTGGTCACCAATGACACGGATGTGGAGTCCGATACCCTGACCGTGACCGCCATTCGCACGGGTGCCACCGAGGGGAGCGGTACGGCAGGCAATATTGGCGTGGCTCTGGCAGGCAGTTATGGCACCTTGACCGTGGCCGCCAATGGGGCGTTCGTCTATACGATCAACGAGTCTGCCCCGGCAGTGGTGGCGCTGGGCACGGGTCAGGTTTTGAGCGACATCTTCAATTATACGGTGGCAGACGGCAATCTTTCGGATCATGCGCTCCTGACCATCACCATCCAGGGGAGCAATCAGCCGCCGGTGGCTGTGGATGATACGGCCACGGCCACCGAGGCCGGTGGGGTGAACAACGGGAGCGCAGGGAGCAATCCCTCCGGGAATCTCTTGACCAATGACACCGATGCCGACTCCCCATCCCTGACCATCACCGCCATCCGGTTGGGCGATGTGGAAGGGAGCGGCAGCGCAGGCATCCCGGGTACACCCTTGGCTGGCAGTTACGGCCAGATCACGGTACAGACCAATGGCGCGTATCAATACACCCTCAACCAGAGTGCTGTGGCGGTCGAGGCGTTGAAGGTGGGTCAAACCCTGAACGAAAGCTTCAACTATACCGTCTCCGATGGTACGGCTACAGACACAGGCCGGATCACGATCACCATTCAGGGTGCCAACGACGCCCCGACCGTCACGTCGGCAGCCACGGCGAGTGTGGCGGAAAACAGCAGTGGGACGATTTATACGGCCACGGCCACGGATCCGGAAGGGGATGGTTTGACCTGGTCGCTTTCGGGTGTGGATGCGGCGCTGTTCGCCATCGATCCGGTCACGGGTGCGCTGAGTTTCCTGGTGGCACCCGATTTTGAAAATCCCGCCGATGCGGGTGGCAACAATGTCTACGATGTCACACTGACTGCAACCGATCATGGCAGCGGCGCTCTGGCGGGTACGCTGGCACTGGCCGTGACCGTGACCAATGCCAATGATGCCCCGACCATCACCCTGCCAACTGCGCTGACCGCCAGTGAGGAGACGCCCGTCAATCTGGCCGTGACCGTGGCGGATGTGGATGCAGGCAGCAATGCCATTCAGGTGACGTTGTCGGTGGCCAATGGCACCCTGACTCTGACCCCTGGCTCAGGGGTGAGCGTGGTCTCGGGCAGCAATGGTTCGGCAGGGTTGGGGTTCACGGGTACCCTGACCCAGATCAATGCGGCCCTGTCCGCTCTGACCTATCGTGGTGCCACCGACTATGCCGGGGCAGAACTTTTGACCGTGGGGGTTGATGATCTGGGCAACAGCGGTGCGGGTGGACCCCAAACCGCCAGTGCCAGCCTTGCGTTCCAGGTCGATCCGGTGAACGATGCCCCAACCGTGTCAGCACCAACGGCAGTCACGGCGGATGAAGATGTGACGGTTTCCATCACCGGCTTTGCCGTGGCGGATGTGGATGCGGGAACTGGCACCATCCAGGCCACGGTGGCTACGCAACAGGGCGGTCTGACCCTGGCTGCCGGATCGGGCGTGACCATCACCTCAGGTGCGGATGGCGCGGCCAGCATCACCATGACCGGCACCCTGGCCCAGATCAATGCCGCCATCGCCACTCTCGCCTATCGGAGTCAAACCGACTATGCCGGGAGCGAGACCGTCTCGGTGAGCGTGTCGGATCAGGGCAATACCGGCTCCGGCGGTGCGCAGACCGCCTCGGGCAGCGTCACGTTCACGGTGGCAGCGGTCAACGATGCCCCGACCATTGCCCAACCGACCAACCTGAGCGTCAACGAAGATGCCCCGCTCACCTTCACCACCCTGTCGGTGGCCGATGTGGATGTGGGCAGCGGCACCATGCAGCTCACGCTGGCTGCCACCAACGGCACCTTGACCCTGGCTGCCGGTTCGGGCGTGACCCTGGTGGCAGGTGGTGATCACACGGCCAACCTCACCATCACTGGCACACTGACCCAGGTGAATTCCGCACTCAATGGACTGATATATCAGGGTAATTCTAACTATTATGGCGCGGAAAGCATCACCCTGACCGTGTCCGATCAGGGCAACACCGGCACAGGTGGTGCGCAGAGTGCAAGTGCCACCCTGAGCGTGACCGTCATACCGGTCAACGACGGGCCGACCGTCAACTCGGCAACCAGCATCAGCGTTGCGGAAAATACCACCGGGACAATCTATACGGCCACGGCCACGGATCCGGAGAACGATGCCATCACCTGGTCGCTGGCCGGTGCCGATGCCGGGCTGTTTGCCATCGATGCCAATACCGGTGCGGTCAGTTTCCTGCTGGCACCCGATTATGAGCAGCCCGCCGATAGTGGTGGGGACAATGTGTATGACCTGACACTGGTTGCAACCGATAACGGTACACCGGTCGGCTCCGGCCAACAGGCCATCACCGTGATCGTCACCAATGCCAACGATCCGCCGGTCATCACCGTACCCACAACCCAGACGGCAACCGAGGATACCCCGGTGACCATCCCGGTGGGTGTGACCGACAGCGATGCGGGCACCAATACCCTGCATGTCACCCTGGCTGTGGCCAATGGCACCTTGACCCTGACACCAGGTTCTGGCGTGAGTTTGATGTCCGGCAGCAACGGCTCGGCAGGGATGGGATTCACCGGCACGTTGACCCAGATCAATGCCGCTTTGTCGGCATTGACCTATCAGGGTGGAGTGGATTATAGCGGTCAAGAGATCCTGACCGTGGTGGTGAATGATCTGGGCAACAGCGGTCCGGGAGGGGCGATGAGTGCCACGGGAACGTTGACTTTCCAGGTCAGTCCGGTCAATGACGCACCCGTGGTTGCGGTCCCAACCTCGGTGACCGCCACGGAAGATACCCCAGCCACGATCACCGGTTTTGTCGTGACCGATGTGGATGCCGGTTCAGGCACCATGCAGGTCACGGTGACCGCATTGCACGGCGGGTTGACTCTGAGTACCGGTTCGGGCGTGATCGTGACTGCCGGTGCGGATGGTCAGGCTGTGATCACCTTTACCGGAACCCTCACCCAGATCAATGCCGCCCTGGTCTCATTGGGCTATCTGGGACAGACTGACCATGCCGGTTCTGAAACCGTCTCCGTGAGCGTGTCGGATCTGGGCAATACCGGTTCGGGTGGTGCCTTGACCGGGTCTGGGAGTGTGACCTTCAACGTGGATCCGGTCAATGACGCCCCGACCATCACCCAACCTGCTGCGCTGAGCGCCAGCGAGGATACCCCGTTGCCCATCACCGGTCTGGCCGTGGCCGACGTGGATGTCGGAACCGGGGTGATGCAGATGGTGCTCACGGTGCAGAACGGCACCTTGACACTGGCCACCGGATCCGGCGTGAGCGTGACTGCCGGTGCGGATGGCTCGGCCAGTCTCACCTTTACCGGAACTCTCACCCAGATCAATGCGGCCCTGAACGGGATGAGCTATCTGGGGAGTCTCAACTACAACGGCAATGAGACCTTGAGCGTGACGATTTCAGACCAGGGCAATACCGGGTCTGGCGGTGCGCAGAGCGCCAGTGCCAATATCGCCTTTACCGTGGCAGCGGTCAACGATGCCCCGACCGTCACTTCCCTCCCCACCCTGTCGGTCCCGGAGAACAGTTCCGGCACCATATACACAGCTACAGCCACGGATGTGGAAAATGAGACCATCACCTGGTCTCTGAGCGGTGCTGATGCGGCCCTGTTTGCCATCAATCCGAACACCGGAGAGGTCAGCTTCCTGGTGGCTCCGGATTTCGAGAATCCCGGGGATACCGGTGGGAACAATGTGTATGACATCAACGTGGTCGCCACGGACAACGGCACCCCGGTGCAGTCAGGTTCGCTCGCATTGGCCATCACGGTCACCAATCTCAACGATCCTCCGACGATTGCCGCACCCGCTTCGGTAACGGCCACCGAAGATACCCCGGTGGGTTTGACTTTTACGGTGGCTGATGGCGATGCCGGAACCGGTCTCATTCAGGCCACACTGGCCGTGGCCAATGGCACTTTGACCTTGAATCCCGGTTCGGGCGTGACCGTGACCTCGGGCAGTGATGGTTCTGCCGGTATGACCCTGTCGGGTACGGTGGCCCAGATCAATCTGGCCTTGACCAATCTCACCTATCTGGGGAATGCCAACTATGCCGGTTCAGAGGTTTTGACCTTGGGGGTGGATGATCTGGGCAACACCGGTCCCGGCGGTCCGCAGAGTGCCAGCGTCAATTTCTCCTTCCAGGTGGATGCGGTCAATGATGCACCCCAGATCGCTGCCCCGACCCCGGTGAGTGCCACCGAAGATATCCCGGTCCCGATCACCGGTTTTGTGGTCAGCGACGTGGATGTGGCCAGCGGCACCATGGAGGCCACCCTGTCGGCCCTGCATGGCACCCTCACCCTGACCACCGGCTCGGGCGTGACCATCACCTCGGGTGCGGATGGCTCCGGTTCCATGGTCTTTACCGGCACCCTGGCCCAGATCAATGCAGCGGTTGCCACCGTGACCTATCAGAGCAATGCCGAATATGCGGGTGCTGAAACCGTCACGCTGGCAGTGTCGGATCTGGGCAATACCGGGTCGCCGGGTGCGCAGACCGCATCGGTTCCCCTTGCCTTCACCGTGGCAGCGGTCAACGATGCACCCACGGTGGATGCCCCGACCTTGAGCGCCACCGAGGATACGCAACTGCCGATCACCACCCTGTCGGTCAACGATGTGGATGCCGGTGCCACGGCCACCGTGGAGGTGAGCCTGTCTGTGACCCGTGGCACCCTGGCCATCACCGCCAACTCGGGCGTGACGATCACGGCAGGTGCCGATGGCTCGGCCACCCTCACCATGCAGGGAACCTTGAGTCAGCTCAATACCGCCTTGAATGGCATGATCTATACCCCGACTGCGAACGATTCAGGGAATGAGACCTTGACGGTCGTGGTGTCGGATCTGGGCAATACCGGTCCGGGTGGTCCCCAGGTCACCACCGTGCCCATAGCCTTTACCGTGTCGGCGGTCAACGATGCACCGGTGATCTCCGGTTCGCCTGTCCCCTCGGTCACCGTGGATGTGGCTGCCCCGATCACCGGCTACACGGTCGATGATGTGGATGTGGGCAGCGATCCGTTGCAGGCCACCATTTCGGTGTTGCACGGCACGGTCACGCTTTCGGCCGGATCCGGGGTGACCGTGACTTCGGGTGCCAATGGTTCAGCCAGTATGGTCTTTACCGGCACCCTGGCCCAGATCAATGCCGCCATTGCCACCTTGACCTATCAGAACGCACCAGCCGGCTATCTGGGACCAGAAACCTTGACCCTGACCATCTCGGATCAGGGCAGTACCGGGGCAGGTGGTCCGCAGAGTCACACGGTCACCTTGGATTTCACGGTGGCAGCGGTCAATGCCCCGACCAACATCGTGTTGAGCAATACCCTGATGTATGAGAATGCCCATGCGGGTTCGGTCATCGGGGAGTTGACCGCCGTGGATCCGGAGGTTGGGGATACCTTCACCTTTACCCTGGAGGATGATCCTGCTGTGGTCGATGACGATCCGACCCGGTTTGCCATTCGCATCCGCGCCAGCGATTCACGGGTGTTCCTGGCTGTCAGCAACACCTTCACACCGGTTCAGGGCAGTTACAAGGTGACGATCCGCGTGACCGATGCCCGTGGTTTGAGTCTGAAAAAGCTCTTCACCATCACGGTCAATCCTGTACCGTTTGATCTGAACGCCGCAGCGGATGTGGTGCTGGGAGATGTCGCACCCAATGCCCATACCGCGTTCAAGGATATCATCGTGGCGTTGCGTACGGCTCCGGCTGCGTGGAGTGTCACCAATGCAGCCCTGCGTGATTTGATCCTTGGCAAACTGGAGCAGCAGTTCTCCACCAGTGGGCTGTTTCCCCAGAATCTGGATCAGGTGGTCAAACGGCTGACCGTTGAGGTGTACCCAACCGATGATCCCACCGTGATTCGCATCATGGCCCGGATCGGGGTGATCAACCTGATGTACAACCGTCTGCCGACCTCGGTCAAAGGGGTGTTCGATGGTCTGTTCGACACCTTTGCCCCGTATGCCGGCGGCTATACCACCGACATACGGATCCGTCTGGTGCCGGTGATCGACAATACCAACAAGACCATCGGCCTGGATCCGGATGCCTCGACCGTGGATGTTTTGCATCTTCAGATCATGCCGGAGATCCGTTTGACCGTGCGCACCCTGGTGGATGCCTACAACCTGGCCCGGCCTGATCTGAAGACCGTTGTGGATCCTTTGACCTTTTTCATAGGTGGCGGAGGCAAGGGACCAGGTGCGCAAGTGCTGGCCTCGGCTCTGGCTCCGTATGGCATGACTCCGGCCCAGGCCGTGGATCTGCAAAAAAGTATGAAAAATACCGCTATCCTCAACGGCGTCACCGATCAGTATGTGCCAGGAGGGGATGGCAAGGTGATTCCCTTCACCCAGAGGTTTGATTATTATCTGCCTGGTTGGATTGATCAGTTGAATTTGGTAACCGGGCAGGTCACCTTGAACCGTATCGATTGACTTGTGTGGTCTGACATCCCGGGCGGGGTGTCAGACCCGGGATGATTGTTGACAGGAGCCATCCTGGTGGGATCCAAGGGCAATGCCCTTGGTGGGGTTTGGGGCAACGCCCCAACAAAACAAATGACACATTCCAAAATGGTTTTTGTTCAGAGGCTGTTTGGTGATTCCTGAGCCGAGCACATCCATCCAATTATTGAAAGAAAAGAGGGGGTCTGGGGGATTCATCCCCCAGGGTTTTCATGTTTTCATGTTTCATAAATAATTTATAAATATTCTTATTTTAACCCATTCTTAACACATTTCCAATGATTTAAATTTTTACGTTTTTCTAATATATTGATTTTATTGGATTTAATCAAGTAAGATTCCTGGATTTTAAATGTAGTGCCATAAAATTTGAAAATATCTTGACAATCCGTCAAAATTATTTTATTCTGGCGGCATGTATATTAGACGAACAAGTAC
>JAANAU010000011.1 GCA_011089965.1 Magnetococcales bacterium
GACGTGGTGGTCGGTGCTGAAGTCGTGGAAGTCGAAACCGATGTGGTGGTGGTCGGGACCGAGGTCGTGGAAGTCGAAACCGACGTGGTGGTGGTCGGGACCGAGGTCGTGGAAGTCGAAACCGACGTGGTGGTGGTCGGGACCGAAGTCGTTGAAGTCGAAACCGACGTGGTGCTGGTTGAAACCGAGGTGGTGGAAGTCGAAACCGACGTGGTCGTGGTTGGAATCGATGTGGTTGTTGTGGAGACCGAGGTGGTGGATGACGTGGATGTCGTGGTCGGAACCGATGTGGTGGTCGTGGTGGTGGTCGGGGCCGAAGTTGTGGTGGTCGGGACCGAGGTTGTTGTTGTCGGGACCGAGGTTGTGGTGGTTGTGGCGCAACTCATGTTGTGCCCGGATTCCATCATCCTGGTCTTCAGCAGCATGGGAGAAAGATAATATAATTGATCATCAACAATATTTTGGATGTATTGGGTATTGGTGTCGGCATTGTTGGCTTCGATGCCACTGACCGGGCTGCGGGTCAGATAGGCCGAGGGACCGGCTGGGGTGGGCAGGATGTGTCCGGCACCGTTTTTGCCGTGGGAAACCACGACGGCCACGGCCTGGTCGGTCAGAAGCAGTCCGGTGGCCGAGTCCTGACGCACCTCCAGGTTGCTGGTGGTGGTGCAGGTGATGTCCGCATGATAGGGGGTGGAGAGATGATAGGTGTAATAATTCCCCCAGTGGTCATAGGGGGTCAGTCCCAGATCCTTCCAGGGTAATACCCCATAGGCCAGACGGCAGTTGCTGCCATTCTCGTCGCCCACGCCGTCGAATGCGGTTTGGGCCACATCGCTGGCATCGACCCCCACATCCGGGCAGGGGAGATGTTTGTTGGTGACCGCATACCAGATCAGGGCTTCGTGGATCTTGTCCAGTGAGACGCTGGTTTTCTGTTTTTGTTGTTTGTCGCGCATGCTGGAGAGGGTGGCCAGGCCACCGCCGACCACGGCACTGAGAATGGAGAGCACCATCACCAGTTCGAGCAGGGAAAAGCCGCGATTGCTCCGGGTTTGTCTCTTCCGGTCAGAAGATTCGGGAGTGGGAAGCGGAGCGTCATGCATGGCGGATTGGTTGGTCATGGGCGCGTGGGCATGGTGTTGTGGGCTGTGAAGACGGTGGCGACTCTTAACCCATCGAGAACAAGAATAAACCGTATTTTCCAGAGATTCAATGGGTGATTGGTCATCATGGCGGCATTTGATTGACGGCACCGGTGATCTCGGCACAGGTGATGGTCAACAGACGGTCATTGAAGGGGGTGCCGTCTGTGGAAGAGAGGACGATCCGGGCGTTCTCGAAATCAATCGGCGGCGTGGTGCTGGTGGTGGAGGCTGTGGCGTTTCTCCCTTCCAGATAGTGGGTGCGCAGCGTGGCTGCCGACGAGGTTGGGGGGCGTTGCTGGGTTTCCAGCGGATCGCCCGGGGCGATCAGGATGGCGGCATGGTTGCCTGCTCCGTTGAGGGTCAGGTTGCTGGTGGTGCAGGTATAGGGCATGGTCTGGTCAGAGCCGGTCTTGAAGGTGCCGGCAACCGCGTACCAGACAGGCGCGCCATCGCCGTCGTACAGGGGCGGCAGCCCCAGGCTCTGCCAGGGCAGAAAGCCGATCACCATCCGGTCATCCGCAGCACCGCACGGTGTGTTTTCCAAGGCGCTGGTGGCATATTGTGCCGGAGTTCCGGTGAACGGACAGGGCAGATGGCCGAACTGGGTGCGGTTGCCGGCATCCAGGGCTGCATGGGCGATCAGGGCGCGTTTGGCTTCGGCCAGGACAATGGCAGCCTTCTGGTCAGCCCGTTGGCGTTTGCTTTTGATCAACAACGCCTCGATGGCCAGAGAGACCCCGGCCATCAGAAAAACGGCCAGCAGCACGAACAGGGCCGCCCCCCGTTCCGTGCGCCGGGGATCTGCCGTCGGCGTACCAGAGTTCAATTCACGGGGCACTGGCTGGTTCCTTTTTGGGGGTTGGTGATTCTTTTTCTTTTTCTTTTCCTTCTTTTTCTTTTCCTTCTTTTTCTTTTCCTTCTTTTTCCTTTTCTTTCTTTTTTTCTTCATCCTCGCCGAGTCGGGCCTGGCTGCGTTCCGGTTCCGGGATCAGGTGTGAAGGACGGATCTGTTTGCTTTTGATGTCCAGGGTCTGGCCGGGCAACAGCAGATAGAGGTTGGCATCGTTGGGCAGGCGGATGGCCACCCCGTTGGCCGGATCGTCGGTGGGTTCCAGTTGGAAATTCTCCCCCTCATGGCCGTGGGCCGTTTCGTACTGTTTTTTGTTGAGCCAGACCAGAGAGGCCCCGCTCTCCTTGAGCAGCAGCCCGCCAACCGTCAGGTAGCGCGGCCCTTTGGGTTCCTTGACCTCGGTGAAGGGGGTGTTGCGCAGCACCCCTTCCAGGGTATCGCTTACCGGGGCAACCGGTTTTCTGACCTCCCGGCGGACCTGTTCGAGCTGGCTGCGTATCTGGGGCGTGGTGAACAGGCGGCCAAGTTGGGGTGCGCCTGCCTCCGGGGATTCGACCGCTGCCATGGCCGATCCGACCAGGCTGCTTCCGACTCCGATCAGCCAGAGCCATGACCTGTGCGTGCGCCGCAGCATCATTTCTTCTGAGTCTCCTGTTCCCGGAAATTGAACCACTCCAGATGACACAACCCCTGGATATGCACCTCGAAGCTCAGTTTGCCCGATTCCTGGGTCGGATCGCCCGTCGGTTGCAGCCGACACATGACGAAATGGTACAGCCCTGTTTTTTTGTTGGCCAGAAAATCGATCAGGGCCACCAGATCCCCTTCATGCAGCAGGCCCAGATTCAGCTCCATGCGGCTGGCCTGGAGTTGCAATTCGGGCATGGCGGGCAGGGGAAAGGGGGTGGTGACCGGGCGTGCCGCCTCCAGTTTGTAGCGGATCGGGCCAGGGAGTTTGAGCTGCTGTTCTGCCTCCTTGAGGATCTCCACCCATTGCAGACGGGCGCCGGTGCCGACCACGCCGCGCTGGCGCAAGGTTTCATGCATGGGCAAAGCCTGGTTCAACTGCTGGTCAAGCTGGGCCTGCTGCTGTTTTTGTCCCTGAAGGGCGGTGATCTGGCTGCGCAGTTTGGCCAGGGCGTTTTCCGCATCCATATGATAGTCCCAGCCGCCGTACATGATGCCGCTGCCCACCAAAAGTGCCAGCAGCAGCAAAGCCAGCGACCGGTACAACAGTTTCCATTCAATGGGGCCGTTTTTCATCGGGTTTCCGTTTGGCCAGAATGGTGCGCAGCACGAACTCGGCCCGTTCGCGTTGCCGGGTTTCGGTGTTTTGCAGGATGTCGTTTTGTCCCAGGTTCAAAGGAAGTTTGGTGGGTTGCACCTCCATGAATTCCGGCAAGGCGCGCAGATCGCGCATGAACTGCTCCACGCGGCTTAAGGCCTCTTTGAGACTTTGGAATGGCTCCACCCGTCCGACGATCACCAACTGTTGCGCAGGGGAGGAGGAGGTGCCGGGTTTGCCTGGAGCACGGTTTCCTCTGGGGGCGCTGGTTTCGGCGGTCAGCTCGTTTCTGGTCTGCCACTCCAGATTTTCCAGGATCAGATGGTCATGCCGGGTGAGCAGCTCTCCGAGTGCGGCCAGTGCATCCCTGGGGTCCAGGGCATGTTTTTCCAGCTGTTCGGCCCATTGCACGGCAGCGATGATGCGGCGTCCCTCCTGGGGGGTGTGGCGGTTCGCACTCCGTCCCGTGGCCCGCTGGATCTCTTCGGCCTGCCGCGAGAGGTCAGGTTGTTGATCACGCAGCGTGCGTCCCTGCCAGAAAAAGAACAGACAGACCAGAACACTCACGGCAAACAGGATGGCAGCAGCCCAGTTGAGCTTCCGTTCGAGCTTGCGGGTCGAAAACAGCACCAGATCTTCCGGACGGGCATAGTGGTTGGGCAAAGACCAGGCAATGACCGCCTGTCCAAACAGCCGGTCCATGCGTCCGGACTCCAGGGGAGCCTTGACATGGATCCGTTTGGCCAATGTTTCTGCTGCCAGCGGGTGGATGTGATAGCTCCCCACATCCCTGGGGCCTTGTTCCAGCAAAGCAAACAGCGTGGCACCGCACAACACGTGCACATGCAATGGATTGTTCCAGGTATACAGCCGCTGGCTGACCAGATAGCCCTGCATGCGCACGATCTCCCCATGCAGAAACGGGACCAGATCCTCTTCTGGTGCCTGGAGCGGCAGGCGGCTCAACCGGCTGACCAGCATCTGTCCCTGTTGGACAAAGGTCTGGCGCAAGCCGCCGGAGTTGATGCTCAAGAGCAGAACATCCGTCTGTTTGGGATCCATGTGCTCCTTGAAGATGCGCGGGGTCAGAAGCGGAATCGACCAGATCCCGGCCAGAGGGAAATGCAGGGTGCGCAAGGTCTCCAGCCAGGGCAGCAGCAGATCTTCGGTGTCGTTCAGTCCGGAAAAGAGCACATTGTCCCGGGCAGGATCCGTGGGATCCCGTCCCAGGTAGGTCACGTGCCGGAAGGGGGTGTTGCGCAGCAGGCGGTTGGCGCGGTTTTCCAGCATGCGTGCGCGCGTCAACGGGTTGAGGTGCGGGATCTGTTCGAGTTTCAGCTCCTCTTCGGTCAGATCGATCAGGATGTGAAAGGTGGGTCGGTCATGCCAGGTTTCCAGGTGGGCGCGAAACCCTTTCACTCCGTCGGACAGGGCAAACAGGGTGGGGGTGGTCTCTTCTGCGCCCTCGACGGGGTGGAGGACCAGATGGTGATTGGTGATGCATAAGAAGGCCGGTTTGAGCATGAGGCATCACAATTTGGCAATCAGATCATAAATCGGTCCCAATACCGACAGGATCACCCAGCCCATCAGACCGCCGAGGACCATGGTCAGAACCGGTTCGATCAGGGTTTCCAGTTTGCTGATGGTCTCCTTGACCTCCCGGTCATAGAAGTAACTGACATTTTTCATGGAGATGTCCAGCCCGCCCGTGGATTCCCCCACCTGGAGCATGCTCAAAACCAGAGGCGGAAAGAGTTTCACCTGGGCAAAGCTGTTGCTGATCTCCTTGCCTTCGGAGACCAGTTCCCGTGCCTGTTGCAACGCCTCCTGGATCACCAGGTTGGTGGTCAATCCCTCGCAGATGCGCAACGCCTCTAAAACCGTGATGCCCGAGCGGTACATCAAAGCAAAGGCATTGGCAAAGCGGACCAGAATGATTTTGCGTGTCAGGGGACCGAAGAGCCAGAAGCGCAGTTTCATCCGGTCCACCTGGCGGCGCATGGTCCGGCTGATGCGGCAGCCGGCACGGATCAGAATCAAGGCGGCCACCGGCACGGAGAGGAGCAGCGGCCACCAGGCCACGATGAAATCCGAGGTGACGATCAACGCGCGGGTATGTATCGGGATCGACTCCCCCATCTCCTTGATGAAGGATATCAGTTGTGGCACCAGATAGATCATCATGAAAAAGACCAAACCGATCACGGTCACAGCCACCACCGACGGATAGATCATCACTTTTTTGGTCTGGGCCACCAGTTCATCCTCCCATTTGAGGGAGGCGGCCAGATCCTTGAAGATTGCGGCCAACTGTCCGGTCTTTTCGCCCATCAGCACCAGTTGCACGAAGATCGGATCAAAGATGCGCGGATGGCTGGACAAGGCATCGGACAAGGTTTTGCCGCTCTCCACATCCTCCACCAGAGAGACGACCACATTGCGCAACCGGGGATTTTCCACCCCGTCGCGAAAGTCGGACAGCCCCTTGAGAATCGGGACACCCGCATGGGTCAACTGCTCCATGTGGAAGCAGAACAGAATGACATCCTGGCGGGAGATCAAACGACGGGTCGGCAGCAGGCTGCCTTGACTGCCGGAGGCCAGGGGTTTCTGGCTGATCAGCATCAGTCCGAGGCGGTCCAAACGCAGTTCCAGGTCATCCAGGTTGGCAGCGTCCAGGGTTCCCTTCTGGACTTTGCCCTGGGAGTCGGTGGCTTTATACTGATATTTCGGCATGTGTACCCTGCAATGGTCCGATCCGTTCCTGTCGGGTGCCTCGGCCAAGCACCCGGGTGATTTCATCGATGCTGGTATCGCCGTTCAGCACATGGCGGACCCCGTCTACCCACATGGGGCAAAATCCCCGTTCCCGTGCGGCCTGGCGGAACTCTGCCGGGTGGGCGCTGCCAGAGATCAGGTCGTGGATGTGGTCGTCGGTCAGCAAAGCCTCCATGACACAGAGGCGTCCCTTGAATCCGGTCCCGCTGCACGCCGGGCAGCCGACGGGTCGATAGAGTGTGGTTGGCTCTGGCCAGGCCCCACGCTCCAGACCCAATGCCTGGCCATGGCTGTTCTCCATGGGATAAGGGGTTTTGCAGCGGGAGCAGAGTCTGCGCACCAGCCGTTGGGCCAGCACGCCGATGATGTTGCCGGCCAGGGTGTGGGGTTCCAGACCCATGTTGAGCAGTCGGGGAATGGCTCCGAGCGCGGAGTTGGTGTGCAGGGTGCTGTAGACCTGATGACCGGTCATGGCAGCGCGCAGGGCCATCTGGGCGGTCTCCATGTCCCGGATCTCTCCCACCAGGATGATGTCCGGATCCTGGCGCAGAATGGAGCGGATCCCGGTGGCGAAATCGAGGCGGATCTGTTCGTTGACCGAGGTCTGGAGGATCGACGGCATTGGGTATTCCACCGGATCCTCCTGGGTCATGATGTTGCGTTCCGTGGCGTTCAGGGTGGAAAGGATGGAATACAGGGTGGTGGTCTTGCCGCTGCCGGTGGGACCGGTGACCAGGATGATCCCTTCGGGTTGGCCCATCATGTGATCGATGCAACGCCGGTTGTGGGCCGAGATCCCCAGAGAGTCCAGATCCATGATGCGTCTGGCCCGGTCGAGGATGCGCAGGACGATGTTTTCACCGTGGATGGTCGGCTGGGTCGAGCCGCGAAAATCGATGGTGCGTCCGGCCAGGGTCATGGAGAAGTGACCGTCCTGGGGCAGCCGGGTTTCGGCAATGTCCATGCCGCACATCACCTTGAGACGCACGGTGAGAATGGCCTGGAACTTCTGGTGCAAAGAACGGATCTGGCGCAGCACCCCGTCGATGCGGTAGCGGATCTGGATGAAACCGGCCATGGGACCGAAATGGATGTCCGAGGCATCGTGCTTGATGGCATCGGTGAGCAGGGCATTCACCAGTCGCATCACCGGATGGCTGAACTCCCCGGCATTGGAGGAGAGGCTCTCCAGATCCACCTCGCCGCTTTCGAGTTCGTGGAGAATGCCGTCCACCGACAGTTCAAAGCCGTAGATCCGGTCCAATGCTTCGGCCACCTCGGTTTCGGTGGCCAGGCGTGAGTCCACGGTGGTGCCGGGGGGCAGGCGGGCCATCAGCCGGTCCAGGGTGGCCATGTCCAGGGTGTTGGCCATGGCCACGATCAGTTGTTTCCGGTCTGGATTCCAGGCCACGGGGAGCACCCCGTGACGCTTGGCAAAGCTTTTGGAGATCAGACGTGCTGCCTCCGGGTCCAGGGTTTCGTGATTGAGGTCGATGCGCTCTTGTTGCAGGATGTCGCCGAGCAGATCGCGCATCTGCAATTCGGTCAGAAAGCCCAACGAGACCAGGATCTTGCCCAACGGTTGTTGCAGACGGTTCTGTTCGGTCAGGGCAATGGCGAGCTGGTCTGCCGTGATCGCCCGTTTGGCCACCAGCAGATCCCCGAGCCTTTGGGCCGGTGCGGGTGTGCCGGCTCCGGCCTCCTGTTCCCTTTTTGCGCCGTGACCGGGCAAGGCTGCCAGCCACTGTTGGATCTTTTGACCCCAGATCGGGGCCATGGGCAAGGGATAACGGGCATGACTCCGCGCCGTGGTCATCAGATAGTGACCGAACAGCAGATCCGTATCCTCTGCGCCAGGCGCTGTGGTCATGCCGATCCGCCGGGCTGCCTGGCCAGACTCCAGCAGATGGCAGGTCACCAGCGGGGTGTGGCTGGCCTCGATCCGGGCGCGCAACGGTTGCAGGCGTGACTCCGGACAGAGAATGAAGGCATGGATCAGGGCATCTCTGGGCACCAGACGCAGACTGGCCAGATACATCCGGGTTTTGTCGATTTCGGTCAGGATCGACTGGGCCAGCTGGGTTGGACTCTCCGGCAAGCCGGGAATCATGCGGCTCAAAACCGTGCGCCCCTCGTGAAAGCAGGTCTGGCGTTGCCCTTCGGCATTGAAGGAGACCAGCAGGGCGTGATCCACCCGGATCGGTGTTACCTGATGCAGCATGCCACGGCTCAACAGGGTCACGGACCACAGACCGGCAATGGGCCGTTTCCGGGCATGCAGCAGATCGATCCAGGGTTGCAGGCGGGTTGGTTCCGTCAATCCGCAGAACAGCACCCGTTCGGATCCGCTTTGGTTTTTGCCCTGGGCTTCGGCCAGACGAAACGAGGTGAGGCGGAACAGTCGCTCCTGACGGCGCTGAATCATGTTGCGACGATCCAGCCCATGCAGGCCGGGGAGCAACTCCCGGTTCAACTCCTCTTCCATGATGTCGGCCAACAGATAGACCGGACCCGGTGTCGGGTGTTGTTCCAGATGACGCGCACACGCCGCGACCCCTTCGGGCGTGTTTGGAAAAATGACGCGCTGCCCCAGTTTTTGTTCATGCCAAACGAGCAGGGAGACGGTTTGATCGTGGATGATGAGCAGCAAACGGTGGGGGAACAACCGGGGGGCAACACTCATCAGTACCGAGGAGAATGGGGGCAGCATGCAGCTCTTCTTTCCGGATCAAGGCGGTAATGGCAGATTTCCCAGCATGGGGTGTCGATATCATGAATGCACCCCTTGTGCCATTCTAATGCATCTGTCTGTTTCAAACAACGGACCGTCATGCCTTTTTGGCTGTGAATGTCGGGAAGCTTGAAAAACAGGAACAGTGCCGTCAATATGTTGAATCCGTCGTGTCAACCAGAAGTTGACAGTTTCTTACAAACATTTATTCATCTTGTCGGAACTCCAATGACCGCACATGCACACAAGTCCAGAATGTCGCTCAGCATCAGTGCCCGACTGGTTCTCTCGACTGCCGGGGCCGTTATCCTGGTGATGCTGGGGTTCATTCATTTCTTCATGATGCACCAGAAAGAGACCATCCTGGCCCAGAACGAACGCACCATGCGGCTGATGATCAGCAACATCAGCAGTGCCTTGCGCACCATCATGACCGCAGGTTATGCCCAGATCGCCCAGGAGTTTGCCCGCGACATCCAGAGAAATCCGGCGGTATTGAATTTTCGCATCCTGCGCATCAATGGAGAGGAGGCGTTTCAGGACAATGCCACCATTCGTGAGGTGAACCACCGTCTGGGGGAGGAGGAGTTCATGCCCCGTGACCAGGAGACGCGCCTGGAGGTGTTGGCACCGGACCATCCGGCGCTCCGCAAGGTGTTGGAGAGTGGTCAGATCATCACCCTGATGGAGGGTCAGACCAACGACCACCGGGTGACCTATCTGGCACCCATAGAGCGGATTGGCAAATGCGGCAAGTGTCATGGGAGCGATCCCAAATATCGCGGGGTGATGATGATCACCACCTCTTTGGCCCAGGCCCAGTCCGATATCGAAGCGACCCGTCAGGAGGCGGTCGTTGTGGCGCTGATCGCCCTGTTTTTTGTGTTGCTGCTTGTCTATCTGATGATTCGTGGCTTTTTGATCACCCCTCTGAGCCGCATCCGGGGGGCCATGGTGCGGGTGGCCAACGGCCATCTGGAAGAGCGCGTCCATGTGCCCGGTCACGACGAAATCAGCGAGATCACCGTCACCTTCAACGAGATGGCCAAACGGCTGCTCAAGACCTATACCGGTCTGCAAATGGAGCAGGACAAACTCTCCACCATCATCATCGGTGCCCAGGAAGGGATCGTGGTCACGGATGGCCAGCAGCAGATCGTGCTGGTCAACCCGGCGGCAGAGCGGCTGCTGGGCAAGGATTTCGACCAGATCCGCGCAGCGGGTTGGGAGAATCTGGTGGATGACCCGGATTTCCTGCGCACCTTTGTGGCCAAGGGTGGCCAGGACATGCCCAATCTGCTGGTCTTCAACGGACGCGCCCTGAAGATCCATGCCGCCACCATCACGGCCACGGACCAGTCGCCGATTGGCACCTCGATCATGATCCGCGATGTCACGGATGAAAAGAAACTGGAGGACAAACTCCGGGAACTCTCGGTCACCGATGCCCTGACTCAGCTCTACAACCGGCGCGGACTGCTCGAAGTGCTGGAAAAGGAGATCAAACGGTCGCAACGCTACAACCATTTCATGGGCTTTCTGCTCTTTGATGTGGACCACTTCAAGAAATTCAACGACACCTATGGTCATGACCAGGGGGACCGGGTGCTCCAGGCCATTGGCCGGGTCATGCGCGAGTATTTCCGCAAGGTGGATACCCCGTGCCGCTATGGGGGGGAGGAGTTCTGCGTGGTGCTGCCCGATACCAGCCCCAAAGGGGCCTATATCGTGGCCGAACGGTTCCGGCGTCAGGTGGAGGCCATGGTGGTGGACAATCTCAAGGTCACGGTCAGCATCGGTGTGGCCACCATCCCGGCCAGCGAGATCAACAAGGTGGATGATTTGATCAAAAAGGCCGATGACATGCTGTACGAGGCCAAACGCAACGGACGCAATCAGGTCAGGATGTCGGTCCACCTGGAGGATCTGGAGAGCCTCAATCAGGAGGTTTGACCGGAGGCAGTGCAGGGGCTGTGGTGCGTTGTTCGAGAATGGCGATGCGGCGCTGGATGGCCTGGGGGTCGAATCCGCCGCTCTTGTACTGCTCCTGAAGGCGCAGTGCATCCCGATAGTGGGTCAGGGCGCTTTTTTCCTGTCCCATCCGGTCCAGGGTGACGGCCAGGTTGAAGAGGATGTCCGGATTGGTGCGATCCAGCCGGTAGGCGTTGAAAAAGGCGGCCTGGGCCTCGGGCCAGTTTTTCTGCGCCACCAGGATGTTGCCCAGCACAAAGTGCAGATGCGGTTCGTTGGGTGATTGACGCAACAGGTGCTGGATCTGGCTGGCCTCCCGGAATGAATCGGAGTTGCCGTTCAACGATGCCAGGGCGGCAATGGCCAGGGTGTCGTGGGGGTTTTCCTTGAGAATGGCCTGATACAAGGATCGGGCCTCTTCGGGTTTGCGCTCGCGGATGGCCACGGAAGCCAGGCTGGAGATGGCCGTGTGGTTGTGCGGTTCGATGGTCAAAGCCTGCTCAAAATGTCTTCTGGCTGCGGCCAGATCCCCTTTTTGCAATGCCTTGCGTCCTTCGTGCATGGGATTGGCCGGGGGTTTGGCTGCGGTTTTTCCGGGCAGTCGGACCGGTGGCTGCTGGACCTGGGGCGCTGGCGGCAGTTGGGGCTGGACTGCGTGGGCTGCGGGAGGCGCGGGTTGGGCTGTGGCTGTGGGTGCGGGTGCGGGTGTCGGTTCCGCAGATGACGGCGGCGGAGCGGCAGCAGGCGTTGCGGGTACTGCCTGGGACGCGACCTGGGGCGGGGGATCTGCCGGGCGGGCTGGATTGGGAGTTGTCACGGGCGCTGGAGCCTGAACAGGTGGCGCGGCAGCAGCAGGCGGGGTGGCGGCAATGCGCACCGGCGCATTGGTCTCGCTCCTGGAGGTCGGGGCGCGGGGTGCAGGCTTGCTGCTGACCAGATCCGATTGGCCCTGAAAGTGTTCCAGAACAAAATAGCCGCTGGCCAGGCCGCATCCCAGCAGCAGGGCACTGGCTGCACGCAGCCACTTTTTCCGGTTGGCGTTGGCCATGGCCTTGCGTGGCACACGGCCAGGCGGTGCAGCCACCGGGGCAGCGGGTGCGTCCGGTTGTTCGGTTGGGGCCGGAGTGGGTGTGGGGGATGGTGTGGGTGCGAGCAGTGCCAGCGGCAGCAACGCCATCGCCTCGACCGGGCGCGCATCCGCGTCCGACGGGGCTGGGGTGGCTGCGGTGGTTGCCGTGGCTGCACTCTCCTCCGGCTCTGGCAGAGGTTCTTCCGGGGTGAACTCGAACATGGACAGGGTGGGTTCGATCCGGATTTCGGCTGGGGTGTCGCTCTCTGCCGGTTGCGTGCCGTTCTGTTCGGTCAGATCGGTTTCATCCAGCCAATCCATGTCCCAGGAGTAGCTCTCATCGAGCGTGGTTGGCTCCGGGGTGGGAGGTTGGGGATGCTCCCGCGCCTCCTCCGGTTCATGAAAGCGGATTTTCACCAGCTCCAGGGCGCTCAATGTGGGTTCCGGAGTGGGCAGATCCCCAGGTGTCGGGCCATCGGACGCCTCTGGAGTGGAAGCGATCTCCGGATAAATTTCGTTCCCCGTCTCTCGGAGCATGTCCAGAAGCAGGCTCATAGGATGGACCGGTCCCGCACCCATTGGGGTGACAGGGGCTGATTCCGCTCCTGGTGCATTTGTTTGTCCGGATCGGTCAACAGCTCCCTGGGTTCGTTCATGAGGATCGGACGCAGAAAGACCACCAGTTCCGATTTTTCCGCTTCCTGGCTGCGATAGCTGAACAGGCTCCCCACCACCGGCAGCTCGGACAAGACCGGCACTCCTTCCAGTTTGTTGTCCCGGTTGTGTTTCATCAGCCCGCCCATGACCGCCACATGGCCGTTGGGCACCCGCAGGATCGAATCCATCTCTTGTACCTGTACCACCGGCACTTGAGGAGGAGTGGCGCCAGCGGTGGCGCTCCTGAGTTTCGGATCTGGGTTTTCAACCCACTTGTCCACCCTTTGGATCGTGGGGCGGATGTTCAGCGTGATGATGTCCGATTCGCTGATTTGCGGGGTGACCTGCATCAAGAATCCAATGGGTACGGTACGGATCTGGGTTTCGCTGTTGTTCGTGTACCGGACTATGCCTTGTTCCAACATGGCCTGTTCGTTGATGCGCATCTCGAAATAGACTTCGTTGGTGGTCACGCGCAATACGGCAGTTTGGTTGTTGAGTACCGTGATTCTGGGCGAGGAGATCACCTTGGTCTTGCCGAACGAAGAGAGCAGGTGCAGTGTGGCACCGATGTCCCGTTCACCCAACACATCCGAAAGAAAGGGCACCTTGGTGCTGTTCAGGGTCAAGGCCGTACCCGGGGTGCCACTGATCCGATTGGCCAGAGTGGAGATGCGGTTGCCGCCATCGGTCACGCCATTGCTTTTCAGCATGGTCCAGTCGATGCCGGATTGATGTTTGTCCGACAGATTCACCTCAGCGACCGTGGCCTCGATCAGCACCTGACGCCGGGCATTGTTCAACACCCGGTCGATGAACTCCTGGACCTCACGATGCTGACGCTGGGTGGTCAAAACGCTGACGACACCGGTGGATTCGTTCCAGATCACTTTTTTTCCGATCTCCTGGCCGTGGACATCCTTTTCTTTCTTGCTCTCCTTGTCGTCTTTGGCATCCTTGGAATCGATCTCATAGTGGATCCTGTCGCTCACGATCTCGTTGAGATTGGCAATCAGATTTTTCCAGAAATCTATCGTGGAGGCAGAGGCCAGCTTGAGAGAGGAGCTGTTGCTGATGGTCGGCGCATTGGCTCCGGAGGAGGCGACCGTGGTGGTCATGGAGACATCGGACTCCATTTTTCTGGACGTGGTGACGTAATCGACCCGATAGTTGCGTCGGAACGGCAGATCCGGTTCCACGAACAGCACGTTCTCCTTGATCTGGTAGCGGATGTTGGACTGGCTGACAATGCGGTCCAGGATCCGGGGCAGGGTCTGATCAATGGCATTGAGCGTGATCTGGCCGCTGATGCCCGGGACAATATCCACATTCATGTTGGCATCCCTGGCCAAGGCAAACAGCACCTCGCGCACCGGGACATCGGTGACCACCACGGTATAGGTGGCCATGGGGGTGGATCTTTCTTCGCCCTTGGGCAGGAACGGGGAGACTTTGACGGTTTCGGGAATCGAGTCGTCCGGTGCGTCGGTTTGGGTGGTTTTTTCAATGCGCTCTTTTTGGGGCGCATCCACCAGCTCCTGCACCGGAGGAGCGGGCACGCAGCCCACAACGAAGGAGAGGAGACCTGCGCTGAGGCGACGCAACCAGGGCGTGGATAAAGGTGTGGCGTTCATCGCATGTCACGTTTTCCGCAGGGTGCAACGACATTAACGGGTCTGACGGAACCGTGACTTGCAAGAATAAAGCCATACAGCACTGGCCATGGTGCTGCTCATCAGGAAAAACAATACAAACCAGAGGATCACCCGGATCTCATCCAAAGAATCCTGGATCAATTCCAGATGAAAGCTTTTGCGTCCCACATCCTCCAGAGCCGGGGTGATCAGCGGGGCCAGCTCCGCTTCGATCTCTTCGGCCAGGCGGTCGAATTCGGCCATCAGGGGGTTGCCGGCGCGGGTGCCTTTGTGGATGTAGGCCTCGGCCATGGCCATGCCCTGGGCATAGAAGCGGTCAAAGCGTGGCCCCAGGCGCAGGCACCGTTCGGCAAACTCCGGATGGTCCGACTGGGCAACCCGCTGGTTCAAAAGCGGGAGCAGGGCGTGAAACCGCTCTGCGGCCTGTCGGGCGTGTTCCCGGCCTTCATCCAGGCCATCCTGTCCACGGGTGGCCCCCAGATCGGTCAGCCACTGCTGGATGTGGAGCGCCAGCCCCTGAAGCTCCTGGGCCAGAAGGCTCAGGGGCAGATCGGCCTGGTTGGCAGAGGCGCTTTGAGTCAATTCGGTCATCGACTGGACATAATGGGCACGGGCCTGTTTGCCCATCAGATAAAACCATACCAGGTTCGACAATCCGGACGGGGTGGTGAATGCCTCCGGGTGGCGACGGACTTTCAAACGCCAGTTTTCGTGTTCGGTTTCGTGGCGGGTCAGGATGTCGTTCAGGGTGGCGCGCAGACCGTCCGCCTCAGAGTCGAAGAGCTTCATCTTCTGGTTGCCCTGAAAGGTGCCCTGGCCGATATAGGCATGGGCCATCTCGATGCCCAGTGTATAAAAGCGTACAAAGCGTTCATGCACAGGGGGCAGTTGTGTCGGGGTTTGGTCGTCCCGGGGAAAGGTGTTCAGCAACTCCCCCAGATTGACCAGACCGGCCAGAAACTCCTCCATGGCACTGCGCGCCCGGACAAATCCCTGGTCCTGATGATCCAGCCCCAAAGTGGCGGAGATGTCGGTCAACTGGTTTTGCACGCGTGAAACCGAATGGATCAGATCCTGGCTTTGCACCATGCGTTTGCGTGCGGTGTGAAAGGCGAATTTTTCCAGAAAGAGCGCCTGGTGGTTGTGGAAAACCAGCAGATTGACGCCGCACAGCAGCGTGAGCAGCAGGCTGGACAGGAGTACAGCCAGAGGAAGACGCAAGGGTAGGGGCGGCATGGGCATGGGCGCTGGTTGTTGAACAGTGGCCGGAAAAAATTCTTGTTTGGAAAATAATGAACGTTTCCGGCACGCACGGCAAGCAAAAACTGTCGGCAGCCGTGACCGCTATTTTTCCAGTCTCTTGGACAGATCGATGACGCGGGTGATCTCTTCCAGGCTGCTGCTGCCGTCGAGCACGCGGCGCACCCCGTCTTCGGCCATGGAAAGAAATCCCTTTTTGCGTGCCAACTGTCCGATGGCGGTTTTGGCTGCTCCTTGTTCGATCAGCATGTCGAAATCCTCGTCCATGCGGATTGCCTCCATGACGGTCATGCGGCCCCGGAAGCCGATACCGTGACACTTTTCGCACCCCACAGCCGAATAGATCCGGCACGGTTCATCCCGGGTGACCCCGAGCAGACGGCGTTCGAGGGGATTGGGGTCGTGGGGTTGTTTGCAGTGGGGACAGAGTTTGCGCACCAGGCGTTGGCTGAGGATGCCGATGATGTTGCCGGAAAGGATTTCCGGACTCACTCCGATATCGAGCAGACGGGGAAAGATCCCCAGGGCCGAGTTGGTGTGCAGGGTGCTGTAGACCTGATGACCGGTCATGGCTGCGCGCAGGGCCATTTGGGCCGTATCCTTGTCGCGGATTTCGCCCACCAGAATGATGTCCGGATCCTGACGCAACAGCGAGCGCACCCCGTTGGCAAAATCGAGATTGGCCGCCGGGTTGACCGCAGTCTGTCGGATCATCTGCATGGGATATTCCACCGGATCTTCCAGGGTCATGATGTTGACCTGTTCGGTATTGAGGAAGTTCAGCATGGAGTACAAGGTGGTGGTTTTGCCACTGCCTGTGGGTCCGGTGACCAGAATGATCCCTTCCGGTTTGGCCATCATCAGTTTGAGGATCGAGAGGGTGTGGCGGGCCAGTCCCAGCTCTTCCAGACGCAGGATGCCCCGGTTGCGGTCCAGGATGCGCAGCACCAGGTTTTCGCCGTGGGTGGTGGGTTGGGAGGCCACGCGAAAGTCGATGGCATGGGAGGAGATGGTCATGGAGAAACGGCCATCCTGCGGGGCGCGGATTTCGGCGATGTTCATGCCGGCCAGCACCTTGATGCGCACCACCAGTCCGGAGAGATAGTCCCGGTGCAGGTTGCGCACCTCGGACAGCACCCCGTCGATGCGGTAGCGGATGCGCACGAATCCCAGTTCCGGTTCGATATGGATGTCCGAGGCTTCCTGATGCACGGCATCGGTCAGCAGCAGTTCCACCAGACGCACCATGGGGTGGCTGAACTGTCCGGTTTGTTCCGTCAATCCTTCCAGATCGATGGAGCCGGTTTCCAGTTCGTGCAGCACCCCTTCCAGGGAGATCTCCACGCCGAACAGGCGTTGGATGGCGCGGGCGATTTCGGCCTGACCGGCCAGGACCGGGCGGATGTTGATGCCTGCGTGGATGTGGGCCTGAAGCTTGTCGATCACCGCCACGTTCTGGGTGTCGGCCATGGCCACGGTCAATTCCGAATTTTGGGAATTCCAGGAGACCGGCACCACCTGATGGCGTTCGATCAGCTTTTTGGGCACCATGGCCAGGACTTTGGGATCCGGGCGGATCTTTTCCAAGTCCATGCTCTCCTGGCCCAGGGCCGAGCCAAGGATGTCCCGCATCACCCCTTCCGGGACAAAGCCCAGTTTGACGATGATCCGGCCCAGTTGTTCGCCCGTTTTCTTCTGTTCGGTCAGGGCAATGGACAGTTTGTCCGGGGTGATGATATCGGCTTCGAGCAGCAGATCGCCCAGTCGGCGCCGCTTGACGGAGAGGGGGGGGTGTTTACTCATGCGGTCTCGCGTGTGAACGGATTGCTCCTTTAGCGGCTGTATGGTGATTCCTGAGCCATTGACAGGTATCCAATTATTGAAAAAAAGAGGGGGTCTGGGGGATTCATCCCCCAGGGTTTTAATGTTTTAATGTTTAAAATAATTTAAGAAATAATTTATTAATATTTTTGTTTAAAAGATTGAAAAGATTAAAGTCCCAGGGGTTTCACCCCTGGACCCCACCAGGGGGGTAACCCCCCTGGACCCCTGATGATGGTGCATTTCTCTCGGTTGATCATATGAGAATCACCCAACTTCTTACGGGATCAGAAAGTTCAAGGTGCCGGAGACACTCTTGTGTTCGTTCCCGGCCCGATTGAACACCCCGATGGCACCGGAAATCCGTCCGCCGCGTACCAAAACCGCATCATCCCCATGCCCGGTATTCAACAGTCGGGAAAACTCCAAATTCCAGTATCCCTCTTTCCACACCCCCTTGGCCGTCACATCCACCAGACTGCCGGAGCCGGGACCGGACTGAACAATGCCCGGCTCCTCATCCCCTTTTTTGACAGCCGGTGCCTTGGCGTTTTTGTAGAACGGCTCCCCGTCATCGTTGCGTTTCAACAGGTAGGTGGTGCCGTAGGGACCAAGAAATTCCGCCGCCTCTTCCATGGGATCAAGGCTGATGATGTGCATCTGATCTTCGGCCAGACCCGCCGGGTTGCTGCGTCCGGCAGACCAGCGCCACACATCCACCTGATAGTTGGTCTTGCTCAACATGCAGGAATCATAGTCGCCACTCATGTGAAACCGCACCACGAACTGATCATCCCGTACCTCGGTGCGCTGGTATTTGTCGTTGCGCCAGCGCCAGGGGCGGAATTTCTCATCCGGTGTCTCATCCGGCCAACGCAGCGCCATATGGAACCGGTCGCCATGAACCCCCACCCTCAACACGACATCCCCGGTGCCGACCCGGTTCTGTTCATCCTTTTCCAGAGTGGGCGTGACCGGAATGGTGTGGGCAGGCACACTGCTCCACTCGCCCAGATCCCCGTCAATCACCGGCGCCCTTTCGAGCAGAACGACCGGAATGTCGGTGGCAGGCAGCATCGGTGCAACGTTCATGGGGGTGCCGGTGGCATCTGCCCAGGCCAGAGATGGCAAAAACAGCACTGCCGGAATCCATACGGGTATGACGGATTTCATTATTCGATCACCACTGTCCCTTCCATCCCCTGTTGCCGATGGTCAGACTCTGTGCAGTAGAGGGGATAGGTTCCCTTGGTTACCGGCACGAAATAGAGATCCAGTTGACCGCCATTGGCCATCATCTCCACAGCCAGCAGATAGGGGGCCTTGATCTCCCCATCCTTGTCCGACTGCACCTTGCGTGTGGCAATCGCCTTGAAAAACTCCGGGGCCGTGAAATAGTGCTTTTTCTCCCCGATATTGCGCATGGAGAGCTTGTAGGGTTGTCCGGCCTTGAAGACCAGTTGCTCCGGGTTGTAGCTGTGTTCTTTCAATTCGACCAGAACCGTGGTCATGGCTTTCCAGTTGGCCGCATCCACGATCTCCTTGCGTTGCGCTATCGGATCCATGGCCCCGGCAGCCTCTGCCGGGGATGGCAGAGTGCCGGACATCCAGCACAGAGTGCCCAGTGTCATCAGAAACGAGGTGCAGATCGGTTTCATCCAGCTCTCCTTGAAAGGTGGTTAGCGGCAGAAGTAGTCAACGACCAGGCCGGTTTTTTCAACGATCACATAAGTATCAATACACTGGCTTCCCGGATAGATCCACCCTTCGGACGGGGGACGCCCGACCAGGGTGACATCCAGGATCTGTTTGGGTTGGCCAAAGGCCTGCACCAGCTCATCCCGGCTGCGACCGATCATGCCCGCTCCTTTCCCGCCCTTTTTGGTTTCTCCACGGGCCGCAACAGGCCTGGCTGTATCCGCCGGCAAGGGATCTCCGGTGGTGGTGGGCGGGTTTTCCTTGCTGCACCCGACCATGAGGGTGGTGGCGAGCAGTATGACCGGGATTGGATGCATCGGGGCATTCTACTCCATGAGCAGGTTCAGTTCAACAGCATGGACGCCTGGGTGGCCTGGGATCGTTCCCGGGCCGGGCGGCACTCGACATAGGGGGCCATGGTGAGTGCCTGGACCAGTGGACCCATGCGGGCGTGGGTCAGAAAAGCCGTGACATCTTCTGCCGGGATCGGCGGCGAAAAGAGATAACCCTGCACCTTGTCGCAACCAAGGTCGCGCAGGAATTCCATCTGCTCTTCGTTGGCCACCCCTTCGGCCACCACGGTCAGGTTGAGATTCTTGGCCAATGAGAGGATCGAACGGGTGATGGTCGCACTCTCCGGGTTTTTGGCCACATCCCGGATGAACGAACGGTCGATCTTGAGGGAGTGGATCGGCAGGTTGGAGAGATAACTCAACGAGGAGTAGCCGGTGCCGAAATCGTCGATGGAGATGTGCAGATTCTGCTGGCGCCACTTGGTCAAAACCGAACGGACCCGTTTCTGGTCGTTCAGGAACAGCCCTTCGGTGATCTCCAGTTCCAGCCAGCGCGGATCAAGCCCGGTATCGCGCAATGCCTGGGCCACCACCTGTTCCAGGTTGTCGTGCATGAACTGGCGGGGAGAGATGTTCACCGCCATCTTGATCGGCGCCAACCCCTGCTCCTGCCAGCGGACATTCTGTTGGCACGCCTCGCGCAAAATCCATTCCCCCAAAGGAACGATCAGGCCGTTCTCTTCGGCCAGGGCCACGAACTGGTCCGGAGCCACCAGTCCGAACTGGGGACTGCGCCAGCGTACCAAAGCCTCCACCCCGATGATCCGTCCGCTCTCTACGCAGAATTGCGGCTGATAGTGCAAGAAGAACTCTTGTCGGTCCAGGGCGGTCTGCAACCCCTGTTCGATGCTCCAGCGCCGCATGGCGATCTCGCCCATCTGGCGGGTGAAGAACTGATATCCGTTGCCACCCCGGGATTTGACCTGACGCATCGCGGTTTCGGCATGCTTGAGCAGCCCTTCGGTGTCGGTCTCATCCATGGGAAAGATGGTGATGCCGATGCTGGCGGTCAGACGCAGGGATTGATCCCCGACCTTGATGTTCTGTCCCAGGGCGCTCAACACCTTCTGGGCCACATGGGTCAGGTGCTGGACTTCCAGGATGTTGGTGGCCAGAATGGCAAACTCATCGCCGCCGGTGCGTGCCACCGTATCCCCTTCCCGGAGCGCCTGTTTGAGACGGGCGCCGATGGCCTTCAGCACCACATCCCCCACAGCCCGGTTTTCCGCTTCGTTGACCTGGCGGAACCGGTCCACACCCAGCCACAACACCCCGAGCAGTTGATCGGTGCGGCGGCATTGGGTCATGGCCTGATGCAGACGATCCTTGAAGAGAATCCGGTTCGGCAATTCGGTCAATGGATCGAAATGGGCCAGAAACTTGAGCTGCTCTTCGGACTCCTGCACCAAAGTCAGATCCGACAGAATGCCCACGAAATAGCGGATGGTGCCATCTTCGCCCCGAATGCAGTTGATGGTGCTCCATTGCGGGTAGACTTCGCCGTTTTTGCGCCGGTTCCAGATGTTGCCCTGCCACTGGCCGTGGTGGTGCAGGGCATGCCAGAGCCGTTCATAGAACTCCGGGGAGTGGCGTCCGCTTTTCATGATGCGCATGTTGTGGCCGAGCAGCTCTTCGTCCGCATAGCCGCTCATGGAGCGGAAGGCTGGATTGGTGGAGCAGATCGCGCCTGATGCATCGGTGATGATGATCCCCTCCTGGACGCTGGCAAAGATCTTGGTGGCCAGATCCAGGCCGTTCAGGGCCAGTTTGGATTTCTGGAACTCCGCCTCCACTCCGGGCAGGACCGGTTCCCGTGCCCGGTCGGGCAGAAGCGTCACCGGTTCAGCGGGTGGCGGCGGAGGTGAGTACGGTCCGACCACGAACAGCCCGTGGCTGGCGGCAAAGTCCGAATGGGCGGTGCGGTAGGCAAACCAGGAGACCCCGGTCATGAAGCAGAAAATGACCACCCCCGCCATCGCCCCCTGCTCTCCCGTGTGCAAAGGGGGCAGTGGGGTTCCGGGAATGATGAAAGTGATCAAAGTGCCAGCCAACGGTAGGATGACGAGGATCCACAAGTGGACGTGCATGTGGGGGACTCCTGCGCAAGGGCGATACGGCAAGAACGGCGAATTTTCGGACACCCATCAACTTACAATTCAGGTGCCAAAACCGAACCATCCAGAAAATTTCGTCCATCCCGCGCGGATGTTGGATTTATCGGCAGGCAGGCACTTTTCGAGGGGGGATGACCAGGTGGTCAGAGGGGGGCTGATTCCCGCATTTGGGAAAATGCGGGGGATCCGGTTCTCGCGATCAGGAATTTTTTACATTACCACCACGCCTTGGGAGAGTCGGCGTGGGTCTTGTCGTGACACTTTTCGCACAACATGGGGGAGAAGGCCACCTTGCCGTGACATTGGCCGCAGAATTTGCCCCGCAGTACGTCGTTCATGTTGATTGCATTGCCTTTTGCCACGGGCAGGAACGGGGATGGGTGGCAGTTGGAACAGTCGAGCCACTGGGTGTGCATCTCATGGGGAAAGGTGACGTGGGGCATGTTGCGGGTGTTGGTCATGATGATCACGGAATCGAGCCTTTTCATGGGTTCCTTGCCCGTGACTCCGGTTCTGGGAGTGATCAGCCCCTTGCGCAGTGCGGCTGCCCAGTCTACGGCCCCCAGACGGTTGGAGGGGAGATCCTTCAAGCCTCGGGCCGGATCTTGCAACAGACTCAGGGAGCGGTTGGAAGGATCGTGAATCCTGTCCTTGGCCAACAGCGAACGTTGATCGGGATCCTTGTCCCCGGCCTCGGCCAACGCCATCAGTCCAAAGATCAGCACCATCGACAGACTCCAGTGGATCGGCTTCATGATTCGACTCTCTTGGCAAAAGTGATGAACGAGATCTCCTCTGCAAACTCCTGGCCGAATTCGGCGCTCGCGGCAGAAGAACCTCCCAGGCCGTTTCCCCTGGTGCGTTTTTTTTCCCTGACCAGCCTGGTGGCCATGATTCTGGTGGCCACGCTGCTCGGCTGGCTCTTTTTCAAGATGCAGATCGACAGTCTGCTCCATCTGGGCGAAAAGCAGAATGTGGCTTTGACCCGCGCCTTTTCCAACACCTTGTGGCCGCTGTTGCAGGGATTTTTGCGCGAGGTGGACCGTCTGGGCAAGGATGAGTTGCAGGTTCACTCCCTGCTGGTCAGCCTCGATTATACGGTGCGCCATCTGGTCACGGACATCGATGTGGTCAAGGTCAAGCTTTATGATCCGCGCGGGATGACCGTCTACTCCTCTCAGCCCAGCCAGATCGGTCAGGACCAGGTGCAGAATCCGGGCTTGCAGGCTGCGTTGCGGGGCCAGGTGAGCAGCGAGCTGGTGTTTCGCAATCGCTTCGTCACCTTCGACGGGGTGCTGGAGGATCGCAATCTGATTTCCAGCTATATTCCGCTTTATAAAGACAATCGCGTCGTCGGGGTTTTTGAGCTGTATTATGATGTCACCGCCACCATCGACATGATCAATCGCACCCTCTGGCAGGTGTCGATTCTGATCGGCGGGGCCTTCATGCTGTTGTATGGGGGGTTGTTCGTGATCGTGAGTCGTGCGCAGCGGTTCATCGAAGCGCAACGGAACACCCTGCTCGTCTATCTCGATCAGATCCGCCACTCCAACCAGGTGCTGGAGGAGCGGGTGCTGGAGAGGACCAGCAAACTCTCGCTGGCCAACGTGGCCCTGGAAGGGGAGATCCAGGAGCGGCGGCGCACCGAGGAGGAGTTGCGCAAACTCACCTGCGCCGTGGAACAAAGCCCGGTGTCGGTGATCATCACCGATCTGGCCAATCGCATCGAGTATGTCAATCCCAAGTTCTGCCAGGTCACCGGGTACACCCTGGCCGAAGTTCAGGGTCGCAATCCCCGTCTGCTCAAGTCCGGACGCATGTCGGATGACGAATACGGACACATGTGGCGCGATCTGGAGAGGAAGAACGAATGGCACGGCGAATTTCTCAACCGGCGCAAGAGTGGCGAGCTGTTCTGGGAGCATGCCAGCATCTCCTTGATTCGGGATGCCGAAGGGATTCCCACCCACTATCTGGCGATCAAGGAGGATATCACTGAACGCAAGCTGGCCGCCGAGTTGATCCACCGCAACGAGTTGCGTCTGCGCACCATCATGGAGAACGTGGTGGAAGGGATCATCACCACGGATCGCACCGGCATCATCGAATCGGTCAACCCGTCGGTGGAAAAGATGTTCGGATTCTCTGCCCAGCAGCTTGTCGGCAACAACATCCGCATGCTGGTTCCCGACCCCCATGCCGCGCGTCATGATGGCTACATCCGCCATTATCTGGAGTGGTTCGAGAAGAACGTCAAACGCCAGGTGACCGTACCGATTCGCGGGGAGGTCTTTTTTGAACGGGAGGTGGAATCCCGGCGTGCCAACGGGGAGAAATTCCCGCTGGAGTTGACCGTCAGCCATGTGAGCCTGGAAGATCGCAGCCAGTTCATCGCCACCATGCGCGACATCAGCGAACGCAAGAAGAATCAGGCAGAGATGGAACTGGCCCGCCAGAAGAGTTTCATGCATGAGAAAATGGCCGCCATGGGCACCCTGGCTGCGGGCATCATGCACGAAATCGGCAACCCCATTGCCGCCATCTCCGGATTGGTGGAGGTGCTGTTTGACGACCTGGAAGATGCCCAAAGCAGGCGGGAACATCTGCATCTGATCGAACAGCAGATCAATCGGCTGTTGGGGATCATTCGGGAGGTGGCGGAGTTTTCCCAGCCGCAAACCGATGGGCGGCAACTGGTGGATCTCAACGGACTGGTGGCAGCCACCCTGCGCATCATGCGGTTTGACCGGCGGGTGCGCCACCGGGTGGAGAGCCGCATGGAACTCGATCCCAACCTGCCGGCAGTACCCGGTTTGGAGGATCAGTTGCGTCAGGTGCTGATCAACCTCATCATCAATGCTGCGGACGCCTTGATCATGGGAGAGGTGGCAGCTCCTTACATTCTGGTGCGTTCGGCCATGCGGGAGGGTCGGGTGTGGGTGGAGGTGGAGGACAACGGTCCGGGCATGGATGCGTTCACCCGTCAGCACGCTTTTGACGCCTTTTTCACGACAAAACCGGTTGGCAAGGGGACTGGTCTGGGATTATCATTGTGTTTCAACATCATTGCCGAGCATGGTGGCGAGATGTGCATCGACAGCCAGCCGGGTCAGGGCACGCGCGTCGGATTCTGTTTGCCTGGGGAGAGTGGGGAGAGTGATCGTGGATACCCCGTTGCAGATTCTGGTGGTGGATGATGAACCGGCCATCCGGCAGGTTCTGGTCAGCACCTTGCGCAAGGCCGGTTATCCGGTGGAACAGGCCGGGGATGGGGAAGAGGCCCTGGAGGTGATCACCAAAGGGGCGATTGATGTGGTGATCTGCGACATCCGCATGCCGGGCATGGATGGGATCGAACTGGTGCGCCGGGTGCGCGCCCAGGGACAGGAGACCCTGTTTCTGATCATGACCGCCTTTGCCTCGGTCAATACCGCCATCGAGGCCATGCGCGCCGGTGCCTATGATTACATGATCAAGCCGTTGCGCAAGGAGGATCTGTTGCACCGTCTGGTGCAGATGGGCAATGTCATCCGGTTGCAGGACGAAAACCGCACCTTGCGTCAGCTCATTCGGGGACAGGGTTTTCTTCCCCTGGTCTCTCCGGCCATGCAGCGCCTGGATCGTCAGATCCGCAAGGTGGCCCGTACCGATCATACGGTGTTGATCACCGGCGAATCCGGCACCGGCAAAAGCGTGCAGGCCAAGGCGATCCACGATGCCAGCCCTCGGGCCGGGGCGCTGTTCATCCCGGTCAACTGCGGATCGATCCCGGACCATCTTCTGGAGAGCGAATTCTTCGGCCATGTGAAAGGGGCCTTTACCGGGGCGGATCGCAACAAGAAAGGGTTGTTTGCCGAGGCGGATCAAGGCACCCTGTTTCTGGACGAGATCGGTGAGTTGCCGTTGCATTTGCAGGTGAAACTGCTGCACGCTCTGGAGCAGAATCAGGTGCGCGCCGTGGGCAGCGAGCAGTTCCGCAAGGTCGATGTGCGCATCATCGCTGCCACCAACAAGAATCTCAAGACCATGGTGGCCGAGGGGAGCTTTCGCGAGGATCTCTTTTTTCGCCTGAACGTCTTTTCGATCCAGATTCCGCCGTTGCGGGAGCGCCCCCAAGACCTGGAGGTGCTGATCGACCATTTTCTCCAGCGCAACGGGGCCAAGCTGGGGGGCGGGGTGGTGCTTTCACTGGCGCCGGAGGCGCGGGAGGCGTTGCTGAATTACGATTGGCCCGGCAATACCCGCGAGCTGGAAAACGCCCTGGAGCGGGCGGCCATTCTCACCGAGGATGGGGTGATCACCCTGGAGGAGCTGCCGGATCCGGTGGTAGCCTGTGCCGTGGTCAGCAGTGCCGGTGAAGAGCCGCTGGCCCAACGCGATGCCGGGCGTCTGCGGGAGCGGATGCGCAACCTGGAAATCGAACTGATTCTTCAGGCCATCGATGAGGCCAACGGGGATCGGCGTCAGGCCGCCCGGGAGTTGGGCATCGGCCTCTCCAGCCTGTATCGCAAGCTGGAGCAGGCGCAAATGTCCAAGATGTGACAAGGATGCTGGTCAGGTAACGGGGAGAGGGAACATGAGGATCACAGGCTGGATTGGGGTGTGGCTGGTGTTGGGTGCTTTGCTGCCTGCCGGGGTGTGGGCAGCTCCGGAAGAGGATTACAAAGAGGGGTTGCACGCCCAGAAAGGGAATGATCTGCAAGCAGCCATGGTGATGTTCCGGCGCGGTGCCGAGGCCGGACATGTGCTCTCCATGGTGGCGCTGGCCGTCATTCTGGATCGGGCCGAGGAGAACGAGGAGGCCGGGAAGTGGTATCGCAAGGCAGCCGATGCGGGTGAGCCGTCCGGCATTCTGGGCCTGGGGGTGATGCAGGTCACCGGTGAATTGGGCAAGGGTCGGGAACCGGAAGGATTGGCCTGGATCGAAAAGGCGGTGGCCATGAAACATCCGCCAGCCATGCTGCTGCTGGGCAAGATGCTTCTGGAGTCGAAAAGCTGGCTGCCGGCAGATCCCGGGCGCGCCCTGTCGTTGTTGCAGGGGGCAGCAGAGGCAGGAGATGTTGCGGCCATCAAGGAGCTGGTTCTGATCTATCGCAACGGGATTGAAGGGGTGGCCAAGGATTTGGCTCTGGCCCAGAGCTGGGAGGCCAAATTGCCCCGCAGTGACAAAAAAGGCAAAACCGGAGCCGGGAAAAAAGAAAAAGGCAGTCAGCCATGAGATCCCGGGTGTCCGGGTGGATGGTGGCCGTCATGGTGGCGATGGTGCCGACAGCGGTCATGGCCGGGGATCCGTTTGTCGGCAAGGAGCTGTACAGGCAGCAGTGCGGCCAGTGTCATGGTCTGGATGGTCGTCCGGGTCTGCCCCAGACCCCGGACTTCACCCGCAAGAGCGATCCGCGCAACGGGCTGTTGCGTACCGATACGGTGCTGGTGAACCGGATTCGTCAGGGCGGGGTGAGTTGTCCTTCCTTTCGTGGAGTTTTGGATGATCTCCAGATCCTCGATGTGATTTCCTATTTGAGAAGCATGAGACGATGAGAAATTTAACGCTGCTGTGTCTGCTGTCCGGTCTGCTGTGGGGTTGTTCCCCTTCTGGCGACGGGGATCAGGAGAAGAAGAAGGCCCAGGAGAATAAGGTGGAGCAGAAGATCGCTCCGGCTGCTCCGGCTGCTCCGGTTGCTCCGGCGGCTCCGGCGGCCACCGCGTCGGCTTCCGGTGTGGAAGTCGCCTCTCTGCCGGTGATCCTGGAATCCTATGATGTGGGGCAGAATGTCTATGTCCGTTCCCTCATGGTGGAAAAGGAGAAGAACCGTCTGTGGGTCGGCACCTCGGTCGGGGTGATGGAGATCGATCTGGAAAAGGGGGCGGTGGTCAACACCTTCACCCGCAAAGAGGGGTTGGCCAACGAATATGTCTTTGCCATCGGTCTGGACCGGAACGGGGCCAAGTGGTTCGGGACCAACTCCGGTGGTGCCAGCCGTTACCAGAACGGGGAGTGGAAAACCTGGTTCCCCATGCATGGTCTGGCCGATTATTGGGTCTACTCCTTTGCGCAACATCCGGATGGGGGGCTGTGGATCGGCACCTGGGCCGGGGTGAACCGGCTGGATCTCGACACGGGCCGCATGGATACCTTTGTCAAGGAGCTGGTCAACGAATGGGTCTATGCCATGGTGGTGGACGGGCAGAAACGGATCTGGTTCGGGACCGAAGGGGGGATCACCCGCCTGGATGGCCAGGAGTGGCGCTCCTGGACCCATGCCGACGGATTGGGGGCCGAGAATGTGGATGAGCTGCCCCTGAGTACCAATACCGGTCTGGGCACGCGCAATCGACACGATCTGGGTGTATTGTCCGGGGGAATGTCCACGTACAACCCCAATTATGTTTTTTCCCTGGCCCTGGAGAAGGATGGGGCGCTCTGGGCTGGAACCTGGGGGGGTGGGGTGAGCCGGTTCGATGGTCAGAACTGGCGCAGCTTTGCCCGCAAGGAGGGGCTGCCCGGCAATATCGTCTATGGATTGACCTTTGACCGGCAGGAACGGTTGTGGGCCGGAACCAGCAATGGATTGGGCTATTACCAGCAGGGCAAATGGCAGGCTCTGCCGGAGAATCATCGTCTGCTGGGTGCCCACGTTTATGCCCTGGCCGTCTCTCCTGCGGATGAGCTGTGGGCTGGCACGCGCGGCAAGGTGTATCGGATCGGATTGACCAACAAGGTAAAGGAGTAGAGTCGTGCAAGGCTTCGGACGGAATATGCTGCTGGCAGCAGGTGTGTTGGCGCTGGTGGCGGGTGCGTACATGGTGGGGCGTCAACAGGGCGGAACAGTGAATCCCAATTCCGGGAATCCGGCCACGGTCGCAGCGGTTGAGGTGGCTTCCCCTCCGAAGAGTCCGGCACCTGCGCCCGCGACTGCGCCGGCGGAGACCAAATCCCCGGCCCCCTTGCGGAGTGGAGGGTTGTCGGAACCTCTGGCCGGACGGGATGCCCGGCAACTGTTGCAAACCGCCCCATCGGCTGCGGCTGGGGGTGCCAAGGGGCGTTTCACCCATTTCCGCGTGGGCAATCGCAACGTCAAGGCCATGCACGCCAGCGGCAATCAGGTGTGGGTCGGGACATCGAGCGGCGTGATCCGTTACGAGGTGGACAAGGACGATTACAAGCTGTTCGATGTCCGCAACGGCAGTCTGGTGGCCAACGGCGTGTTTCATGTCGGAAAGTTGGGGGAGAAGATCAGTGTCGGAACCTATGGGGGGGGGCTGTCCCTGTATGATCCGGCCACGGAGAAATGGGAGACCTTCAACATTCCCCAGGGATTGGCCGATGCCTTTGTCTATGGGGTGTTGCAGGCCAAAAACGGGGATGTCTGGATTGCCACCTGGTCCGGGGCCAATCGGATCGTGGGCGGGAATCTCAAGGATCGGGCCAGTTGGCGCACCTATACGGTGGAGAATACCCAGGGCGGTCTGCCCAATGACTGGGTGTACGGCCTGGCCGAAGGGTTGAACGGGGACATCTGGATGGCCACCGAAGGGGGAGTGGCCCTGTTCCGGGAGGAGAAGTGGCAGCACTGGACTCACAAGGATGGGGTCGGCGCCCCGTACGACAAGGTGAAGTCGCAAAACGAGTTTGACAGCGATCCGGGTCAGGTGTCGAGCCATCATGCCCGGCAGAAGCAGGAGCAGGGGTTGAGCGAGGTGACCACGGCGTACAATCCCAATTATATCATCTCATTGGCTGTCGATGCCAAGGGCGGGGTGTGGTGTGGCACCTGGGGTGCGGGTCTGTCCCACTTTGATGGCAAGAGCTGGATCAATCAGACCAGGGATGATGGCCTGCCGGCCAATCATGTCTTCATGTTGCATCTGGATGATCGGCAGAGGTTGTGGGTGGGAACCAGCGGCGGATTGGCCTTGCGGGATGATGCGGGCAAGTTCAGCGTGAAGACCACTGCCGACGGATTGTTTTCCAACAATGTCTTTTCCATGGCCTTCTCTGCGGATGGTTCCCAATGGGTGGGGAGTTATGGGGGGGTGGCCCGGATCTTTCCGGAAAAGACGGACCAAAAGCCGTAAATCGGGTGAGGGTTTGCCCGCTTTGGAACCGGAAGGGCGCTTTGCGTTCTTCCGGTTTTTTTTGGGGGGAGGAGGTTTTTCCAATAATTGAGAATAATGGCCGGGTGCGATTTCCAATTTTGAAAAGAGTGCGGCTGGTTTGAGAACCTGTTTGGACCAGGATTTGTGTATCGAAATGCTAATGTTTTTATAAGTATTTGTTTTTATTATATTTTTTTATTGGTTTAGAGATGCGGATGAATTGGCATTCCGGCTGCACTATAGGATATCAAGGCCAACGGGTCGGGTTGAACCAAGCGCAACAACACATCCATCAGGAATCGGGATATCAAGCCATGAACGCCACTTTCACATCGGGATTTTCGTTTTCCAAACTGTCCATGGCCTTCGGGGTTGCCGCGCTTGGACTGCTGTTGGGCACCAGTGTTGCGGATGCCGGCATCAAGGGGAGCAAGCATGACCTGGGAGCCAGCGGTACCTCCCAGCATGGGACTACCGGCAACACCAACACGACGGAAGTGTGCGTCTTCTGCCATACCCCGCACGGTGCCAATACGGGTGCGGCAGCTCCGTTGTGGAACAAGAGTTTGCCCGCTGCCGGCAGCTATACCCGCTACTCGTCGTTGAACTCCAGCACCATCGATGGTGCAGAGCTGGCCGTGGGTTCGGTCTCTCTGGCCTGTCTCTCCTGTCATGACGGCAGCCAGGCCATGGACGTGATGATCAACAAGCCGGGTAGCGGTGGTTACACGGCAGGCGGCGCGGCCTTCCAGGCGAACGCTGCCATGACCGGCACCCCGCTTCCGAATCTGGGAGTGGACATCTCCAACGATCACCCGATCAGCATTCAGTACGGTGGTGGCGGTTGGGTCGGTGGGGACACGGATGGTACGGCAGCCGCAGGTGATCTGGCGGATGGCAGCTTCAAGGCCGGTGTGAAGGATACCATCAATACCAATCCGGTGTGGTGGATCGATACCGGAAACGCTGGCGTGCGTGACAAGACCGATATCATCCTCTACACCCGTACGAATGGCGCGACCAAAGAACCCTTCGTGGAGTGCGCAAGCTGCCATGACCCGCACAACGCGACAGCCCAACCTGTCTCCTTCATGCGGATCAGCAACGCGGCCAGTGCAGTCTGTCTGGCCTGTCACGACAAATAAGGCGGATGGTCTCTCCCCAAAGACGGCTCTTCAAGGATGAGAGCCGTTTTTTGGGTGAACAGAGCATACTGGATGTACCCATGAGTCACGATGACGCGGAGGGAATCTGGCGGTATCGTGACTCATTGATTTTTGGGGCGACCCTGTTCAATCTGTTGTCGGGGCCGGTATGCGGCTGAACATCATCGTTTCGTGTTGGATCCGGGTGTGGCAAAAATGAGAAACCGTTGCTTTATCCTGTTGTTGGTGGCATCTGTCATGGGTCTGGCATCCCCTCTTGGGGCAGCGGAACCGGTTGGGAGTGGGGCGGCAGGTCAGGGAGAGCGACCCCCTTTTGCCACGGTGGACGGGGTGGCGATCCCGGCAGAACAGTTCATCAAGGCGGTCCAGGAAGGGATGCGTCAGAAGTATTACCACGGCAAGATTCCCGATCCTGAGATGGCCAAATTCCAGCGGGAGATGGGCAATGCCCTGGTGGATCGCATCCTGTTCGTGAAAGAGGCCAAAAAACAGGGCCTCCAACCCGACCAGTCCCAGATCCAGCAGCGCATCACCGAGATGGACCAACGCTATGGCAATTCGCCCCGCTATCAGAACAATCGCGAGGCCATGCTCGGACCCATGGTGGAAGAGCTGGCGGATCGCAGTCTGGTGAATCAGCTCAAAGAGAAGATCACCAAGGTCAAAGAGCCATCCGCGGCGGAATTGACGGCCTATTACAAAGCCAATCCGGATACGTTTACCGAACCCGAAGATCTGGATGTCTCATTGATCCTGTTGAAGGTGGCACCGAACGCGGGTGTGGAAGCGTGGGATCAGGCCAAGGGCGAGGCTGAACAGATCTTCGGAAAGCTCAAGGGTGGGGCCGATTTTGCCGAAATGGCCCGTATCCACTCTGGCGATCCGTCGGCGGCCAAAGGGGGACGGATGGACTATCTGCACTCCGGCATGCTGGCCCAGGAGGCGGAAAAGGCCCTCTCCCTCATCAAACCGGGTGAGATCACGCCTGTGATCCTGGTGCTGGAGGGGTATGCCATCTTCCGTCTCGACAAGCGCACCCCGCCTCGCAAATTGACCTTCGAGGAGGCGCGCGACCGGGCGAAGAAATTGTATGTGCGAGATGCCTCTGACACGCAATGGAAACAGTTCCGCAAGAAATTGTGGGACAAGGCCTCGGTCAAGATCAACGAGTCCTACTATCTGCCTCTGACCGAATCCGGAAAAGAGGCAAGCGGAACTCCGCATCCTCATGCGCTGGGAGGTGGCAAAGCCAAGTGAATGATGCCCGGTGAAGAATACGACTCGACCCGTCTGCACGCTTTTGATGGTTCCTTTGCTGCTCACCCCGGCACCTGTGTCGGTCATGGCACAGGAAGAAGAGTCCTCTTTGCCGTTTTGGGATCCGGCACGATATGGCGTGCATGGACGTTATACCCCCTGGACCTTGTCCGGAGATGTGGGTTTGCGTCTGTCGTATAACCTGGAAGAGCACAAAAGTACGGCTCTGCGGCAGAGACAGCATCAATGGTATACCCAGTTGCGGGCTGGCAAGGGGGCGGAAGGGTATGTCATCGAGCCGTATATTGCCCAGTGGCGCGGCGACATCCTGATGGGATTGACCCTCAGCCAGACCATTTCAACCAATCGGAACACGCAGGATGATCAGAACGGCGGCAGCAGCAGCACCAGTGAGGAGCGCAAGGTGAATCTGTCGGCTCAATCCCTTCAGGGCAATGCGGATGTACGCCTGTTTCCGCAGAGTGGTTTTCCGTTTCAGTTCTATTTCAACCGTGCCAATTCCGGGAATTCCGGGGGCAACAGCGAGGCGAGCAGCCGTTTGTCCCAGAGGTTCGGGATCACGCAACAGTATCGGGACCGGGAGGCGGAGTTGAGCGTGCGGTTGCAGGCCGAGCGCCGCCTGGATGACACCGGGGACAAGGCCAACTCCGGTCTGCTGCCCATGGTGCTGCCCAGCATCCGGGATATCGAAGACTCCAAGACCATGGATACGGCCACCCTGCGGATTGACAAGCGTCTGGATGATCACAGCCTGGAACTGATGGCCCGTCTGGCCCAACAGGATGGCAGAACCAGAATCGGGAAAGGGTTGACCTGGGAACGCAGCGTGGTGTTGTCCCACAATGTCGCCCCCATGGAAGAGTTGTCGATCAGCAATCAGGTCAATGTCACCCGCTCCCGGGATTTTCAGCGCAATATGGACGAAGAGGCCCGGGGGATTTATCGTGAGACCGATGCGTTTCAACTCTCTCAAATGCGTCAGTTCACCTCCAACGCCTTCTGGCGCACCAGCGAATCCCCTCTGCTGCTCAATGCCACCTTCCGGGTCTATCAGGAGGATCTCAATAACGCCATCCTCAACAACGCCACCCAACTGTCGCCCAGCCTGGTGACCGCCCTGGGGGGGGCGCGTCCGGGCAGCGTACCAACGGGCACGACCGATCCTTCCGGCCTGCCGTTCACCCCCGCGACCACGGGTGCCACCACCACGACCGGGAGCAGCGGCAACCGCCGTGCGTTGTCGGTCAATGCCCGTCTGGGTGCCGGTTACCGGTTTGACGAGCACCACAATGTGAATGGTGCCCTGGTGGCCATTCAGGAGACCCGGGAGACCGTCACCGAGGAGGAGACGATTGAATCGGTGGTGAACAGTTTCGGGCAGTCGGCTGCCTATCAGTACGACTCCGGGCCGATCCCTCTGGAGCCTTACAACTACTCATGGTTTTCCGGCACCACGGTGGCCAATACCATCAGTTCGGATCTGGGGACGCAACCGGAATTGGGTGAACGGATCGGACATGGTGTGGAGCGCATCTTTCCTCTGGAGGCGCTGGAGGCCGAAATCCGGCTGTCGGTGGACGAATCTGCCGGAATGCGCTACAAAGCGGATCCGGAGATGGATCTGACCCACACCGTTGGACTGGGGTACGAGAGTTCTGCGGAAGGGGAGCGTGCGCTGATCGATCTGCGCCTGACCGACTCCCATACCCTGACCGATCCTAAGGATGAGACCCAACTGGTCAACCTGCAACTGATGCGCAACGCCTCTTCCGAAGGGGGGGCAGACGGTTGGTCCGGGAGTCTGGCGTTCAACTGGATGCGTCGGATGGATCAGAGCGGTCTGTTGACCATCTCCGAATCGGCCAGCGGCAGTTTGAATTATACCATACCCCAGTTCATGGATGTCTCCCGGCTTCGATATGACATGATCACCACCATCAGCGGGGACTCCTGGGCCATGGGCATGCTCGGCCCTTCGGAGCAGGAGATCAGTTGGCGCAATCTGTTGAGTTACAATATCGGCAAGATCCATCTGCGGATGGGTGGCGAGTTGAAATATCTCCATGACAAAATGGGAGAGAAGAGTTATCAGGCTTTGTTGACGTTCGATGTGGTTCGCAATTTCTACAGGAGATTTGAACAATGACAAGAAAGTTTCTGGGGGGCGTGCCGGCATCCAGGAGTCCCATGCGACTGTTGCGTCTGGTATTTCTGGTGTTTCTGGCGGTGATCGTGTGGGGCAGTGAGGCGATGGCCGAATACGGCGATATCGTCATCAACAACTATTCGGACAAGGCTGGCATGCGTCCGGCGATCTTCCCGCACTGGTTTCATCGTATCCGGTTTCGTTGCAAGGTATGTCATGCGGATTTGGGCTTCAAGTTCAAGGCGGGCGGCAATGACATCAACATGCTCAAGATCATCGATGGTCAGTTCTGCGGCGGATGTCACAATGGTGAGGTGGCCTGGTCGGTGGAGAACTGTGACATCTGTCACTCCGGCAAGCCCAACACCCCGACCCAGGTCCATGGCAACACCATCCAGAAACTGGTGAAATGACGCTTTTGAAAGGAGTGTGGTCCATGAAACGTCTCTCCCTGATCGCCCTGGCCCTGCTGGTTGCCGTGTTGGGTGCGGGCATCTTTGTGGATGCCTCTGCGCAGCAGCAGGCACCAGCCAAGGCTGCGGATGCCAAACCGGCGGACAAACCGGCGGACAAACCGGCAGCCAAACCCGCCGATGCCAAACCTGCCGACCCCGCACCAGCCAAACCTGCGGCAGCGGCCAATCCGTTCAACCGTTTGATGATTCCCAAGGCAGATCGCAATCCTCCGCCCATCAAGGACGGCATTCACGATCCGGAATCCCCGGGAACCCCCATGTTGCAGCCCCCCCTGGATGCGTTCGGCGGCATGCCCAAGAGCAATGCGGGCAACAACATCAACTGGGTGCAGGCCATCAAGGACAAGACCATCAATCCCCGCTATGATCGCCTGAATCCCAAAGAGGAGCCGATGATCCTGGATCTGGACATCGTGCGCGAGGTGAAAGGGTTCATGCCGGATGTGGTCTATCCCCATGACCGCCATACCGAATGGCTGGACTGCTCCAACTGCCATCCGGACATCTTCATTCCGCAAAAGGGTCAGAACACCATCTCCATGGCCCAGATCCTGATGGGTCAGAAGTGCGGGGTGTGTCATGGCAAGGTGGCGTTCCCGGTTTCGGAGTGTCGTCTGTGCCATTCCAAGAAGAAGGATCAGCCCAAGGCGGCCTCGGTGTCGGCACCGGCGGCCAAGTGACCGGCACATGTTTTCTCAAGGAGTGGTGACTGTGGTGCGAGGCGCGTTGATCATCGGTCTGGGAGTGGGTGGCTGGATGTTGGCCTCTGGTGAGGCCCTGGCCAACCACCCCCTGTTTGAACAGAAGTCGCGACTGCTGGATCGCTTCCTGGTCCAGTCCGCCACCAGCGAGCAGGTGGGGCTGAGAGGGGATGCCAAACTCAAAGAGATCCTCGATCAGACCCGCCGTTTGCGGGA
Organism: Magnetococcales bacterium; assembly: GCA_011089965.1. Taxonomy (GTDB): domain Bacteria; phylum Pseudomonadota; class Magnetococcia; order Magnetococcales; family Magnetaquicoccaceae; genus Magnetaquiglobus. The sequence continues at coordinate 35,477 of JAANAU010000011.1, forward strand.
AGAGGCGCGACGCCTGCACGATCAGGGGGAGATCGAGAAGGCCACGGCCCAGGTGGATCTGGCCATCAAGGAGGCGGTCAAACTCTCCCAACTCACCTCGGGTCCGGCCAAGCAGGCGTGGAATCAGCGCATGCGTTTCGAGGGGTTGCAGGCCGGAGTGATCACGTTTGAAGAGGCGTATGTGCGCAATCTTCAGACCCTCTCTGCCGAAGGGGGTGGTGCGGGTGCCAAGCCGCCCCCGCAGCCGGTCAAACCGGAAGAGATCCGGCAGGTTCTGGCCAAGGCAGCGGCCTTGGCCGGCAAGGAGGAGTATGCGCAGGCCAACGAACTGTTGGCCGACATGCAGCAGAAGCTGACATCGGCTTTGAAGGCCATGCTCGACTCCAAGACCCTGGTTTATCAGCTCAAGTTCGAGACTCCCCAGCATGAATACCGGTATGAACTGGACCGGATGCTGAGTTTCGAGGCATTGTTGAACATGGCCTTGTCCAAGGCTGCAATCGATGAGAATGGACGGCGTATCATCCGGGAGCGGCAGGAGAAGAGCCGCGCATTGCATCGCGAGGCGGAAAAGCAGGCGGCTGCCGGAGACTTCAAGGAGGCGATTCGCACCATGGAGAACGCCAATGAACAGTTAAGCCAGGCCATGATGATGGCAGGCATCGTCTTCCCCTGATCAAGAGGTGCGAGATGACCAGATTGAGTCGGATGTTGATGGCAGCGTTCGTGGTGACGGGCGCGTTCGGGATCTCCTGGGAGTCGATGGCGGCCCCGGAAGAGGGGGCACCACCCGCAGGTTCATCGGCCATCAATAAAAGTACCGATCCCAAGGTTTCCCGATGGGGTACGGACCGGGAGCAGGTGAAGCGGCGTTGGGATACGGTCAACACCCTGGTCGAGGTTTCCTCCGGGGCCAAGAAGGTGGCATCCAGTGGTCGCCCGGAAGCAATGGCTTTGCGTGAGCAGGCCCGCTCCTTGCGCGATGAGGCCAAGGGATTGCTTGAGCGGGGGGAGTTGCAACCCGCTTCGGACAAGTTGAGCCAGGCCACCCAGAAGATGTTTGCCGCCATCAAGGAGGCTGATGCGGGCGAGTCCAAACGGGGCAAGCAGGAGCAGGATTTCAACCGCCGTCTGGAGAGCGTGCGGGTGTTGACCGATGCCCTGGACCGGATCGGCAAGGAGAAATCCTCCTCCAAGGCCGCCGAGTCGAGCAAACAGGTCAAGAGTCTGATGAGTCAGGCCCAAGGCATGCAGGCCAAAGGGGATGCGGCCTGGGCCAAAACCACCCTGGACAAGGCCTATGTGACGGCCAAGACCGGGATCGAGCTGTTGCGGCGCGGGGATACGCTGGTCCGCACCCTCAAGTTCAACTCCAAGGAAGAGGAGTATCACTATGAGGTGGATCGCAACGACACCCATCAGATGCTGATCGGCATGCTGCTCAAGGATAACGACAAGGGGTCGGATCCGCGCATCAAGGAGTTTGTCTCCAAGGCGGCGGAGCTGCGGCGTCAGGCCGATCAGATGGGGCGCAATGGCCAGTATGAAGAGGCGATCCGGGTGCTGGAGCAGGCGACCACCGAGTTGATCCGGGCCATTCGCAGCGCCGGGATTTTCATTCCGGGTTGATGATGTATGCAACCATCAGGGGGGTATCCCCCTGGTGGGGCTTGGGGCGAGAGCCACCCAAGAAAAATCAAAAAAAGACATTCCAAACGGGTTGCGGTTGAAGAGGCAAGATGGTCAATACGAATCGCGCCTGGTGGCGCCTGCTGTTGTTGTTTTGTGCCGTCATGCTGGCCGCTGCGGCGGTGGAAGCTGGGGACAAGAGGGCCTGGAAGCCCCTCGAAAAGGATTTTTTGCACGATCCTCAAGGCACCTCGATTCAGGATTTGCAAAATCCGGGTGAGGCCATGTCGAGCCTGCCGGCAGATGGTGCAGGCAATCTGGTGGACTGGGTGCGCGCTTTGCGGGAGGGCTATATTCAACCGCGTACCAACGTTTTTCCGGAGACCAAGGTCAATGTGTTGGATCTGGACCTGATCTATGGCAACACCGGGGATCAGCCGTTTGTGCGCTTTCCCCACAAGCCCCACACCGAGTGGCTGGATTGCATCAACTGTCATGACGAGATCTTCAAGACCCAGTTCAACGGGTCGGGCATCAAGATGTCCCTGATTCTCGAAGGCAAGTTCTGCGGTCAATGCCATGGGGCCGTGGCCTTTCCCTTGACCGAGTGCAAACGGTGCCACAGCGTGGCCCCGGAGAGTTTCAAGGGCAAATTCGGTGCGCAACAACCTTTGCCGGTGACACAGAATGCCGCACCTGCCAACAACAAAAAGAAATAATTCGCGCGTGTGGCGGTTGGGGTTGGGGCTGCTTGTGGCGTGTGCCGTGGTGGAGCCGGTGTGGGCCGAGTATGCGGATGTGGTGCTCAACCGGCTTTCTGAAGCCAATGGCATGCGTCCGGTGATCTATCCCCACTGGTTTCATCGCATCCGTTTTCGTTGCAAGGTGTGTCACTCCGAACTCGGGTTCAAGATGCGGGTTGGCAGCAATGAGATCAACATGCTGAAACTGATGGATGGCCAGTATTGTGGCCGCTGTCACAACAATGATGTGGCCTGGGGTTTGGACAACTGTCACCGTTGCCATTCCGGTCGCAAGGGGATGGAAACTGGCATCCGGGGAGGACACAAGGCAGGTGGGCCGGGTTACTGGTAAAGGTTTTGACCGGGTGGTTTTTGGCCCGGGGAGCGGTGTGCTGCTGGTGCTGTTGGCCTGGCTGGCCGGGTGTGCGCCGATCCAGCACGAGATGATCCTGGGCACGGAACGTCTCAAACCTGAACAACGACCGGTCTGGCCCTCGTTGCCGGAGACCCCCCGCTATGAGTATCTGGGTCAACTGCTTGGGGTGCGCAATTTCCGCATCTCCGGGGATGAGAGCCTCCGCACGACCCGCAGTGCCTTGTATTGGCTGGCGGGCATCGATGACGAAACCGGATTCGAGCCGGAACGCAATCTCGATCTGCAACGACCGGTCTCGGGATGTGTGGACCGGGAGGGGCGCATCCTGGTCAGCGACATGGGCCATGCGGCGCTGTTCGTCTTCAATCCCCGTACCGGGGAGTTTGACATCTGGCGTCAGGCCATGGCTGGACAGCCGTTCCTGGCCCCGGTGGGCGTGACCGAAGGGGGACGCGGGGAATACTTTGTGGCCGACCCGGAGTTGCGCCTGGTGGTCAGGCTGGACGCTGCGGGTCAACCTGCGGGGGTGATCGGACGGGGTGAGCTGGAACGCCCGACCGGTGTGGCCTGGAATCCGGAACAGCGGCTGCTGTATGTGGCAGACAGTGCATTGGATCAGGTCAAGGTGTTTGACCGGGATGGGGTGTTGCGTCACACCATCGGCAAGCCTGGGGATCAGGATGGGGAGTTCAACACCCCGACCCACGTGGCGTATGCCCGCAACCAGCTGGTGGTGGCCGATACCCTCAATGCCCGCATCCAGATTTTTGATGCCGAAGGCCGTTTTGTGCGCACCCTGGGCAAACGGGGCAACCTGATCGGGGATCTGGCCCGCCCCAAAGGGGTGGCGGTGGATGGGGAGGGCAATCTGTATGTGGTGGAATCGTTCCATGATCATCTGTTGATTTTCAACCGGGAGGGCCAGTTCCTCATGCCCATCGGTGGTACGGGTCAGGGGTTGGGAGAGTTTTATCTGCCCAATGGGGTGTGGGTCGATCTGGCAGGACGGGTGTTTGTGGCCGACATGTTCAACGGGCGGGTGATCATTCTCCAGTTTCTGGGAGGTGACGGATGACGGGTCGCGCGGGTCGCATGCTGGTTCTGGTGGTGCTGTTGGTCATGGGGTTGGTGTCGGCAGCTTTGGCAGCGCGCACGTCGGATGTGCGTCGCACCAAACACAATCTCTCCAATACCGATTATTCGGGTGGGCCGACCCGCACGGTCAAGGCGAGCAGCGAAAACCAGGTGTGCGTGTTTTGTCACACCCCCCATGGTGCCACCCAGAGTGCCGGTGTGCCCTCGCCACTGTGGAACCGTCAGTTGTCCACCTCCAGTTACACCACTTACGAATCGACCTCCATCGATGCCGACATCTCCCAGTTGCGTCAGGGACCGGGGGGAACCTCCAAACTCTGTCTCTCCTGTCACGACGGGACATTGGCCATTGGTTCGGTGAATGTCCTGAACGGCCAGCAATCGGGTTCGATCACCATGACCGGTACGGCCAGTGGCAAGATGCCGGCAGGAGAGGGGAGCGATACCGGTTTCACCCGCAATCTGGGCACCAACCTCTCCAACGACCATCCGATCTCTTTCACCTTTGATACCAATCTCGCCACAGCGGACGGTGAACTGCGTCATCCCCCCTATACCAGTGGCGGCACCCTGATCACCGGGCAGCGTCAGGCTGGCGTCACCCCCAAGCCGGTGCTGCCCCTGGATGACCAGAAGGTGCAGTGCGCCTCCTGTCACGACCCCCACATCCGGGATGCCTCCGAAACCACCAGCATCAAGTTCCTGCGTTTGAACCGGTTCCAGAAGGCCAATCCCAGCGGTCAGAATTTCAGCTCCACTGATGACATCATCTGTCTGGGTTGTCACAACAAGGGGGTGCATGCCTGGGCCACCTCGGCCCACGCCAACTCCACCGATGCTTCGGAAACCTATAAATCCGGTACGGGCAGCGCGGCGGAAAAACGGGAGTTTCCCAGCAATGTCACGGTCTGGGAGGCGGCCTGTCTCAATTGTCATGACACCCACACGGTTCCCGGCGCGCGTCGGCTGTTGCGCGAGGGCACGGACAGCGCCCTCTCCCCCAAACGCACCGGCAATCCGGCATTGGAAGAGACCTGCTACCAGTGTCACTCTTCCAGTACGGAGACCATTCTCAACAGTACCGGCAACAGTGCCCCGGATATCAAGACCGATTTCACCACCACGGGCAACAAGCACATGCCCATCAAATCCTCGGAGCAGCCTGCGGGTCAGGAGGTTCACAACATCGGTGCCCGGCTCTCCTCCAATCTCCTGACCAACTGGTCCGGAGTTCCGACCCATGCCGGCGCCCATTTTGTGGAAGATCCGTTGCTTCTTGGCAAAGGCAATCTGACCAACCGGCATGTGGAGTGTACCGACTGCCACAATCCCCACCGGGTGATGAAAAATTCCAAATATGACGGTTCCGGGGTCTCCACCCAGGCCACCCATACCCACAGCAGCACCACCCAGCACAGCAATGAGGCCTCCGGGGTGTTGCGCGGCATCTCCGGGGTGGAACCGGTTTATGTGGGGGAGAGTTTTCTCGATCTGCCTTCCTCGTTCAAACTGCTGTGCGGCGATCCCTCCCAATCCACCGACTGCTCCAGCGACGGGCCGGTCACCAAGGAGTATCAGGTCTGCCTGAAATGCCACTCCAACTACGCCTATAACGACAGCGGCGGTTACAATGATGTGGGGCGTCCGGCCATCACCGGCACCAACGGATTGTCCTTGGGCAATTTCAGCGTCGGGGATCGCTATACCAACCAGGCCATGGAGTTTCAGGCCCCGGACAATGCCCAGGGAGAAAAGGGGGTGGATGGCGCCCCGGAGCCGACCTTGGTCAACCATCGCTCCTGGCACCCGGTGATGAAGGCCACCGGACGCACCCTGGCCGAACGGGGCGGAGCCAATGCCAGCATCTGGCTCTCCCCCTGGAACGGCTCTTCCGGCAGCTATATCGGCAATCAGACCATGTATTGCAGCGATTGCCATGGGTCAGCCACGGCCAATGGCACCTCAGTTCCGGATACCGGCAAGCCGTGGGGTCCGCATGGCTCCAGCAAGGATTTCATTCTCAAGGGGGATTGGGACAATACCACCGGCAGTGGGCAACAGGATGATCTGTGCTTCAAGTGTCACAGTTATACGATCTATGCCACCAAGAACAGCACCCAGAGCGGTTTCTGCTGCGGCAAGGACACCAATCTCCATGGCTATCATGCCGACAAGATCGGCAGCATGCGGTGCGGCTGGTGTCATGTGGCCGTTCCTCATGGATGGAAGAACAAGGCGTTTCTGGTCAATCTCAACGACGTGGGACCAGAGGCCAACAAGAGCGCCGGTACGCATCTGCGCAACAATACCACCACCCCGGTGAACATCGCCCCCTATTATCGTCGGGCAGTGCTCAAGGTGGTCAACTGGAAAAGGAGCGGTGCCTGGGTGGAGAATGATTGCGGTTCGACCGGAGCGCCAGGCAATGGCCAGACAGGTCTCGACTGGATGAAAAACAACAGCGAGAATTGCGCCGGTGGTCCGTGACCGTGGCTGGGGTGTGTGGCTGAGATGAGGTTTGTCGAACGTCTGGCCTCCCTGAAATGGTCGGTGCTGGTGCTGGCATGGCTGGTTCTGGTCTTGCCTCTGGTGCCAAGGGCGTTGATCTCTCCTCTGGTGGTATTGGGCATCGGTGGCGGGCTGTTTCTGGTCAACCTGCTGGCATTTTTGTGGTGTTCGTCCTTTTTCCGGACCCGTCCCGGGTTGCTGGTGTTTCATGCAGCTTTGGGGTTGTTTCTGATTCTGGCCGGTGTGGGGCGACTCACCTGGATGGAGGGCAACGTCGAGGTGGCGGTTGGTGAGTGGTTCGAGGGGGTGCCGATGACCATGACCCAGGGACCGCTTCATGACGGAGGCATCGGGCAGATCCGTTTTCTCAACGAAGGGTTCACGATTACCTATGACGTCGGGCTGAAGCGCGGACCCACCCGCAACCGTGTGGCCTGGCGCGATGGCCAGGGGGGCATGGTGCGCGGGGTGATCGGGGATGATTACCCTTTGGTGTTGCGGCACTATCGTTTCTATACCACCTCCAATAAAGGATTTGCCCCGATTCTCACCTGGCAGCCGGAGGGTGGTCAGCCGGTGCGCGCCGCCTTTCATTTGCCAAGCTATCCTTTGTTTGCGGACCAGACCAACACCTGGAGCTTTCCAAATCAGGGACCGACCATCACGGCCACCCTGGTCCTGAAGGAGCCGGTGCTGGATGAATCCCGTCCCGGGCAGTTTCGTTTGCCGGAGCAGCCCACCCTCAAGCTGGCCGTGCGTGACGGCCCGGAGGCGCAGATGCAACCCGGTGCGCGCCTGGCATTGCCCAACGGGGGGGTGGTGTTCGAGGGGTTGACCAGCTGGATGGGGTATCGCATCCACTACGACCGCACCCGCTCCTGGCTGTTGGCCACCCTGCTGGTGGGCGTTGCGGGTCTGGGTTGGCACTATCGCACGCGCTTTCAGGCGCGGGATTGGGATCAGATGGAGAGGGGTGGATGACGCTCGCGCATGAACAGTTCGTGTTGTGGACCGCTCTGGCCCTCTATCTGGCCACAGGTCTGCTGGCCATCCTTGGCATGATCTTCGGGCGCTTCCTGCCCCGCCTGGTGGGCTGGGGGTTGGCCTTGGGACTGATCGTGCATGCCGGATCGTTGGCTGTGCGCTGGGTGCGGCTCGGTCATGGGCCGTTTGTGAATCTGTACGAAATCCTTTCGTCCAATATTTTCAGTTTCACTTTGGTCTTTTGGCTGTTTTACTGGCGCCAGTCGCGTCTGCGTCCGAGTGTGGTGGTGGTGATTCCAGTAATTTTTGTGCTGATGGGGTGGTTGTTGTGGGTCAATCCGGCGGACTCGGCCTTTCCGCCCACCTATGACACGGCGTGGCTGTATGTGCATATCGGACTGGGCAAAGTGGCTTTGGGTCTGCTGTTGACCGGTGCGGGTGTTGCCGGGGTGATCGTGACCCGGTGGCTGTTCGGGGCGCAGCGGCTGGCTCTGCTGCCCGGGGATGGGGCGCTGGACGAGTTCGGCTATCGCTGCGTGGCCGCTGCCTTTGTGTTCCACACCCTGATGCTGGTGGCAGGAGCGATCTGGGCACAGGATGCCTGGGGACGGTTCTGGGCCTGGGATCCGTTGGAGACCTGGTCGTTGCATACCTGGCTGTTGATGGCGCTTTTTCTCCATCTGCGTCCCTTGTTTCATCCACCGCCCCTGGTGGGGGCCGTGGCCATCTGGATCCTCTTTGTGGCCGCCTTTCTGGTCTTTTTCGGCGTGCCGTTTCTCTCGACCGCAGCGCATCAGGGCATTGTCTGATGAGAATCGGTCGTCCGTTCGTCTCCGGCTGGTTGATTCTCGGGTTGGCTGCACTGGCCCTCTCTTCGCTCCTGGCCTTTTTTCTCGTGCTCTGCCGTCTGCCCGGGGTCAAGCTGTGTGGTGGTGGCGGATTTGCCACCCTGCTGGTCTATCACGTCGATTTTGCCGTGCTGGTCTGGTTCTTGGCCATGGCCGGGACGTTTTTGAGCGTGACCGGACCGGTGGGACGGTGGCAATGGCTGGCGTTGCCGCTGGTCTGGGGAGGTGCTCTGGCCTTGCTGCTCGCCCCGCTTCAGGAGCAGCCGATGCCGGTTTTGACCAACTACTTTCCGGTGCTGGCCACCCCGATCTTTCTCGGCGGCATGGGGGCCATGGGGGTGGGTGCTTTGATCCTGGTCGTGGAACGGTTGCGTTATGGCGCAACCTCACCAGGGGTGATCGTGGCCGCTTTGGCCATCGTGTGCGCCCTGCTCGCCTTTGTGGTCAGCGGCGTGCGTCTCTCTCCGGTTTCGTTGCGGGATCCGGCCACTCTGGAGAGCCTGTTCTGGGGGGGTGGACATCTGCTGCAACATGCCCATGTGCTGCTGCTGGCCTCTGTGTGGATCTGGTTGCGTCAGGAGACGGATCCGGCCTTTGCGCCTGCGCGCTGGATCCACGGCTGGTTTGGCCTGGCGTTGTTGCCTTCGGTGGCCGGTCTGTTCCTGGTCGCGGGTGAGCCGCATGATCTGACCACCCTGATGCGCTGGGGAAGCTGGTGGGTGGTGCCCGGAGTGGGTTGGCTGCTGCTGTTGGCCTGGCGCGCCCGGGGGGTGGGAGAGGAACCCTGGATCTGGCTCTCCCTGCTCCTGCTGCTGGTGGGGTTGGCGGTGGGCACTGTGGTGCGCGAAGCCACGGTTTTGGTCCCGGCCCACTACCATGGCGCAGTCGGTGCCGTCACTTTGGGATACATGGGGCTGGCCCACCGTCTGCTCGGCCCGCAGGATGACACGCACAAACCCGGCTGGCTCCCCTACCTGTTCGCCGGTGGCGTCCTGTTGCTGGTGGCGGGTTTGACCTTTGCCGGTTACTCCGGCCTGCCCCGCAAGACCCCGGGCATGGACCACCCCTGGGAGGGGGAAACCCGTCTGGCCATTGTGCTGGCTGTCTCGGGTGGCGTCCTTTCGGCGGTCGGCAGCCTGTTGTTCGCCCTGCGTGCCCTGCGTCTCTGGTGGCGCCAGCGCACCTCCTTGGGTCATGGGGGGCTTTTGGGGCTGACCCTGTTGGCCATTGCTGCCGTGGCCGCTGCCATCGAGATCTGGCCCTCTGGCCAGAAGGTGGTCACCACACCTGTGCAGACCGAACTGCACCGCCGCTTTGAACAGGGGGTGGTGATGCTGCATGCCAAACAGTACGAACACGCCGTGACCGCCTTTCATTGGGTGCTCAAGCAGGCCCCCAACATGCCGGAAGCCCACGTCAACATGGGCTATGCCATGCTGGGTCTGGGCAAGGCCAAGGCTGCCGGGGATTTCTTTCAAGGGGCCATTGCCCTGCGTCCCTTTCAGGCCAATGCCTATTACGGACTGGCCCAATCCCTGGAAGCACAGGGGGAGTTGCATGCTGCCCTGGGAGCGATGCGCTCCTTCATCCATCTGACCCGTTCGGAAGATCCCTTTCTGCCCAAAGCGCGCGCCGCACTCTGGGAGTGGGAGAGCCGACTTCGGACGCCGGATCCCAAACCATAGTCATGGCAGATGCCATTCCTGATTCTGGGAACGATTTTCCAGGTTTCAGGAAAAATCAGGGGGAGTCGGCGGCCAGCGGGTGAAAAGCGTGGCCAATGTAGGCTGCCACTGCTTCGATTTCAGCGGGTGTGAGGACACTTTTCCAGGCCGGCATGGAGGTTCCGGGCAGACCGGAGGCAATCACCCGCGCCAGTGAGCGGGTGGTCTGGTTTTTCATGAAGGCCGGATCGGTCAGATTGCGGGGATGGGGTTCGAGGAACTGTCCGATCCAGTTCTTGCCCGTGCCATCGGCCGCGTGACAGAAGGCGCAGTTTTTCTGGAACAAATGCTCCCCCTGGCGGATCGTGGCATGGACCTCTCCGGTCAGAACCGGGGGCAGGTCGTGGCGGGCATGCACGGATGCGGCAGCCAGGGCATCCAGCGGCTGCTCCTGGCCCGGCGTGTAACCGGCACGGGGATAGGAGACGGCCCGGGTCTCCCAGATCGGTCCCTCCTGCTCCACCCGTCCCCGGTCGTGACAGGAGATGCAGGCGTTCAGATAGAGGATCTTGCCGCGTCGCTGCTCTGGATTCAACGCCTCGTCCGGTCGGTCCAGAGGGAGATCTCCGCGTGCAAACGGATAGGCATCGGCATAGCGTTCGTGGTTGGCCCAACCATTGGACGCAATGTGGTAGCGGGTGTTTTCCGCCTTGCGCACCATGAACTCCTCCCGCACGAACCCGGCCACGAGGGCAATCTCTTCGGCGGTCAATACCGTGGCAAATCCCATCATGGCCGTGTTCGGCACCCCGTTGAGAATGCTCTGTTGCAACCGTTCCAGCGGCCACTCATCGGGCAGAGAGGTGGAGAAGTTCCTGGGCACGGGTTGCAGAAAGGTGGCAGCCAGCGTGCGCGCATCCCCGGAATAGCCGTGACAGTAGTAGCAACGGAAATTATAAATGGCACGGCCTGCTGCATGACGGTCGTCGGCCTGGACCCCCTGCCAGGGGGCCAGAAGCAGCATCACACCTGCAACCAGGGTGCGAACCATGTCAGTGGGCATGGCCGCTGGTGGTCGGGGGAGGATCAGCCGGAGGAGTCGTGGCATGATCCCCGTGATCCCCGTGATCCCCGTGATCGGCTGTCTTGGGCGGAGCCGAGGGTGGCGCATGATCGTGATGATCGTGATCCATGGTCTTCTCCAGCTCCTTGGCAATGCCCGGCTGAATGAACGTGGCAAAGACATATTCGGTGATGTTCGCGATCTCCTGTTTGGTGATCACGCTTCTCCAGGCCGGCATTTCCGAGCGGGGCGTGCCGTTGGTGATGATCTCGAACAGATGGGGCCGGTTCATCTTGTGCTGAGAGGCGGTGTGGCGGAAATTGCGCGGCTTGGGATTGATGAACGAGGAACGGGGGCCTTGACCATCCCCATCCTTGCCATGACAGGTGGCACAGTTCTTTTCGTAGAACTGCTTGCCCCAGCTCAGATCGGCTTGCAGCTTCTCGGGCATCGGCTCTTGCATGGATTTCAGATCAAAATGGGCCGCGTGGTCATGCGCTTTGGGATCGGCAGGCTGGCCGGCCTGGGCGGGTTGATCCGGAACCTGGCCGTCCGGAAACATGAAGGCCGCGCGGATGTAGTCGGCAACGGCGCGGATTTCGTCACCGGTCAACCGTTCATTCCAGGCGGGCATGGCGGTTTCGGAACGGCCATAGGTGATGGAAAAGATCATGCGATCTTTGGAGAGTTCTTTTCTGGCTGTATCCGTGGTAAAGTTGCGCGGTGCCGGGGTGAGTCCGCTTTGCGCCCAGACCGCCGTATCCCCGCGATCCCCATGGCAGACCGAGCAGTTCTTGGCATAGATCTGTTGTCCCTGGGAGTGGTCGATGCCGATGGCGCTGGGCATGAGACGTTCGCGGATGAAATCGGCCAGGGCTTCGATCTGAGCCGTGGAGAGGGTGGTGCCCCACGCAGGCATGGCCGTACCTGGACGCCCGTCCCGGATCGAGGCGATGATCCGTTCCCGGGTCAGCTCCATCATGCCTGCCGGATCGGCAAAACGGCGCGGCGGCGGGGACATGGTGTTGCCCAGTTTGGCATTGCCTTCGCCTTTGGCGCCATGACAGGTGGCACACGATTTCCGGAAGAGATCCGGCGCGGGCGGTTCTGGGGGGGAAGCGGTCTGTGCAGCGCACACGTTGCCAGACAAACCGACAAGGAAAACGGCAAACAGCCAGTTGGGGAACATACGGGTGCATCTCCAGTTCGGTGAGCATATTGAACCAATGCAGTATGGTATACTGTCTGCAATAACCACACCAGAGAAACGATATCGGCATATGGGAGTGATGAGAATGAAGCCTGTGTTGTTGCTGCGTATCATGATGGGGGTATTGGCGCTGTCCGGAACGCTTCTGACATCCGGATGCGTGGAGACCAAACAGGTCAAGGTATTGGATGCACTGGTTTTTCCCAGTCCTCCGGACCAGGCCCGCTTTCACTTTGAGCGCACCATACGCTCCAGCGTCGATGTGGAACCCAAAGACCAGAAGGCCATGGCCATGATGGAGATGCTGACCGGTGGCACCGGGCTGGAAGGGGCGCGGGGATTCGGCAAGCCCTATGGCATTGCGGTCCACAAGGGGGTGATCTACGTCTCGGATACCATCCACCGTTCGGTATTCCGGTTTGATCCCGGAAATGGGAATTTCCGGGAGGTGGGCAAGGAGGAGCCGGGAGTGCTGGCCAAACCCATGGGCGTTGCCGTGGATCGGGCGGGCAACCTGTATGTCATGGATGCCAGCAAAAAGTTTGTGATGATCTATGACCGCGAGGGCAAGTACCTGCGGGCCGTGGGAGGACGCTCCTTCTTTGACCGGCCCTCTTCGGTGGCGGTCAATGCCGATGGAACCCGCATCTATGCCGTGGATACCAGCTCCTCCCAGGGTAAACCGGAGGCCCATCGGATCCGGGTGTTCGACGGCCAGACCGGAGGCCATCTGTTCGATATCGGCAAACGGGGCGATGGCCAGGGTGAATTCAACCTGCTCCGGGATGCCCGGGTCTCCCCGGACGGACTGCTGTATGTGGTGGATGGGGGCAATTTCCGGGTGCAGGCGTTTACCCAGGATGGCAAGTTCGTGCGTTCGTTCGGGGCTGTGGGTCGCCATCTCGGCCAGTTTGCCCGTCCCAAGGGGATTGCTGCCGATGCCGAGGGCAATCTTTACATCTCGGACGCTTCCCACGGGAATTTTCAGATCTTCAACAAGGAAGGTCAGTTGTTGATGTTCATCGGGGATCGTGGTCCGGACACCGAGCGGGCGAGATACCTGTTGCCGGCCTTGATCGAGGTGGACGAAGATGGTCGGGTCTACATGGTCGATCAGGCCTATCGCAAGGTGGATGTCTATCGCCCTGCTGCCCTGGGGGAGAAAGATGGTTTTCTTGGTCAGGCCTTCCAGAAATTGAATGCCTTGGCTCCGGTCAAGAACAAGGATAAGGAGAAGGAGAAGGCCAAAGAGCCTGCGAAAGAGCCTGCGAAAGAGCCGGTGAAAGAGCCGTCCAAAGATGCGGGTCCGGATTCCGACAAGGATGAGGATTAGTCGCCCTGGCGGGCTGGTGGTGTCTGGCTTTGAGAGGGGGCAAGCCGGATGGGTATTCAGAATCGTTTGATCGTCATTTTTTCCGGGATCCTGCTGGTGGTTCTCGGGATCAGTGCGCTGTTTTCGTTCCATCTGACCAAGACCGCCGTGATCGAATCGGCGATCAAAGGGATGCGCAACGATCTGGTCGAAACCAGTTACCATGCCATGGTGTTGCACGAAAAAGCCAAGGACATGTTGCTCATGTCCTTGCAATATCCGGGATTTGAAGAGTATTTCGCGCTGTCGGACACCCGCGCCGGCAACCGGTACAATGACGAGAAGGTGATGCAATTTTCTCCGGTTCAACGCGCGCTCAAAGAGAAGATCGATTATTGGATACAACGTCTGCAACACATGTATCCGATTGTCGAGACCTGTCTGATCGATGCCACGGGTCAGGAGCATACCCGCCTGACCTTTGGCCAGATTGCCCCGGATGAAGATTTTTCCAGCGAAGAGAACAGTGCGGGCTTTTTTGCCCCCACCTTCCAGCTCAAAAAGAACGAAGTGCATGTCCAATATCCGTACATGTCCCATGATGCCAAGCAGTGGGTCTTTTCATACACAACCCCGATTGTCATGGAGGATGGGAGCAAACCAGGATTGTACCACTTTGAGATCCCGATCTCGTTGTTTCAGGAGAGCATCGAAAACCATGCCGTGATCAAAAGCGGCGAAAAGTTCGACGGCCTGGGGGCCAAGCGTACCTTCATTCTCGATCCCACCGGTCTGGTGATCGCGGACAGCCATCACAAGTTTGACATCAATCTTCACGCCGGGGTGGATATCGAGAGTGAACACAACCTGGCTGACTATCTGCCAAAAGTGGAGTCGATTGCCAGCCAGGAAGGGTTTCTGGCCCTGGTGGAGAAGATGAAACAGGGTGAGTCCGGGCATGGTCAATTCGAGCTGGGGGGGGAGCGGTATTACATGGTCTATCGCCCCCTGCCGGTTTTTGGCTGGACCATTGCCCGGCTGGAGTCCCATGAGGCACTGCTGGAGCTGAGCAGGGAATCCTTGACCAACATGACCCGTGCCACCCTGTTGATCGTGGTGGTGGCCATGGGGTTTGCCATGGTGATGATCGGCCTGACCGCCCGGAAGATCTCTTTGCCCCTGGTGCGTCTGACCCGGGAGGTGCGCACCATGGCCACCGGCAATCTGACCCGGAAAATCGATCTGACCACCCTGCCTCCGGGCGAGTTGCGGGAGTTGGGCCACTCGGTGGACGAGATGGCGGACAATCTGATCACCATCACCCGGGATTTGGCCCTGCAATCCGAAACCGTGGCTGCCTGCGCCCATGGTCTCAATGCCATTCGGGCCGATGTGCAACATGGGGCAGGCGAGATCACCGGCAAGGCGAGCGCCATGGGTGCGGCCAACCGGCGTCTGGCAGACAATGTGGCCGGGATCAAGGTGTTGATGGAGAACGTGAACGAACGCATGGCCAGCATCTCATCCGCCACCGATGCCTTGTCCGGTACCATGCATGCCATCATGAACGAAGCCTCGGAAGGGGCGCGCAACGCCGCCACCGTGGCCAGTGCCGCCACGCAGATGAGTGCCAATATCGAGCATGTCAATGTCCATCTGCACGGTGTCAACGATGCCGTGGATCATGTGCGCGTTGAAACCCGGGAGATGGTGGATTCCTTGGGCGACATCCGGGGGTTGTGTCGTCAGGCATCGGTTGAGTCGCAGCAGGCCAGCCGTTTTTCCGATCAGGCCCAGACCGTGATGGAGGGACTCTCCCTGGCTGCCCTGGAGATCGGAGCCAGCGTGCAGATCATTCAAGGCATTGCCGAACAGACCAACATGCTGGCCCTGAATGCCGCCATCGAGGCGGCGGGGGCCGGAGATGCGGGCAAGGGGTTTGCCGTGGTGGCCAATGAGGTGAAGGATCTGGCGCGCCAGACCGCGGATGCCACACTCATGATTTCAGACAAGATCGGCGGCATCCAGGTCAGTACCCGTGAGGTGGGTGAGGCCATCCGCGCGGTCACGGACATTGTGGAGCGGATCGAACAGGCCAATGGGGAGATCGTCGGTGCGGTCGAAGTGCAGGGTGCCTCGATTGAACGGATTCTGGGTGCCATCGATCAGGTGGCAGAGGCAACCTCGGTGGTGGTGACCAGTGCCGATGAGTTGAGCCATGCGGCGGGCGATGTGTCACGGGCTGCCGAAGAGGCGCGCGTGGCTTCGGCCCGGATCGAAGGGGCCTCCGGAGAGGGGGTGCAGGCAGCCCTGGTGGCTGCCGAACGGGCTGTGGAGACGCGGGAGTTGGCCAACCGGACCCTGGATTCGGCCCTGGAGAGCGAACAGGGGGCGCGTCGGGTGGTGGATCTGGCCATGGGGGTGTATGTCCTGGCGCGGGGAACCACCGGAGCCACCACGGCTTTTGGTCATGTCACGGACATCACCCTGAGTTCGGCCAGCGCCCTGGAAAAGGTGCGTCACTCCCTGACCATCCCGACGGAAGGGATGTTCCAGATCAAGCATCTCAAGGAGTTGCTCCTTGGTTGGATCCGACTCCTGGAAGAGGAGTTGATCCATGTGGAACTGGATGATGCCGTGGCCGAATCCCATCGCGCCCTGACCGAGCGTTTGCAAGCCTTTGGTGCCTGGGTCGAGGGCGAAGGACGCAGGCAGTTTGCCGGTCGTGCCAGTTTTTCCGAGGTGGAAGAGGTGTTTGCCGCTCTGCTGGCCAAGATGGAGCGGTTGTTTGTGTTGGCCAAGGAGGTGACCGATGCCCGGAGCGCAGGAGGAGATGCGGTGCCGGACAGCGCCACGCAGCAACTCATCCAGGAGCGGTTGCGTGCCTTGCAGGAGTGGATTGAGTTTTTTCATGTGGATCGGCAACGGCTTTTTCTGGCGCTTGACCGGCTGTACAGGGGAGAGGGTTGATGCATGGTGTGCCAGGCCGGTGGAACAGACCGGTGTTTTGGGTGGTTTTCGTGGTGTCTGCCGTTATGTCCGGGTCAGGGCAGGCCCTGGTGGTGGACAATGCCCGGCTGAGTCAGCTCTTTGTTCGATATGAACGGCAACTGGATGCGTTCATTGTGGCCTTGACACACCAGGAGTGGAGTGATGCCGATGATCATGCCGAAGAGTTGATCGCGCTGGGAAAAGAGTTGATGTGGCTCGGCAGGGGCGAGCAGAACTCCACCTGGGAGTACTATGCCAGCAATCTGGTCCACCATGGCCAGGAGTTGCAGGATGCCTGCTGGAAGCAGGACAGTCGCGAGGCGATCTATCTGGTCTCCACCCTGATCAACCATCTGGGGGAGATTCAGGCCGCGGTTCCGGTCTGGCTGCTGGACCACCTGGAAAAGCAGGTGCACACACTGGAAGATGCCATGGCCAACCGGGATCGCAGAGCCATACGGGATGCGGCAGAGGTGATTCACAGTGCAGCCCACAAAATCATTCTGTCCGCCAGCACCTCCCGGCAGAGCTATCGTCACACCCGCTGGCTGACCAATCTGTTGGAGATCAATCGTCTCGGAGATCTTCTGGTGGGGGATGCCCCTGGAGAGGACTGGGCAGCTTATGAGGGCTATTTAAGACGCATTCAATCGATTTTCGTCACCTGGAAGGATGGCTTCCATCCAGCCCTCATTGCACGGCAACCATGACTCTCGCGCGGCGTTTTTTACTTTCTCTGGTGCCGGTGGTGGTGGTGGTGGGCCTGTGGAATGGGACCAACCATTGGCTGGACTTTCGCGAGCAGGTCGACTTCATTGCCAGCCGGGCCATGCAGACCGATATCCAGGAGTTGCAGGTGTTGGCCAGGGATCCGATATTTATCAATTATCACAATCACGCGGTTTCCGGATTCCATGACTACGCGCAGCGGGAGCTGGAGGAGTTGCGTCACATCTTTCGCACCCTGATGGACAATGCCGAAAAGTATGGCCGCAAGCCGAGCCATTTTGTATTGTTTTCGGCCAACTGGGAGATCCTGGTGCTGGAGTCCGGGGATGGGCATGATTCGGACAGCCACAGCCACGAGTCCGAACAGTTGCACGAAGAGCCGTTTTATACCCGTTATACCGATCTGTCCCATCCGTTTTCCCAGTTGGATGGGGATCATCACAAGACCGTGGTGCCGGTGGTGTTGAACCGCCATCCGTTTGCCCCGGTGAGCCGTGGCGAGGTGCAGTTTTATCTGCACAGCGATTTCCAGTTGCCGATCAGCGTCTACCGGAACGAAGCCTTTCGGCGCATGATCAAGAGCTTCTGGTTTGGTCTCGGGCAGATGCTGTTGTTGATCCTGGCTTTGGTGTGGGTGGGACACCGCATGACCCAGCCGTTCCGGGCCATGGTGGCCCCGATTGCCAAACTGGCACAGGGGGATCTGCATGCCCCATTCCCGGACTCCTGGGAGATCCGGGAGTTGGATCTGCTGGCCCAGGCGCTCAATCGCATGCGGGCTGAAATTTCCCACCGTGAGGAGTCGATCATTCACGCCCGCAACCAGGCGGATGCCTCGCGCATGATGTTGCGCCAGGTGTTGGACACCATTCCGGTGCATGTGTTCTGGAAGGATACCGAGTGCCGCTATCTCGATTGCAATGCCCGTTTTGCCCGTTTGGCCAGTCTGAACGGGGCGTCCGAGATTGTCGGTCTTTCGGATCAGGATCTGATCTGGCAGAGCCATGCCGAGGAATTCCAACGCATCGACCGGCAGGTGATTGCCGAGGGGCAAAGCATTCTGAATCATCTGGAAGAGGTCACCTTTCCGGATGGTTCGGTGCGCTGGCTGGAGATCAACAAGGTGCCGTTGACCGATGCAACCGGGAGTATCGTCGGGGTGTTGGGAGCCTCCCATGATGTCACGGAGCGCCACCTTCTGGAGCAGGAGCTGATCCGCTACTCGGCCCGACTGGATGAACATGCTGCCAAGCTCGAAGAGATGGTGGCAGCCCGCACCCGCCAGTTGATCCATGCCGAACGCCTGGCCACCCTGGGCACCTTTTCGGCAGGGATGGCGCATGAGATCAATAACCCCAACGCCTTTATCACGGCCAACGTCCAGTTTTTGCAACAGTATTGGCAACTGGCTGCCCCGATTGTCCGTCAGCATGCCTCAGAGGATGCCACCGGCCGGGTGGCCCGTTTCCATGGGGAGATCGACAAGACCCTGGAGGGGATTCTGGATGGCAGTGGCCGCATCACCCGGATTGTCGATGGTCTGAAGACCTATTCCAAAGGGGGCATGGAGACCGACCGGGTGGAGTGTCGCGTGGAAGATCCGGTCCGGGATGCGGAAAACCTGTTGAACCACCGCTTCAAACAGGAAAAGGTGGTGTTGGAGGTGACCATGGCCCACGATCTGATGATTTGTTGTGATCGGCAACAGATGACTCAGGTGTTTGTCAATCTGTTCAACAATGCCAGCGATGCCCTGGGGGAGATGCGCGGCATTGCAGAAAAGCGCATCATGGTGCATGCCAGTGTGGTGGAGCGTCACATCTGGATTCGGGTGCAAGACAATGGTCCAGGTATTCCGGATTCTGCCATTGACAAGATTTTTGATCCGTTTTTCACCACCAAGGGCAAGACCAAGGGGACGGGTTTGGGATTGTCGATTGTGGAAGGGATCATCAAGGATCATCGGGGTCAGATCACGATTCGCTCCGTGTCCGAACCGCAGCGCGGGACCGAGGTGGTGATCGCGCTGCCGACCGTGGCCTTGTATCGCGAGCAGCCCAACGGTACGGCCCGCAGCAAAGGTCAGCGCCGGAAGCCGTAGAACCGTTCCAGATCGCGGCGCGTCTCCGGACGGCTGCGCGGGGCCGGATCGGCTCCGGAGTGGAGTGCCAGGGAGGTGCTGCGTTGGGTCATCATCCGTTGCAGGCGTCTGGCGTGCAGGTCGCGGATCAGCTCCCGCAACGGTTGGTTGTCACGTCCGGGTTGTTCCTTGAGGATCAGTACGCAGATCCGGTCATTGACCAGATCCTGGCAGCGGGGATCCCCGGACAGGATCATGCGGACCAGGCCATGGACCGGGAAGGGGGGCTGACGCGCAGGCACCAGTTCGATCTGAATCGAATCCCCCATTTTGAAATTCCAGCCCGAGGACAAGGGATAGCCGAACTCCAGATTGCTGGTGCTGACCTTGGCCAACCAACCCAATGCCAACGGAGACAGAGCACCGCGTTCTGCCGGATTGTGCCAGCGGATGCGGATAAGCTCTTTGGAGTCGATCTCCAGGCCGATGCGGGATTGGATCTCTTGCATCAACGAATCGGTCATGGAGACCCCAAAGCCGGCACTTGTGGTTTGCGTCAGCATCAAACCGCAACCGCTGGTGTTGACATGGATCACCCGGCATGCAAAATCTTTATTGTCGTTCAGCCCGAGCAGGCGGATCTTGCCTTTGGATCCCACCCGCAATTCGGAACGGCTGTCCGTGTGGGTGAAGAAGACCCCCAGGAGGGAGAGATCCAGGGTGCTGCCTGAGACTTTCTGTCCGGAATCCAGTGTCAATTCTGCGGTATAGCGGACCCGGACGCGCTCGTGCCGACGTCGCGAATGGGTGGTGGTTGGGGTGGCCTTATCGTTCATGATCAGGGTTCAGGCAAAAAGGCGGTTGTGTGAGGGGGCAGGTCAACACTATCACGACACAATTGATTTTCGTCAAATGATGACTATTTCACAAAATGGCCTGCAAGGCAAGGTTGGAAGCAGGCTGTGGTATCCCCGGTACAAAAAGATTGTGTGCCGTGCCGGGAATGGTTTCCATGGCGTGTGATTGGCGTTATTCTTGAATTTGTTTGAGCAGCCGTTTGGACCGCAGAGAGTGTGTGGAGCATGCAGACATGATCGATTCCATCCGTATCCTGATTGTTGATGACGAGCCGGAGATTCGCAATGCCATTGAGCGTTACATGGCGTTTCAGAGTGCGTTTCAGGAGGTGGAGATCCTTCAGGCTGGCGGGTTTGAGGAGGCATTGGCCAGGTTGGAGGAGTTCAGTCCATTGATTGTGTTGCAGGATATCAATCTGCCGGATGGCAATGGATTGCAGTTCATCCGGCAAACCAAGAAGAAATATCCGATGGTGCAATTCATCGTCATTACCGGAGCCAGTGATCTGGATCGGGCCATGGAGGCCATGACGTATGGGGCAGCGGATTACATTCGCAAACCCTTGGACATGACCATGTTGGCCACGGTGGTACAGGAGGCCATCACCCGGTGTCGTCGTTGGGGTGCATTGTTGTGGGATGAGTATACCGCAGAGAATGACTCTCTGAATGAAGTGGAGTGTGTGTGAGTCCGATTCAGAGGGGTTGACCGAAAAACCGTTGGAGATGGTTCCGGATGTGATGGCGTTGCAACCAGCGCGGCAGATCGTCACCGGAATGAAGGGCCAGGGTGGTGGCCCGACAGGCGATCATCCGTTGCAGCCGTCGGGTATGAAGCCGTTGTACCAGTTTGCGAATGGCCTGGACACTCGGTGTGGGCAGAGTCGCAAAGACAAAGGAACATCTGGCCTGACTTGCAGCACTCTGCGCGGCAGGGGTGCAGATGAGCTGGCGCACCACCCCTTCCACCGGGATCGGCGGGGAGTGGACGGGTTGGATCTCGATCCAGAGGGCAGATCCGGCGGATAGATGACTTTGGTTTTCTGGAGAGAGGGGCAGTTCAAACTCCATGCTGCTGGAGTTGAGTGTGATCAATCGTCCCGTGGGTATCGGGATGGTTGCGGTATTGGAATGGGTGGAAATGCGCACCTGGATGGTCTCTTCAGAGTCCAGATTCACTCCGGTCTGGACTTGACCTTCCTGTTGCAGGGCTGAAATCAACGTGGTGCTGAACCGTCCGTCGGCCTCGTCAATGGCGCATCCGATCCCGTTGGGTTGGACATGTACCACGCGGCAGGGAAAGGTGTGTCGCACGTACTGGACGGTCAATTGGATCACGCCATGTTGACCTGCCGAGAGCCTGTGTTCCTTGATGACCGGCACCAGCAAGAGACCGTGCAGGGAGACATTCTGGGTGATCCCGAAATGTGCGCTCCCATCCGTTGACTTGAAGATCATCTGATATCGGAACCAGACCCGTTCGGAACGACGGCGTGGACCATGCGATGGATCAGGAGCGGACATGCTGGGTTCTTCTGTTGGAGTGTTGCGCAGGCGCGGGCTGGCCGTTTTTTTTCACCCTGTTGTCAATCCTTGGCTGCATGTTCTCACAAAGATCTGGCTACGGCAATGGTGCTTCATATAGAACAGGTTGGTCCGTTGTTGGCTTGCAAGTCATGTTGACGTTGTTTCACGCGCGCCTATCCCGTGACGCCACTGTTCCACCAGGTGGTCGATGAACAGGCGCACCCGCACTGGCAACAGACGGCTGGGCTGGTAGACGGCATGGATGCCCCCCCCTTGCAGTCGGTAGTTGGCGAGAATTTGTTGCAGTTTGCCGCTGGCCAGGTCGGCCTCCACATGGAACGACGGGAGGATCGTCACCCCCAGTCCGGCCAGTGCTGCCTGGCGCAGCACCTCGCCGTTGTTGGCAAACAGCACGCCAGTGACCCGAATGCGATGACGTTTGCCGCTCTCTGCATCTTCAAAACGCCATACGCCCACCTCTTCTCTGGACGAGAGGGTATAGACCAGGCAGGGATGGGTGGTGAGATCCTCGGGTGTGGCCGGTATGCCGTGACGGGCCAGATGGTCGGGACTCGCGCACACCTGCAATCCGAATGTCGCCAGTTTCCGGGAACGCAAAGAGGAGTTTCCCAGTCGTCCGATGCGCACGGCCAGATCAAACCCTTCGGCCACCAGATCCACATAGCGATCATTCAAATCGAGTTCCACGACCATGCCAGGGTAACGACGCATGAAGTCTGTGACCGGATGAATGAGATGATTCTGTCCGAAGAGCATCGGAGCTGCAATCCGGATGCGTCCGCCCGGTTCTGATGCATTGTGCCGCACCATGGTTTCCGCCTCTTCGCAATCGGCCAGGATGCGACAGCACCAGTCGTAGTATCGGGCGCCATCTGCGGAGACGTTCATGCGGCGTGTGGTGCGATTCAACAAGGAAACCCCCAAATGGGTTTCCAATGCCGTCACTGCCTTGCTTACCGTGGCCACGGCCAGACCCAGCTCCCGGGCAGCCACTGCAAATCCCTGGCGATTCACCACGGTCACAAAAATGCGCATCGTTTCCAGTCGATCCATAATGCCTCAGAGGTCGTGTGGTGATTCCCGAAACCTTTTTGCAGGTATCCAATGATTGAAAAAAAAGAGGGGGTCTGGGGGATTCATCCCCCAGGGTTTTGTTTTTATGTTTTATGATTTAAAAAAATAATAAATTAATTATTTTTTTTAAAGATAAAAAAATAAAAGATTAAAAGATTAAAAGATTAAAAATCCCAGGGGTTTCACCCCTGGACCCCACCAGGGGGGTAACCCCCCTGGACCCCTGATGATGGGGCATTGACTCTCGACTGATCTTTGTACGAATCATCAAACAGCCTTCCATTGTTTCTGGATTGGAAATGATCTTTTTCGATTATTGGGTATTTTGATGGACGCAGCAATGGCGTATGCTGTGGGCCATCATCCATTCCAACACACCATTGAAGGAGTCTGAACCGTGCCTAAGGTCGTTACCCTGCCTGCCGGGGAGAATTGGGTCTGCATGTGTGGCCGTTCCGGCAAGGATCCGCATTGCGATGGTTCCCACCAGGGCACCGGCATGCAACCCAAACGGGTGGAAATGGGACAATCCGGAACCGTGGCCGTATGTGTATGTCACCGCTCGGGCAGCGATCCGCTCTGCGATGGCACCCACAAATCCATTGCATGATCGATCCGGGTTCGGGATATTATCCACCATTCACCCAGTCTGACCATTTTACAGGAGTTTGACCGATCATGAAGAAAATTGTCTTTGCCATGGTTCTGGCCAGCGTGACCACGGTTGGTGCCTGGTCTGCGTCTGCCGAAGAGACCAATCCGGCCATTGTCCACCGTCAGGGGATCTACAAGATCATGGCCGGACATATGACAGCCATGAAATCGATTCTGTTTTTGGGTTTTGCCGCCCCGGCGGATCTCAATTTCCATGCCCAGGGGGTTCTGAGTGCCTTTGAGCACATGGGCAACTCCTATCCGCCCGGCTCGGACAAAGGAGAGACCAAAGCCAAACCGGAAATCTGGACCCAACCCGACAAGGTGAAACAGCGCGCCACGGATGCGGTCACCGCAGCCAAGGCCCTGGTTGCCGCCACCACCGGTACGGACAAGGGGGCAACCGTGGCAGCCTTCAAGACCATGGGCGAAAAGTGCAAGGCGTGTCATGACGACTTCCGCAAAGAGTGATGCTGCGCTCAAGGTTTGGGATCTCCCCACGCGCCTGTTTCACTGGAGTCTGGTGCTGGGGGTGATCTCCGCCTTTGTGGCGCGCAAGTTTGGCGATTCCCTGCTGGTGTGGCATATGGCCAACGGCTATGTCATTCTGGTGCTGCTGGTGTTTCGTCTGCTCTGGGGGTTTTGGGGTTCGACCACGGCCCGGTTCGGTGCGTTTCTCACCGGACCGGGTGCGGTCATCACCTGTTTGCTCAAGGGGATCCGGGGAGAGCACCAGCTGTTCGTGGGTCACAACCCGGCGGGCGGCTGGTCTGTGGTGGCCATGCTCATGGTTCTGACCATCCAGGGGGTGACCGGCCTGTTTGCCAGCGATGACATTCTGGTCAAAGGACCGCTGGCCTTTCTGGTCTCGGACAAGAGCGTGGCCCTGCTCTCCACCATCCACCGTTTGAGTTTCTGGGCCTTGCTCGCCCTGATCGCACTCCATGTGAGTGCCGTGCTGTTTTATCTCAAACAGGGGGACAATCTCATCCTGCCCATGATCACCGGTTATAAATCACCCTCCAACCTGCCTGCCGGCACGACCGCAATCACCCTCCGCAGCAACCGTCTGGCCCTGGTGCTGTTGGCCATCTCGGCAGGCGTTGTCTGGTTGGGGATTGCGTTCTGGAAATGGTGATCCGGAGTTCAAGTCATGATGACCCTCTGAGGAGGGCTTGACCCCGGCATATACGACAAAACTGTAATCTTTGAACCAGCAGTTCACATCTGTGAAACCAACAGTTTGCATCCACTCCAGTTGATCTGCCAATGTGGACATGCGATCTGCCAGCATGCGCTCCTGTGCTGCGGCCAGAGTGGCGGCGGACGTGCCCGCTGCGCACACCCGTTGCAGCCAGTTTTCACGATAACGTCTTTCAATGTTTGGCTGCGCACCCATGACCTGGTCGGCATTGATGAAGATGCCCCCTGGTTGCAGTGCTTTGAAAATATTCCGAAACACCTCAAATTTACCCGTTCCTTCCACATGATGGATGGAGAGTGCCGAAACCACTGCGGCATAGGGGCCGCCCAGGGGTTCGGTGGCATAGTCCCCAATGCGGTAGACAATCGACCGGTGCTGGTGGGCCAGTCGCTCTTGGGCGCGTTGCAGCATGTCGGGTGCCACGTCCATCAGGGTGATGCTCACCTCTGGACAGGCCGCCAAAACCATTTCCGCCAGCAATCCGGTCCCTGCCCCCAGATCCAGCAGATTGCCCGGGCCTGTGACATGCGTTCCCAATACTTCGATGACGCTCCCATACAACCCATCAAAGGGCGGGATCAACTGCCGTCGCGTCTGGTCATACTCGGCTGCGTACTTGTCAAAGAGCGACCGGGTGATCGTGACATCATGGCAAGACATCGGTGCCTCGGGAGGTGCATGGGTTGGGTGTTGAAGAATCCGAATATTGTACCCATGACCAGCGGCTCTGGCAGTCCTGGAGACCGTCATTGTCGATGCCAACAGGCTGCGTTGCGCGCATCGTGATGAGTATTGGCATTGATGGGCTGTTCAGACCTGCATCCGGATCTCCATCCCGATGCGTTTCCAGGGATCGGCAGATTGGGTCAGCTTCACAATACGCGCCTGGAGTGGAATGCCACGGTCCATCATCTGTGCGAGGGTCACATTATCCGTGCGCGGCACATATCCCAGTTTGTGTTGGTTCCACAGGACCACGATGGCTTTCTGGTCGTAGCGGTTGTCTGTCTCGCGCTGCAAGGTCAACAGGTGACCGACTTCCAGGCTGGACCAGACCTGTGTGCCTGCATGGTACTGGAATCCGGCCACGGCTGAGATCTGGATCGGGACTTCAGTTGGGGTGGCCGCCTTGGGTTCGGGTTGTTGCCGTGGCAGGTCTGCGTGTGCGCGACCCAGCAGCAGCGCGAGTAAACCCGAGCCTGCTTTCAAGAATCCACGTTTGGTGATCTGCATGGTTTGCTCCGGCATGGCGAGCAAAGGATGAACAATGGGTGATGTGCAGCAGGTTGATGAGGGGGGGGTGTTGTTGGTGCCCAGGGACAGAATTGAACTGCCGACACGAGGATTTTCAGTCCTCTGCTCTACCAACTGAGCTACCTGGGCATCAGGCTGTGTGCTTGGTTGGAATGGAAACGACACTATAGGGGATGCGGGTATTCCGTGTCAATGATTTTTTTGCTTTCAGGACTCTTCAGGCGCGCGCAGCACGGGATTTGCTTCCTGGCAGGGTGTCGGTCTATACTGTGTTCTTTGCGAAAATTCTTTCTGGATCGGGTTGGTGCGGCATGCGTCTCATCTCTCATTGTCGGATGTGCGGTTCGGCTCGTTTGGAACCGGTTCTTTCTCTGGGGGAGATGGCCATGACCGGCATTTTTCCCCGTTCTGCTGCCGAGATGGTGCCGGTTGGGCCATTGGAGTTGGTGCAATGTCTGGTGGAGCCGGAGGGGTCGGGTTGTGGTTTGTTGCAACTGGCTCATGACTTTGATCTTGATCTCATGTATGGTCAGAACTACGGCTATCGTTCCGGGTTGAATCACGCCATGGTGCGCCATCTTCAGGGGCTGGTTGGCGAGATCATGCAACGGGTTCATTTGCAACCCGGGGATCTGGTGTTGGATATTGGCGGCAACGATGGCACTTTGCTCAACTCCTATCCCGATCATCTGCATCGGGTGGTGGTCGATCCGACCGGGGTCAAGTTTGCCCCGTTTCATCCGCCGGGTGTGCAGTTGATTGGGGATTTCTTTTCGGCTGCCGTGGTCCGGCGTCATCTGGGGAGTGGTGTACGGGCGCGGGTGATTACGGCTGTGGCCATGTTTTATGATCTCCCGGCTCCATTGGCCTTTTTGCAGGATGTGCGTGCCTGTCTGGCAGCGGACGGTTTGGTGGTGCTGGAGATGAGTTACATGCCCACCATGCTGGAACGGCTTGCATATGATACGGTTTGTCATGAACATTTGGAATATTATGGTTTGAGTCAGATCGACTGGCTGGCGCAACGGGCTGGTTTGCGTATTGTGGATGTGGCGCTCAACGATGCCAATGGGGGGAGTTTCCGGGTTTTTCTGGCACCTGTTGAGCTGGAGGTGGCACCGACGGTGCGTGTTTCCGGACTGTTGGGGCGGGAGGTGACGTTGGGTTTGCATCGTTTGGAACCTTATCGTCATTTTGCCGAGCGTGTGGTCCGGCATCGGGAGCAGTTGCGGGAGTTGCTGGAGCGGTTGAGCCGGGAGGGCCGGATGATTTTCGGTTATGGTGCCTCCACCAAGGGGAATGTGCTGTTGCAGTATTGTGGTGTGACACCGCACCATCTGCCGGTGATTGCCGAGGTCAATCCGGATAAATATGGGTGTGTCACGCCAGGCACGCACATACCCATTGTCTCGGAGCAGGAGGCCAGGGCCATGCAACCGGATGGGTTTCTGGTATTGCCCTGGCATTTTCGTGCCTTCATTCTTCAGAAGGAGGAGGGGTTTTTGCGTCAGGGTGGTCGGATGATTCTGCCGTTGCCGGACATCGAAGTCGTGACCCACCCATGAAGGCGTTGGTGGTTGGCAGCTCGGGTCAGGACGGGTACTATCTGACGCGGCAGTTGCAAGCGCGTGGTGTGATGGTGTTTGGCTGCAATCGTCAGGGGTTGTTCGGTCCGGATGGTGGATTTCTGGGACCGCTGGATGTGACCTGTCCGGAGTCGGTGCAGCAGGTGGTGGCTGCCTGGAGGTTTGATCGGATCTTTTATCTGGCGGCCTGGCATCATGCATCGGAAGAGAGTCCTGGTGCCGTAACCGAGGGGATGGGTCGCAGTTGGGCCATTCATTGTCAGGGATTGATCCATTTTCTGGACAGTTTGCGTGTCATGCATCCGACTGGCCGACTCTTCTATGCGGCTTCTTCCCATGTGTTCGGGCAACCCGATTTCATCCCGCAGAATGAGATGACGCCGTTTCGTGCCATCACCCCGTATGGGATCACCAAAGCGGGAGGCATTCAGATCTGTCGGATGATGCGGGCGCGTTATCATCTGTTTGCCAGTGTTGGGATTTTGTACAATCATGAGTCTCCGCGTCGGGGGGCACGTTTTTTGACCCGGCGTATGGTTCGGGCAGCGGTTGCGATTGCCCGGGGTTGTTCGGAGGAGTTGGTATTGGGGGATTTGCATGCTCAGGTTGACTGGGGGTATGCGCCGGAGTATACGGATGCCATGATTCGCATTCTGGAGAGTGATCAGCCGGATGATTTCATTGTTGCCACGGGTCGTTTGCATCGGGTATGTGATCTGGCAGAGGCGGTTTTTGGATGTTTGGGTTTGGATTGGCGATTGCATGTGCGCGAGGATGCGAGTCTGTTGCATAAAGTTCATGAAACCGGGGTGTTGGTGGGGGATTGGTCCCGTTTGCAGCGTGCCACGGGTTGGGAGCCGACGACAGCTCTGGATCGTTTGGCGCACATTCTGGTACAGGCCGAACTGGAGCGGTTTCGTGGCGGTAGCCGATCCCAGGTATCCAAGGATTGAAAAAAAAGAGGGGGTCTGGGGGATTCATCCCCCAGGGTTTTGATGTTTTAATGTTTAAAAAAAAAACAATTTATTAATTTTTTATTTTAAAAAATTTAAAAGATAAAAGATTAAAGTCCCAGGGTGGCTCTGCCCCTGGACCCCGCCAGGGGGGTAACCCCCCTGGACCCCTGATCGTTGCGAAATTTTTCCTCAGAGGCACCCATGAAGATCAGTATCGGGGCCAGAATCCAACCCGGCCCCTGGGGCGGTGGCAATCGCTTCTGTGCCGTATTGAGCGACGCCTTGCAACAGACAGGTCATACGGTGACCTACGATCTGACGGATGACGATCTGGATGCCATCCTCCTGATCGAACCGGATCGACGACTGCGCATCTCTGCCTATGACCACGCCGATATCTTATGGTACCTGTTGCGCGTCAACCCGCGCTGCGTGGTGGTACACCGGATCAACAATACCAGCGAAGCACGTCAGGATCCCAGGAAAACCTTCAATCATATGCGTATCCAAGCCAATCGGGTGGCAGACCACACGGTTTTTGTCAGCCAATGGGTGCGGGATTGCTACCAGGAATCCGGATTTGACCGGAACGAAGTGAGCGTGATCCACAACGGCGCAGATCATACCCTGTGGTCCCCGGGTGACCACCCGCGCCCGCCCGGACCCCTGCGCCTGGTCACCCACCATTGGAGCAAAAACCTCAACAAGGGATGGGATCTCTATCAACAACTGGATCATCTGCTGGGCCAACCGGAATGGGCGGAACGGTTTGCCTTCACCTTTGTGGGATCGCTTCCGGACGGGATGACCTTGACCAACAGCCGAATGGTGCCCCCCCTGAATGGAACTCCCTTGGTGGAAGAGTTGCGCCGTCACGACATCTACTTGACCGCTTCCCGGTTCGAGGCCGGCCCGAACCACGTTCTGGAAGGAGCGCTCTGCGGTCTGCCGCTGCTCTACCTGGAAAGCGGAGCCATGGCCGAATATACCCAAGGATTCGGCCTGAGCTATACCCCGGAAACCCTGGAAACCGCGCTGATCCGGATGGCACATGAATATCCCATGTGGCAAAAGCGTATGGCTCTCTACCCGTTCACTGCCCAACGCATGTGTCAACACTACCTGGATCTGTTGTGCCAGTTGACCAACCGTCGGGAGGAGTTGATGAAAAAACGTCGCTTCTGGTCTTCCTGGCCTTGGGTGGCGCGCACCCTGTGGCGTCGTGGACAGTGACATGAATCCTGCCAAAAACTGGCCAGCCCGCCAGCAGGCCATTGAAAACCTCTCCAATACCCGCTGGATTCCACCCTGGTGGCTCAGACTTGGCCGCAAGGTCGGGATCTCTTCGGATCGCTGGATCACTCTGCCCCCCGGTGTCTATATCCTGATCTATCACAGCGTGGTGGACCCGGACAATCGCCAGGAGTGGGAACGCCACTACCAGAAGGGAGAAACCTCCTGCGCCGTTTTTGCCCGCCAACTGGAGATCCTGCTGGAGTGGATGACCCCCCTGCCACTGAGCGCAGTGCCAAAGCTGTGGAAACAAGGTGATGTGCATCGTCCCTATCTGGTGGTCACCTTTGACGACGGCTATGCAAACAATCGGTCGGTGGCCGATCCGGTGGTACAGTCTCTGGGCATCCGTCCAACGGTCTTTGTCAATGGAGCCTTTGCCACGCATGAGATATTTTTTCGAGTTCTGGCAGCATGGTTGATCAAATGTAATCGCTCCAGACCGCTGGCCACAGCCTTGCAGGCAGCCATTCCAGAGGTGACCTGGAGTCCGGATCCGGAGACGCTTTTTTATCAAACCAAATGGCACTACCATGCCGAACGGCTGGAACAGACGATCCAACAGGTGTTCATGCGCGAGATTGGCCCTCTTTCCGGACGCGGCGTCCATTTGAGTGTGGAAGAGGTGCGGGAATTACAAAACCGGGGGTGGGAAATCGGCAACCACACCTGGGGCCACCGGATCCTTTCCGGATTGAATGGCGCGCAGATCGAGGCCTCCATTCAGGAGAATGCCACCTTTTGGGAGCAGGCTGGAGTAGGGTTGATTCCGTTTTTGGCCTATCCGTTGGGACGGGCGTGCGATGTCAGTCCGGCTGTGGAAGAGTGCTTGCAGAACCGCCCAGACTTGCACGGGATTTTTGGCAACGGCGGGGTGAATTTGCAGCCGAACCGCATGGAATGGCTGCGTTTTTCCCTGGGATCCCTGTGCGAGCGCACCCCCATCCGGGAGGCATTGTCCCGCGAGGTGCTCCGGACCAGACAGGCATTTTCACAAATAAAAAATTGACAATCATGCACTGCAAAAAAAGAGACTCCCATAGCCAACCATTAAAATACATTTTTTTGATTGTTAACATTTCAAGTGCGCTTGACCGGACCCGGTGTGTAGTGGTAAAAGTGGCAACCGAAGTGAACCGGGTAAAGGGTGATGTGTCCCCTGGCTCAACTGTCTGGAACCGGCGTGGAGATGGACCGCAATGCTTGAGAATTATTTTCCCATTTTGGTCTTTCTGGCCATGGCCATTGGCATGGCCGTTGTCATGCAGGTGCTCTCCTTCCTGTTGGGACCGCGCAAGCCCGATGCCAAGAAGGTCACCCAGTACGAATGCGGATTCTCACCTCTGTCCGCAGTCCGAATCCCCTTTGATGTGCGCTTTTATCTGATTGCCATTCTCTTTGTTGTGTTCGATATCGAAGCGGCATTTCTCTTTCCCTGGGCCGTGGCCTTCAAGCAGTTGGGCATGATCGGCTTTGTGGAAATGATCCTCTTCCTGCTGGTTCTGCTGGTGGGATATGCCTACGTTTGGAAAAAAGGGGCGCTGGAATGGGATTGAACGAATCGTTTGTCCAGGGCGTTGCCCAGGAAGTGGGGGAGCGGGGTTTTCTGCTCACCTCGGTGGATACCCTGGCCAACTGGGCACGGACCGGCTCCATGTGGCCCATGACCTTTGGCTTGGCCTGTTGCGCCGTGGAGATGATGCAGGCTGGTGCCAGCCGGTATGACCTGGACCGCTTTGGCATCGTGTTTCGCGCCTCGCCACGCCAGTCCGACGTGATCATCGTGGCTGGCACGCTCACCAACAAGATGGCTCCAGCCTTGCGCAAGCTCTACGAACAGATGCCCGAACCC
The DNA here is from genome assembly GCA_011089965.1 of Magnetococcales bacterium. Classification (GTDB taxonomy): domain Bacteria; phylum Pseudomonadota; class Magnetococcia; order Magnetococcales; family Magnetaquicoccaceae; genus Magnetaquiglobus. The sequence continues at coordinate 66,987 of JAANAU010000011.1, forward strand.
CGCTGGGTGGTCTCCATGGGATCGTGCGCCAATGGTGGCGGTTATTATCATTACGGTTACTCCACCGTGCGCGGGTGTGATCGGGTGCTGCCTGTGGATGTCTACATTCCCGGTTGTCCGCCTACGGCTGAGGCGTTTCTGTACGGGATATTGCAGTTGCACAAAAAGATCCATCGCACCCATACCGTCTCGTCCGGCTGGGGTGCGAATGGCGTGCGTGGCCGTAAAATCCTGGTAGGGTGATCCCATGACCCCAGAAAAACTCGACAGAATCGAAGCCCTATTGAGCGAACGGTTTGCCGATCTGCCCAAGGAGCGGTTGAGCGACATCGTGATCGTCCACGTGACGCCACAGCAGCTTGTGGCCACCATGACCCGGCTGCGCGATGACCCGGATCTGAACTTCACCCAGATGATCGATCTGGCTGGCGTTCACTATCCCGAGCGTGCCCAACCTTTCGAGGTGGTCTACCAGCTCCTGTCGGTCCACAAGAACCATCGGCTGCGGGTCAAGGTGGCCTTGGCCGAAGATCAGCCCGTGCCATCGGTGATTCCGGTCTGGAGCTGTGCCGACTGGTTCGAGCGCGAGGCCTATGATCTGTTCGGGATCCTCTTTACCGGCCATCCGGATCTGCGGCGCATTCTGAACGATTACGATTTTGACGGCCATCCGTTGCGCAAGGATTTTCCGGTGACAGGCCGGTATGAAGTGCGCTTTGACGAAACCCTTGGTCGCCTGGTCCGGGAACCGGTGGTGCTGGAACGCGCCTTCCGTGAACCCTACCGCCACACTCTCTAGGAGCCGAGACGTTGGCGATGGAAACGCAATCGACTGAATTTCTGAACTATACCGTCAACTTCGGGCCTCAGCACCCGGCAGCGCATGGCGTGTTGCGTCTGCTTCTGGAGCTGGATGGCGAGGTGGTGGAACGGGCCGATCCCCATATCGGTTTCTTGCATCGGGGCACGGAAAAGCTTCTGGAGCACAAGACCTATCTGCAAGGGGTGCCCTACTTTGACCGCCTCGACTACATGTCGATGATGTCGGAAGAGCATACCTGGGTTCTGGCTGTTGAGAAGCTGGCGGGCATGGTGGTTCCGGAGCGGGCGCAATACATCCGGGTGATCTACGCCGAGCTGACCCGCATTCTCAACCATCTGCTCTTTCTGGGTGCCCATGGTCTGGATGTGGGTGCCATGACCATGTTCATCTACTGCTTCCGCGAACGGGAGCGGATCATGGACATGTACGAGGCGGTGTGTGGCGCACGCATGCATGCGGCCTACTTCCGTCCGGGCGGGGTGGCGCGGGATCTGCCAGACGGGCTGGAGGAAAAGATCCAATCCTTTGTCAACGATTTTCCGTCCAAGATCGACGAGTATGAGACCCTGCTCACCAACAACCGCATCTGGAAGCAGCGGCTGGTGGATATCGGGGTGGTGTCGGCAGCCGAGGCACTGGATCTGGGGTTTGCCGGGCCGATGTTGCGCGGCTCGGGGATTGCGTGGGATCTGCGCAAGGCCGAACCCTATGATGCCTATGACCGGGTGGACTTTGACATCCCCATCGGCAAGAACGGGGACAGCTATGACCGCTACCTGGTGCGGGTCGAAGAGCTGCGTCAGAGCAACCGCATCATCGAGCAGTGTCTGCAACAGATGAAGCCCGGGCCAGTGAAGGTGGAGAATTTCAAGAGTTCGGTCCCCTACCGCCAGGAGATGCAACAGGGGATGGAGTCTTTGATCCATCACTTCAAGCAGTTCAGTGAAGGGGTCGACGTTCCGCCGGGTGAGTTGTATGTGGCCACCGAATCCCCCAAAGGGGAGTTCGGGGTCTATATCATCTCCCATGGGGGGAGCAAACCCTACCGGGTGAAGATTCGCGCCGCAGGATTCAACCATCTGCAAGCGATCAAGACCATGGCCAAAGGTCACATGTTGACGGATGTCACCACACTGGTGGGCACCATTGACATCGTGTTTGGTGAGATCGACCGCTAGTCGGAACGGACTTAAGTCGCAATACCTGCGCATTTTGACGAGGTTGGGCGTTTGATGAACGAGCGGACCACACTATCCACGGGCGTTACCCCCCGGTTCTCCGAGGAGAAGCTGCAAGAGATCGAAAAGATCTTTCAACGCTATCCGGCGGATCGTCGGCAATCCGCAGTCATGCCGATCCTCCATCTGGCCCAGCGTGAATTTGGCGGCTGGCTCTCCCGGGAGGCACTCGATTATGTGGCCGGGCTGATCAACATGCCGCCGATTCGGGTGTACGAGGTGGCCACCTTCTACACCATGTACAACCTGCAACCTGTGGGACGCTACCATGTGCAGGCCTGTACCAACATCTCCTGCTGGCTTTGCGGCTCGGATCAGGTGATGGATGCCTTGAAGAACAAACTCAAGATCGGCGTTGGTCACACCTCTGAGGACAAGCGGTTCACCCTGGCCGAGGTGGAGTGTCTGGGTGCCTGCGTCAATGCACCGATGATGCAGATCAATGACGATTATTACGAGAATCTCACTACCGACAAGGTGGTTGAGATCATCGACCGGCTCCCGTGATGCTTAATCACGACATCGACAGCACGGCGGACTCCATCACGGATAACACCCCATGAAGATCGTCTATCAGAACATCCATCTTGCCAACAGCCACACGCTGGCCGTGTACGAAGCCAATGGCGGCTATCAGGCCGTTCTCAAGGCTTTTGAGTTGGGCAGCGACGAGGTGATCGAAGAGGTCAAACGCTCCGGCATTCGTGGCCGTGGCGGCGCCGGTTTTCCGGCTGGCATGAAATGGTCGTTCATTCCCAAGAATGACCCGCGTCCCAAATACCTGACCTGCAATGCGGATGAAGGGGAACCGGGCACCTGCAAGGATCGGGACATCATCCGCTATGATCCGCACCGGTTGATCGAAGGGATGATCATCTGCGGATTTGCCGTGGGTATTCAGCAGGCATACATCTACATTCGCGGTGAGTTCTACCGGGAGACCGAACGGCTCCAGGCCGCCATTGACGAAGCCTATGCCAAAGGCTATCTGGGCGACAATATTTTTGGCAGAAAGATCCGTTTTCATCTGGCGATCCATCGGGGTGGCGGAGCCTATGTGTGCGGGGAAGAGACCGGGTTGATCGAGTCCCTTGAGGGCAAAAAAGGTCAACCGCGACTGAAACCCCCGTTTCCGGCCAATATCGGACTGTATGGCTGCCCGACCGTGATCAACAATGTGGAGACCCTGGCCTCCATACCCTCCATCATCGAACGGGGCGGGGCCTGGTATGGGGCATTGGGGGTTCCCAAGTCAAGTGGCACCAAGATTTTTTCCGTCTCCGGACACGTGAATCGCCCGGGCAACTACGAGGTGGAGCTGGGCATTCCCATGAAGACCCTGCTGGAAGAGCATGCAGGTGGCGTGCGTGGCGGCTGGGGCAACCTGAAAGGGGTGATCCCGGGTGGATCCTCATCCCCGATTCTGTCGGCTGAGGTGTGTGCCACCATCACCATGGACTATGACGCCATGGCCAAGGCAGGCACCATGTTGGGTTCGGGTGCCGTGATCGTTCTGGACAAGTCGGTCTGCATCGTGCGCGCCGTGGCCCGGCTGTCCCGTTTCTACCGGCATGAGTCGTGCGGACAATGCACCCCCTGCCGCGAAGGGACCGGCTGGCTGGCGCAGATCATGACCCGCATGGAGGCGGGCCATGGCACCCTGGAGGATATCGACCTGCTGTCGGATATCTGCAACAACATCAGCGGCAAGACCATCTGCGCCTTGGGAGACGCAGCAGTAGGTCCGGTGATGGGGGCGCTTCGGGCCTTCAAGGAGGAGTTCATCTACCACGTGGAGCATGGCCGCTGCATGGCGGGTTGAGGAGCAAGCTCGCAAATGGCTACTGTGATCATTGACGGCAAGGAAATCGATGTCAAAGCTGGCACCACCATCATGGAGGCAGCCAAACTTCTGGACATCTACATTCCCCATTTTTGCTATCATCCCAAGCTGCCGATTGCCGGCAACTGCCGCATGTGCCTGGTGGAAGTGGAGAAGATGCCCAAGCCGGTGATCTCCTGCGCCATGCCGGTGAATGATGGCATGGTGGTCAAGACCGACTCGGAGATGGTGCGCACGGCGCGCAAAGGGGTGATGGAGTTTCTGCTCATCAACCATCCCCTGGATTGTCCGGTGTGCGATCAGGGCGGCGAGTGCAGCTTGCAGGATCTGGCCATGAAATACGGTCCGGATCGCTCGCGTTTTCACGATCACAAGCGCCATGTGCCCAACTACGATCTTGGGCCGATCATCGAAACCGAAATGAACCGCTGCATCCACTGCACCCGCTGCATCCGTTTCTCCGAGGATGTCTCCGGGGTGGAGCAGATGGGCGCGGTCTATCGCGGCGATCACATGCAGGTGGGGCCTTTTGTGGAATCCAGGCTCGACTCCGAGTTGACGGGCAACCTGGCGGAACTCTGCCCGGTGGGAGCCTTGAACTTCAAGCCGTTCCATTTCCAGGCGCGGGGCTGGGAACTGAAGCATGCGGACGGGATCTGTTCCCACTGCTCGGTGGGATGTCATACCCGCATGGACCATCTGGATGGACGCATTCTGCGGGTGATGTCCAGGAGCTGGAACGAAGGCAACGAAACCTGGTTGTGCGACAAGGGCCGTTTTGCTCTGGACGGGTTGGCCAACGAGCGGTTGACCGCTCCCATGGTGCGTGCGTCACAGGGCGGGGAGCTGAAAAAGGTGAGCTGGCCCGAGGCGTTGGACCAGGCAGCCAAAATCTTGAAATCGGTCAAACCCGAAGAGGTGGCCGGGTTGGCCTCGGATGCGGTGCAGGGCGGAGAAGAGCTGTTCGCCTTCCAGGATCTCATGCGCAACGTGCTGGGGAGCGGCCATATCGATCATCGTCTGCGCCAGCGGGATTTCAGTGCCGATGAGTTGCCTTTGACCCGAGCCGATCTTTTGATGAATACGCCGCTGGCGTCTTTGAATGGTGCAGATGCCATTGTGCTGGTCGGGTTTGATCCGCGCTTTGAGACCCCGATTCTGAACATCCGGCTGCGGCGTGCCACCCAGGCCGGTGCGCGTGTGGTGTCGGTGGGGGCACGGAAGCTGAACACCAACCTGTTGAACGTCACCGAGGTTGTGGTGGCTCCGGGTGGTGAGGTGGCGCGTCTGAATGCAGCCTTGCAGGCTTTGGATCACGACGAGGCGTGTGCGGAGGATCCTGTGGCAGCCCTGCTCAAGGGGGCCAAAAAGCCGGTACTGTTGCTGGGCGAGGGGGCGAATGTCCATCCCGAGGCCGAGGCGTTGCGCCGTGTGAGTGTGGCCTTGCTGGACAAGGTGGGCGGCATTGGTCCCAACTGGAACGGCTACAACCGGGTGGCAGCACGTGCCAATGCAGCCGCAGCCCAGGATCTGGGGGTGGTTCCCCATCGTGGAGCTGGTTACACCCGGCTGGAGCGGATGGGGATGAATGCCAGTCAGATTCTGGAGGCGGCAGCTTCCGGTCAGGTGAAGGTGTTGTTCCTGCTTGGGGTCGATCCTTTGGATGAGGCCTTGGATCGGGATCTGGCCAGACGGGCGTTGTCAAAGGCGCGGGTGATCTATCTGGGCGCGTTCTATGGTTCGGCAGCACAAAAGGCCGAGGTGGTGCTGGCAGGTCTGGCACCGGGTGAGCGTCCCATGACCCTGACCAATGGGGAAGGCCGCGTCCAGCGCAGTGCGCGGGCTGTGAACGGACCTTTGGAGGCCAAAGAGGATTGGCGCATTCTGCGCGCATTGAGTGACCGTTTCGCCGCTCCTTTGGGGTACAATGACCTGGAGGCGTTGCGCAAGAAGATGGCGGCCAGCGACCATCGGTATGATCTGTCCAGATTGGGACCGGGTGAGAGTGCCATGGCGTGCGACCACAGCCCGGTGACCAGGGGATTGCCGGTGACGGTCAGCGCGGCTGCGGAGAGCGGTGCTGCCATGCAACTGCTGATGGTCTCCTCGTTCTACCGGGATGATCCGGTGGCAGCCCGTTCCAAAGTGATGGGCCAGTTGGCGCGTGACGGACGTTTGCGCATCCATCCGGATGATGCCAGCGGTTTGGCCATTGTCCAGGATGGGCTGGTGCGGGTGTTGAGCGGTGAGCGCAAGATCGAGGTGCGTGCGGATCTGGATCGGCGCGTGCCCCACGGCGTGGTGATCGGTGACCTGGGTCGCGGCGAGAATGCGACGCGGGAGCTGGGGGACTACAGCAACGGCTATCCCAGGGTGAGCCTGGTGGCTCTGCCGGGTTGATGTGCAGCGTGTGAAACGGTAGTGATGCAAACTTGGGGCTTTCATTGCGTGGACCGGGGGCAATATGCCTGAGAACTTGAAACAACTCCTTGTAACGATCCATGGCTTTGGCGAGGGTCTTTTGGGTCCGACCCTGTGGGTGCTGGCCTGGACCGTGATCAAGATCGTGATTCTTTTGGCGCCGGTTCTGTTCATGGTGACCTACATCACCCTGGCCGAACGCAAGATCATCGGTTTCATGCAGGTGCGGTATGGCCCCAACCGGGTGGGCATCTGGGGGATTTTGCAACCTTTGGCGGATGCGGCCAAGCTGATCTTCAAGGAGCTTCTGTTGCCGGAAAAGGCGGATCGGACGGTCTTCTTTCTGGCTCCGGCTTTGACTTTGGTTCCGGCGCTGATTGCCTGGGCCGTGATTCCGTTTGCTCCTGGTCTGGTTCTGGCGGATATCAACATCGGCATTCTGTACATTCTGGCCGTCTCCTCTTTGGGGGTTTACGGCATCATCATGGCCGGATGGGGATCCAACAACCGTTTCAGTTTTCTGGGCGGTTTGCGTTCGGCTGCGCAGATGGTGTCGTATGAGGTGTCGATGGGCTTTACGTTGATCCCGGTCGTGTTGTTGAGCGGCAGTCTCAATTTGACCGATGTGGTCAATGCCCAGAAAGGGATGTGGTTTGTCATTCCCTTGTTGCCGATGTTCGTGGTCTATTTCATCTCTGTGGTGGCTGAGACCAACCGTGCCCCGTTCGATCTGCCGGAGGCTGAGGCCGAGCTGGTGGCCGGGTTCATCACCGAATATTCGGCCATGAGTTCCGGACTGTTCTTCATGGGCGAATATGCCAACATGATTCTGGTCTCGTTCATGGGATCCATCCTCTTTCTGGGGGGGTGGCTTCCGCCTCTGGAGATTTTGTCGTTCATTCCGGGTGTGATCTGGCTGGGCATCAAGGCGGCTTTCCTGTTGTTTGTCTTCCTGTGGATCCGGGCCACGTTCCCGCGCTATCGCTATGATCAACTGATGCGGCTGGGATGGAAGGTGTTTCTGCCCATTTCGCTGTTGTGGATCTTTGTCACCGGTTTGGGTGTGCTGCTTTTCGGCAAGGCGTGAGGAGAGCTTTGAGATGGGTTTGAATTTTTCGTCACTGCTGGATACGTATGCCTTGCGGGAACTGGCCTCGGGCATGGCCATCACCCTGCGGCACATGTTCAAGCCGCACATCACGGTGCAATATCCCGAAGAGCGCACGCCCCTCTCCCCGCGTTTTCGCGGCGAGCATGCCCTGCGTCGCGACGAGAACGGGAACGAGCGGTGTGTGGCCTGCAAATTGTGCGAGGCAGTCTGCCCGGCCCAGGCGATCTATATCGAGATCGATCCGGCCAGCACGGCAGAGCAGCGCGTGACCAAGGTCTACAGCATCGATGAGACCAAGTGCATCTTCTGCGGCTTCTGCCAGGAGGCCTGTCCGGTCGATGCCATTGTCCTGGGTCCGAACTTTGAATTTCACGGGGAGACCCGCGAGGATCTCTATTACACCAAGGCCAAGCTGCTGGCCAATGGTGAGCGGTGGAAAAAGGAAATCGACGCCAATCTGGCGGCAGATGCCAAATATCGTTAGCACGAGCGGAGTGCCTGGATCATGGTAGCGGATCTCGTCTTTTATCTGTTTGCAGCCGTCACGGTGGCTGCGGCCCTGGGGGTGATCACCAGTCGCAACCAGGTTCATTCGGTTCTCTTTTTGATTCTGGCCTTTTTTACCACTGCCGGACTGTTTGTGCTGCTCAAGGCAGAGTTCCTGGCCGCCTTGCTGGTGATAGTCTATATGGGCGCTGTGGCGGTATTATTCCTGTTCGTGGTGATGATGCTCGATGTGGACTTTGAATCGTTGCGTGCTGGTGTGAAGGAGCATCTGCCCATGGGACTGTTCGTGGGAGCGGTGATTCTGGCCGAATTTGCCTTCATTCTCTCCGGGGTCCATGTGGATGAGGCGGTTCAGACCAATGCGGCCAACATCCCCAATACCCAACTGATCGGTCAGGTGCTGTATACCAAATATCTGTTCCCGTTTGAGATCGCCTCGCTGGTGTTGCTGGTGGCCTTGATCGGTGCCGTGGTTCTGACCTTGCGCAAGCGCAAGGATGCCAAGCGTCAACACATCCCCAGCCAGATTGCCCGCACCCGCGATGAGGCGGTGGAGCTGGTCAAGGTTGCACCGGGACAGGGAGCCTGAACCATGAGCCTGCATCATTTTCTGATTCTGAGCGCCATCCTGTTCACCATCGGGATTGTGGGGATCTTTCTGAACCGCCGGAACATGATCATCATTCTGATGAGCATCGAGTTGCTGCTGCTGGCGGTCAACATCAATTTTGTGGCCTTCTCCCACTATCTGGGGGACATCTCCGGCCAGATCCTCACCTTTTTCGTCATGACCGTGGCTGCTGCCGAAGCGGCCATCGGTCTGGCCATTCTGGTCGCCTTTTTCCGTAACCGTTCCACCATTGATGTGGAAGAGATCGACTCCTTGAAGGGCTGAGCTGCACCCCACTTGACGCGGGATTTGAGACGACTATGAGCATGTACCTCCTGATCATCCTACTGCCCCTTGTGGGTGCCTTGATCGCCGGTTTGTTGGGTCGGCGCTTTCTGGGCAATGCCACGAGCCGACTGGTCACCATCATCTGCATGCTGGGTGCTCTGGCCTTGTCGATTCAGGCGTTCATGCAGATCGCGGTGGGGAATGGACCCACGGTGCGTGAAGAGATCTTCTCCTGGATCGTCTCCGGGAATTTCAAGGTCTCCTTCGGCATCCTGATCGACCGTCTGACCGCCGTGATGCTGGTTGTGGTCAACGGGGTTTCGACTCTGGTTCACATCTACTCCGTGGGCTACATGGAAGAGGATCCGGACCACTCCCGCTTTTTCTCCTATCTGTCGTTTTTCACCTTCTCCATGCTGATGCTGGTGACCGGGGATAATTTTCTGCAACTCTTCTTTGGTTGGGAAGGGGTGGGATTGGCCTCGTACCTGCTGATCGGTTTCTGGTTCACCAAGGAGTCGGCCTGCAATGCGGCCATCAAGGCGTTCCTGGTCAACCGGGTGGGGGATTTCGGGTTTGCTCTGGGGATTTTCACCATCTACATGGTCTTTGGCACTCTGGACTATGCTGCCGTGTTCAACATGGCCGCAGCAGGCCAATATCCGGCGACCGTGGATTTCCCTCTGTGGGGTGCGGTCCCCACCATGACGCTGATCTGTCTGTTGCTTTTTGTCGGTGCCATGGGCAAGTCAGCCCAGCTCGGATTGCATACCTGGTTGCCGGATGCCATGGAGGGTCCGACTCCGGTTTCGGCCTTGATCCATGCGGCCACCATGGTGACTGCCGGGGTTTTCATGGTGTGTCGGGCTTCGCCTCTGTTCGAGCTGTCCCAGACCGCACTGGACGTGGTGACCGTGATCGGTGCGGCCACGGCCCTGTTTGCCGCCACCGTGGGTCTGGTGCAGAATGACATCAAGCGGGTGATCGCCTACTCCACCTGTTCCCAGTTGGGTTACATGTTCTTTGCAGCCGGGGTGTCGGCCTATCCGGCAGCCATGTTTCATCTCTTCACCCATGCCTTTTTCAAGGCCCTGCTCTTTCTGGGTGCGGGTGCCGTGATCCATGCCATGCATCATGAGCAGGATATGCGGCATATGGGCGGGCTGATCAAAAAGATCCCGGTCACTTATGGGGTGATGATGATCGGCACTTTGGCCCTGACCGGATTTCCGTTTCTGGCCGGTTTCTACTCCAAGGATGCGATTCTGGAGTCGGCCTTCTCGGCCAACACCATGGTGGGCAACCTGGCCTGGGTGATGGGTATGACGGCGGCCATTCTGACCACCTTCTATTCGTTCCGTCTGGTCTTCATGACCTTTCATGGTGGGCCGCCTGCGGATCATCATGCCAGACATGCCTATGACCATGCCCATGAGGCCCCCTGGTCCATGCGTCTGCCGTTGTTGGTGCTGGCTGTGGGTTCGCTGATTTGCGGTGTGCTGGGTCAGGGCATGGTGGGGGATGGCTGGTTCAAGGAGGCGATCTTCATTGCCAAGGGACATGATGCCCTGGCCCATGCCCATCATGTGGCCCCCTGGGTGAAGTGGTCGCCGTTCGGCATGTTTCTGATCGGTTTGACCCTGGCCTGGCTCATGTACATCAAGATGCCGACCTTGCCCCACATTCTGGCCGAGCATTGGCGTGGACTCTATCAGTTCCTGCTCAACGCCTGGTACTTTGACAAGCTCTATGATCGGCTGTTCGTGCGTCCGGCACGCCAGATCGGCAAGGGGTTGTGGTTGACAGGCGATGTGACCATCATCGACGGATTTGGCGTCAATGGCACGGCAGCCCTGGTGGAACGGTTGGCCATGGGTCTGAAGCGGTTGCAGACCGGTTATGTCTATCATTATGCCTTTGCCATGGTGATCGGCCTGTTGGTGCTGATCACGGTGTACGCTTGATCGGCGGGAGAAACTGAACATGCTGAGTCTCGTGACATTCCTTCCGCTCGCCGGAGCATTGGTGATCCTGCTGGCGATTCACAACGACAAAGCGGCCAAGAGCTTTGCGCTGGGGATCTCCCTGGTCACCTTTGTCATCAGTTTGCGGCTGATCACCGGTTTTGATCTGGGTACGGCCAACTTCCAGTTTCTGGAAGAGGCCAAGTGGTTGCCGGAGTATGGCATTGCCTATCGCATGGGTGTGGATGGGATCAGCCTGCCCTTTGTGCTGCTGACCACCTTCCTGACGCCGATCTGTCTGCTCGCCTCCTGGGTGTCGATCCAGGTGCGGGTGCGGGAGTATCTGATGGCCTTTCTGGCCCTGGAGAGCTTTGTGGTTGGCGTCTTCTGTGCGCTGGACTTCATTCTCTTCTATGTATTGTGGGAAGCGATGCTGATCCCGATGTTCCTGATCATCGGTGTCTGGGGCGGACCTCGGCGTGTCTATGCAGCCTTGAAGTTCTTCCTGTACACCCTGGCCGGGTCGGTGTTGATGCTGATCGCGATTCTCGCCTTGGGCTATCATGGCAAGACCTTTTCGATCCCGGCCTTGATGGATGTGCCGCTCTCCTTCTCCTTTCAGGTGTGGTTGTTTTTGGGGTTGTTTGCCTCGTTTGCGGTGAAGGTGCCCATGTGGCCGGTGCATACCTGGTTGCCGGATGCCCATGTGGAGGCACCGACGGCTGGTTCCGTGATTCTGGCCGGCATTCTGTTGAAGATGGGTGCTTATGGTTTCTTGCGCTTCTCGTTGCCGATTCTTCCGGATGCATCGCGTTTCTTCATTCCGCTGATCTTCGGGTTGTCGCTGGTGGCCGTGGTCTATACGGCGCTGGTGGCCTTGATGCAGAAAGATCTGAAAAAGCTGGTGGCCTATTCATCGGTCTCCCACATGGGGTTTGTCACCATCGGCATTTTTGCCATGAACACCCAGGGGGTGGAGGGCAGCATTCTCCAGATGATCAACCATGGCATTGTTTCGGGTGCCTTGTTCCTTGCTGTGGGTGTTGTGTATGACCGGATGCACACCCGAGAGATTGCCCATTTTGGTGGTGTGGCCCATGTGATGCCGGTGTATGCGGTCATTTTCATGGTTTTCACCCTGGCCTCGGCTGGATTGCCGGGAACCAACAGCTTTGTGGGTGAGATCCTGATTCTGCTGGGGGCGTTTTTGGCCAACAAGGCCGTGGCCATTGTGGCTGCGACCGGCTTGGTGTTTGGGGCTGCATACATCTTGTGGATGTTCAAGCGGGTGGTCTTTGGTGCCGTGGTGCATGACGAAGTGCGCGCCATGAAGGATCTGTCGTTGCGTGAGTTTGCTCTGTTCGCCCCATTGCTGGTGATGGTGTTCTGGATCGGGTTTTATCCCGGACCGTTTTTGAAGATCTTCCACGCCTCTGTGGAGCATCTGTTGAAGCAGGCGGCAGTGGTGAAGACCGGGGCCGCCATGGTGGCCCAGTTCTGAGTTCAGTTCGATAGACGAGCGGTTTCATTCATACCGGGAGCATGCAAGAAAATGCCAGTCCAAATGCCGGATATCAACCTGGTTACGATGTTGCCAGAGATCCTGATCGCGATCCTGGGTCTGGTGTTGCTGTTGATGAGCGCCGGACAGGATGCAGAGCGGGGGCGCAAGGTGAACGCCATGGCGTTGGCTGGAGTGATCGCTGCGGCGGCGTTGACCGTGGTCACGGCCAATGGATCGTCGTTTGGTGGTTTCTTTGTGGTGGATCCCTTTGCACGGGCCATGAAGCTGCTCATGCTGCTGGCCACGGGCATGGTGTTGTACATGTCCATGGAGTACATGCGCGATCAGAAGTTTGATGGTGGCGAGTATCAGGTCATGACCCTGATGGCTTTGCTGGGTGGCATGATCATGGCGTCTGCCGGTGATTTTGTCGTGTTGTACATGGGGCTGGAGTTGATGTCCCTCTCCATCTATGTATTGGCTGCCTGGCGGCGGGATGATGTGCGTTCCAACGAGGCGGGTTTGAAGTATTTCGTTTTGGGTTCCATGGCTTCGGGATTCCTGTTGTATGGGATTTCGTTGATTTACGGCACCACGGGGACGACCCTCTTTACGGGTGTGGCGACAGCATTGAGTCATGGTCACATCTCCACGGCCACGATCATGGGTGTGGTCATGGTGTTGGCGGGCATGAGTTTCAAGGTGGCGGCAGCGCCCTTTCACATGTGGGCACCGGATGTGTATGAGGGTGCGCCCACCTCAGTCACGGCTTTCATGGCGGTTCTGCCCAAGATTGCAGCCTTTGCTGCCATTTTCCGGGTTTTGTTGATCGCCTTTCCGGCGTTGCAGAGCCATTGGAATCCGTTGTTGCAGTTGTTGGCCGTGGCTTCGTTGGCTGTGGGTGCCATTGCAGCCATTGGTCAGACCAACATCAAGCGCATGTTGGCCTACTCTTCCATTGGTCATGTCGGGTTTATATTGTTGGGTTTGACGGCCCACACTGGTTTGGGATATCAGAGTGTGGTGGCCTATCTGGCCATTTACATCTTCATGAGTGTTGGTGCCTTTGCGATCATCCTGTTGTTGAACAAGGCGGGTGTTGGGGATGAGATTGAGGATTACAAGGGGTTGGGTCACAAGCGTCCCATGCTGGCGTTGTTGATGGCCCTGTTCATGTTTTCCATGGCCGGAATTCCGCCGTTGGCCGGTTTCATGGGCAAGTTGTATGTATTCATGGCTGCGGTGCAATCCGGCATGATGATGTTGGCGGTGGCAGGTGTGTTGTTCTCTGCCATTGGGGCCTTCTATTATCTGCGCATTGTCAAGTTCATGTATTTTGATCAGCCGGCAGAGGGGGCGTTTGGCATGGAGTTGGATTTCTCGGCTCGGGCCATTCTGACCGTGACGGGTGTGGTGATGTTGGTGTGGGGACTGTTTCCGGGTGCGTTGTTGTCCTGGAGTGGGGCCAGCGTCAAGATGTTTCAATAGTCCTGCCCGGTTCAGCCCAATCCGATCTGCCCCGGATCCAATCTCGAACCAAGACCCAGCCCTCTCAGCTTGACAAGGATTGAAAAAAAGAGGGGGTCTGGGGGATTCATCCCCCAGGGTTTTCTTCCTTTCAATTTTTTAAATCTTTTGAATTTTTCAAATCTTTAAAACAAAACATTAGGAATATTTTTGTTTTAAAGATTAAAGGATTAAAAGATTAAAACCCTTGGGAATGAATTCCCCAGACCCCTTCTTTTTTTTATTCCTTTTCTACCATGACAGACTCTGCGCTTTTGACCCTGCTGACTCGGGAGATGCGTGGACGGGGCGGTGCCATCCCCTTCCATGAGTTCATGTCCCATGCCCTGTACCACCCGGAACATGGCTACTACATGACCGGACGCACACGCGTGGGCCACGGCGGGGATTTTGTCACAGCCCCGGAATTGACCTCGCTCTTCGGCGAAATGATGACATTGCAATGCATCGAAGTGTGGCAACGCCTGCACTGCCCGCAACCGTTTTTGATCGTGGAAATGGGGGGCGGCTCTGGACAACTCGCATACGATCTGCTCACAACCGCACAACGCTTTCCTCCCTTTTTTGCCTGCCTGCAACTCCGGATGGTTGAAACCAGCCCGGATTTTCAAACCCGACAACAGCAGAAACTTCACGCCCTTGGATTGGCCAAAGATCAGATCCAATGGTCCACCCGGTTGCCGGATCACATTTCCCACGGGATCATCCTGGGAAACGAATTTCTCGACGCTTTGCCGGTCCACTGGGTGGAAATGACACCATCCGGCTGGATGGAGATCGGTGTGACCAACCCAACCCATCTTGCTTTGCAAACCTGCCTTCTGCCGCTTTCGGACACGTTGAGCGGTCTGTTGCCCACGGATCTGCCGGTCGGCTATCGCAGCGAATTGGGGATGGCAGCCATGGAATGGATGCGTTCGGCTGGCCAGACCTTGCAGCAGGGGGCGGTCATCATGATCGATTATGGCGAGGTGGCACGCGACCACTACTCCATGCGGCGCCACGCAGGCACCCTGGTCGGACATTACCAGGGCGAACGGGTGGATGATCCCTTGCTGCATGCGGGAGCGATGGATCTGACCGCACATGTCGATTTTTCCGCCATGGCCCAGGCCGGTGCAGCGGGTGGGTTGGATCTGGTGGGGTTTACCACACAAGGATGGTTTTTGCAGGGACTGGGCATCCTGGAACGTGTGGAGATGGCAGCCCGCATGATGGCAGAAGAGCCTGTGCAACGGTTGCGTGACACGGTCAAACGCCTGCTGCTGCCGGATGAGATGGGAGAGCGGTTCAAGGTGCTGGTGATGGGACGCAACCTGGGTCCGGAGCCTCTGGCAGGTTTGCGGTTGAATAATCAACGGGATCGATTATAGAATGTTGTCCAGGTGGTTGGTGTCATCGGGTTGCAAGTCAATAAGGGACATGGCATGGGTATCCTGACAGGAAAACGGGGCTTGATTTTTGGCTTGGCGAATGAACGCAGCATTGCCTGGGGAATCGCACGCGCCTGCCACAGGGAAGGGGCTGTGCTGGGATTCAACTATCTGGGCGAAGCACTGGAGAAACGGGTGCGACCCCTGGCCCAGGAGCTGGGCAGCGATTTTGTTTTGCCCTGCAATTTGAATCATGATGCAGAAATCGATGGGTTCTTTCAGGAGGTGGAACGGCGCTGGGGTGGTGTGGATTTTCTGGTCCATTCCGTGGCCTTTGCCAAGAAAGAGGAGCTGGATGGCTATTATTACGATACCTCGCGGGAAGGGTTCCGCATTGCCATGGAGACCTCGGTTTATTCGCTGACCGCTCTGTGTGGCCGGGCTGCCCCTTTGATGCAAAAAGGAGGATCGATCATCACCCTCTCCTACCTGGGAGCGGAACGGGTGGTGCCCCATTACAACGTGATGGGCGTGGCCAAGGCTGCCCTGGAAGCGAGCGTACGCTATCTGGCCGTTGATTTTGGACCCAAAAACATCCGGGTGAATGCCATTTCGGCAGGCCCGATCCGTACCCTGGCAGCAGCCGGGATCGGGGATTTCAAACATATCCTGAACTGGAATCGGGACAACTCCCCGCTGCGACGCAATGTCACGATAGAAGAGGTGGGAGAGTCGGCGCTCTTTTTGGTATCGGACATGAGCAGCGGTGTCACGGGGGAAGTGCTGCATGTGGACTCCGGTTATCATGTGGTGGGCATGAAGGCCGTGGACCACGACGCACCATGAGAGGGCTGTGATGTCTGGCAATGGAATCGGTCTGCTGTTTCGCCTGACCACCTTTGGCGAAAGCCATGGACCAGCCATCGGCGGCGTGGTGGAAGGGTGTCCGGCAGGGCTGCCATTGACGGAATCAGACCTGCAACACGATCTGGACCGGCGCAAACCCGGACAGAGTCGCTTTACCACGGGTCGCCGCGAAGCCGATCAGGTGAGGATTCTGTCCGGGGTGTTCGAGGGGGTGACCACCGGAACACCGATTGGCCTGCTCATCGACAATACCGATCAACGCTCCCGGGACTATGCAGGGATTCAGGATCTGTTCCGTCCTGGCCATGCCGATTATGTTTATTGGCAGAAATACGGGGTGCGTGACTATCGGGGTGGGGGTCGTGCTTCGGCGCGGGAGACTGCCGTGCGCGTGGCCGGGGGTGCCATTGCCCGCAAACTGCTGGCCACGGTGGGAGTGCGCATTCGCGGTGCCCTGATCGCCATGGGGGAAGAGCGGATCGACCGCAGCCGGTGGGCGTGGGACGAGGTGGAGCGCAACCCGTTTTTCACCCCGGATGCCGGGGCTGTGCCACGGTTCACCGCTCTGCTGGACCGGGTGCGGGCTGCGGGAGATTCGGTCGGGGCGCTTCTGGAGGTGGTGGCGAGCGGAGTGGGCGTGGGCTGGGGTGAACCGGTGTTTGACCGGCTGGATGCGGATCTGGCCAAATCCTTGATGAGCATCAACGCGGTCAAGGGGGTTGAGATCGGTTCTGGCCTGGAGATGGCGCAAGGCTATGGTTCGCACATGGCCGACGAGATGGTGCCTGGTGCCCATGGGGGGGTGGAGTTTGTCAGCAACCATGCAGGCGGGATCCTCGGCGGGCTGAGTACCGGCCAGGAGATCATCGCCCGGCTGGCCCTCAAACCCACTTCGTCGATCCGTATCCCGCGCCGGACCGTGGATATCCATGGACAGGCCCGGGAAGTGGTCACCGAAGGCCGTCATGATCCGTGTGTGGGCATTCGTGCGGTGCCGGTGGCCGAAGCCATGATGGCCTTGACCCTGGCCGATCACTGGCTGCGGGATCGCAGCCGGGCTGCTGAACGCAAACGTTTATGAATCGACCAGACGCATAAAAATCAGGGTGTAGCGTCCCAGTTGGATGCGGTCGTTGTTTTTGAGCCTCAGCTCCTGGTTGATCCGTTCGTTGTTGACCACGGTGCCGTTGCGGCTGTCCAGATCCTTGATCCGATACCGGTCCGGCTTGTCCAGGATGATCTGGGCATGGAACCGGGAGATGGCCGTATAATTCAAACGGATGTCGTTGCCTGTCTCGCGTCCGATGGTGAGCAACTCCCCGGACATGAAGAATTCATCGATCTTGACACCATGTTCCAGGAGGATGATGCGGGCATGGGCTGGTGCGTCCATCAGGCAGCCTCCCGAGTCAGGGTTTTCCAGGTGCGGCGTGGCCCGGGAGCGATGGTCACCGGACGCAGGGACAACAGGGTCAAACCCATGCGAATGAAGACCCGATCCGGCAACCGGAGGGGTGTGGTCACCTGCTGCCAGCTGTTCAGATCTTCATGGGCCGCATGGATAAAGGTGCCGTTGGTGCTGCCCAGATCCTCGATCATCCAGTGCCCCTGGGGATGGGGGAAAATGCGGCAATGGTCGAGGGAGACCCGGCTGTCCTGCAAGGCGATGCGTACCCCGTTGGTTTCGGACCATGCGGGTCCAAAACGCCCGATGAGAAATTCCCGCGGATCTTTCTGGTGATAGTGGAAATCGTAGCCGTTGCAGTCTGGTTCCTGGATGTGGAACACAAGCTGTGGCAGGCGGCCAACAGGCGCAATCAGGGAGTGATGCATGGTTTGGTTTGCACTCCAGTCTGGTGGGAATGGGTCTGCTGATTGGGCCGAAAGCAACAAATATACCAATATTGTGTTTTGGGCGTTTCACCATGATCGAGGGGTTTCTGAACGGTCTGCACAACTCGGACCGGACTCTGTTCTGGCTGCATGTGTCGGCGGATTCGTCTGGACAACGGATTGATGCGGAAACGTTTTTACGTGAGATTCACCGTTGGGCCTCCTGTTTGCGCAACCATCCGGAACCTGTGGTGGCCATTCTGGGGCGCATGACCCTGGCCATGACCTCTGCCTGGTTTGGGGCGATTGTGGCAGGCAAGCTGCCGGCATTTCTTTCCCATCCCAGTCGCAAGATGACATCCGAGGAGTTTGCGCGCAAGCTGGCCAACTACCACGAACGGTTTGGCGGGTGTGTGGTGGTGGGCGAGGCGCTGGACCGGGAGGTGGTGCCGACTCTGCTGACTCCGGATGCGCTCTCTGATGTTGGGGAGGAGGAGTGGAGGATGCCGGGGATTGACCCCCGGGCGCCTCTGTTTTTGCAATGCAGCTCGGGAACGACCGGGTTGCAAAAGGCGGTGGCCATCACGTCGGCCATGTTGACGGCTCAGGTGCAGAGTTATGCCCGGGCTGTGCAGCTTGATCCGGTACGGGATGTGATGATCAGCTGGTTGCCGCTCTATCACGATATGGGGCTGGCCGGGGTGTTTTTGCCCGCCTTGTTGACCCGCACCCCGCTTCATCTGTTGGAAACCTTTGAGTGGGCGGCGAATCCGGGTTGGTTGTTGGCCATGATGGAGCAGGAGCGGGCTACACTGTGCTGGTTGCCCAATTTCGCCTTTTCGTGGTTGGCGCGGGTGGAGAGACGCCATGATCTGGGTTCCGTGCGCGCCTTCATCAACTGTTCGGAGCCGGTGACACCCGGTGCTTTTGACCGTTTTCTGGCAGCGACCGGGGTCAGGCCCCACGCTCTGGCAGTCTGTTATGCCTTGGCAGAGCATGTGTTTGCCGCCACGCAGAGCCGCCCCGGGGTTGCTCCGGGCTGGTTGCTGCTGGAGCGGGCTGCCCTGACGCGGCGTCAGGTGGTGGTTTTGGGTCAGGGGGTGGTTGGCGGGCCACTGCCTGCGGTCGATGCAAGTGGCAGCGTGGTTTTTGCCTGTGGTCAACCGGTGTCTGGCGCGCAGATCCGGATAGTCTGCCGCTCGGACGAGGAGGGGATCGGTGAGATCTGGCTCTCCGGCCCGTCGGCAGTGACCGGTTATCATGGTCAGGGGCCACTGCGTGACGATGGCTGGTTGCCCACCGGAGATCTGGGTTTCATGCGGGATGGGGTGTTGTATGTGACTGGACGGATCAAGGATCTGATCATTCACAATGGCAAGAATCTCTATCCGGTCGATCTGGAAGAGACGGTGGGACGTTCCGATGCCGTCCATCCAGGGCGGGTGGTGGCCATGGGGCGCATGGATGCCGGGGTCGATTCCGAGGCCGTGCTGGTGCTGTTTGAACCGGCCCGGCCTTTGTCCGTGGTGGCGCAGCAGAGCGTGTGTGCAACCTTGCAACGGGAACTCGATGCCGTTTTTGACATCCGCTCGGAAGTGGTGTGTGTTCCGCGCAACTGGTTGAGAAAGACCTCCAGCGGCAAGTTGGCCCGCCAGGAGAATCTGCGTCGGTATGAGAGCGGGTTGGCCATGCGGGTCCATCTGGTGGGCGACAGCCATGTGCGGCTCTTCTGGAGCGGCCCGACCAGCCATCACAACCGGTATCGGGCGATTCATGCCCATTGGCTGGGACTTTTCTGGTCCGAGAACTGGCCCCAGACCCGACCGTTTCTGGCCAATCTGATTGCCCGTCTGGGTCCGACCGATCTGTTGATCATCGCGTGCGGGGAGCCGGAGTGTCGTTCGATCTTTCCGGAAGCAACCGATCCGGAAGCGCGCATCATGCGTTCTGTGGCCGGATATCAGGAGCTGTTCGCCTGGTTGCGGCGCATCTGGGCGGGGCGTCTGGCCTACATGACCGGCATTCCCACCCATCCTGTCAATATCGACAATGGTGATGCCCAGTGGCCGGTGTGCGGAACGCCTGATGCCCGTTATCATTGGCAGGAGCGGTTTTATCGGCAGATGTACACCCTCTGTACGGCCATGGGGATCCATTTTCTGGATGTTTGCACCCCGTTGCTGGAGGCCGATGGCAGGATGGATCCGGCCCGGTTGTGCGACAAGGCCCATCTGGATGTGGCCCATGAAGGGGTGGTCCTGGCCGCGATGCAGGAGCGTTTCGGCTACATGGATCTCACACCCAATGATCCGGCTCCGGAGGAGCGGATCTGGGACGGGAGTCATGAACACTATCTGGAGTTGATGCGGCTGAAGGTGCGGGCCATCCAGCCGTGGCTGGATGAGTCCGACTGGACGCGGTTGGTGTCGGGAGGGGTGTTGGACTCGGTGAGCATTGTGGAGCTGATTGCCATGCTCAACCGCACCTTTCATTTTCAGCTCGATCCGGCCAAACTGCGGCGGGCCGATTTTGAATCCCTGGAACGGATCTGGGAGCGGTTTGGACCATGAGTGATGGTTATTATGGATTGGCTGGACATCACGCGTGAGGATGATGTGTCATGCCAACAATCAGTTATTTTTACGGTATTTCCATACGAATGTTTCTGGATGACCATGCTCCGCCCCATTTTCATGCCAGTTATGGGGGTTTTACGGCAACAATTGACATACAGGCTTTAAAATTATTGAAAGGAGAGTTGCCTCGTCGGGCGTTGGAGTTGGTATTGGACTGGGCTGAACTGCATCAGAAAGAGCTGTTGCACAATTGGGAGTTGTGTCATCAATGGATTGCTCCCAATAGAATTGATCCCCTCACCTGAATGAGGAGTATGACATGTATTGGGATGTTGTGGATGCCAGGATCGTCAATCATCTGGAATTTATTGTGACCTTTGCGGATGGGTTGTCTGGACGGGTGCGTCTGTTGCCATCGCATTTGCAGGGTGTATTTGCTGCGCTCAAGGATCCGGACCATTTTGATCGGCTGGCGGTCACGGAAGGCTTTGTGAGTTGGCCCGGGGAGCTGGATTTGGCTCCGGATGCCATGTATGAGGAGATCAGACAATACGGGGAATGGGTGTTGTCCTGAGTGGATTTCTATGATCTCTGGCATGCAGAGGCTGTGATGTTGACGTGCTGATCCGAGAGAGGGCGGTCCACGATCCAGTTGCCGATCACCAGGTGATCGAGTCCCATGGAGCAAAAGGCGGAGAGGGCTTCGTGGGGGGTGTTGACCAGCGGTGCGCCATGGGGGTTGAAGCTGGTGTTGAGGAGCACGCCGTAACCGGTCTCTTGTTGCATGGCGCGGAGCAGTTCTGCAAACGGTGTGGTGGCGTTGTCAGCCACCATTTGGGGGCGGCAGCGTCCGGCGCGTCCGAGGACACCGGCCATTGGTTCGTGATATTCCGGACGCATCTGATAGAGCGCGGTCATGAAGCGGTTCGGGGCACCGTGATGATCCACGAGCAACCGTGCGGCTTCGCTCTCCAGCATGGCCGGGCAGAAGGGTTGATACCAGGAGCGTTTTTTCAGCCGGATGTTGAGCCGATCCCGTACCCCGGGCAGATCGGGTCGGGCCAGCACGCTGCGTTGTCCCAAAGCGCGCGGGCCATACTCCATGCGGCCTTGATACCAGCCGACAACGGCTCCTTGGGCCAGCAGTCGTGCTGTGGTGACTGCGGGTTGGTTGCACGGGCGGCAGGGCAGACCGCTCGCATGGAGGGCTGCCGCAATGGCAGACTCCGAATATTCCGGACCAAGGGCCAAAGAGTCGAGTGCCACCGGTGACAACGCTCCGGCCAGACAGGCTGCACCCAGCGCCAGACCGCCATCCCCCATGTGGGGAAAAACGAAACACTCTTGCACCCCTGGCAACAGACGGATGGCACCGTTGAGCCGGACATTGGCAAACACCCCGCCTGCCAATGCCAGTTGACCCACTCCGGTGATCCGGACCGCATGGGAGATCCAGGACAACACCCAATGCTCCAATGCCTGTTGGGCCATGGCGGCAAAGTTCTCCTGGGCCGAGCGCCAATGGATCTTCTGCAACTCCCGATAGAGTCTGCTGGCATGCCAGCGGGCGCGCATGGTGAGTCCATCCACGGTGATCAGATTGATCAGTGGGTTGTCGGCCTCTGGAACCGGGGGGGCGTAATCGGCCAGGGCCATCACCTTGCCTTCGTCTTCCAGCTCGCGCAGATGGAGCAGTCGGGTCACCTGTTCGAAAACGATCCCCACCGAATCCCGTGCCGCCACTCCGGCAATCGGCGTGAGTTGACCGGAGCGCCAATGATGCAGGGTACCCGAACGGCCATCTCCCAGACCATCCAATGTGATGACCAGAGCCTCCGGCATGCCGGAGGTGCAGGCAGCACTGGCGGCATGACAGAGATGATGATCAAACAGACGGAGGTCAGCATGGATCAGACCGGCCCGGGCGAGCCGGTCGTGCAGCGCCCGGGTGGAGAGCCAGCGGGTGACAGGATTGCCGGACCATTCGGTGATGTGGTATTTGGCCCGCTGGGTCACGGGATCGAGCAGCCCCGGAGGTTCCATGCGGCGGCGCAACCGGTAATACCGCTCCTGGCTGGCAGGCCACAACCGGCTGATGGTTTTGGCAGGATCTGTGGTGCAACCAGCGACCAGGCGGATTTCATGGGGTGGAATGGCCGCCATCTCCAGACAGGTACGGATGGCGTGGATGGGAAATCCCACCTCCAGTTTGCGACGGGTGAGACGCTCTTCGTTGAGGGCAGCGATCAGGCAACCATCTGCCAGCAGAACCGCTCCGGCATCGTGGCCGTCCCAGATCCCGAGAATGGGTTCGGAGATGGGGTTCATGAGTGCCCCGGCAGGAACAGATCGCGGATCAGGACATAGCCGTAGCGCAACCAGACATGGGAGAGTTTGATTTTGGAGACCCCGAAGATGCGGGCATGCTCATGGCTGGGGATTTCGGCCAGCCGATACCCTTTGTGCAGGGTTTTGATCACCATCTCCTGTTCGATGGTGGTGATCTCTTCCTGGAGATTCAGATCCTTCAGGATGGCCACCCGCATGGCGCGGAATCCGTTCTGGCTGTCGCTGATCGTCACCCGGAACCGTTTGTTGATGCAGGCCGTGATGAATGCGCTGCCTGCCAGGCGGAAGAACTCCTGAAACGAGCCATGCAGTTCACTCGATCCACCGGTCAGACGCGACGCCTGCACATGATCGGCCTGGCCAGCGATCAAAGGGGCCAGAAGTTTTGGGATGTCTGCCACATCGTGGGAGCCGTCGGCATCCATGAAGAGCACCAGTTCGGTCTCAAGCAAAGGAATGACCGCCCGAATGGCCGCGCCCTTGCCCATGGCAGTCACCGGGATCACCCGGGCACCAGCCACAGCTGCCAACTCCGGGGTGCCATCTTTGGAGAGCGAATCGACCACCCAGACCTGCGGGGTCAGGCGCAGACAGCAGGTGACCATTTCCTGAATGGTTTCCGCTTCGTTGCGGGTGGGGATGACGATGGTGAAGAGGGGGGGTGTCATATGTTTTTTGTTACCGCTGTTGAACGAGATGGCCCAGAATGGTGGGATAGGCGTCGCATGGGGTCCAGCAACCCGGACATTGTTGTTTGTGGATCATCTCCCGGGTATGGCGTGCGGGTGTGCTGGCCAGCAGGGCAGAGAGATCATAGTCGAAATCGCGCAACTGGCCAACAGGGTGATTCCAGATGCTGCATGGATAACAGGTGCCATCGGGTGCCAGGTAGAGGGAGGAGTGGATGGCCAGACAGGGCAGGGGTTGGCGTTGTCCGGCCAGATGGCGTATGGCCCCATCCAGATAGCGGGTTTCCAGCCAGGAGACCGGATCCCACCAGCGGGAGGCTTTCTGGGCGCGCATGGTGGTGATCTCCTGAATCAGGGCCGGGTGGTGGGGTGGGGTCAGGAGTGGTTGGGCGCTGTTGCCGTAGTAGTGGGCCGAGGTGTGGGCCAGGTTCAGGTGCCAGTGGTGCCAGTCGATCCAGGGCATCTCCCGCTGGACCGCCTCTTTGGTGGCAGTCAGGGTGCCGACATTGTGGTCGGAGAGCGTGAAACCCAGATACAGGCGCAGACGGGGATCGGGGTGACGGTGGAAATGGCGCAGCACCTCCAGCACATTTTGGCCATTGCCCTCCACACCCCGCAACCGGTCGTGGAGCGGGAGCGGGCCGTCCAGACTGAGGGTGATCGTCAACATGGGCGGATCAAGCCGGAGCAGCTCTTCGATCCTCTGGATGGTCAAGGCGGGCGAGACCGCATTGGTGGGCAGATGCAGATGATCGAGTCTGGGGGAGTGGCGCAGCAGCAGTGCCGTCAGATCCACGATATCCGGGCGCAGAAACGGTTCGCCACCGGTCAGATCGATCCAGGTGAAACCGGGGTATTGTTGGATGAAGCGTTCGATTTCATTCAGAGAGAGGGGTGGGGTTGGATCGTTTTTGTTCCAGATTTCGCAATGGCGGCAGCGGGCATTGCACCGCCAGGTCACCACAAAGGTCAGTTTGTACGGGTTGCGCAGCAGTCCCAGATTGGCGCGCAGAATGGCATGGGCCAGATGGAGAGTGCGTAGGGGATTCAAGGAAAATCTCGGTTGGAGTGATCTGACAGGGTGATCATGCATGCAACATATCTTACAGGCTGTTTGGTGATTTTTATAGGATCGGTCGAGAGTCAATACACCATCATCACATTAAAACCCTGGGGAATGAATCCCCCAGACCCCCTCTTTTTTTCAATAATTGGATAATTACGCTCGGCTCATGCTGTCCATGTCATGATAATTTTTCCTTGTGAAAGAAATTCAGTAACGTGGCCTCAAGGTGGGTTTTCGGTTTTTTCTGGAGTAACCGGTTGATGGTTCGATAGATTTCAACCGGATGGGTCAGCAGAAAGGAGAGAAAACTGACCGACAGACCAAAAAATATGTAAAATTTCAAGGCGGTTGAGGAGATGTGCTCCGAGTAGCTGACGATTTTATCCATTTCATTGTAGATGTTCGACACCAGGAACCGATCAAAGGCGTCCCCATCTTGCGGAAGATGGTCCCGTTCCACCACCTGTTTGAAGTATGCGCTTCCCGGATAGGGGACAAAATGATAAAAAAGTGTACTGTCCACTCCGGAAATTGAAAAGCGTATGGCATAGAACAGCGTCATCCAGACATCCCGGTGTTTCTCTCCAGGGAAGCCGATCACCATATTGACCTTCGTGTTGATTCCGCTCCGGGCCAGCATTCGTGTGCAACGGAGCATATTGGGCAGTTTGATGCGCTTTTCCATATCCTTGAGCATCCATTGCGAGCCGCTTTCCGGAGAGAGCGAAATATTCTGGCAGCCACTTTTTTTGAGCAGGGCAACGATCTCCGGATTGAGGGCCTCTGAACGTGTATTGGGAATATTCCAGATCAGATCGAGTCGGGCTTCGATAAGTCGTGTACAGAATTCGATGGTCCATTTCGGATTCATCACAAAGGTGAGATCAAAGAGTTCAAACGCATTGATCTGATAGAGATCCTTGTATCTTTTCAGCTCGTTGACCACCTCCTGGGGAGGACGCAGACGATACAGTTTCCCCCACATCTGTGGATTGGAGCAGAATCGACAGGTATACGGGCAGCCACGCGAGGCAATGATCGGTATGGAACGGGTGGCGTTTGATTTGATGATGTTCACACCGTGATCGAGATAGTTCCGGATGGGAACCAGATCCCAGGCAGGGTCTGGGAGTGCGGTCAACTCTTGGAGTCGTGTACTGGGGTTGATGACAATCTCCCCGTTTTCACGGCGGGCCAGGCCACCGATCTGCTCCAGGGCGCCTTTTCCGGTCAAAAGGGTTTGAACGAGTTCAAAAAAGGCGTGTTCCCCCTCGCCACGAATAATATAATCCAATTCGACACAATTCTTGAGAATCTGTTCTGTCATGGCTGTTGGGTGTTCACCGCCTGCCACGATCACAGCCTCAGGAAATTTCTGTTTGACGCTTTTTATCAAAAGTTTTGTATAGTACCATTCGTTTGAGAACATGCACGAGATTCCGACAATGGCCACCTGTTGCGGCATTTTCTCCAGCAACTCTTCGTTGGTCAGGCCACATACTGTGAATTCTTCCAATCGTGATCGTTTGAGAGGGGCTTCGCCAAAGGCGTCCAGGATCGACAGGTTGTTGATGTGGTTTTTGCGCAGATAACCGGCAAGATAGGCCAGACCCAACGGGGGGAGTCCTTCGATTGTGCCGATGCGACCCGAAGAAAAGAACATGGCGCTGCGGACAAGCACGATATTGTGATTTTCAGACATGCATCCTCACAAGAAATGTGCAACCTGGAACAAGATATTCCAATGAGGTTGTTTGGTGATTCTTGTATGTACCGAGAGAAGTACACCCTTATCAGGGGTCCAGGGGGGTTACCCCCCTGGTGGGGTCCAGGGGTGAAACCCCTGGGACTTTTAATCTTTTAATCTTTTAATCTTTTAATCTTTTAATCTTTTAATCTTTTAATCTTTTAAAAAAATAAAATATTAATTTATTATTTTTTTAAACATGAAAACATGAAAACATGAAAACCCTGGGGGATGAATCCCCCAAACCCCCTCTTTTTTTTCAATCATTGGATACCTGTGAAGAGGCTCCGGGAATCACCAAACAACCTCTAACCCTTCTTGCGTCCCAAGGCGTATAAATTGCCCGCATGCAAGGTTACCGGTATCCTGGTCAACCCATCCGGCAGCCAATCCACCAGATGGCGGACTCCCGGAGTAAGACGCATCCAGTAACCCAGTGGATAGGTGTTGGGCAAGGAACCAATTGCAAGGGGTTCAAAGCCGCATTTGTCCAGCAAGAGGGCAATGGTTTTCTGCGAAAAGAGATAAATGTGCTCCACATCGAAGATCGGATTGTGCCCGCCCAACAACTTGACGCTCAAGGAACCCACATCATGACAAACCAGCAAAAGATGTCCGCGGGATCGGAGACATTGGGCAACCTCGGTGAACACGGTGACCGGATCCGGGAGATGATCGACGACATGCATGCCGCACGCCAGATCAAACTTCTGGTCCGGTATGTGCGCCAGAGCAAATGGACTCTGAATGATGCTCGGACGAATGGTCGATGGTGCCAAGGCCACACAATCGGCACTAGGCTCAAAACCACACAATTGTCGAATCCCCATCTGACGCGCCCGTTCCAGAAAGAAACCGGTGCTGCTCCCGATTTCAAGCAGACTTTCCACCCCGTTCGGGATGTGACGTTCCAGAATGTTCTTCAGCAAACGCTCATACGCAGCAGCAGCATAAGGTTCTTCCTTGGAAAAGAGAAACGCACTCTCCGTATACAGGGTGTTCAGAGTGCCTTCCGGCAACACGGGATCAGAACGCACCAAACCGCAACCGGTGCAACGCACGAGACGATAGTGTTCACGAACCCGATTCCTTCTGGCACTGAAGGCATAAGGGGTGAAACTGGCCGAGCGCAAACGGGCAGGATACAACTCCTGATCACGACCACACGCACACAAGACACAGTGCGTTTTCTGCAAATCCGAAGGATTCATGCCACACTCCATCACCAACCAGGATCACCCAATAAATTGCAAGACTTGCACGCATCAGGCGGTTCGCTTTCCGGATCCAACAGCTTCTTGCGCATATCAACCAGGGTCGGATGATTGTAAACAACATCGGGATGAGCGTCGAACAGATTGCTGTTCTCTCCTTTCAAAGGTTCGTCAATCCCGCAACAGATGATCATTTCCCCGGTCGGATCACAACCCACCCGTTGCCAGACCTGTGGACAGCGCTTTTGCAACTGGGTCATGCGGATCGGCTCAGGCCAGATGCAAAATCCGGGCAGGGCGGCATCGATCCGTTGACGCATATCCAGGTAGGCCGGATTGGTGTCGGTAATGATCTCATCCCGATGAATATTGCCCCCCATGGGACGATAGATCCAGAGACGCAAACTCTTGGCACCGGCACTTTTGGTGAACCGTGCAACCTCCAGGATATGCTCGGGTTTCTGTTCAACCACGCTGCGCAACATTACAAAACTCATATGAACGGGAAAAATCCCATTGATAACCGGCAGGTTCCGTTCGAGGATGGGGCGGTTCTGGTCATAGTAACTGACATTGATGCGGGAGATGCCGGCCTGTTTCAGGTCGGCGATGCGTTCTGCCAGTTTGATGCCGTTGGTGGCGACATTGGTCATATGTCCGCGATCACTCAGAAAAGCGACGATGCGGTCAAAGTCTTCGACCAGCATGGGTTCGCCGCCCACCAGATCCACCAGAAGACAGTTGGCAAACAACGGATTGGCAAAGATTCTTTTGGTTTTTTCCAGGGTGGCCTCGCTCTCTTTCCACCCTCGGATACCCTCTTTCATATATTTTCCAGATGCACAATAGTCACAATCCATGTTGCAGCGTTTGGTGACAAAATAGTGTGCAATCTGCGGGGTGTAGCGAGAGAGCAGCATTTCCGGCTGTTTTCTCAGGGTTTTGTATTTCAGGTAATTCCATACTTTTGGCGTAGCCTTGAGCGGCGAGAGTTTCCTTGCCATCTCGACATAATAATCAAAGTTGGCCATGACACGCCCTCTACGGTCGTATAAAGGTTATGTTTGTATTGGAAAGAATTATAAATTTTAGACCATTCCAATCCACCCGTCAAAGAAAATCAGCGCCCTGCGTGCAAGAGTTCCGTCTGGGCCTGGAGTGATGTCTCTGGACCGGACCGGATCAGGTCGTCCTCGGAGTCAAACGGAAACCTTTGGACGGAATTGGCCAGGATTGGATATACTGTTTTTGGAAGTTCAATCCACCAGGAGATGACCCCCATGAACCACGCCATCCCGTTTGACACCCTGGCCTTTGTGAAGGAACTGGAAAGTGCCGGAGTGCCTCCCGCCCAGGCAGAGGCTCAGGCAAAGGCGCTTTCGGGTGTCATCCAACACCTGGAAGAATCCAGACTCAAAGAACTGGCGACGAAGGGGGATCTTAAAGAACTGGAACTCCGTATGGTGATCAAAACGGGTGCCATGATCCTTGGCGGGATTGGCCTGCTTTTTGGACTCATGCGGGCATGGCCGATTCCGGTTCAATATGTTCCTTCTGCCCAGGAGATGCGTCTGCCCGGCACGCCATCCGCGCCTGTGGTCTTGCCATCTCCCCGTTAAAAGACCATCCCTTGTCACTGTGCGCGTAGAAAACGAGAAGTTTTTTAATTCTGTTGGTTTTTTACAGGTTTTTTGGAAATCTTTGGAAGGATGCATGGAGGTGAGGAGAATCGAAATGTTCTCTATATATCTGTATTTAATAGACAAAAAAATACACATCATCTCAACTACACACGATTCTACACACAAAAAATTTTGTTGCCACCTTCGTCAAAATCCCAACGTCGCTTTATCGGTCCTTTCCTGGATGGCATTACCATATCCGGCGTGCCGGGTATGCGAATCTTTGCATGAATTGGCAGAAAACCAAACGCACAAAGCTTATGCGTGACACGCGACCTCAACTTATGCATAATCGCTACAAACCCATTATGACGGGCGAGGTAGATCTCCGATTGATGCGCATGAGCGGTTGAAAATGCGGAAGCACATAAAGACAATCATATAAAGACATTAAGAGAGAGGGGCGCAGTGAATAAAAAATATTTACAAGCGATTTTTTTCATAATGTTGATGATATGCGGCTTTGGCAATACCGAGGCGGCAGCGCCCAGGTGTGCCAACCCGATTCCCGATTTGACGTGGACTGGGAGTGGCAGCAAGAGTTTTCGGGTTCCAGACAACACGTTCATTGATACCGATTGGGATGACCTGACCTATTCGGCGCGGTTGCAGGATGGTTTGGCCTTGCCTTCCTGGTTGGCATTCAATTCAGCCACTCGGACGTTTTCCGGCAATCCTCCGGCAGGCACCTCCAAGCTTTCATTGAAGGTAACGGCGAACGATGGACATAACGGAACGGCGGTGTGCGCCTTCGGGTTGAATCTGGTGAACGTCAATGACACACCAACCGTGGCAACTGTCATTCCGGACAAGAGCTGGCAGCGTGGTAGCGCCCAGTCTTTCCAGTTCGCCTCGACCACCTTCCGGGATCGGGACTCTGATCGTCTGACCTACACGGCACGTCAGGCCAATGGTTCGGCTTTGCCGAGCTGGCTGCGTTTCTCATCGAGCACCCGGACCTTCTCCGGAACGCCTCCGGCCTATGCCAGCACCCTGACCATCCGGGTGACGGCGAGCGATGGACGAGGCGGGACGGTGAGCGATTCATTCGTGATTGCCTTCACCAACCGCGCTCCTGTGGCGGCAAACGATTCATTGAGCGTCACGCCGGACCAAGCCATTACCGATACCTTAACGGCCACCGATGCAGATCGGAATCCTTTGACATATCGGATTGTGGGCAGTCCTGCCAAAGGTCAGGTAAATCTGAACGCCTCCACCGGAGCATTCACCTATACGCCGAACAGTGGCGCAACCGGGACAGATACCTTCACCTTCCGGGTCAACGATGGCCGGGTCGATTCCAATCTGGCCACGGTGACCGTGACATTTCTGAGAGACAATCATGACCCGATAGCCACATCCGGCGTCCTGACTGTCTCTCAGAACACCGCGACCACCGGCACGCTGAGCGCAAGCGATTCCGATCAGGATTCTCTGACCTATGCCATTGTGTCCAACGGCACCAAGGGAACGGTCTCTCTGACCAATGCCACGACTGGAGAGTACCGTTACACCCCGAACAATGGGGCCACGGGCACGGATACGTTCACCTTCAAGGCAAACGACGGGACGGACGATTCCAATATTGCCACGGTTACGGTGACCATTCGAGAAGGACCGGCACTGGAGGTGACCAACAGCCTTGGGATGACGTTCAAGCTGATTCCGGCTGGGACGTTTATGATGGGGGCGTCGGACAGTGATGTCATCAGTGCGGATACAGTTCTTAACAACGCGACTCCTCAACATCAGGTAACGATCCCCCGAGCCTTTTATATGCAGACGACGGAGATCACACAGGGTCAGTGGCGAGCGGTAATGGGGAACAATCCTTCAGAATTCTCCCGTGGAGATAACCACCCTGTGGAGACTGTTTACTGGAATGATCTTCAGAGCTTCATCACCACCTTGAATACTAGGAATGATGGGATTTATCGTCTGCCGACGGAAGCGGAATGGGAGTATGCGGCGCGGGCCGGAACAACGACGGCGTGGTCGTTTGGGGATAGTGAGAGCAATTTAGGCAACTATGCTTGGTATTCTGGCAACTCATCAGGTTCATCATATGGAACTCACCCTGTAGCACAAAAATTGCCCAATCCTTGGGGGTTGTATGACATGCATGGGAATGTGTGGGAGTGGGTTCAGGATTGGTACGGATATTTCACATCTTCGGCAGAGACAGATCCGCAAGGCCCATCATTTGGCCGCCTCCGGGTCGTTCGGGGCGGCAGTTGGATAAGTAACCACCCAACCTACCTGCGCTCTGCCATTCGTCAAGGCAATTATCCTAACTCATACTCTCCTTATATTGGTTTCCGCCTCGTACTAATACCCAGAACGGATTAAATAAACTTTTGGGAATTGTCTAATAATTGTTCTGCCAGTCGGCTTCCCGTCCTTATCAACGATGATCCGCTCGATTGCTACAATCTGTTCTTTCCCAATAGAATTTTTATTCTCCAGTGCGACCAAACGTCGCTCAATTGGTTGTGTCGCCATTTGAATCGTTCCGTTCCAACGCTTCAATGCGCCTTGTCAGTTCATCGGTTTCCACAACACGGGCCAAGGTGCCAATGCCTGAAAGTATCTGTGTTCCTTCTCCAGGTGTCAACGTGCCCGCCGCGATGGCTTCCAGGATCGACCGTCCTTGATCGGCAAATCCACCCTCTGGAAGGAAAAAAGAGGTTGCCTGTTCGGTTGGCCGAAATGACGGTAACAGCCTATCCAAGCACAGTTTCATCGCCCCCACATCGCCGGACAGCGCCAAACGGACCGCTGTTTCAATCAACTGTTGTCCGTGCGGTTCAAGCAACATCCGCAACGAAAGTTTCCGCGTGACTCCAGAAGGCCGCCCCCTCGGATTTCCGGACTGGCCTTTCTGGAATCTGCCGCAAGTTTGTTTTTTTTCTGTATTTTCAGGAATCATAGTTGCAGTTCCATAATTTTAGAAGCAGCTTAATGAATCTTAAGTTTCATCAAATCTACTCAAAAATTCATTAATTTGCATACATAGATAAGGTCTTTTGTTATGCATGATACCATAATCTATATTGCATGCAAAGCGGCATTCTTTATGATTTCTTGAAAGCCAGAAGTTTGCCTTGTGCCGTGCCTCGCTGTTTGCCACGACCTTATAATTCTTCCATCCAGAGGAAGGATCTGGTGGCGTTTTTTTAAATATCAGCCATTCCGTGTCATCGGAATCCCGGCAAACACCGATTCGTTCCCATCCCCTCTTGATGTCTGGCGCATTGCCACAATACGTCTTCACCTTTTTTTTCATGGTCTGTCTTCCTGGTGAGCGGGATCGGCATCACCTTCCAGGATGGGGATGGTCGCCTCAGAAGGGAGACCAACAAGGTAAACCTGTTTCTTGCTGCCATTCATGCCTTTCCACTCGTCACGACGAATCATCCCTTTCGTTTCCATCTCGCTTAGAAAACGCAGGCAGTCTGTTGAGCCTAAATCTTGCGGAAAATCTGAATCACACTTAAGATTTTTAAACGCAGTTGTCCTGAGGGCAGAGATGGGATCTTTTCGTTCTTCGGATTTTTTGATTATCTTAAATAATATTTGTTGCACCGATTCACTTTCCTGGAAGGGTGGATTCCCAATATTACCTTCCTGAAAATGGCAATGATCCCCCCGAAGGTGCTCAATTTCCTCGAAGGTGCTCAACTCTTGGTGTTGAGCACCTTCGGGATCTTTGAGCATCTTCGTATTTTCAAGGATCGCTTTCGCGGCTTGTTGCCCAGGTATCTGACAAACCCATCCGCCAGTCATGCCATCCTTGCTCGGTTTAATTTTAAGCGCCTTTTTTGCTCGCCGGATTGTTGCCTTGGAATAACCGGCTCCATTGGCCTCTGCATCAACGGTTTTTGTCGACAAAGGCCCTTCCGCCAGCAGATC
>JAANAU010000048.1 GCA_011089965.1 Magnetococcales bacterium
TTGACCTGGAGATGCTGCGGAGTGTTCTCACCGGAGAGCATGAACACGTGGATGATTTGTCGCCACTCTGGCACTCGATTGATTACGAAATCGTGCGCGCCAATGGACGCGAATTCATCTTTACCGGCAAACAGCAAATGGCCGTCAGCATCCTGGTGCGCGCATGGCAACGAGGCGAGGCCAAATATCAGACAACAATGCTTCTGGATAACGTTGGATCTGCATCCAAGGCGATCAGCCAACTTTTTCGAGGCCGAACAGACTGGAAAGAATTGATAGGTTACGGTAATGGTTTCTGCTGGATCAAGGCATGAGACTTTCCGCCAGCAAGCCGCTCAATGCACATCGGGCGGTTTGCTGGCACGCATCACAGAGCTGCCTATCGGAACATCCTCACCTGCTCCTCACCTGCTCCTCACCGCTCCTCACCGGCCACGACCCGGCCACCACCGCCAACACCACGCTTCAGGTGGTGGGCGGACTGGCCTCGCTGCTGGGCGTGTTCATGGCCGAGAACAACACCCCGCCCCGGGCCGGGTAAAGCCGTTCGTGGCGGTGGCTGCCCACGGGCGGCCACCGCGCCATTCGCAAGGAGTCGATCCAATGACGGAGGAAAAATCCGAGGGCTGCACCCCGCGTCGCAGGGAGTCCGACGTGCCCAACGCGCTGCTGCCCTGGCTGAAATTCCTGGTGCCGCTTTCCGCATCCGGTCTTGGGCTGTACGTCTCTCTCGTCGTCGGGCCCATCGTCAAGGACGTGGCCGACGTGACCGAGATCGCCAGACAGGTCCAGAAGGAGAGCATCCGGATCCACTCGATGCTCAATGACCAGACCCGGCGCGTGGAGGGTCTTGAAAAAAACGGCAAGGAGATCGAATCCCTGGTTTCTCAGCTACAGGGACATGCCGAATCCGACAACACCATCCACGTCTCCCTGGAGACGAACATCCGCGACGTGGCGAACCGGATCGGGCTGGTCACCGAGCAGTACAACGCACTGCATCGGGATGTGGACAAGCTGTCGCTGCAACTCAGCATTCACCTGGACCGCGACGAACCGCCTCGCAAAAGGAAATGACCATGATCACGGCAAAACGCAAAATCTCGGTGTCGTCCGGCATCCGGTGGTGGAATTTCCATGTGGAGTGGCCGATGGCGGTGGTGATCTTCACGGCCATCGGCATCCTCGTCGGGGAGATCTCGGTCGGCGGTCTGACGCGCTTCGTGATGGTCCTGGACGGAGTGAGCCTGCTGGTGGTGGGCTATCTGATCTGGCTCATGGTGATGACCCCCGCCAAGCACTGCATGCCCACGGTGATGCTCACCGCCTTCTATACCGCGACCGTGTTTCTGCAGCAGCTGCCCAACGTGAGCATGCTGCTTCTGCGCATCGCCTCTGGCCTGTTCGGCATCGCGGCCCTGATGCTGATCTTCACGCTGCGCAAATACAACGCCCTCTGTCCACGAGCCAAGGACTCGGCGACCTGCATGGCCTGCCTGTCGCGCATGGCCAATGGGAGACCTCCCGTTTCGTATGAGTGATCGGGTGGCAGACATGTTCACCATCGGCTTCAGCGACGCGGCTTTCAATCGGGTATTGGCGACGGCGGAACGGGAGATCCGCTTCGCCGCCTCCATGGCCCTGACCACCACCGCCAAGGATGCCCAGGCCGAGATCCGCAGACAACTGCCGCAGCGTTTCACGATCCGCACCGGGTGGGTGGCCAAGGGCATCCACGTCCGGGCGGCGAACAAGCGCGACTTGCAAGCGTCGGTGAGGGTGTTGGACCCGTTCATGGCCTTGCAGGAATCTGGTGGCAGCAAGAGCGGCCTGTTCGGAAAAGACCTGGGCGTCCCAGTCGGGGCGCGTCCCACTCCGACATCGATCACCCGGCCCGGCAGCTTTCCCGGCGCAATGTTGCAGAGGAAGGGATACTTCATCGCCCCCATCCGCAAGGGGTCAAACGTCAAAGGAGTCTGGCGCCGCACCGGCAAGGGACGCCGGGAGCGGATGAAGCTCATGTACCTCTTCTCCCGGCAGGTCCGGCTCAAGCCCCGGTTCGGCTTTCACGAGACCGTGCGCAAAGTAGCGCTGGAGAATTTTCCCCGGAGGTTTGCAGAGGAGATGTAGAAAGCATTGGCTATATGACACAGTGACTGGCGATGGATGCGGATTGGGGTGTGGTAAGACGATATCTGGCGTGAATGATCGTCTAGCGACACAAATCTTATCTATACCAATGGAAGAAAATCTGTCACATCTTCTGTAATTGTATGTGTAAAAAACCACTCAACAACAAAATGAATTATATCTTCGGGTTTATCATTTCCTAGTTTCATGCTCTCAATTTTTATCAGTAGGTCTTGTAATAATATTTCATGAAGTTCCTTTTGATGATTAAATTTTTGAGGAAGATGTTTAAGTAAAATATTCTCTTCTGAAATGAAATGGAACTTTGCATAAGAAATAAGTTCATCCAGAAGGCGCTCCTGATATTTCTTATCGCTGGTTGTCGCTAATTCATCGTACAGCCGATTCATTAACTCGATGAAATATTTATGTTGGAGGTCAACAATCTTATTGTGTGTTTCGTAGCCATATCTCCAGTCAAATCTTGGCATTGGATATCTCCTTGCTGACTGTGAATAGGGTTGATCCAGTATCGTTCTATGCTCCAGCATGAGTCGAAATTGATTTCAGGATGGCACTCCTTGCGGTTAAAGTCAACAATTCATGCGCTAATTTTTACCATGTCTTGAGTTCTATATACTGCCGCCCCGGTTGCCCAGGGCGGCGGTCAGGCAATTCACAGGAAGTATGTGGTGGTCGATCCGGGTGATCCCTGCTGGTTGGGTCTGACCGTTTTCACTTGGTTCGCGGTGATCTCCAATCCCTTCTTCTTGGTGGTGGAGACGAAGGCCCGAATGGTGTGAGATCTCCATCCCGTTGCCTCAGCGATCTGGGCGAGCGTGGCACCCTCCGTCCGCCGCATCATCTCCAGCACCTGCGCCTGCTTGGAATCGGTGCGTGGTTGGCGCGGTGCTTTCGGCTGACGGGCGGGTTTTGCGTGGTTGAAACCCAGCATGAAAGCGTCCTGGATGATGTCGCGAATGGGCGGCCACTCTGCCCGCGTCAGGTTCGGGAACTGCTTGATGGCGATAGCCCAATAGTCCGGATCGGGTTCATCGACGAATGCGGGTTGGGTTTCCGCTTTGGTCGTCTCCCAGGTACTCTCGGCTGCGGCGACGTCTGCCTCCAGGTCAGTGGTGGGGTCGCCATCCACCTGCTCGTTGGTGGGTTCGTCCTCCACCTGTTCGTCGTCGGTGGGTTCGTCCTCCACCTGCTCGTTGGTGGGGTCGTCCTCCACCTGTTCGTCGTCGGTGGGTTCGCCATCAAAGGCTGCGGCCACCTCCCCCATGGCCTGTTCGGCAAGGGCGATGTCCTCCTCAAGATCCGGGTCATCCCTGGTAGCGTCTGCCGTGGCAGCGGGCTGCGGCGGCATCAACCCGATGGCCAGGAATCCGGCTTCGGTGATGCGCCAAGTCTCGACACCAGCCTCTTCGATCAGGCCGTTCTTGAGCATGCTGCGGATCACCTTCTTCTCAGCGCCGCCTTTGAGGTTTTCCGGCAAGGGGTGGATCGAGCCGTTGAGGTTGCCGATGGCGGCTTCGAGGATGGTCTTCTGGGTGGCAGTCAGTTCGTTCATGTCTTTTCTCCCGGATGGTGGTTGGTGCTGCGTTCGATGGCGACATGAAGCCATTGGAGGAGCGATCCTATCAAGCATAATTTGAACGAATTTTATGTTTTTAAACGTTTTTCATTGTAGTTCCGAACCGAAGCGTCAGGGGCCTTGGGCTGCGCGCTGGCGGCATCAGACCACGGCTGTGTTGGAGAAAGGTTCGTGCAGTCGAATGGTAACCAATATGGAGTTCAAAACAAAAAGATGATGTCTGCTCCAACAATGGCCATTGAGGCGCACAGAACGCGCCGTGTCGCGTTTTTCTCAATACGCCATGCCATTCCAATTCCACGGTTCCTTCCTGGCCTCCAGGGCCGCGGGTGCCGCGCGACCCCGGCGTTTCGCTAGCGACAGACCTGAAACGGGGTTCGCACCCATCGGGCCGAACCTGGAAGCACCAAATCAATGTGGTCGGACTCATGAAATTTGCAGCTTTTGACCAAAAAAACGCCCGCGTATGCGTTTACAGCGGGGTTTTTTGAAAATGGGGTTCGCACCCTGACGCGCATTCTGCGTTAAAGTGTTTATATGTCAAAGAAGTCAGTAAATATTATCGCAATCGGGGTTCGCACCTGGGGTTCGCACCCATAGCAAGAAAAATCCCAGTATATCAAATGAATGCACCGCCATCACCAAATCGGGGTTCGCACCCCTTACCTTACCGTCAGGTTCGCACCCTGATGAGATGATGTTTAACAATATCAAATAGATTATTTGAGGTTCGCACCCTTGGGGTTCGCACCCTTTTGGGGTTCGCACCCTGGGGTTCGCACCCTTGGGGTTCGCACCCTTTTGGGGTTCGCACCCTGGGGTTCGCACCCTTGGGGTCCGCACCTCCCCTGGGGATCGCACGGTATCCCACGGAGAGGACGAATGGGGATCACGATACTGCCTGAAGGTTCCTGTTGGCTTTGTGGCAAGGTGCAACTTGCCGCTTCGGCTGCGCAACAGCCTTCAGCCAGAAATTGCGCGCATTCTGCAACCTTGTCTGGAGTCATGACACGAGGTCTGGGATTTGGTCGATCAACCTTGAAAAACGAACCCGGCCCTTCTTCCCTGTACTGTTTCACCCAGTTCATCAGTGTACGATGCGCCAAGCACAAAGGCGCATCCACTACTGTCCGGTTATTTAATCAAACAAAATCAATTGCTTGGACTGGTTTTCCTGGTCGTTTCTTTTAATCATATTGCCAACAGATTGATTTATAGATATTTTCTCGAACGGAATAACTGAAAAAATCTGTAGCAAAGTGTAGAGGGAGACGTCGAGCTGGAGACGCTTCTTGATGATGGCGACCAGCACGTAGACGGATATGGCGATCCAGATTTGGGTCTTGACAGCATTTTCTGAAGTGCCGAAGAACCGTTTGATACGTAAGTGTTGCTTGATCCATTTGAAGAAGAGTTCGATCTGCCAACGGCTCTTGTACAGTGAACAGATCGAAAGAGACGGAAGACTGGTTTGGTTGGTCAGGAAGACCAGCGTCCTGCCCGTCTCTGGATCTTTGAAACGAATACGGCGCAGATGCTCTGGATAGCGCTTCTTGGACTGAGGACCGATCAAGGTGATGGTCTGATCGCAGATCAGGCCGGTGGTACGGTCTGTGGACGAAGAGTAGACCCGTCGTGCGCATAGGTTGAACTTGGCACGTGTCACGAAAAAGCTGCCAGCCTGATGAAACGTGTAGAGACGCTCGAAGTCCAGGTAAGCCCTGTCCATGACGTAAAATGCGCCAGGTTCCGGCACGAGCATGTCGAGTACATTGACATCGTGCAGCTTGCCATCCGAAATATGGATGAAGCTGGGGATTGAGCCACGCAGATCCAGAAGGGTGTGCATCTTGACAGCCGCCTTGGTCGAGCGGAACGGTGCCCAAGGGAATACAGACAGGCAGAGGTCGATGGTGGTGGAATCCAGGGCGTAGACCGTGTTGGCGAGTTCGATTCCCAATTCTTCGGTTGCGTAAAGCTCGCGGGCCTGACGAATGAGGATCCACGCGAAGTCGGCGTAGATCCGCCAATCGCGCGTCTCGTTGGCATCGGCCTTGATCGTTTGACAGGATGTCGAAAGCCCATATGGTAAAGCTTGGCCGTCTGGGCGGCCAAGCACGTCTCGATATCGCGGAGACTTTCGCGATACGTAAGTTGGGCAAAGGCCATGGCACGGTACTGTTCGGCGCATGTGAGTGTCCTGACCCGTTGGTCGCCTGAGTAGCGATCCACAATCCGGTGAAAGGTGGTCCATGGCAAAAAATCCATGGCTTGGGCGAACATCGTTTTGCCGATGTACATGGCAGTCTCCTCAGTGGTGGTATCCCCCTGGGAGAACCTGCCAGGATCCTGGGTTTCATTCAAGTCGAAACCAGGCAAAAATCTCTAAAAGAGATTGTGCTACAATGGGTTGTTGACGGCACCCCCTCTCTTAACCGGACACTAGTGGGTCAACAAAGCTGAATTGACGGGTAAAGACGCTTCAGTTTGATCCTCGCGTCCTGAGCCGTGCACTGCCAATCCACCTTGCTGTTTTCTGGTTCTGTTTCTTTTCCCATGCGGAAACCTCTCGATCCAACGTCTCTTTGTCAGGAATCCGGCGGTCCAAACACTGACCACTGAGGACGCTCAACTCGATTTCCGCCATGTTCAACCAACTGCCGTGTTTCGGTGTGTAATGAATTTCAAGACGATCCAATATCCTGCGAGCTTCTGCTGGCGTAAATTCTTGATACAATGACGCTGGCTTGTGTGTGTTCAGGTTGTCCATCACCAGGACAATTTTGTCAGCGTCAGGATAATGGGCATCCACTACATACAGCAATCACATCCTCCATGGCACATACAAATTCTGTAACAGATTAACGGAGGCCTGTCAGGTCAGCTTTGTCGCTCCACTAGTGAGGCGCATCCTCTAATTCGGCAGCTCGTACATGGCGATTAATCATCAAACTGGTCAAGGCAAAACGTTCGCCACTCTTATCACCTTCAATATGTGAAAAATAGCTATCACTTCCAACAAAATAGGTGACTGTCCCGTCTTTTTTAAGGATGCTCAGGTTCCCGCCGATCTTTATGGCACCCTCGGGAAATCCTGGGAGAAATGGTTGACGCATCCTCGTGTTGCCACTGATTTTTACAGTTTTATCTGGAAGTTCCGGGAGTATTAGTTGATTCATAAATGTTCGCTCTTCATGTGTGATCAATCCGGGACATCCGAGAGAGTTTACTACACATATTCGTCGATCACAGTGCCAACAGACGTTCCAGTTTTATTGCCAAAAAAAGCTGCAAAAACAGTCATTGATCAGGAAGTCTGATTTTATTGCCCTGTGACGGGTGTTCTTTCACGGTAAAGTCCAGTCAAAATCCAGTCAAAATCCAGATGTAAAGAATATAAGAATTATTACATCCACAACACCATACGCATATAGTCCACCAGCCGATGGGTCAACACCCACAACAACGGACGCCATCCCACATCGATACGGGCGACACAACTCATGCCAGGTCGCCACCACTCCGGAGGAGGTTCCATCAACTCCAAACGGGCCGGGAAGGTGTTTTCCCCCTCCTTGATGGCCGGTGACGGCACCATGCGGATCAGGGTGGCGGCATAGGTGTATTCCGGATTGGCCAACAAGGTCACACGTACCGATTGTCCGGGCAGCACCCGATTCAGATCCTGCTCGCGTACCGCTGCCTCCACATACAACCGGGACAAACCCGCCACCTTGACCACCACATCTCCACGTCGCACCGCACCCCCGAGATTCTTGCCCGGCTCTCCCTCAACCAGGATACCATCGATCAGTGAACGTGCCTGGGCGTTATTCAACCGATATTCAATCAATTTCAAACGGGCCGCAGCCTGGGCGCTCTGCGCTTCGGCAATCTGCATCTCGGTCATCTGACCGGCACTGCGACGCTTCTCAGCCTCACGGGCATACTGGGCCAGATCAGCCAGGATCCCGGCCTTCTCCAACATCAACTCGCGCGTGGCCAGTCCAAACAACGGATCCCCGGCCCGTACGGTCTCCCCAAGTCTGACGGACGCAGACTCCAGATAACCGTCAAATGGTGCCCCGACAAAAGCCATGGTATCGGTTTTGACCATCCCGGCAGCCCCCACAGAATAAGGAACCGGCACCCACACCCCACCCAACACCACCACAACCAATCCCCAAACCAACACCGTACCGGAACGGGTCTTGGGTTGCCAACGCTCCGGAACTGTCCGGACGATCTCTCTCCAGACCCGACGCCACAACCGATGAGAACGCTCCTCCAGACCTCCCAACACATTGGGCAAAAGATCACAAAACAGCCGCAAAGCCCACTGCTCCCCACTGGAAAAGGCCATGCGTCGCCGCTCCAGGGTCACTGAACCAACCGGCTCCCCGGAACGCACCACCGGAAGTGTCAACAGATGACCAGAACGCTGCAATGCGGCATACTGGGCATGGGCGCGGGTCACCTGACTGCCAGAGGCTGGCCAAACGATCTCCACCCGCTGGGTCAACGCCTCCTGACCTGCCTCTTCCAGCAACACGGTCAACTCCGAACGCCGATCCACTTGATCCGAATGGCTCTGAGCAACCAGACGCAACGGCCCACGCATCTGCCAACACAAAGAGGCGGTTTCACATCCGAACCGTTGCGCAAACTCATGCACCACCACCATGGCAGCCTGCTCAAATCGTGTACACTCCAAAACCCGGCCCATCCATTCAATAGCCTGGGCCAAACGCCCGGCATCGCGCTCATGCTGCCGCGCCAGTCGTCGAACCTCATACAAAGTCGGCAATGCCCGATACATCCCCAGCCAATGCCGCACCTCGCTCTCTGCGACCCCCTTGTCTCCCAGGTGGCTGATCAAAACCACCTCTCCCATCCCCTTGGGCAACTCCACATGGAGTAAACCCACCCGCCAGGAACCCAACAGACAGACACCGCTGGTCACCCCCAATGCACGCACCTCAGCCAACTGTTCCACAGAAATCGTGGCCGACAATGCCGGAAGCTTGCTCTTCTCGACTCCGGGCCAATAAGCCAGAGTGGTCCAGGCTTCTAAACCCTCCAGCGAAGTGGCTGCCGGACGCACATACAGTACCGTCAACTCAGCCCGCACGCACTCTGCCACGGCCTGGACCCACACCGCCCAAAAGGCTTCCGGCGCTCCGGCAAACGCCTCCACCCCCCGCCATCCTTCCCAACGGCTTCCGGCCACCTGCTGTGCTGCCCCGCTCAAAATCCGCTCCTGTCCAATTCGATATCCATTTTTACAATCGTCTGCCTTTGACGGCAAGCCAACCGTTCGGCCCGCGCCTGGGCCTGATCCAACAAAAATCCCGTGACCACACGATCCATGACCGGCACCACCTGCTGTTGCCACGCCCACAGATAACGCACCCAACGGGGCAAGAAACGCCGCATCAACTCCTCGTCACAGGCCACAAACCGTTGCACGCTGCCCGGATCGCCCTGACGGGCACACCGACCGATCAATTGCCGGTCAATACGACCGAAATCATTGGGTTCGCCGATGATCACATGCAATCCGCCACGTGCGCGCACCTCAGGGTGCAACACGATGTCCGTGCCCCGACCCGCCATGTTGGTGGCAATGGTGATCGCCCCGGGTTGCCCGGCGCGCGCCACGATGGCACTCTCCTGGGCATGATGTACGGCATGCAGCAGATGCACCTTGATCTTTGGATCCACAACGGTCAGCCGTGACTGCACCTCTTCACTGCTTCGAACGCTGCGCATGCCGATCAACACTGCCCGACCCCGGGCAGCCACCTCCAGTGCCGAATCGGCAATGGCGGCAATCTTCTCCTCACGCTGTCCAAACACCCGCAAAGGCCACATCGTCCGTTGCACGGGCCGATGGGTGGGAACGGTCATGGTCATCAACCGATAAACGCGCGCAAACTCGCCCCGCGCCTCCCGGGCCGTCCCGGTCATGCCACCCATGCGCAGAAACAAACGAAAAAACCTCTGAAAACTCAAACGCGACTCCACCTTGGAAGGAGGCGAAACCGGCAACCCCTGACTGGCTTCCAGAATCTGCTGCATTCCCAACGACAGCGTATGCTGACGCGCCAGGCGTCCGGTCAATTCGTCCACAAGGACAACCCGTTCCTCTTCCACCACGAACTGTTGATCGCGCAGCAAGAACTCCCGGGCATAAAGGGCCATCTCCACCAACTCTTGCGCCCGGTCACGATGACGCCAGAACGGTGCCAGCTCCCCGGTACGTTCCTCCAGCCAGACCCGCCCCGCCGAAGTCAGCGTGACATGCCGCAATGCCCTCTGCACCCGGTAGCCAACATCGCATTCCAGTTCACCAGCCAGGCGCACGGCATCATAAGCCGCCTCTTCCAACCAACCATCCGGATGGGTACTGGAAATGATCAACGGAGTCACGGCCTCATCGATCAAGACGCTGTCGGCCTCATCCACGATCACCTGATACATCCCACGCATCACCACACCGGCAGCATCCTCTCGGGCAGCATTGCGCGCCATGGCCAAGGAGAGACGGGTGGACGACGGATGGGTTCCCAACAGCAGCCGATCGCGCAGATAATCTCCCAACAACTCCCGCGCCGTGGCATACACGATCTCATGCCCGTATGCCGCATGACGGACATGCGGCGGACTCTCCCCATCGACACTGGCTGCCGAAACACCACACAAGGCAAACAGCGGCTGACACAGCGCAGCATCCCGTTTGGCCAGATAGTCATTGGCCGTCACCACGTGACAAGGCAGACCACGCCAGGCCGCGACCACGGCAGCCATGGCAGCGGTCAGGGTCTTGCCCTCTCCGGTGGCCATTTCAACCATGCGTCCTGCCATCAGACCCAACGCCCCGGCAATCTGCTCGGGATGCGGAACCAGATGCATGGTCCGCTCCACGGCCACCACAACCCCGGCCAATGCCGCCACCTCGGTCGTCGATGCCGCGACCTGACTGTGTGGAGAGCCTGCCAGACGACACGCCTCTGCCAACAGTCGCAACCTCTGTTGCAAGGCTGCGGCATCCAGGCTGCGCCACTCCTCGGCCTGATTCTGGACAGCTCTGG
Source organism: Magnetococcales bacterium (assembly GCA_011089965.1). Taxonomy (GTDB): domain Bacteria; phylum Pseudomonadota; class Magnetococcia; order Magnetococcales; family Magnetaquicoccaceae; genus Magnetaquiglobus. The sequence continues at coordinate 10,825 of JAANAU010000048.1, forward strand.
CCTGCTGCATGACCAAACGGGTGGAAAAACGCCACTGCCCCCACGCCACTGCCGCTCGCGAACCGATCCGATCCAGCCAGAATTCGGTTGACTCCACACCATGCGCCGCCAGAACCGCCAAGCGTCGCGACGGCGGCTCGCTCCCCGCCCCACCTGCCCATGCCAACCAGTCGTCCGAATCTGCACCTGAACCACTTCCGGTGCGAACATGTAACCATCGGGTCGCGATCACAATCCATAACGCCTCTGCACGAATTGACGCGCTGCACGCCAGAACTGCTCGGCCAACGGACGCTCCGGCAACACCACCCGCATCCACCCCGCCCGCCCGCCCCGGGGCGGGGCGATCTGCGGACGATCCATCGGCTCCACCAGATCCGCCCGCAGCAAAAAAAACGGCTCAACCGCCTGTCTGCCCGCCCCATCCCCCTTTTTGACCGGCATCTCCCCGCCCAACACCGGACTCAGCACCGCAGACGGAAGGATGGCCTGAGAGTGCGGCACCAACTGCACCTGGTCCAACACAAACTCCAGATGCCGTTCCCCCTCGATGCGCACGCGGCTCGCTTCGGGCCGCAACTCCACCAATGCCAAGGCCGCCTCCTGACGAATCACACCCGCAAAGTGATGCCGACGATCATCCACCACCCGACCCAATTCCATCCCCCGTCCCACCCAACTGGCCCGCCAATGGATTGCATCGCCCGGAATCCAAATCCCGGCATGAGGGGCCGTCACCGTCAGGCCGGCCATTTGTCGTTCCAGGGAAAGACGTGCGGTCTCCAGGGAGTGTTGCCTTTCCCGAATCGGCTCCAGGTCCGCCCCCCCTTCGGTCAACGCCTTGCCCTCCTGGAAAGCGGCCTGGCGCTGTTGCGCCATCACCCCTTCCCGTTCCAACTCAAGCTCTGGATTGACCAACACCATCAGTGGCGTGTCAACCTCCACCCATGCTCCCGGATGAACCAGCACCTGTTCCACCAGGCCACTGCTGGCCGCATGCACCGGAGTATTGGCGGTCGCCTCCACCACTCCGTGTACAACCCGACTGTCTGGCACCGGAACAAACAACAATACAACCAGCAGACCCGACAACAACGCAGCCCCGATCCGGAGCACACGCCGATGTTGAAACACGAACAACGGATTTTTCAAGGGAGTCAGAATCTGTCGCATGGGCATCCAGAATGAAGTCAACAGCAAAGCGCCCGCAACCACCAGACCAATCCCGAAATATTGATCGGCAATGAACACGATGATACCAAACATCACCATCAGCCGGTACAGATTGGAGCTGAGATAAAACACAATCAAACCACCTCCGGATCCCGGCGGACCAGCATGGGTCGGACGCACCTCACCCAATACCGATCTGGACCAGAACCGGCGAAAGGCCTGTTTGGCCTGCTCGTGCAGATTGGGGATTTCCAGCCAATCCGACAAGGCATAATAGCCGTCAAAACGCATCAGAGGATTGATATTGAATATAAAGGTATGGACCCAAACCGCAAAGATCAGGTTATAGGCCAACTCATTGATGGTTCCGGGTGGGGAATAAACCCACACGAGAGTCGCAACCGCACCAGTCACCAGATCGGTCAACATCCCGGCCAGATCGACCAGCACCCTGGCATGACGTTCCCGGAACGTCCAACTGGCGGAAAGATCCACATACGGCAAAGGGGTCAACAGCAGCAACATGATCCCCATGGTCCGCACAGCACCACCAAAATGTTTGCTGACGACCGCGTGTCCCAATTCATGCATGAAATGCGACAGGAAAACGGCGCTGTAGAGCAACAACAAATTATTGAATTGCAGGATCTCTTCAGACTGCGCCCAGAACCGGGAGTGGGCCAGCACCAACTCGATAATCCCCCAACAGACAAACATCCCGGCCACCATGCCTGTCGGCCAACTCAACAGCCGGTCGATCAGCCAGCGATGACGATTCAACCATGGATCCGGATCCCAGACGGGAATCCGCAAGAAGAGCAGTTCGGAGAGACGAACCACCAGCGACTTTTTTTTTTACGCTCGGACCGATCCAACAGCTTGGTCTCGTCAATCCCGCCTTCCACAAAAATCAGGTTGGCACGATACAACGAGACCACCAGTTCAAACAGCTCCTCTTGCCCAGGGGTCTCTTCCGGGGCAACGCTCACGGCCTGCCGCCACACCTCATCCACGGTCATGGCTGTGGTCAAACGGATCAAAAAGCGATAAGTGACCGGATTGACGCGAAAAAAACCGTTATGCACCCGCTCATGCAACACATACCAGGACTCCCCCCGATAGTGATGCAAACGAATCGACACCCCGGCGCGCAACTCCAGACGCAAACCGGCAATGCGATACCAATTGTCCGAAAAAGTGCGTTGCATGCCGACCTTGGAAACCGACTATTCCGGAAGTTCCAGACTGGCCGGCATACCCGGACGCATGCCCGCAGCAGGGGATCCCATCTCGATTTTCACTTCACGCAACCAGCTGGAGGCGTCCACCACCGGCGAAACGAACAACACCTTGCCCTCCACCCGGTTCTGTTGCGTGCCCACACGCAAAAAAACCGCATCACCCACCTGAAGCCGTTCGCTTTTGTCCAGAGGCAGATGCGCAATGAACAGAATCCGTTGCAGATCACACAAGCGCAGCACGGTTTCATTGGCCTGAATGCTCTCGCCCGGCTGCTTGACCACCTTGACCACAATCCCCCGGCTGGGGGCACGCAGGGTGCGGCGTTCCAGATTCTCCCTGGCGGTCAAATAATCCAACCGTTCCATCTCCTTGGTATTCTGCAAGCGTGCCACTTCGGCGCTCGCCAAGGTCAACGCCAGTTCCCGATTGTCCAACTCCTCTTTACTGATCCCCTGGGAAGTTTCATAGACCCGACGTGCAGCACCCGCCTGCTGTTCCGCCGTTTTCTGACGGGCGCGCGCGGCCTTCAGCTCCGCCTGTCCCTGCCACTGCACCCGCCGTCGCTCCACATCATACTCTTCGGCACTGCGTTCCAAAGACAACAATTCTTTGCCCTGCTCCACAACCGTGCCATCTTCCACATGCAGCACGGCAATCCGTCCCGCCACGGGCAGTGCCAGATTCAAGTCCGCATCACAGCGCGTCACCCCCCGGATCACACCCGCCTGGCCATCCGCACTCTTCGGAATCTCGCCTCCGGCTGCAAACGCAGCCAAACTCCCCAACCATCCGAAAACACCCATTCCCAATGTCACCAACATCCGACGCCATTGACCCGGTTGCATGCGACTACTCCAAACCCAATCGGGACAGCAGAGAGCCATCCACTTGTGATACCAGATAACTGGCGCGGATGGCATGGGCCACGGCATCCACATACGACTCCTCCACCAGCAACAACTCCACCTCCTGTTTCAGCACATCCAATCCGGAACGATTGCCCTCCGTGAACAGATTGCGCATCACCCCCAGCAGATCCCGTTGAGCTGTGACCATCTCCTGCTGACGTTGCACACGCTGCATGGCCCGCTCGAAAAGATTGCTGCTGCTGCTGACCTCATTGGCAATCCGCTGCTGAACAGCACCCATGGTCAACTCTGCCTGCTCTTTGCGCAGCCGTTCCGCCTCGTATTCGCTCTCCTTCTTCTCATCGCCGAACAGGCCCATTTTAAAGGTCACGCCAACCGCCCAACTGTGATAATCAAACTCATCACTCAGATACTGAAGCGGCTTGTTCCGCCCGGAGAGTTCATCCTTGCCCGCACGCAGATTGAAAGAGAGATCCGGCAGGGTCTGATCCAAGGCTGCCGCCACCTTGCGTTCCCCCAAATCGATGCGCAAGGCGTTGACCCGCGCCTCGGGACGCCGTTCAATCACCTGGGCCAAATCCACCGCACGGTCAGAATCGGACGCAGCCTTTGCAAAGGAGCCTGATGGTGCGCTCAACCCCTCTGCCGGAACCAGTCGGCTGGCCACCACAGGCCCTTTCTTCTCCCGGTTGGCAGCCGAGACAAAAGATTGCATCAGTTTCAGCTGCTCCTCCAGATCCTCCTGGGCCTCAGAGAGCTGGGCTTTGCGCATGGCAACCGCCGACCTGGCCTTGGTCAGTTCGGCTGCGGATTGCAAACCCGCTGCGCGCAGTGCTGCCATCTCCCGTTCGATCCCTTTGGTCACATCCAGCAGCCGGATCCGCATCCGCACCCGTTCCTGAAGGCGCTGCACGGCAATATAGCTGTTCAACCCTTCCATCAACCGCTGGGTCATGACCTGACGCACGCTCTGTTTGGCGATATCCTGTTCAATGGTGGCGATATCAATGCCAACCCGCGTGGCATCCAACCCCATGCCACGCATCAATGGTTGAGAAAAATTCAGACCAAGATACCCCTTGTATTCAGGAGAGACCGAATTGGCCAAAGGTTGCAAAGAGTTGCGAACCTCACTGACCTGATACATCACCTCTGCCGTGGCACCGGTCGGGATCTTGGAAGCCAAACCAACCTTGGCCCGGCTTTCAACCGCATCATAGACATCACCTGCACGCAATCCCCGTTGCAGAGAATCCGCTGCCGAATTCAGGACATGCGTACCTTCACGCTCGGCTGAAACCGTGACGACCGGCTCAAAGATCGCTTCGGCACCGCGTACACCCTGAACCGCAATGCGTTCTTCCAACTGTTGCGCCCGGATCAATTCATCGGATTGCACCATCATTCCGACAAATTCCGCCATCGTGACGGCATGACCCGACGGCTCCTTGACTGCCGGCGCCGCCGCAACCATCTGGATCGACAGGATCATTGCCCCGAATTGCACACAGGTATGCAAGAGGCACTCAGACAATCTTGCGTACTTTGTCTTCATATTCCTGCAATACTCTGTCCAAGGTTTCCGCCAGATTCTTGGCAACCGAAGGGGTCATGATGATCCGTGTCGATAATTGGATGACCACCTCTTCTCCCACACCACCCCACGTCTGGTTGGTTCCGAACAATAACGTCAACTCATCCTTGCTCATACCAACATTGGCCACATTGGCGTAATGGGTGGCCATCTGCCGATCATCAAAACGCACCCGCACCGTCCGTTCGCTGGCATCGCCACCCTGCTGGAACGCCTCAGGATCGGCAACATCCCGCACTCCCTGGACACTTTTTTCTTTCATGAAGTCACCTCTTTTTGTTGATTGACGATTCGCTGCCAAAGATCCAACACAACCATACCATCATCTGACCATGTCAGTAAAAACCGCAAGCTGGTCTGCTGTCATGAACGGCAACAGGGGCTGATCCAGCTCCTGATCCATCAGTGTATCTGAATTGGACTCGATCTGCACACCTCCCGATTCGCTCTCTTGGCGCAGTTGATCCAAAATATTCTCTCCATCAGGCAACACCGGAACAATCCACTGCAAACCCAAAGCAGGCAATACCGTCTCGTCACGACTGCTGGCACGTCCCAAAGTCTGAATCAACTCCAACAAATCGTGATCGGGCTTCGCATCCGAAACCGTGGCCAATTCCACAAGACCCAACGCATCCAGAATCATGGTCTGATTCCCAACCAACCTGGACAAACGAATCGGCTCGCTTTGTGGTACGGATTCGGTCCAGATCCGCAGAGGATCCTGCTCCCCGGCTGCAACCGGGGATGACTCATCCACATCCCGCTGTACATGCATGGGCATGGTGATCGGCGTCGTGAACCAGGTAGCAGAAGAGTCACGCAACCACAAGGATCTCCAGGCCAGACGGGTCTCCTGGGCATTGCTCTTCGTGGTATTGATGTTGCTGCTGTCCAACACGATTTCCTGACCAGGGGAGTTGACAATGCCCCCCTCCATCTGAATCTCTCCAGGCGTACTCAGAACAACATCACCCGCACCGCTGTTGATCACCCCCTCAGCACCAATCTTCACATCCGCGCGATTGCGCAGATGGATGCCATTGGATTCGGTATTGCGCAGACTCATAGACTGGACGTAAGTATCGATATCATCACCCGAAGAGGAGCCAATACCCTTGGCCGCTTTCAGGGTCATATTGTCTGCAATGATCAGATCATCCTCGGCAGCGGTATTGTCCACAATACCTCCAGATACCGATTCAATCACCACACTGCGCGTCCCACGTACCAGATCCAGACGGATATCATCCACAGCCCGGATCGAAACCGTATCTTGCGCTGTCAATTCCGTATCGGCATCCGCCATGGTGATCCCGCCCGAACTCTGCAAGATGATCACCAGATTCTGATCCGCACCCACCCGGGCATGATCCGCCAGAACCAGATTGCCTGACACCAGATTCAGACGCACATCCCGACCGCTCTGGAGTGAAGTCTCCTCTGTCCAGGTGACATGACCCGCCGTAATGTCCATTCGGATATCGCGATCGGCCTGCAAGCGCGTATCGGATCGGGTGTCCACCCCACCATCCCGAATGGTCACGGCCAGATCCTGAGCCGCCTGCCAATGGGTGACCCCTTCCAACTGAAGCCGGCCTTCCCCGAGATTGACCCGGATATCCCCGGCATGGGTGGCAAACGCCATGGAGCCTGTGTTTTTCAACGTTCCATGTTCCAGCGCGACCACTCCATCCCGTCCGGCGGTGACCGTGGAAGCCCCGTTCAGCACCAGATCACCCGTACCAATGGTCAAAACCACATCCTGGCCACCGGACAAGCCCAGTTGGGAATCTGACCCGGTCTGGAGAGTACCATTGCTCACCGTCACTGCAAGATCCTGACCTGCCTGCCAGGCAATGGCTCCAGACAAAACGACATCTCCAGTCTCAACGGTGATGCGCAAATCTCCCAGGGCAGAATCAAACGCCATGGCACCTGTATTCGCAAAATCACCATGGACAATCACCACCACACCATCCCGACCGGCAGTGACTGTGGAGCCTCCGTTCAACACCAGATCACCCGTACCAATGGTCAGAATCACATCCTGACCACCTGCCAGACCCAGTTGGATATCTGACCCGGTCTCCAATGTACCGTTGTTGACCGTCACGGCCAGATCCTGACCCGCCTGCCAGGCAGTCGTCCCAGCCAAGGCCACATCTCCATCCTCCACGGTCACACGCAGATCTCCCAAGGCAGAGTCAAATTCCAACGTTCCGGTATTCCGCAGATCTCCATGAGCAATCTCCACCACGCCATCCCGCCCGGCGGTAACCGTGGAGAGGCCATGCACAGCCAGATCACCTGTTCCAATCGTCAGGATCACATCCTGACCGCCATCCAGATCGAGTTGAGTATCCGACCCGGTCTGAAAATCACCGGAACCTATGGTCACAATCAGATCCTGACCTGCCTGCCACAGGGTCATTCCTGTCAAATCAACCGCTCCCTCCTCCACAGTCACCCGCAGATCCCCCTGGACCGTGGTCACGGAGATCGTACCCTGGTTCTGGAAAACACCCTGGCCAATGGTCACCATACCATCCTGGCCGGCAGTCAACGTGGAAGAGCCTTGCAGGTTCACATCTCCCACGCCGATCCTCAATATCAAATTCTCTCCGGCATCCAGGTGCGTCTGATCCGCACCCCTCATGCTGCCTGTGCCAAGCTGGATCGTCAGATCCTTGCCAACCCGGAGCGTGGTATCATCATGGGTTTGCCAATCGCCCGTGGTAATGGCAACCCTTGCATCCCGGGCAGAGGTCAAATCAAAACGATCCTGAACGGTCACATCTCCGGTTTCCACCCGAATGTCCATATCTCCAGCCTGCGCCGTCAGATTGGAAACCCCCTGGAAGAGCATGTCCCCCGCTCCCATGGAAAATACCACATGACGTCCGGCATTGACATTGGTACCATCCAAATCCACAACCCGGGAGTTGACCGACTTTTTCTGGACAAAACGGGTTGGCGTCTGAAGCGATCCGTCATTGAATATCAGATTACCTTCCGTGATCGTGATCCGATAATCCAGACCTGCTTCCAGCGTGACGGATCCTCGGGTCACAAGATCACCTTTGGCAATGGAGATGGTTTGACTCTGCCCGGATGTCAGCCGCGCAGTGCCTGCAAATGTCACATTCCCGGTGCCCAGCGTCCATCCCAAATTCCCACTCTCGGCTTGGATGGTGGTATTGCCACCCAACGACAGTGAACCGGTGCCAATGGTCACAGCCACATTATCCGCACCCTGCACGCTGCTCTCACCGGACAGGGTCACATCTCCGGCTGTGACATGCAACGACCAGTCGCGGTCCGCACGCATCGTGGTCGTCCCATTCAGGCTCACATGTCCGCTCCCCACCTCCATCACCTGATCCAGACCGGCCTTGAGCAATGTTCTGCCCTGGATCGACACATCCCCGTTGTCCATCCGCAACGTGAGATTCCCCTGTTGTGCCGTGATTGTGGTCGTGCCATCCATCTGCAAATCACCCGCACCCATGGTCAAGACCACATCCTTGGCACCATGAATCGCCGTCTCATCAGAGAGTGTCACGTTTCCGGTGCCAACACGCCAACTCCAGTCCTGGCCGGCACGCAGTGTCGCAGCCCCATGCACAGCCACCTGCCCGGCATTGACATCCACCTGCTGGTCTCCACCCGACAGCAACCGGGTCGTTCCCCGCATGTCCAAATCACCTTCGGCAATCCGCACCGTCAGATCACCGCGCTCTGCGGTCATGGTCGTCGTTCCATCCAATACCAGATCGCCCATATCCACGGCGATCACGACATTCATGCCTCCAGACAGCTCAACCATCCCCCCAAAAGTGACATTCCCAACTCCAACACTCAACGACCAACCATGATCCGCACGCAGTGTGCTCTCTCCACCAAAAGTGACGTTACCCCTGTCCAGATCCAGGCGTTGCTCCGCACCGGCACGCACCGTCGTCATTCCGGTACTCGACAGATCACCCGTTCCAACAGTCAGAGCCACATTCCGGCCACCATCCACTTCGGTCGTACCGGCAAAAGTCACACCCCCGCTCGTCACATTCAATGACCAATCCTGACCAGAACGCAGTGCAACGGTCCCCTGGAAGCTGACATTTCCCGTTCCCAACGTCACCATCTGATCGACTCCCGCACGCAGGGTGGTCGTACCATCAACCGACAGATCTCCAGTTCCGATGGTCAAGGTTGCATGCCGGGCGCCATCCACTTCGGTCGTACCGGTTAATGTCACATTTCCGCTCGTCACACCCAGCGACCAATCCTGACCTGCACGCAAGGTGGTCGTTCCCTGGAAGGTCACATGACCAGTCACAACCTCCACCACCTGATCCACGCCCGCACGCAACATGGTTGTGCCCGTACTCGACAGATCCCCCTCAGTGATCCGCACCGTCAGATTGCCTTGTTCCGCAACCAGCGAGGTCGTCTCATCCAGCACCAAGTCGCCCGTATGAACGGTCACTGAGCCATTCCGGCCCCCATTCACCTCGGTCGTACCCGTAAAGGTCACACGCCCACTCGTCACACCCACTGACCAATCCTGACCTGCTTGCAACGTGGTCTTACCATCAATCGACAGATCTCCGGTTCCGATGGTCAAAGTTGCGTTCCGGGTGCCATCCACTTCGGTCGTTCCGGCAAACGTGACATTCCCGCTCGTCACACCAAACGACCAGTCCTGACCCGCTTGCAACGTAGTGGTCCCGTTGAATGTGGTATTCCCCGTTCCCAGCGTCAGCACCTGATCCACGCCTGCCTGCCATCTGGTCGTACCATCGCTCGACAAATTGCCAGTTCCGATGGTCAAGGCCATGTTCCGAATGCCATCCACTTCGGTCGTACCGGCAAAGGTCACGTTTCCGCTCGTCACATCCAACGACCAATCTTGACCTGCTTGCAACGTAGTGGTTCCACTCAAGGTCACGTTACCAGTCTCAAGCATCCATGATTGATCTGCTCCCGAACGCAACGTGGCCGTTCCGGTGCTCGACAAATCTCCGGTTCCGATGGTCAAGGCCATGTTCCGGGTACCATCCACTTCTATCGTTCCGGCAAACGTGACGTTTCCGCTCGTCACATCCAGCGACCAATCCTGACCTGCACGCAAGGTGGTCGTTCCCTGGAAGAAGACATGACCAGTCTCGACATCCACCACCTGATCCACGCCCGCACGCAACGTGGTTGTGCCCGTACCCGACAGATCTCCATCGGCAATCCGAATCGTCAGATTGCCTTGTTCCGCAACCAGCGAGGTCGTCTCATCCAGCACTAGGTCGCCCGTATGAACGGTCACTGAGCCATTCCGGCCCCCATTCACCTCGGTCGTACCCGTAAAGGTCACACGCCCACTCGTCACACCCACTGACCAATCCTGACCTGCTTG
>JAANAU010000049.1 GCA_011089965.1 Magnetococcales bacterium
CCGTCGCAGAATTGCGAGTACTTGTTCGTCTAATATACATGCCGCCAGAATAAAATAATTTTGACGGATTGTCAAGATATTTTCAAATTTTATGGCACTACATTTAAAATCCAGGAATCTTGCTTGATCAAATCTAATAAAATCAATATATTAGAAAAACGTAAAAATTTAAATCATTGGAAATGTGTTAAGAGTGGGTTAAAATCGCATCTCCAAACCTCATCCAATCAGGTTCTTCAAACATCATCTCTCGCACCTGTTCTTGAGTAATAATTTCGGCCACGCTGATCTCCATGAGCAATATTTTTCGTTCCACCATATTCGGCTTGCCAGAATGCCGCCAAAATCAGTCTCAACTGAAAGGTTGGAACACGCGCCAAAAGCTACCATTTGACAAAATGGGAATGCGCCCGCGTTTGTTGGGCACGGGTCAATCCCGACGATCACCGATACACATCACGCCGATGCCCAACCTTGACGACCAGAACCACAAACCGGTCATCCTCAATGGTGCAGATGATTCGGCACCCCCCTCCCCGATTCGCCACAGGTTGGAGGTTCCTGTCGGTTTCCGGGAACCTGGGGGATGAGGATCAAGGCCAAGATCAACAACCTTGCGAATGATCCGCTTCTGCGTCATCGGATCCAGCTTGTGAACTTGTCGGGCTGCGGCTGGATCCCAAAGCAAGGTCCAGGTCATGCGATATCATCCCTGACCAGTCCACACAGGTTCAACACGTCATCGGTAGACCATGCGCGTGCCGGATCGCGTCGATACTCTTCCAGCACCTTGCCTGCCTCCTGTGCGTCTTGCAGATCCTCCCAATCCTCCAGGAAGCGATCCATGGCCTCTTGAACCAATTCCGAGAGGGAACGTCCCGTGGCCAGGGATACGGATCGGAACATCTCTTCCATATCCGGGGATATCTCGATTGCCAGCATGATTCATCCTCCTTTCGTTATCGCGCCAGGGGAACCACGTTACCTGGTTCCGCCACCGTTGCGGCAGGCCAAGCATTCGGTGGCATTCACCTCAAAATGAACGCCTGACAGGATCGTCACACCATGGGCATGGTCTTGGTCCCCTGGATGCACATAAACGGGGTATAACATGATCACCTCCACTCCCAACCGGCTTGCCGGAAAATGTTCCGGACGGTTCCAAGGGCAATGTCCTTGCGTGGATGAGGCACCACGTCATGCCCGGCTCGATCTGGATGCTGGAACTTCGGGTGACTGCCCTTGCCGCTTACCAGGATCCACCCTTCGGCCTGAAGCCGCTTGATGACTTCGGCACGGTTCATGCCGAACCCCTTCTTGACATGGCACCCTCCCTGGCGATCATCGGTAGATCTCTCGCCGATGACCGATCTCCAAGACAACAACCGTGACCATCTCATCATGCAGATGGCACATGATTCGGTAGTCACCCACCCGGTATCGCCACAATCCCGCCAAGTCCCCTTTCAGGGCATGACCCATATTCCTGGGATCGATGGTGCCATGGAGACGTTCCCGCAAGAACCGCATGATGCGGGTCTGGTGTTGCGAGTCCAAACGGGCAATTTGCCTGGCTGCCGTCTCCCGGATTTCAACGGACCATGCCAAGACGTTTTTCCAGGTCGTCCAGAGTCATGGTTGGTTCGTTTCGAGCAAAAGCCCTTGATGCGATGAGGTAATCCATCCGATCATCAAGATATTGTGTGACCGCGTCACGCAAACACTCGGCAACCGGTTTGTGCAGCTCTGCCGCAACCTCTCTCAAACGTTCTTCCATGTCGGCTTCCATAATCACTGGCAACATTCTTCATCCTCCCTGGCGGGCACATTGTTTTTTGATCATCGGCACCACATCGGCCTTGTTCTCCCCTTGCAGCGCGGCAGAGATGGCGCCGGAGATCTTGTCGGCGGCCTGGCGCACGGGATCAGACGCCAGATGCCCATAACGGGCGGTCATGCTTTCGCTGGAGCGCCCTAAAAGCGCACCCACCAGGGGCAGACTCAACCCCGCATTCACTCCCACACTGGCAAACGCATGACGCAGCCCATGCAGGGTCACATCCTCCAGACCGGCCAGATCGCGCACCTTCAGCCATATTTTCTCGACCCCCACCAGCGCCGCACCTTCCCTGGTTCCCGGAAAAACAAAACCGTTGCCCTGCATGCGAGGCAGCCCAGCCAGATGTTGCAGTGCAGGGGCACCCAACACCACCACCTTGGTTCCGGTCTTGGAGTCTGGCAAGATTTAGGTTCAGGTGTGGGTACTGGCATCCAGCACCCGGAGGCGACCTCACGCAACGGTAAAGGTCGCAAGGCCATTTCTCAGTACCCACATAGTACCCGACAGGAATCAAAATAGGGGAAACAGCAGGAAACATCAAGCAAAATATCGCATTGATTTATATGGAATCATGCAACATGCAGAAAGGTCAGGAAACGGCTTCGTTTACCCTCCGAAGCCAAAGGTCGTTGGTTCGAATCCAATACCGCGTACCCATTCAATCCCCCCGCAGTATTCGTGTCGATCCCCGCCAGAGAGGGGACTGCTTAACGAAAAATGGGGGCGGATACGCTATTGTGGGGGCTTTCAGGCCCCGCACACTCCATTCATCTCTCTCGTCCCTCTGCGGAATCAAGCGGAAATGGTTGGACGGAGTTGGCCCGGATCGGATACAATATTCTGGAATGGCCAATCCACCAGGAGATGAACCCATGAACCACGCCATCCCGTTTGACACGCTGGCCTTTGTGAAGGAATTGGAAGGTGCCGGAGTGCCTCCCGCCCAGGCTGAAGCCCAAGTAAAGGCCCTTTCGAGTGTACTGCAACAGGTAGAAGAGTCCCGGCTCAAAGAACTTGCCACGAAAGGGGATGTCGAAGCCGCCAAGGCAGAAACCATCAAATGGACGGCGGGCATGTTCGCGGCCCAGACCGCCTTGATCATCGGTGCGATGTTCGCCGTGATGAAGATGAACCAACCGCCCGCCCCGGTCAGCCACACTCCCCCCACCCAGGAAATGCGCCTGCCCACCCCTTCACTCGCGCCCCTGGTCTCCCCATCTCCCCGTTGAAAATGCCATCCTTGCCCCTGACATCAGAAACTATCAAACAAAATCAAAATAAATTAACAGCAATTAAAATTTCATGAATAACACTAACAATTCCCATTTGACTTTGGAATCTTTGTAAGATATAATTAACAAACAGATAAAATCAAATGGACATTTTAAAAAACACCATATCTAACATTATTATCAAGTCGCACCGTTTCCAACCCTTCATTCCGACCAGGAGATCTTTGCCAGCGATCCACCCTTTGAATCCAAGAAGGAAATCCTCATAGATATCCAGCAGGAAGATACCACTACAGCAATCAACGTCATGATGTATCTCTTCAAGATTCAACCATAAATATATTCGGAGTGACCTCACATGAACAATCTGAAAATAGGAATCAGACTGACCATAAACTTTGGTATTGTATTATCCTTGACCTTTCTTCTTTCATGGACCGGGTACAACGGCGTTGTTGGTCTCGGTGATCGCATGGACAAAAACAAGGATATGACATTACTGCTCGAAAACATCAATTCTGCCATGCAATCCGAAAAAAATTTCATCATCCGCAAAGATATGAAATACATCGAGGAGAACCGGAAAGCGGTCGAAGAGATCAAAAAACAGGCGATCATCGACCGGGATCAAAAATTCAAAGACCAGGCCGACAAGGCCAGGATGGATGCCATTCTGACGGCCATGAATGGGTATGAAAAGGCCATAGAGAGCTTCTTTGCCCTGGACAAAAAAATCCAGGAAGGTGTCGCACGCATGCTGGATCTGGCCCGCAACGTGATCGGTCCGGAAGCCAAGGCGCTGGAAGAGGATCAGGAGAAAAAACTGAATAATCTGGTGGCCCAGAAAGTCGATCCCCAGGACAAACAGGCCCAAGAGAAAAAAGATGCCAAAATCGCCGAACGGATCCACAAGGCGCTTGAGATGGCCAACATCCTGGCCGATATCCGCGAAGCGCGCATTGCGGAAAAAGAGATTCTGATCACCCATGCCAAAGATGGCAATCAGATCAAACGCAATCAGGAAAATCTGGACGAAGCCCTCAAGCAACTCAAGGCCTTGCAGCCAACCTTCACAGCTCAGAACAATATCGACCAAATCAACAAGATCATTGCAGCCAGCGAAAGCTACCAGAAAGAGATGAGCAGCATTGTGGAGATGTTGCAAGCCCAGAACAAATTTGAACAGGAACTGACTGCTGCCCGACGTGCTGCCGACAAGGTGGTCACGGAAATCGTTGCCATCCAGGAAAAAAAAGCTGACGAACAGATTGCATCGGTCAAAGCCACCATCACGGGTGTCAGCATCGCTGTCCTTCTGATCGGACTGGTGATCGCCCTGTTGTTCACCCGTTCCATCACAACCGCTCTGGTCAAAGGGGTTGCATTTGCCCAAAGCATTGCCAAAGGGGATCTGACGGCAACCATTCAACTGGATCAAAAGGACGAAATCGGACAACTGGCCCAGGCCATGAAAGAGATGGCAACCAAATTGCGCGAGGTGATCGGCAATGTCTCGACCGCAGCCACACAGGTCTCACTGGGCAGCAACGAGATCTCCAACACCGCTCAATCCTTGTCCCAGGGTGTCACCGAACAGGCGGCTTCCGTGGAAATGACCTCCAACGCCCTGGCAGCGATCTCCGGAAGCTGCCAACTCAGCACCGACAGTTCCAACACCACCCAGACCATTGCCCTGAAGGCCTCTCAGGATGCAGCCCAGGGGGGCAAGGCCGTCAATGAAGCGGTTTCGGCCATGAAGGAGATCGCCTCCAGGATCGGCATCATCGAGGAGATCGCCCGTCAGACCAATCTGTTGGCCCTGAATGCCGCCATTGAGGCCGCACGCGCCGGAGAACATGGCAAGGGATTTGCCGTGGTGGCTGCCGAAGTGAGAAAACTGGCGGAACGGAGTCAGACTGCCGCCGGAGAGATCAGCCACCTCTCCGGATCCAGCGTCAGCATTGCCGAGGAGGCCGGAACCATCATCGACAAACTGGTTCCGGATATTCAGGATACGGCCAACCGCATCCAGGGAATCACCGAGTGCAGCAGACAACAACGGGATGGCATCTCCGAGATCAATCAATCGATCCAGCAACTCGAACAGGTGGTTCAACAGACTGCCGGATCTGCCGAAGAACTGGCTGCCACTGCCGAAGAGTTGAGTTCCCAGGCTGACATGATGGCCCAGGCGATCTCTTTCTTTAATCTTGGATCGCTCCAGGCGTCAGCCACGAGACATGCCTCCCACTCCGCGCAGCCAGGAGGCAAGCCACAACTCCGATCTTCTCCCGGATTGTTGCCAGCCCCAAAATCCGCAGCAGGCATTAGCCACAAACGGAGCACAGCTCAACACTCCGATGAGGAATTTGAAAGTTTTTGACGTTTTTGACCAGGACAATGCACAGGCATTGCCGGATCGGAGCGGTTCAGAACCGCTCCGATCCGGTCACGCCGCCCGCGCTGCGCTCTGAGGGGCGGCGGCAAAGATCTTGCCCAATTGCCGGATGCTCTCCTGCATGGAACACCCCTGGGAAACCGGCTGGCGCAGATAGTCGCGAATCGGTTTGATGAGCTTGATGGCCTGGTCGATCCGTGGATTGGAGCCATGAACATAGGCACCGATGTTGATCATATCCTCGGCCTGATTATAGGCTGCCAAAGACTCGCGCAACTGACCCGCCCACCCCTTGTGGCTCTCTCCAGCCAGATCGGACATCAAACGGGACAAAGACCCCAACACATCCACTGCCGGATAGTGATTGGCCGACGCCAACTCACGGGAGAGCACGATGTGACCATCCAGAATGCCTCGCACCGCATCCACAATCGGGTCTTGCAGGTCATCCCCCTCCATGAGCACGGTATACAGGGCCGTGATGCTCCCGACACCGTTGTCGCGACCGGCCCGCTCCAGCAAACGGGGCAACAACATGAAGGTCGAAGGGGGATAACCGCGACTGGTCGGAGGCTCGCCCCGCGCCAACCCCACCTCACGCTGGGCCATGGCAAAACGGGTCAACGAGTCCATCAGCAGCAACACATTATGCTGATGTCCCCGAAAATATTCGGCAATCGAGGTGGCCAGATGCGCAGCTCGCAGACGCAACAACGGGGGTTGATCGGACGTGGCCACCACCACCACGGAACGGGCCATCCCTTCCGGTCCCAGATCGTTTTCCAGAAACTCCACCACCTCACGACCACGCTCGCCCACCAGAGCGATGACATTGATGTCCGCTTCGGTATAACGGGCCATCATCCCCAACAAGGTACTCTTGCCCACGCCAGAACCGGAAAAGATCCCGACACGCTGCCCCCGCCCCATAGTCATCAGACCATTGATCACCCGCACGCCCAGATCCAGACTCTCACTGATGCGCCGTCTCTGCAACGGGTTGATGGGATCGGCATGCAACGGCGTGAAATCCGGCAGATGCAACGCAGGACCGTTGTCAATCGGCTCGCCGGTTGGACCCAGCACCCGGCCCAGCAACCCGGCCCCCACCGGCACGATCTCGGCCCGCCCACGGGACACGATGAGACTGCCCGGATGAATCCCTTTCAAAGAACCCAATGGCATCAGCAGCAAGGCATCGCTG
Source organism: Magnetococcales bacterium (assembly GCA_011089965.1). Taxonomy (GTDB): domain Bacteria; phylum Pseudomonadota; class Magnetococcia; order Magnetococcales; family Magnetaquicoccaceae; genus Magnetaquiglobus. Next base: position 6,675 of record JAANAU010000049.1, read on the forward strand.
CGAAATCCCACCACCTCGGCACGAATGGCCGGAGAACCATCATCCGGAACCACCTCGCACATATCCCCAATCGAGGCCGAAGGACCGGCCCCTTCGATCAACAGCCCCAAAACCTGGGAGACCTTGCCGGTGCGTTGCAGACCCAGACCGCGACCCGCTGCCTCCTGATAATCCCGCCAGGGCAGATCCAAAGAGAGTGTCATCTCAAGAGGCCTCCGCAAACATCCCATCCGCAGCCGCAGAGATCTCCACAGCCTCGCCATTGTCGTCGCTTTCCGACCAGGAGTCCGCGGACTGGCTCTCCCAATCCTCTTCACGGACTGCCGACATCGCGGAACGTGCGGCGCGCCTTTCCCGAGCAGGCTCGCTCCCTGGATCGGGTGCCAGGGGATGAGGCATGCGCGCCGCAGCGACCGCTGCCGCGTCTTTGGCCCAGGCAGCGATATCCTCTTCGCCTATGGCATCCAGACGCTCTTGCAAATATTCCCGCATGGACAGCTCCACCTCTTTGAGCTGAAGCTCCAGATTGTCCTCCAGACCACCAAAATCGCTCTCCAGATGCACGGCCCCGGGCGAAAGCAGATCATCCGCCTCTATGCGCAGATTGGCAAAACAGCGCATCCGGGCCAACACCTGGGCATTGCCCGGGGTCACCCGCACCACCAGACCCTTGCGACCCGCTGCCCGGGTCAGAATCCGCTTGACCCGCGCTGCAATGATCTCCGGATTGACCGTCATCTCGCTGGCCAGAAGCTCCCGGACCACCACCAGACAGGTCTCCACCAGATAACGCTCGGCAGAGGCCAGAATGCGCACATGCAACTGCTCCAGATTGGCCATCATCCCTTCGATCCGGGGAATCAGCGCCTGGATCTCCCGTTCCATGCGCTCTTCACCGGCTTTCAAGCCTGCCGACTCGGCAGCGGCAAAAACCCGCTGATAGACCTCCCGTTCCATCTGCTCCATGCGCCGGGCCTGAAGCTCAGCCGGGGTGATCTCCGGCTCCTTTTTGGGCGGAGTGACCACCGGCAGGCGACCATCCGGACGAAAACGCAGAAAATGTTCGCCTTTGCCGGATTGCGGGGCTGCCAGCAGCTCCTGAATCCCGATCCGGCGAAACTCCCCGGCACCGGCATCAGCTTTGATGATCTCACCCACGGATGTTGATGATTCGGACACGGCACCTGTTTCCTTGCAGCTCGCGTTGACTCACACCTTACAACACCACGTCGTCGGTGCCCTTGCCCATGATGACAATGGCCCCTTCGGCCTCCAGTCGGCGGGCCGCCTTGAGAATGGCCTGTTGCGCCCCCTCCACGTCGGCCACCTTCACCGGTCCCATCATCTCCAGATCCTCGCGCAACATCTCTGCCGCCCGTTCGGACATGTTCTGGAAGAACTTCTCCTTGAGACGGTCGTCCGCACCCTTGAGCGCCGACAGCAACTCTTCGTTGTTGACCTCGCGCAGCAGGGTCTGGAAGCTCTTGTCGTCCATGAGCAACAGATCCTCGAACAGGAACATCTCCTTGCGCACCTCTTCGGCCAGAGGATTGTCCTCTTCGTCGAGATAGGCCAACAGCTTGTCGGACAGATCGCGGCTCATCATGTTGAGCAGTTCTGCCACCTTCTTGACACCACCACCACCCTCCTTGGCATAACCGCCGCGCGTGGCACCCAAAGCCTCCAACTCGGTCAGCAGCGACTCTTCGATATCCTCCAAAGCGCCAGGCGGCAGATTGCCCAACCGGGCCATGCGCAACAGCACCTCCTGCTGCACGTCGCTGACCAGGAAATCGATCACAAACGACGCCTGCTCGATCTGCAACTGGGAAAGAATCAAGGCAATGCTCTGGGGATGCTCGTTGGACAAGAAAGTGGCCACCAGAGTCGGTTCCATGGCATTGAGGATCTCCCAGGGGGTGTTCTTCGGACCCTGCTGAAGCTCCTTGAGGAACTGACGCGCCTTCTCCTTGCCCAAGGCCTTGGTGATCATGTCCTTGACCTTGTTCATGCCACCGCGCACATCAAACTGTTGCAGCTCAAAGCGGTCCAGAAACTCCTGACGCACGGCCCGCACCACCTCCTGGGGGGTGCTGCCGATGCGGGCAATGGTACGGGTCAACTCCCGCACCTCATCCTCCTGCAACCCGTCCAAAAGCTTCTTCACATCCTCGTCCGGCAACGACAGGATGAAGATCGCCGCCTTCTCCTTGCCGCTCAACCGGGTGCGGGCGCTGATCTTGCGCCGTGGCACCCCGGCATCCGTCATTTCATTCCAGACCTCATTGTCCGCCGTCTCAGCCATGGGATCTATCCTCTATCGCCCGTCGTTTCCATCAATAGGTTGGCAACCATCCGCTCAATCTTCCTGCAACAACCAGGAACGCAGGATCTCCCGGGCCTCGTCGGCATGTTCGGTGATCATCTGCTGGGTCAGCTTGATATTGCGATCCGGCAGACGCATGCGCATCGGTTGTTCGGTCGGCAGCGTACCCACCCCTTCGGCCATGAGCTGGGCCTCCAGCTCGGCCACAGCCGCCGGCACTCCACTCGGATCCGGACCCTTTTCGCCCATCAACAGGCGGGTCACCATCGGTTTGAGCACCAGGAAGAGCAACAGCAGGATCACGAGTACCAAAGCTGCCTGAAGATAGAATTCGGGACGCTCCCAGAAGCGAATGGTCGGCTCGGCCATCTGGGTCAGAGGTTCAAACGGCGCACTGGTCACCTGAATCGTGTCGCCACGCTGCGCCCGGAACCCAACCGCCTGCTCGATGATCTTCTGGAGCTGGGCCAACTCGTCGGTTGTCCGCTCCTTGTAGATATCCTTGCCCTTGCTGTTCGGATCCGGCTCGTAATGACCGTCCACCAGCACGGCAATGGAGAGACGTTGAATGGTGCCCACCGGCAGCACGATCTTGTTGACCGTCTTGCTGATTTCGTAGTTGATGGTCTCCCGCTCCACGTTCCGGGACTGCTCCGAACCGCCTTGCGAGGAACGCACCCGGTCATTGGCATCATTGGGACGCACCCCGGGCACACCAGACTCCCCAAAGCTCCCACGGCTCGACTCATTGACCGTCTGTTCGCTGCGGGCCACCTGTCCTTCGGGATCGAACTTCTCTTCGCTGCGCTCCACCCGTTTGAGATCCAGATCCGCCGTGATGCGCACGATGCTGCGGCTCACCCCGCTGGTATTCACCCCCACCACCTTGTCCAGCATGGCCTGGGCACGGTCCTCCAACGTCTTTTCCACCTGGCGTTGCAGACTCAGACTCTCTTCCGGCTGCATGCGACCGTCGGCTGACTGGGTACGACCTCCGGCGATCAGGTTGCCCTTGTGGTCCAGCAGCGTCACATCCCCTTCGTCCAGCCCTTCCACTGCCGAAGCCACCAGATGGGCAATCCCCTGGGCCTGCTTCTGGGACAACGGACGGGCCAACTCCATCACCACCGAGGCCGTTGCCTTCTTCTCCTCCGAGACGAACAGCGACTTCTTGGGCAGCACCAGATGGACCCGCGCCTTGCTCACCGAATCCAGACTCTCGATGGTGCGGGCCAACTCCCCTTGCAGACCGCGCTGGAAATTCATGCGCTGCAAAAAGTCGGTCATGCCCACCAGATTGGTCTTGTCAAAGATCTCAAACCCGGTGCCGGTCCCCTGTTTGGGCAGTCCCTGACTGGCCAGATCCAGACGGGCGTTGTACAGCTTGTTGGCCGGAACTTCGATGGTGGTTCCGCCCATGGAGAGCTGATACGGTACGTTCATCTGGGTCAACTGGGCCACCACCTTGCCTGCTTCGGCCTCGGGCAGACCGGAATAGAGCACCTTGTAGCTCGGTCGGGTGGCAAACCAGATGATCGTGGCCAGTGCCAATACCGTGGCGCCCACGGCGAGCATCAATCCATTGCGTCCTCCCAGCGGGAGGCGTTCCAAAAACCGCGTGAATGTTTCCGCTGGTGCCTCGGAGCGGGCAGCCATCGCGCTCGTCGCCTCTGCCATGATCAGGTTTCCTTACACGAGATAAAAATGACGATCCAATACCACAACCACCTGCAATGCACCCGCCCGATCACGCAGGCATGCTCATCACTTCCCGATAAACCTCCAACGCCTTGTTGCGCACCTGCATCAGAAGACGCATGTTCAACTCGGCCTCGGAAGCGGCAATCTGGGCCTCATGGATGCTCACGCCGGCATTGCCCAGCAGCGCCCGTTCGCTCAGATCCTTGGCCTGTTTGTTCACGCGGTCCGTCTCCTTGAGCTGACGCGCCAAAGTCACGGAAAAATCCTCCCAACCGCCACCCCCCTCACCACCCATCACCGCCGGGGTTGAAAGATTGATGGCAGACAACACAGATGGTCCTACCGGTTGAATCGACATGACACACTCCTCTCAATATGACTAGCGACCGATCTCCAACGCCTTCATGGCCATGGCCTTGGAGGCATTGAGTACCGTGACATTGGATTCATAAGCGCGGCTGGCAGCCATCATGTTCACCATCTCCGCCGTTGGATCGACATTGGGCATGGCCACATACCCCTGGCCATTGGCATCCGGATGGGACGGGTCGTACTGCATGCGCGGAGGCCGTTCATCCACCTGGATGCGCTCCACCGCCACACCCGTGGAGGCTGCCCGCTGTTCGCGGCTCAACATCTCATCGAACGGCTTGGAGGCAAACACCGGATCCTTGCGCCGATACGGTCCCCCTTCCGGGGTACGGGTGGTTTGGGCATTGGCCAGGTTTTCCGCGATGATGTTCAAACGCAACCTTTGTGCCGACAGCGCGGAAGAGGTGACCCGAAACGAAGTCAGAAAATCGTCCACTGTATTATTCCCTGGTCAAGATATTGATTTGAAAAGATTGAACCCATTATTGTCCCGAGCTGCCCTGGATGACCATGCGCAGTTGATTGATCTGACCGTTCATGGATTGGGCAGCATAGTTGTACAGCAGTTGGTTGGCGCTTTGACGGGCCATCTCCTGTTCGAGATCCACGCTGTTCTGATCTCCTTTGGGAATCGGGGTCTCCACCTCCTGCAAATCCCCCTCCATCGGAAAATGCAGGCCCATCGGCATATGGGGACGGGCCGTACGGGCCATGGGCAGCTCATCCCCCACCGGCATGGAGTCCCGCAGCACATCCTCAAACTCCAGGCGCCGCGCCTTGTAACCCGGGGTATCCACATTGGCGATATTGGAGGCAATGATCTCCTGACGCCGATGTCGAAGATTCATCAGATTGGCCTTGAATGCCCCGTCGCCACCCAACAATCCAAATTCAGCCATGTGCGTGCTCCCAAATGTCAATCTATTGACGAAACGTGAAACAGACTTCACGCACAGTACCTGAGAGCATAAATCGTGCCGACCGCCAAGTCCGGTTGCATGGTCATGACTTCCCTGCCTATACTGATCTCCATCTTTCAATGCCGTGCGACCCAAACCACACGAGTGCATGCAAACATGGAGAAAGTGGCCCTGATTACCGGCGTCACCGGACAAGATGGCGCTTATCTGGCAGAACTGTTGCTCAACAAAGGCTATATCGTCCACGGCATCAAACGGCGGGCCAGCCTGTTCAACACGGATCGCATTGATCATCTCTACAAGGACCGGTGCGAACCCGGGGTGCGTTTTTTTCTGCATCATGGCGATCTGACCGACTCTTCCAGTCTGATCCGCATCATCCAGCAGACCATGCCGGATGAAATCTACAACCTGGCTGCGCAAAGTCATGTGGCAGTCAGTTTCGAGGAGCCGGAGTATACGGCCAACTCCGATGCCCTGGGTGCGCTGCGCATTCTGGAGGCGTTGCGCATTCTCGGATTGGAAAAGAAAACCCGTTATTATCAGGCCAGCACCTCCGAGTTGTACGGCCTGGTCCAGGAGACCCCGCAAAAAGAGACCACCCCTTTTTATCCCCGCAGCCCCTATGCCGTGGCCAAGCTGTACGCCTACTGGATTACCGTCAACTATCGGGAGGCGTATGGCATGTATGCCTGCAACGGCATTCTTTTCAACCATGAAGGCCCGACCCGGGGTGGAACGTTCGTCACCCGCAAGATCACACGCGGGCTGGCGCGCATCCATCTCGGGTTGCAATCCTGTCTGTACCTCGGCAATCTGAATGCCAAACGGGACTGGGGACATGCGCGCGACTATGTCGAGGCTCAATGGTTGATGTTGCAGCAGGAGCAGCCGGAAGATTTCGTGATTGCCACAGGCCGACAATACAGCGTGCGTGATTTCATAGCTGCTGCGGCCCGGGAACTGGGCATGACCATCGCATGGCGCGGTCAGGGGGTGGAAGAGAAAGGATATGATGCACAGGGTCGCTGTGTGATCGCCATTGATCCGCGCTATTTCCGGCCTTCAGAGGTGGAGTCGTTGCTTGGTGACGCCACCAAGGCCAGGCAGAAACTGGGATGGACCCCAAAGATCTCCTTTGCCGAGATGGTCACGGAGATGGTCCGCGAAGATCTGCGCATTGCCCAACGGGATGAATTGATCAAGCACTATCGCTACAAAACCATGGATTATCACGAGTAGACTCTCAAGAACACCTCCGAGAGGCTGTTCGGGGATTCCGCAGCCGATGGGATCCATCCGATGAGATCCATCCAATGATTGAAAAAAAAGAGGGGGTCTGGGGGATTCATCCCCCAGGGTTTTAATATTTTAAAACAAAAAAATTATTAAATGCATAATTTATTTTGGTGTTCCCACTGAACCCCTGATAATACAATTCAACGTCCGGCAAACTCCCGCAACACCTCCAACAAACGCTTTTTGGCGATCGGCTTGGAGAGATAATAATCACAACCGGCAGCCATGGCATCGGCAGAGGCCTCCTGCATGGCATGGGCAGTCAAGGCCACCACCGGAGTCGGCGCACACTCCTGCTCCCGCTCCCAGTTCCGAATGCAACGGGTGGCCGCATAACCATCCATGATCGGCATCTGCAAATCCATCAACACAATGTCAAACGTGCCATTCTGAAACTTCTCACAGGCCACCGCACCATTTTCGGCAAACTCCAACTGATGCGGGGTGCTTTTCAAAAAGGCGCGAATCAAAATACGGTTGTCTTCCGAATCCTCGGCCATCAAAATGGACAACCCCCGCTCCCCGGATGCCGCCTCTTCGGGCACACTCTCCCGCACCCCTTGCCGCACCACCGATACCAATGCCAACGGGGCCTCGGGATCCGCCACCGGCAGATCCAAGGCAAACGCAAACCGACTCCCCTGCCCGACCACACTCTCAACCGTAATCCGCCCCCCCATCCGCTCCACCAGCAACGCACAAATCGACAACCCCAATCCAGTGCCCCCATACTGCCGGGTGGTGGAAAAATCGGCCTGACGAAACGGCTGAAAAATGGTCGCCAGCTTGTCTGCCGGAATGCCAATCCCCGTATCCCGAATCGCAAAACCGATCCGCCCGGCCCCATCCGGAACCACGGTCAACACCACCTCCCCCTCACGGGTGAACTTGACGGCATTCCCCAATAAATTCAACAAAACCTGCCGCAAACGGTTGGGATCGCCCAACACATACCGGGGCAAACCAACCTCCACATCCTGCGACAATCGAATCCCCCGATCCCGCGCCTGAATGGCCAGAATCTCCACCGATCCGGTAATCAAAGCCAACAGATCGAAACAGGAACGCTCCAGATCAAACTGTCCGGCCTCGATCTTGGAAAAATCCAACACATCATTCACCAATGCCAGCAACGATTCACTGGCCTTGCGCGCCATCTCCAGATAACGACGCTGCTCAGCCGTGGCGTCCGCCTCCAGCAACAGCTCGTTGACCCCGAGAATGGCATTCAAAGGGGTGCGAATCTCGTGGCTCATGTGCGCCAGAAAGGTCGATTTGGCCCGATTGCCCGATTCCGCCTCGGCACGGGCACGCTCGGCCTCCAACCGGGCAGCCGTCAACTCGGCGGTACGCACCCGAATCTCCTGTTCCAAAGCCGTGCGACCTCGTTTCAACTCCAGATGAGTAGCCACCCGACGCTTGACGATCTCACCCTGATAGGGTTTGGTGATGTAATCCACCCCACCCAGACGAAACCCTTCACTCTCGTCCGCCACCTGCTTTTTGGCCGTGACAAAAATCACCGGGATATCGCGGGTGCGTGGATTGTCCCGCAACTGACGACACACCTCATAGCCGTTCATCTCAGGCATCATGATGTCCAAAAGAATCAAATCCGGCGGCTCCCGGGCGAGTGCCGCCCGCAAGGCCAACGGACCGCTGACCGCCACCAGCCTGTGATGTTCGGCCAAAAGCTCTTTCAACAAATCGATGTTGCTCGGTTGATCATCCACAATCAATACCCGGCTGACCGGCACGCTCTCCGCAGGAGGCATCAAAGGCACAGGCTCCAGACCAAAAGAGCGGCCCAACGAACGGGTCAACTCCTCGGCCTCCTGAAAATGATACACCTCGATCTGCTTGATCAGCTCCTGATAGCTGAAGAAAGCTTCCGTCGGTTGCAACATCGCCCCCAAGGCTGCCAACCACGGCTCCACCTCAATGCTGAAATTCTGCAAACGATCCAACAACCACCCCAACAGCCGACTCAACTCCTCCCGATCCACCCGCGTGCCATCTGCCAACACCGGTCCGGGTGTAGTCTCAGCCGCTGCCGCGACCACGCCCACCCCCAAACCGATCATGATCACCCGCATTCTCTGGATGAAAGTGGCCAACGCCACCTGACGCAACACCGTCTCCCCCATCACCAGGGCCTGTTCCAGCTCATCGGCAGCTTCGGCCAGAGTCACAGCCCCCAACGCCCGTGCCGCCCCTTTGAGTGCATGCAGCCGAACCACCATCCCGGCCCCCTGCCCGGCAGCCATGCGCTCACGCAGCTCGTCCAACAGACCGCCATACTCCAGACGAAACCGTATCAACAATCGACGATACAAAACACGATTGCCACCCAGCCGTTCCAGACCCACCACCAGATCCAACCCGGCAATGCGGCCCAGCACATGCTCCTGCCTGGGAAACCCCTCCGGCTCCTCCAACCCGTGAGGAAAAGAGGGAATCCATTTGGTCAACAGACCATGCAACCGCTCGGCACGGGGCGGAAGCTCCAGACAGTCACGCATGCCCGAGTCCAGACAGAACTTCTTCTCCTCCCAGCCTGCCAGCGACAACAGGGCAATGACCGGCAACTCCGGTTGCAAGGCACACTTGCGCATCCGGGACAGGGTCTCCGGTCCACCCCACTCCGGCAACTGATGATCAAGCAGCACCGCATCAAACGGATAGCTGGCCACCAACTCCACGGCTCTGGCCCCGTCCGAAGCCACCTCCACCACCAGACCAACCCGCTCCAGCATTTCGCAGATGATGCGCGGGGTGACATCACCAGCCTGGGCCAGCAACACGCGCGCGCCACCAATGCGCATGCCGGTCTCCTCCTCCTGACCCAACAGCTTCTCGCGCCGTCGATCCAGTTGCCCGCCCAACTCCTGCTCTTCACCCTCGGACAAACCACGAATCAAACGCGACCGGGTGATGGGTTTGTCGATGAAACCATCCATGCCCGCCTTTTCCAGACGGCTGATCGCCTCACTGACACCAAAAGGTGCCAACAGCAAAATGACCGGTCGCGCCGGTTTGGGCACCATGGCCTCCAATGCCGCCCGCATCTCAACCGCTGCCACATCCCCATCCTTGCCGGGCATGTGCCAATCCAACAGCACATGGCGAAACGGCACTTCATGCCCGGCATGGCTGGCCAACAACCGCTCAACCGCTTCCGCACCCGAAGAGACCACCTCAGGCTCCAGAAACAGCTCCTTGAGCATGCCAACCAACGAGGCGCGCACCCCGGGATGATCATCGGCCACCAATACCCGTCCGCCCCACATCGACTCGGGCAGCGTCATCCGTTTGCGCCGGTTATGACCGTGGATGCCCACGCACACCTCAAAACCGAACGTACTCCCTTCACCCGGCGTGCTGTCCGCCCACAACCGCCCCCCCATCAGATCCACCAGCCGCTTGCAGATCGACAACCCCAATCCGGTCCCACCATAGCGGCGCGTGGTCGAACCATCTGCCTGCACAAACGGGGCGAACAACGTCGGCAGAATGACCGCATCCACCCCGATCCCGCTGTCTTGCACCATGCACTCCAGACAAACCCGCTCGGCATCCACCATGCGCGGGGCAATGGTCACCGTGATGCCACCCTGTTCCGTGAACTTGACCGCATTGCGAATCAGATTGATCAGGATCTGCTCCAGACGGATCACATCCCCGAACAACACCGTGTCAAAGGTGGCAGGTATGGCAAAGACCAGCTCGATCCGCTTGTCCGCCACCTGTTTGCTGAACAGATCCGCCAGCCGCTCCATGAGCAGATGCAAATCAAACGGCACTGGATCAAGCACCATGTGTCCCGCTTCCAGCTTGGAAAAATCCAACAAATCACTGATGATCCCCATCAAGGATCGGGAAGCGTTTTCAATCTTGCTGATATAATCCCGCACCCGGGGTGCCAGCTCGGCCTTCAGCGCCAGTTCGGTAAAACCCAAAACCGCATTCATCGGGGTGCGAATCTCATGGCTCATGTTGGCAATGAAATCGCTCTTGGCCACATTGGCAGTTTCAGCCACTGCCAAGGTCTCTTCCAATGACTTCAACAACTGCTTGCGGTCTGTCACATCCTGCAAAAAACCGGTGAACTGAATCTCCCCTTCACGCACCACCGAGGTCAAAGAGATTTGCAAATCGATGGTCTGTCCATTCACCCGCAGCCCGGGATGTTCCATGCGGCGGCGCAGACGGGGTCCATCGGTCCCCAAGGCCACGGCCCGCTCCAGCGCCGACTGGTGGGCAGCCCGCAAGTGCTCGGGAACAATGAAATCCGCGACAGGCCGCCCCAGCACCAGTTCACGCGAATAGCCGAACAACTGCTCGGCAGCCGGGTTGTACTCCAACACCCGTCCAGCGCCATCAATGGTGATGATCGCATCCAAGGCATGGGTCATGATGGCCTGATGACGGTCCAACAGCCGGACAATATCCTGGTAACGCTCGATGTTTTCAATATTCTGATAAACCCGGCACAGCAACTCCTCAGGCTGATACGGTTTGACGAGAAAATCATTGGCCCCGGCTTTGATGAACTGGGCAGCCAGATCCGCATTGCCATGCGACGACAGACCGATCACGGCCACATCGTTGCGCACATGAATGGCGCGCAGCTTCTGAATGAAACGCACCCCATCCATGCCCGGCATCTGGTAATCCGTGATCACCAGATGGATTTTGTGCGCACTCACAAGCTGCAATGCGCGCTCCCCATCCTCAGCCTCCAGCAGCACAAATCCCTGACGCTCCAGAAAACGACTCAAGATATATCTTGCGCTGCGGGAATCATCCACCACCAGGATGCGTGCATGGCGGTTTTTGCGCACCCGGTCGATGGTGTGAATCACCGAATCGACCACCCGTGGATTATCCTTGATGAAATAGTCCAGCAACCCCTTTTTGAGAAAGATCTCGCGCAACTCGGGCTTGTACATCCCGGTCAGGGCAATCGAGGGAATGGAGTGGATCACCATCAGATCCACGATCTCCCCATCCGGGGCATCCGGCAGATGGAGGTCCAGAATGGCCAGCAGAAATCCATCGGCATGGGCCTTGAGCACGGCCCGGGTTTCGGCCATGCTCTTGGCCAACATCACCTCGACCCCCAGCGCCTTCTGAATGCGCACTTTCAACAGGGAGGCAAAGCTGCTGGAATCCTCAACGATCAAAATGGTATTCATCATTCACAGAATCCTGCCGGCTATTCAAAGCATGATTGTACATCTTCCGCCCCAACCGTCCAGCCCAGTGCATGGTATCAGCATAACCGATTTTTCAAAAAATGCATGGTCGATAAAATGAATCGCTGTGCTGCAAACCATTACCGTGCGTGATTCATTTCTGCTATACTGGCATGATCCATCATCAGGAGGCCATACTTCCTCATGAAAATAGACCTGTGCAGCGCGTTACCCCGGAAGAACCCGAGGATCCAGAATCGGTCATGTCCATGCGTGTAAAGTTTCTTGTGCTGTTTTTTTTGGCCCAATGTGCCGGATTGGGCATCAGTGCCGCGTTGGCCCGTTACACCATGCCACAGCAACCGGTGTGGATGCTGCTGCCTGCCTTTTTGATTCCGCTGCTGTTGACCACGCCGCCGATCTGGTTCCATGCCGGACGTCATCGCGCACAACTTATTGAACTAAATCGAATTTTTAATCATATTGCCCAGGGCAAACGGAATTGCGCCTTGCCGCCTGCCGATCACGATCCGGAAATGGCCCAGCTCATCGTCACCTTCAACCAGGCCATGGCCAGCCTGAATCAAACCACGGATCCAAAGGCGTTTACCGAGCAGTTGTTGGGTGCCATGGTGGATGGGGTGGTGATTCTGGACCGTGACATCTGCATCCAGCGGGTCAACCAGGCGTTGGTTGAGCTGTTGGGGGAAACCGAAGAGAAGCTGATCGGTCGTCATCTGGACGTGTTGCTGCCTGATCCTTCGTTTTGCGCCCTGATGTATCGGGATCTGTTGTCCGACCGGGAGTTTCGTGCGCAAGAGACGGTCTTTCTGACTGCCGATGGTCGCGAGGTTGAGGTTTCGATCTCCAGCAATCTGTTGTATGACAACGAAGAGTTGACCGGCACGGTCATCCTGGTCAAGGATATCCGACAGCGCAAAAGGGATGAGGAGCAGCTTCATTTTCTGGCCAACTTCGACTTGTTGACCCGTTTGCCGAACCGTTCCCTGTTGAAAGAGCGTCTGAATCAGACCCTGGTGCGGGCACCGTGGCGCAGCACCAGTGTGGGTTTGTTGCACTGTGCTTTGGACCGGTTCAAGACCATCAATGAGACCCTGGGGCACGGTGCCGGGGATGAATTGTTGAAAGAGATTGCCAGTCGTCTGCAAGGGTGTGTACGCGAAGGGGACACGGTCGCGCGGGTGGGTGGAGATGAATTTGTCATCCTGCTCAAGGACATGGCCCGGGATGAAGATGTGATTCATCTGGCCCGTGAGATCGCCGATGCCATTGCGCTCCCCATGACCCTGGCCAATGGTCATGAGGTCTTCATCACGGCCAGCATTGGCATCAGTCTGTTTCCGGAAAACGGCACCACATCGGACGAGTTGTTGAAAAATGCCGATCTGGCCACCCAGTTTGCCAAGACCCAGGGCAAGAACCAGTTCAGCTTCTTTTCGGCAGAGATGAACCGCAAGGGTGCCCAGAGGTTGGCCATGGAACGGGATCTGCGGCGCGCCATCGAGCGCGGGGAGTTGGAGGTGCATTATCAGCCCCGTTGGAATCTGCGCCAGGATCGGCTGACCGGTGCCGAGGCCCTGGTACGTTGGCGTCGGGGTGGCAATGGGGAGAAGCCGGTTTCACCGGGTGAATTCCTGCCTTTGGCCGAAGAGCTGGGTTTGATGGAGGCGATTGATCTGTGGATGTTGCGTGAGAGCTGTCGTCAGGCACGTCAATGGTTGGATGAAGGGCGTCCGCCATTACGCATTTCCGTCAACCTCTCCCATCATCTGTTTGGCCGCGACGATCTGGTGAGTGTGGTACGCGCCATCATCGAGGAGAGCGGTTTGGAGCCTGGAGCCATGGAGTTGGAGTTGACCGAGGCCATTGTGATGCACAATGTCGGCCATGCGATGAATGCGTTGCGTGCGTTCCGGGAGATGGGGATTCATCTGGCCGTGGATGATTTCGGCACGGGCTACTCGTCGTTTTCCCATTTGCGGCGGTTGCCGGTTCATGTACTCAAGATTGACCGTTCCTTCATTCGGGAGATCACCACCCACAAAGAGGATGCGGCCATCACCCATGCCATCATCTCTCTGGCCCACACTCTGGGTTTGACCGCGACAGCCGAAGGGGCGGAAGAGCCAGAGCAGCGTGAGTTGTTGACCATTCTGGGTTGCGATGAGTTGCAGGGCTATCTGATCAGCCGTCCGGTGCCGGCCAGAGAGATGGAGGAGAAATTTCTGCCTGTTGCCGCCCCCCTTTCCCGATAGCGGGTGGGGTTGTTTGCGTTACCTTCATACCGCTCTCATACTGCACAAACAATTAAACTAAAGTCATTTTAGAATGTGTAATTTGTTTTGTTGGGGCGTTACCCCAAACCCCACCAGAGGCCATAGGCCCCTGGACCCCTTTGATATAAACTACGCATCCCGTAACCCATTCTTAACCCATTCTTAACACATTTCCAATGATTTAAATTTTTACGTTTTTCTAATATATTGATTTTATTAGATTTAATCAAGTAAGATTCCTGGATTTTAAATGTA
>JAANAU010000012.1 GCA_011089965.1 Magnetococcales bacterium
TGTAGAGGCCAGCCTCTTTGGCATCTCCGGCTTTGGCTGCCAGGGTGGCGGCCTTGCGGAAGTAATGCAGGGCCTGGTCGCCGTCTCCGGCTTGCATCGCTGCCACAGCCGCGTTGTGCAGCCAGTCGCGTTGTCCGGGATCCTGTTCGGTTGCCTTGGCAAAGTGTGTCAGGGCTTTTTGGAAGTCGTTGGCCTGCATGGCCTGTTTGCCGGCTGCGGCCTCTTTGGTTGCCACCGGGTCGTTTGTGGGTGCCGGAGGGGGAGGAGGGGCGGGCAGGAACGGAGGTTTTTCCGTGGCGTTGGGGTCAGGGGTGCGGAGCGATTGGTGGTTGGAGTTGGCGGGTGTTCCCGTAGCCATGGCGGGTGTGGTCCAGGCCATGTTCAACCACAGACCAATGGCCAACAGGCCGAGGAGTCGCGCGGGTCGTGAACGCTGGCCAGGGTTGGGAACGGGAAGCAGATGGGACATGGCGTTCTCTCCGCGTCAAAGTGTCAGAGGTGGATCGCTGGCATCCTAACCGATTTTGTCTGGAGTTGCATTTGAATTCCCCAACCGGGTCAGGCAGGTTGCCAGATATTGCGACCGCCGGTCTCTTGGAGCTGCCAGGCGCAGGCTGCACCGCACCAGGCCGAGGCGGCCAGCAGCATCAGGCCCAGGCGATATTCGTCTGCCGTATACAAACGGGCATCGTTCAGCATGCCGCCCTGCCAGTGCAGGTCCATCACCCAGCCGACCACGGGTTGCAACAGCGCACTGGCCAGAAAGCCGCCCATATTGGCCACTGCCGTGGCAATGCCGGAGAAGACCGGCGGGTTGACCTCTTTGGCGCACGCCCAGGTCAAGGTGAAGCTGGCGGTGGTCAGACCCATGAGGGCAAACAGGGGGTAACTGGCCCAGGAGGCCAGCGGGATTCCGGACAGCCAGATCAGCCAGAGAGCGGCGTTGATGTGGGAGGAGAGGAGGATCACCGGTTTTCTTTGTTGCAGGCGGTCCGAGAGGGTGCCGATCACCAGGCTGCCAAGGGCAAAGGCGGCAAAGTAGAGGGAGAGATGGGTGGAGGCAATGGTGCGGCTCATGCCGTGGACCTGGGTCAGAAAGGGCATGGCCCACAGGCCGCCAAAGGCAAAGAAGCTGCCGGCAATGCCGGTATTGACCAGGGCTGCCGGCCAGGTGGCACGGTTTTTCAGTACAATGATGAGTCCGTTCATCACGGAGGCTGAGGGTGGGTGCGGTTGGACGGGTGTGTTGGCATGGTGTATGGTTGCCGGATGATTGCGCACCAGCAGCCAGCAGGCCACGCTGAGCGCCAGAGAGAGCAGACCTGTCCCGATGAATACCCCGCGCCAACCGGAGTGCTGTGCCATCAGCGACAAGGGGGCGCCTGCCAATACCGATCCCAGATTGCCTGTCACAATGACGGCCCCGACCAGAGTGGCAAAGCGGTGCTCTTCAAACCAGACCGCAATGATCTTGAGCATGGCGATAAAAGTGACCGAAACCCCCAAACCGATCAGGGTGCGTCCCACCAGGGCCAGATCGATGCTGGGGGCCAGACCGAACAGAATGCTGCCTAGACCGCCGACCAGGCCGCCGATCAGCAGAATCAGGCGTGGCCCCAGGGTGTCGACCATCATGCCGGTTGGCACCTGCATGATGGTGTAGATGTAAAAATAGGTGGCAGCGAGCGTGCCCAGGGCTGCGGCTGAGGATTGGAAATCGGTGGCCAGATCGTGGGCAATCCCTGCCGGGGCAAAGCGTTGGAAAAAGGAGAGGATGTAGGCTGTGGCCACCACCCCCAGGGCATACCAGCGGTGGCGTTTTTGAGCATCCGTGAGGGGGATTGTGCGTGTGGACATGCCTTGGGTTCCGATGGTGCGCTCATCCCCCTTTTTTGCCGACATACCAGACCGCAAAGGTCTCCATGGCTCCGCGCAGGGTTTTGGCCGCTTCGCTGTCCAGGAGATTCTGGCTTCGGGCTGGATCGATGTTGAAATCGGTGGTCAGATCTTCGGTAAACCGCAAGATCGTGTCACGGATCAGTTCGCGGGAGTCGTTGAGAATTTCATCAACGCGGCAGGTCATGGGGCGATTCCTTGGTATTCCGGGTGTGAAACTGTTTATTTATTGCGAGTGTACTGTTTTTTTGGTCAGAAGGCCAGCAGATTATTGGGCGCTGTCAAAAGTGATGCGCGGATCAACAGCGACATATGTGACATCTGTTATTAATTTTGTGATTAATCCCAGGAGCGTGTAAAAATAAAGCGTGGCCAGAACCACCGGATAATCGCGGTTGATCACCGATTCATACCCCAACAGACCCAGGCCGTCGAGGCTGAAGATGGTTTCGATCAGCAGACTGCCGCTGAAAAAGGCAGCGACAAAGGAGCCGGGAAAGCCGGTCACGAGGGGAATCAGGGCGTTGCGGAAGACGTGACGATAGAGTACGGCCTGTTCGGTCACCCCTTTGGCACGGGCGGTCAAGACATACTGTTTGGAGATCTCTTCGAGAAAGCTGTTTTTGGTCAACATGGTCATGACGGCAAACGATCCGACCACCGAGGCAAAGACCGGCAACACCATATGCCACAGATAATCGGCGATGCGGGCAGGCCACGAGAGGCTCTCCCAGTGGTCCGAGACCAGACCGCGAATCGGGAACAGATCCCAGAAGCTGCCGCCTCCGAACAGCACGATCAACAGCACGCCGAGCACAAAGCCGGGGATGGAGTAGCCAGCCAGAATGATCACCGAGGTGATGGCATCGAAGCGGTCGCCATGTCGCACCGCCTTGCGGATTCCCAGGGGGATGCTGACCAGATAGGTCAGGAGAAAGGTCCACAAGCCCAGAGAGATCGAAACCGGCAGTTTGTCGATCACCAGCTCCACCACCGAGCGGTGATGGTAATAGGACTCCCCGAACTCGAATTGGAGATAGTTGTTGATCATGATCAGGAAACGTTCGTGGGCCGGACGGTCAAAGCCGTACAGTTTGCTCAAGGCAGCGATCTGCTCGGGTGTCAGCCCTTTGGCGCCGCGATAGAGTCCGCTGCCCGAAGATGCCGATGCAGCGACTTCCCCCCCGTGACTGGAGGCGCTCTCTTCCAAGCGGGCGATCATCTGTTCCACCGGGCCACCGGGTACGAACTGGATGACCAGGAAGGTGACAGCCATGATGCCGAACAAAGTCGGGATCATGAGCAGCAGGCGGCGCAGAATGTAGGCGGTCATGTCACTTCATCCACCAGGAGAGCAGCCACCCTTCCGGGGTGTAGTAGAGCGGTGTTTTTTCCGGACGACCGAAGCGATCCCAATAGGCCACGCGGTGATAGGTCAAATGCCAGTTGGGCACCAGATAGTGGCCGGCCAAAAGCACCCGGTCCAGGGCGCGGCAGACGGTGATCAATTCGGAGCGGTTTTTGGCATGGATCAGTTTTTCCACCAGGGCATCGACCGCCGGGTCGCGGATGCCGATCCGGTTGTGACTGCCTTTGATGTCGGCGCTGGCAGAGTGCCACATGTCGCGCTGTTCGTTGCCCGGGGATTGGGATTGACCAAAGCCGTTGACGATCATGTCATAGTCAAAATCGTGTACCCGGCTTTGATAGAGCGAGGTATCGACCGTGCGATAGTGGAGTTTGATGCCGAGCTTTTCCAGGTTGGCAGCGTAGGGGGCCAGGATGCGTTCAAAGGCCGGGGATGCCAGCAGCGCTTCGGCTTCCAGGCGCAGCCCCTTGTCGTTGGTCAGGATGCCATCGGTGCCCAGTTTCCATCCGGCCTCCTGCAACAGTTTGGTTGCTGCGCGCAGGTTCTGGCGCAAGGAGTTGGGAGGGGTGGTGGTGGGCGGAACCGGCACGGGTCCGAACACGGAGGGATCCAACTGCTCTTTGAGGGGGGTCAGGAGGGCCTGCTCTTCGGGAGAGGGAGCGCCTTCGGCAGCCAGTTCGGAGTTGGAAAAGTAACTCGTGGAGCGGGTGTATTGACCATGAAAGAGATTGTCGTTGCTCCATTCAAAGTCAAAAGCCAGACCCATGGCCTTGCGCACGCGGATATCCTGAAAGATCGGGCGGCGCAGGTTGAAGATCAGTCCCTGCATGCCGGCTCCCCGTTTGTGGGGCAGGGTCTCCTTTTTGATCAGCCCCTGGGCGAATTTCGGCCCTTCGTAATCCCTGGCCCACTGTTTGGAGTTGTTTTCGTGCATGAAGTCGAACTCTCCAGCCTTGAACGCCTCCAGGGCCACCACCGGATCCTTGTAGAACTTGAGGACAATGCGTTCAAAGGAGTATTGACCCCGATTGACCGGTCGCTGGCTGCCCCAGTAGTTGGGGTTTTTGCGATAGGTGACGAATTTGCCGGCTTTGAACTCTTCGATGAGATAGGGACCGGACCCCAAGGGGGTGGTCAGGCTCTCCTGGTCAAAGGGGTGTTGGGTGAAAAAGGCTTTCGAGAGGACCGGGATCTCTCCGGCAATGAGGGGCAGCTCCCGGTTGGTCTGGCGAAAGTGCAGACGGATGGCGTGGGGAGAGAGGATTTCGGCCCGGGTGATGTCGCGCCAGTAGGATTGATAAAAGGGGTGGGCCTTGGGGGATTGCAGGGTTTCCAGCGAGAATTGGACATCGGCGGCGGTCACGGGCGTGTTGTCGGAAAAGCGGGCCTCCGGATCCAGATGAAAGGTGACGGACATGCCGTCGGCTGCCAGTTCCACCTTTTTGGCTAAGAGTCCGTATTGGGAAAAGGGTTCGTCCTGGGCCTGCACCATGAGATGTTCGAACACCAAAGGTTCGAGCAGATCCGGCGCCGATCCTTTGAGGGTATAGGGGTTCATTTTGTCAAAGCTGCCGATGGCATGCAGGTTGAGTGTGCCACCGGGTTTGGCATTGGGACTGGTGTAGTCGAATCCTTTGAAGTCATGGGGATATTTCAGTTGACCATCCAGGCTCAGACCGTGATCGGCCCGGACATCTCCTGTGAACAGCCACATGAAGGCGATAACAAGGGCAAAATGACGCATGGGGCCGGATCAACCTCGCTTGAATGGAAACATGGAGTTCAATCCGAGCAGTGTAGTCCGGGTCAATGCGGTTTGACCAGATTTTTTGCGATTGTTATGATGTGTTCCCGGGGTGTGGTGGTTGGGATTCAAGGAGGCTCTGTGAGTATGGAACGTGTGCGTGCGCCGGCTGTGGCTGGCATGTTTTATCCCGGCGATGCCCGGGCGTTGCGGGCCATGGTCGAGGGGTTGCTGGAGCAGGCCCCGCCTGTGCGTGAGGAGCCTTTGGCCGTGATTGCGCCTCATGCGGGATTCATCTATTCCGGTCTGACCGCTGCCCATGCCTACAAAGGGATTGCCCGAGGATCGGCCACGGCCCCGCGTCGGGTGTTTCTGATCGGTCCCAGCCATCGGGTGTGGCTGGAGGGGGCTTCGGTGGGCAATTATGATGCCTATGTGACCCCGCTGGGACGGGTGCCTGTGGATCGGGAAGGGGTGGAGTGTCTGGCAGCGCGGCCCGATGTCTCCCGGGATGAAGCGCCGCATCGGCTGGAACACTCTCTGGAGACCCAGTTGCCGTTTTTGCAGGTCACTCTGGTCAACTTTCGCATTGTGCCCATTGTCTATGGAGAGATGAGCGGCGGCCATCTGGCCGATCTTCTGGAGCAGTGCTGGCGTCCGGGAGATCTGATCGTGATCTCCACCGATCTCTCCCATTATCATCCGTATGCAGAAGCCAAACAGCGCGATGCCCGCAGCAACGCGGCCATTCTGGCCGGCGATCCCAGAAAACTGGATGGGTGTGAAGCGTGTGGCAATACCGGCGTGTGGGCTTTGCTGGAGACGGCGCGCCGTCAACGCTGGCGTCTGGTGTTGGCCGATCTGCGCAACTCCGGGGATACGGCGGGTGACCGGCAACGGGTGGTGGGGTATGCCAGTTATCTGTTTTATCCGGAGCGGGCTGCGCGTTCCTCTGTGGAACCGGGTGTGGCGCCGGCACCTCCGGAGGTGGGTCTGCCCGAGCTGGTGCGTACCCATCTGGAGTCGGTGTTGAGCGGCGGCTCTGGTCTGGAAGCTGCGGATCTGCGTGCCCGATGGGCGCATCTGGCCCAACCCGGAGCCTGTTTTGTCACCTTGACGCAACGGGGTGCCTTGCGGGGTTGTATCGGATCATTGGTGGCCCATCGCTCTCTGGCTGAGGATCTGTTGGAAAACGGACTCTCGGCAGCCACGCGCGATCCCCGTTTCGCCCCGGTCTGTTCCAGTGATCTGGCAGGTTTGGAGATCGAAGTCTCCTTGTTGAGTCCGCCTGAACCGTTTCCCCATCAGGATGGAGCGGATCTGATCCGACGTTTGCAGCCCGGGGTGCACGGGGTGATCCTGGCCAAACATGGCAGGCGTGCCACCTTTTTGCCCCAGGTGTGGGAGCAGTTGCCGGATCCGGTCCAGTTTCTCTCTCATCTGTGCCGCAAGGCGGGTCTGGATGGGGAGTGCTGGCGTCAGGGGGCACAGATTCAGGTCTATACCGTGGAGAAACGCCTGGAGCAACGGAGTTCCCGGTGAATGGCCGGGTTTGCCGTTCATCTGGTCACGGCAGCGGTTGTCGGCGGGGTGGGTGTGACCACGCTGCTGGCCGTCGGTGCCGTGACTCCGGCCACGGCCTGGATCGGTTTTGCCGCAACCATGCTCGGAGGGGTGTTGCCGGACATCGATGCGGATGATTCGATCTTTCTGGATGTGGCTTTCACCGTGCTGGCCCTGGTGGGATCGTTTTTGTTGATGTTCAGTCAGGTGGAGCGGTATGCGATTGCCGAGTTGGTGGTGTTGTGGATGATGGCCTTTTTGTTTGTCAAATTTGCGGTATATGAGCTGTTTGTGCGCTTCACCACCCATCGGGGGATTTTTCATTCGGTTCCGGCTGGTTTGTTCTTTGCCGGATTGACCGCAGCCGGCATGATCCATCTGTTTCACCACCCGGAGCAACGGGCCTGGCTGATCGGACTGTTTGTTCTGATGGGATACTGGGTCCATCTGTTGCTGGATGAACTCTACAGTTTGCGGCTGTTGGCTGCGTCAGATGGGGCCACCTCTTTGGGCAGCGCCTTCAAGTGGTTTGCACCGGATGGCTGGGCCACCTCGGCCATGTATCTGGCGCTTGTCCTGGTCTATTACTGGACCCCGAGTCCTCTGCCCACGTTGCGCGAACTGTTTGCACCGGCCCTGTTTGAGGCAGTGCAGACGCGCTGGTGGCCAGCCGGTCCCTGGTTCGGGATTCCCTATTTTTGATCAAGACCACACTTTGTCGTTGACAAGCAGGCCCGATTCCTCTATGCTCGGAACTCTTCACAAGGCCCAGATGGCGGAACTGGTAGACGCGCTAGATTCAGGTTCTAGTGTCTGAAAGGACATGGGAGTTCGACTCTCCCTTTGGGCACCAAATTTCCCCACCCGATTTTTTTTCAAAGAGTTCCAAAAGAGTTCAATCAGGTCAGGAGTGTCCGGTCTGGTCAACTCCTGTCTCCGCACTCTTTTCAAGACCTCCATACATCTTTGATGTCCAGGAAAAAATGGTGCGTGAATCCCGTGGCCGAATTCGGTGCGCTGGCTGTCATGTTGACGCTGCATGGATCTGGCCGGTTGCTCTTCTCACCGATTTTTCCAATGATCAGGGTCGTGGTTCGCCGATCAGCTCGTTGTTCTGAAATTGCCAGCCAGCTTTGCGCAACGCGGTTGCCGGGAGCATGCTCTTTTGCGGATCCATGGACTCGACCGCCTGGATCAGGTGTTGGACCAGGGGTTGGGCCAGAGGGTTGGTGATCCCTTCCTGCTCCCACATGGTCAGATTGAAGACGTGATAGAGGGGATAGTGACCAGCCAGCAGGGCGGCGACATGGTCCGGAGCCTGGCCGTCAATGGCGATGGTCTTGGGACGGCCACGATTCTTGAACCGATCCACATGCCAAAGGGTCTCATACCCCATGCTGCCCCGTTGGGCCAATACCCGCTGGATCATATCCGGAATGGCTCCCACCTCCTCCATGAGGGGACTGAAATCATCCGGACTGCCCAGCATGGCGCGCCAATGTCCAGGTCGCAGTTTGCAATGGAGCCGACCTATCGGTTGAATGGGCCAGGCCGGTCCCAAAATGCCGTGCCGATCACTGATTTCCGACCATTTGCGGGGATGCCCACGAAAGATCTCCTGGATTTGTGACATGGAGAGATCTGTCAGGGGGTTGTCCGGATGCACCAGGATCGCAATGGCGGCAATGCCCAGGGTGTGAAACGTCAAGCCCGGCAGCCGGTCGCTCTTGCCCGGCGGACAGCAGTAACCGGCAATATCCACAGCCTTGCGGCTCACCAGACCTGCCGACGTGCCGCATGTCCCTTCCCGTACCCGAATGTCCAGACCATGCTCCTGTGCATACTCCGTAATGAGTGGGGCCAGCAGTTGATGAATCTGCTGATCCAGTGTCACGGTCAGGTTTCCCCCTTGTCCCCAGGGGTCCGGACGAATCGGTTGGGCGATCCAGGCCGCTGATTGGGGAAAGATCTGATCGGGTGCGCAGAAGTTTTGATTCAGCGTCCGTTGAATCGCCTCATTGGCCTCTTGAATCGTGACCGCGCCGGAGTGCATGGGTGCGATCAGAAGAGATACCATAAGCAACCATCTGGCGATCCGACTCAAGGGATTCATGGGCTGCACTCGATTTGGGCAAAGAAACGGACCGTGTCGCGACCGGCACTCTTGGCGTGATAGAGCGCCTTGTCCGCCTTGTCGAGCAGATCGGCCAGATCATCCCCATCGTCCGGATAGAGGCTGACCCCGATGGATGCCGTGACCGCGATCTTTTGACCGGTGAGCAGATATTTTTTGCCCAATGCCTTGAGCATCTTTTTGGCAACCTTGCGCACCTGAGAGGCGTCGCTCAGATTGGTCAGGACCGCAGTGAATTCATCCCCGCCCAGACGGGCCACGGTATCGCTTTCCCGCACACACCCTTTCAGCCGGTTGGCCACCTCGCGCAAGAGATCATCGCCAGCTGCATGTCCCAACGTATCGTTGATCCCTTTGAAGTGGTCCAGATCAAACAGCATCACCCCCACCATCTGACCATGCCGCCGTCCCTGGGCCAAAGCCTGATGCAGACGGTCATGAAACAGTTGACGGTTGGGAAGATGGGTGAGGGGATCATGAAAGGCCAGATGTTTCAGGTGTTTTTCTCGTTCCCGGGACTGGGTGATGTCGCGCCCCAGACAGACGATGCGATCCGGATGACCGCTGCCATCCCGAAGCGGCAGGGTATGGAGCAGGGTGTGGATCATCTGGCCTTGGCTGTTCGGTGCGGTGAATTCATGGCTGGCCACCTCGCCGGAACAGAGGGTGGTCAAGAGCAGGCACCCTTCGTTCCGGGGACCGGCACAGGTGTGGCAGGCGTGGATCTTGTCCGGCAACAGGGCGCTGCACCGCTCCCCGATCACCCGGTGCCGGGCAAGGTTGATCTGCTCCAGAAAAACCCGATTGGCCTCCAGAATCTCGTTGGTGTTGGGGTCGATGACGCAGATCGACTCTTCCATGGTGTTGAGAATGGCATCGGTAAAGGATTTGGCCCGCTGCAAGGCGTTTTTTTGTGCCTGAATGGCGTGGATGTGGGCTTTGGTCTCCAGGGCGATGCGGATGCGTGACAACAACTCCAACGGACGGATCGGCTTGTTGACAAAATCCACGGCCCCGAGCTGAAAACACTCCTGAATGAGGGCTTCATCGGTCTCCCCGGTGATCATGATGATGGGGATCTCTTTGAGATGGGGGGTGGCCTGGATTTTTTTGAGCAGGGTCACGCCATCGATCTCCGGCATGTTGACATCCATCAGCAACAGATCGGGCGGGGATCGTTCCAGTTTCGGCAGAAGATACTGAGATTCCAACAGGAAGTCGGCTATATGCCCAGCATTGGTGATCAACCGGGCGGTCTGTTCGATGGTTTGACCATCATCATCCACCACCAGGATATGTGACATGGAATGAGTGACTCCTCGCGGATGTTTTCACATGAATACCTGTCGTTGCTCAAAGTGGGTCTGGTCACAAGCTTCGCACGGGTGGCCTCTGGTGGCAAGGCCTACTCATGCTCTTTGCGAATCAGGGTGAGACGGTCCTGGCCTGAGTCCGGAGTGGCGGCCTTGGCCTCTTTGCCGTGGAGTTTGAGTTGCAGGCGCAGTTCATTGGTCGAGTCTGCGTGGCGCAAGGCGTCTTCATAACTGATCAGGTTGGCTTCATGGAGATCGAACAGGGCCTGGTCGAAGGTTTTCATGCCCAAATCCGTTGATTTTTTCATCACCTCCTTGATGCCGGCCACATCCCCCTTGAAAATCAGATCGGCAATCAGTGGTGATTGCAAAAGGATTTCGATGGCTGCCACCCGGCCTCCACCGCTGCGTCGGATCAAACGTTGCGAGACGATGGCGCGCAGGTTGAGCGACAGATCCATCAGCAGTTGTTGGCGTTTTTCGCTTGGGAAGAGGTTGATGATCCGGTCCAGGGCCTGATTGGCATTGTTGGCATGCAGGGTGGAGAGGGCCAGATGGCCGGTCTCGGCAAAGTTGATGGCATACTCCATGGTCTCCTGATCGCGGATTTCGCCGATCAGGATCACGCCGGGTGCCTGACGCAGGGTGTTCTTGAGGGCCGCATGCCAGCTCAGGGTATCGACGCCCACTTCGCGTTGGGTGATCAGACAGTTGATGTGGGGATGGACATATTCGATGGGATCTTCGATGGTGATGATGTGGTCATGGCTCTGACGGTTGCGCACGCCGAGCATGGCGGCCAGGGTGGTCGATTTGCCGGAACCGGTGCCGCCCACCACCAGCACCAGGCCGGTTTTGCTCATCACCACCTCTTTCAACACCGGCGGCAGCTCCAGCCGGTCAAAATCCGGGATTTCGGTGGTGATGGTACGCAACACCATGCCGGCCTGACCCTGCTGGATGAAGGCATTGACGCGAAATCGGCCCACGTCTGCCGGGTGGATGGCGAAATTGCACTCTTTGGTGGTGTCAAATTCCTTGATCTGGCGTTCGTTCATGATGGCGCGCACCAGGGTTTGGGTCTGGCTGTTTTCCAGAGGGGTGCGGGTCAAAGGGGTCATTTTGCCATCGAGCTTGGCTGCCGGGGGGAAACCGGCGGTGATGAACAGATCCGATCCCCCTTTGGTCAGCATGTTTTTCAAGGCGTGCAGGAGGAATTGAACGGCTTGTTCGCGTTCCATGGTGGTGGACTCCGGTGCAAAGAGTTGGAAAAGCAAATCCCGATCCACATGTTTTGGCAGCCGGGTCGGCTGCGCTGTGGATCGGGAGCGAGGATACTCTTTTCTGGCCGGGTGCGAGAAGGAAAGATTATTTCAACATGGCCCGCAGATTCGGGGTGAGGGGCATGCTGAAGTCATTGGCAGCCAGTACCACCCCGTCCTGGGTGCGGATGAGTTGGGCATTGACATAGATGCGATCCTTGGCCGTGACATAGCTGCCTGCCAGGACTGCCGAGACTTTATGGGTTTTGCGGATCTCCTTGGCCTCCTGGGAGAGGACGAACTGTCCGGCCCCTTTTTTCAAGAGGATTTCGGAACGCAAGGTGATCTCGACCACGGAGTGACCGGCCTGGGTGAAGCGTGCTGCCATCTGTCTGGCCAGGAGCCGTCCCAAAGGTGAACTCTTTTCGAACGTGCCCTCGTCCACGAACGAGGCTGGCAGGATCACCTCACGTTCATGGAGTTTGTCTCCCAAGGTCTGGATCATGACATCTGCGGCCTGCTGGGCCACCGGGCCAGGATCGATCTCCGGGGCGGGCGTATGGATCGGCACCGAAACCAGCGGATAGCTGTCTGGCAGCGGGGTGGTGCCCACGCACCCCCCGAGGGCCAGCGAAAGCCACACCCCGATCAGACCTGGGCGGGCCAGAGTGCGGGTAATGGATTTCATTTCGTGACCACCGGCATGTTGGTGCCGCCACTGGAGTTGATCAGCAGATCACGGGTGGTGGTGCCCACGGGAACCTTGGCATCCACCGAGGCCAGAACCTGACGGCTGTTGAGGGCAATGATCCGGGAGGTGAAGTCGAGACCTTCGCGGGTTTCGGAATAGGTGCCGGTGACCACGGCGTACGCCTTGTTGTCGTGGCTGATTTTTTCGATATCCCGCGACAGGATGAACTCCCCTTGATCCTGACGGATGGCCAGGCTCTTGCGCAGTTTGGGTTCCACCACGGTGAAGCCCTGCTGGGTCAGACGCGAGGCCACATGATCGGCCATCAGGTTGCCCAGTTCTGATGTGCTGTCCAACTGGCCGCGCTGCACAAAGCTGGTGACCAGCAAAGGTTTGCGTTGGTGGAACGAGGGGTGATTCTTGCGCAGTTCTGCCACCAGTGCATCGGTCAAGGCATGACTCATGCGGATCAGATCCACTTCGTTTTGAATGATGGTCGAACCAGCCATTGGTTGACCCGGATAGGCGCCCGGCGCGACACATCCACCCATGAGTGCGGCAACAAGCAGGGTGGCAAGACCAGAGTGGATTTTTTTCATGGAGTCATTTCCTCAACAGGGCAGAATGCATGCTTATTTGAACCCATCCTTGATGTTGGCCTTGTCACGCGCAGCCTCGCGGGTGATGAGTCCCTTGTTCAGGAGTTCTTGCAAGCATTGTTCCAATGTTTGCATGCCGGTTCCACGTCCGGTTTGAATGGCGGAATACATCTGGGCCACCTTGTTTTCGCGGATCAGGTTGCGGATGGCAGGGGTGCCGATGAGAATTTCATGGGCCGCCACCCGTCCACCGCCCTTTTTCTTCAACAGATTCTGGGAGATGATCGCGCGGATCGATTCGGAGAGCATGGTGCGGATCATCTCTTTTTCCCCACCCGGGAAGACATCCACGATGCGGTCGATGGTCTTGGCCGCCGAGGTGGTGTGCAGGGTTCCAAAGACCAGGTGACCGGTTTCGGCAGCGGTCAGGGCGAGGCGGATGGTCTCCAGATCGCGCATTTCGCCAACCAGGATCACATCCGGATCCTCGCGCAGGGCGGAACGGAGGGCAGAGGCGAACGAGCGGGTGTCCCGATGGACCTCCCGTTGGTTGATGAGACATTTTTTTGACTCATGGACAAACTCTATCGGGTCTTCCATGGTCAGGATATGGCCATATTCGTTTTTGTTTTTGTAATCGATCATGGCCGCCAGCGTGGTCGATTTGCCGGATCCGGTGGGACCGGTCACCAGCACCAGGCCGCGTGGAGTGGCGGCGAACTCCTTGAAGATCTCCGGGGCACCCAACTGTTCCAGGCTTAGGATCTCCGAAGGGATGGTGCGGAAGACCGCTCCCGGACCGCGATGTTGGTTGAAGGCATTGACCCGGAAGCGGGCCAGATTGGGGACGGCAAAGGAGAAGTCGCACTCCAGATCCTCTTCATACTGTTTGCGTTGTTTGTCGTTCATGATATCGTAGATCATCCCCTTGGCCTCTTCCGGAGCCAGGGGCGGCACGTCGATGCGCCGGATCTCCCCATCGACCCGGATCAAAGGCGGCATGCCTGCGGAGATGTGCAGATCCGAGGCCCGGTTGCGTACGCCAAAGGCCAGGAGTTCGGTGATATCGACTTTTTTGGACATGAGATCTCTCCAACGATTGCGTTTCGGTTGCAGGCAGCGGATGATCATAACAACAAGCACCGGGAACGGGCAACCGTGGTATCGACTTTTTGACGGAAGTATATGAAGGAGTGACGGCAACGATGGCACTGGATACGGATCGGGCCAAGGCCCTGGAAGCAGCCATTTCACAGATCGAGCGGCAATATGGCAAAGGCTCCATCATGCGCATGAGCGCCGCCGCGGCCTCGGATGTTCCGGTCTTTTCCACCGGATCTCTGAGCGTGGATCTGGCTTTGGGGATCGGTGGGCTGCCCCGTGGACGGGTGGTCGAGGTGTTTGGTCCCGAGGCTTCGGGCAAGACCACGCTGGCTTTGCATGTGGCCTCCGAGGTGCAGCGTGCCGGTGGCGTGGCCGCCTTTGTGGATGCGGAACATGCACTGGATCCGGCCTATGCCCGTCGGGTCGGCGTGGATATCGATCAATTGCTGATCAGTCAGCCCGATACCGGAGAGCAGGCCCTGGAGATCGTGGATATGCTGGTGCGCTCCGGGGCGGTCGATCTGGTGGTGGTGGACTCGGTGGCGGCTCTGACCCCCAAAGCCGAGTTGGAAGGGGAGATGGGCGACTCCCATATGGGGTTGCAGGCCCGGCTGATGTCCCAGGCATTGCGCAAATTGACCGGCTCCATCAGCCGTTCCCAGTCCGTGGTGTTGTTCATCAACCAGATTCGTCAGAAGATCGGCGTGATGTTCGGCAATCCCGAAACCACGACCGGGGGCAATGCCTTGAAATTCTATGCCTCGGTCCGGTTGGATATCCGGCGCGTGGCTGCGCTCAAGGACAAAGAACAGGTGGTCGGTGCCCGCTGCAAGGTCAAGGTGGTCAAGAACAAACATGCCCCGCCATTCCGTACGGTGGAGTTTGACATCAATTACGGCGAGGGGATCTCTCTGGAAGGGGAGGTTCTGGACATGGCCGTGGATGAAAAGATCATCGAGAAATCGGGTGCCTGGTTCTCTTTGGATGGGGAGCGCATCGGTCAGGGGCGCGAGAATGTCAAGCAGTATCTGCGTGACAACCGGGAGATGCTGTTCGCCCTGGAAGACCGTCTGCGTGCCCATTTCGGTCTGTCCCCGAAACGGGGGGGAGGCGACGGGGCAGGGCTGGCGGGTGGCATGGCCACACCCAAAGGGGGTGGCGGTGCCGGTCGGCGGGCGGCCAAGCCTGCCGGACGCCCGGCAGGTGGTCCGGACGAGGCGTATGATCTGGATGGAGGGGATGTTTGAATCCGGAATCCCCATCCGGCGTCATTCTGGACGCCCCGCTCAAGCAGGAGTTGGAGACCCGCTATCTCGCCTATGCCCTTTCGACCATCATCAGCCGCTCCTTGCCGGATGTGCGTGATGGTCTGAAGCCGGTCCATCGGCGCATTCTGTTTGCCATGCGCGCCCTGAATCTCGATCCGGGAGCAGCCTTCAAGAAGTCGGCGCGCGTGGTCGGGGATGTGATCGGCAAGTTTCACCCCCATGGGGATCAGGCCGCGTATGATGCCATGGTGCGTCTGGCTCAGGAGTTTGCGGTACGCTATCCATTGGTGGACGGGCAGGGGAACTTCGGCAACATCGATGGGGATGGTGCGGCGGCCATGCGCTATACCGAGGCGCGTCTGACGGTCGCGGCCCGCGCCATGATGGAAGATCTGCATTTTGATGTGGTGGATTTTGCTGCCACCTATGACGGCTCGCTGGAAGAGCCGACCGTCCTGCCCGCCCGTTTTCCCAATCTGTTGGCCAATGGCTCCACCGGCATTGCCGTGGGCATGTCCACCTCGATTCCGCCCCACAATGTTGGTGAGATCCTCGATGCCTGTTTGTTGTTGATTCAAGAGCCGGAATCCTCGGTGGCGCGGCTGTTGGAGCTTGTGCCAGGTCCGGATTTTCCCACTGGCGGGGTGCTGATGGCGGATCAGGCAGAACGGTTGGCCGTCTATTCCACCGGACGGGGCAGTTTGCGTCTGCGTGCCAGGATCCTCAAGGAGGATCTGCCGCGCGGGGCGTGGCGGCTGATTGTGACCGAAATCCCCTATCAGGTGCAGAAATCCCGTCTGATCGAGCGGATCGCCGAGTTGATCGTGGAGCACAAGTGTCTGTTTCTGGAGGATGTGCGCGACGAATCCGACGAGAAGATCCGGATCGTGCTGGAACCGAAGTCGAGCCGTTTGGACCCGGAGATGGTCCTGGCCTATCTCTACAAGAATACCGAGCTGGAGACCCGGGTGACGATCAATTTCAACGTCATCGATCAGGGTCGGCCCCGGGTGTTGGATCTGGCCGCCTTGCTGCGGGCCTGGTTGCAGCACCGTTTCGAGGTGCATGGCCGCCGTGCCCGCTTTGAGTTGGCGCGCATCGGGGAGCGTCTCCATCTGTTGGTCGCCTATCTGCTGGTCCATCTCAATATCGATGAGGTGATTGCCATCATCAAGGAGCACGATGATCCGGCACCGGTTTTGATGCGCCGTTTTGGTCTGGATCGTGAGCAGGCCGAAGCGGTGTTGAATCTTCGTCTGCGCGCCTTGCGCCGTCTGGAGGAGATGGAGATCCGCAAGGAGATGGCCGACAAGGAGGCGCGGGCCGAGGAGTTGCGTGCCATGCTTGCCGATGAGCGGGTGATGTGGGCGGTCATCGAGCAGGAGGTGCGTCAGACCCGGCTGGAGTTTGCCGATCCCAGGCGGACCGAGCTGGCTGGCACGCCGCCTCCCGAGGTGGTGTTGAAACCCGAAGACCTGACCCCGCGTGAGGCCGTGACGGTCATTCTGTCCCGGCTGGGCTGGGTGCGCACCGTGCGCGGTCACGAGGAGATCGTGGCCGACAAGTTGCGCTTCAAGGGGGAGGATACCCTGCTCATGGCCATCAAGGCGCATGCCAATGACCAGATTTCGTTCATCACCGCCTCTGGCAAGGCCTATTCGATGCTGGCAGATCGGCTTCCGGCAGGCAAGGGGTTTGGAGATCCGTTGACCGTGCTGTTCAACATGGAGGGTGGCGATCCGGTGGTGTGGATGGTGGCCCCGGATCCGGAGCGGGAGTATTTTGTCGTCACCCGTTATGCGCAAGGGTTTCGGATTCTGGGAGCGGATCTGATCGCCAGTCGGCGTGATGGCAAGCAGTGGCTCACTTTGAAGGCCAACGATGCCTTGCTGCATCTGCACCCGGTGCGCGGCCAATGGGTGGCAGCCATCAGTCGGGGGCGCAAGCTGTTGGTGTGTGCCCTGGAGGAGTTTCCTCTCCTGGCGCGCGGTCAGGGGGTGCGTATCCAATATCTGCTCTCGGATGAGGTGTTGATGGATGCCATCACCTTTGGTCCCGAAGAGGGGATCACGTTGGATACAGGAAAAAAACAGAAAAATTTCATTGACTTGTCCTTGTGGCGTGGCCGGCGTGCCACCCGTGGGGCCATGTTGCCCCATGGTTTTCTGGCCGGTGCGGTGTTTGTTGGAACCGGTGTTTCACCTTGGGAGGCAGGCAAAGGTTATACCCGTGAAATGTTCTGAATGCGGGGAAAGGGCGGAAAAGCGGAAAAAAAGCTTGACAGATGCGGTGTACAGCAGGCATGATGCGGACAATTTTGTGTGAGGTGGATCCTCTGTTTTGTGTATTGGTATGTATGAAGGTCTGCCAACCTATGATCCTTGTCACGGATCGCACAACGTTTGCACCAGTTGCTTTTTTGTTGAGTCACCATGACCCCCGCAAGGGCGGGTCAAACTTATTCTAATGTTATCTTTTGTTCAGGGAGTTAGCCAAATGAGACAGTGGGGCGTTCAAACCAGAAAATTCCAGGGCAGCACGTTGCTGGCCATGGCCGGTGCCATGGCGTTGGTGGTCGGAACCATGGCGTGTGGCGGTGGGGGGAGCAGCAGCAGCGGACCTTCATCTTCCACCAGCATTTCTGGTCTGAGTACCGATGGTGCGGTCAAGGGCGGTACGGTCAAGGTCTTTTCCGGGGATGCGGCAACCACCTGTATGACAGATACCACAACAGGCCAGGACGGTACCTACAACCTGACCGTTGGTTCCGGTTGTACCTTCCCGTTGCGCATCGAGGTGAGCGGCGGTATCGATGCCACGACCAATCTGAACAATGACCTGACCATGACCTCTTTTGTCACGGGTCCGACCCAGACCACGGCCAATGTCTCCCCATTGACCACCCTGATGACCGCAGCCCTGTTGGAGGCAGCCGGCGGCTCCTTTGACAAGCTGGATGATCTGCCCAACACAGCCATTGATGCCATGGTCAAATCCGTGGGTACCTCTGCCCTGGCCGCGTTCGGATTTGGCGCGGACACCGGATCGGGTGCAGGATTCAACCCGTTGAGTACGGCGCTCACCTCCACGGCCCAGAAAGAGGCCTATACGAAAGCTGCGGATGTTTTGGGTGAGACCCTCCGCAAAATCGCAACGCAAATGAAATCCAATGCCAACCCCAATGATGTGAAAGAGTTGGCCAAGAAGCTCGGCAAGAATCTGGGTGGCGGTAATGAGAGTCTGACCCTTGGCAATACCACCCTGACCGGGACGGAATTGAACGCCTTGACCGAAGTCAACAAGGCGATCTCCACGGCACAGATGCTCTCTGGCAACTTCCCGCGTTCGTACCTGAATGCGACCGGAGGTCAGACCATGACCAATGCCACCGTGAACACCCTGAGCCAGATTTCTACGTTGAGTTCAAGTCTGAAGCAACAGATGGCGATGTCTGCCAAGATTGCGGCGCTCATGACCAATATCCCGGGGTTGAGCACTTTGGCGACTCAGATGGCGAACATTGCCAACAGTGGCGGTGCTGCGCAGGGGATCAGTATCACTGGCTTGGCCACCACGATTACCTCCGGGCAGCTTGGCCAAATCAAGACCGATGCCAATCGGTTGACGAATGCCACTTCTTTGATCGTCCAGCCCGTGATCCGGGTGTTTGATTATCCCCAAGGCACCCTGAATTCCCGGACTACGCAGACCTTGGCCCAGACCGTGGCTGATAATGCCATGACCGCCAATGTTCCCAACGCGCTGAATGCCAACAATCTGCGCAACGTGGCCAATGGTGGTGGTATGCCTCCGACCATCGACTTTGATCTGGACAACCTCGGCAATACCCCTGCTTCTGGCACGGTGGTCGTGACGGCCTCATTGTTTGACAGACGGACTGGAACCAATTTCACCAATGCGGCTTGTGATGCAGGCGAGCGTTGCATTACCGGTTCGACGACCTTGAACTGGACCCGTACCGGCAACCGGATCTACTTGGAAGCACCGGCCAATGGGACCGCTTCTGTGACCTACCGGACTGCGAGTGCCACAACTTGGGGAACTGCCACGTTGACAAACAATGATGCGGATTTCATGGTCGTAACCGCTGCGGATGGCGCATTGGTTCCGGCAACCATGAAGTTCAAGGTGGCCAGATTGTTTGCCTTGATGGACCAGTATGGCATGTCTCCAACTGGTACGACGGGTCAATATTTCTACCAGGTTGACATCAGCGGTTTGAACTTTGCCGGCTGCAATTCCACCCAGACAGGGCAGTGCAATCCGTCCAATGCCAAAAAGTTCGTGACGGTTCAGGGCACCCTCTCTGCCCAATGAGCTGTTGGCCATTGTGATTACAAAACGCGCCCGACTCTGGGCGCGTTTTTTTTTGGTGGGATCCATTTGTCGGAGAACGAGGGCGTGTCATGAGGAGAGAGCAATCCGGGTGGTGTTTTTTTTGGGGAGTGATGGCCGTGACCACGGTTGCCGGGGCTGCTCCTCTGGATGAGTTTCTGACTGCCAATCCCGGTTTTCAACCCTGGCATGGGGAGGGGGAGCTGGGTGTGGATTTGATGAACTCCACTGTGGATCTGTTCAAACTGCGTGGGGATCCGGATCCTCGCAACCCTGCCATCGGGGATTATCGTGGCGTGCATCTGCGTGGCGGTCTGGCTTTGACCCGGCGGTTGTGGGTCGATGGCGGGGCCTGGTCCAGGAAGATCATCACCCCGTATGACAATGGAGAAAGCCTTACCTTGCAGGGTGGAATGCAGTTCCAGGTGGCGCAGGCATTCGGGGCTTTTCCGGCTGTGGCCTTGCGCATGAGCGGTTGGCGCGATTCCGCCTCCGAGGCGGTCAAAGGTTCATCCACCACCGTAACCTTGGGAGGGGTGACCGGAACCGCCCAGCAGATCCGGGTGGCAGAACCCCGCGATGAGCAGTTGCAATGGGATCTGATCTCGACCTGGAACCTTTCCAACCAAAGCACGCTCTCTTTTTCATTGGGGTATGGCAAGAGTCGGGTGGATTTTGACAATTTGTTCATCACCGATCTTTCCACCGATGCGCTTTCGGTTTCCGGACAGTTTCTCATCAAACCCCATACCGAGTTGAATGGATCGCGTGGCATTTCAGGCGTGTGTGTGAGTGCTTGTGACCGGGTGTTGGATTTCACGGTCACGGACACAAACGGTCAACCTGTTCCTGATGGTTTGGCCATTGGCTACCAGTCGGACTATTTCCAGGTGGGCGGCATGTATGCCTGGTTGAGTCCGGAGTGGCGGGCGCGTCTGGGCTATCGGTTCGTGAAGTGGAACCGGGATGTGGATACCTATGTCACCCAGATGGGCAAGGCGGTGATCGATTCCAACCATTTCTTGACCGGTGAGGTGGGATACAAACCCCCTCATAAATTCTTTGAACATGTGGGTTTTTTCCTGCGCGGGCAGGTGATGATGAATCAGTTTGTCGGCGAGATCCCGTTCACCTATAATGCCTTCAGTGCCCACAAGTTCGAGAATCGCTATGGCCTGATCACCGTGGGCGTGACCGGGGGGTTCTGAGGAGAGTGGCATGCAGAACATCGATGTGGAACAACTTTTTGCGGATTTGAAACCGTATCTGGTCCACTGGATGGCGGAAAGAAACCAGGAGCAGGGGGTGACCCTCTATGACCTGGAGCT
Organism: Magnetococcales bacterium; assembly: GCA_011089965.1. GTDB lineage: Bacteria > Pseudomonadota > Magnetococcia > Magnetococcales > Magnetaquicoccaceae > Magnetaquiglobus. The sequence continues at coordinate 20,628 of JAANAU010000012.1, forward strand.
GCGGGAGCGGTTTCTGCGGGTGGAAGAGGAGCTGAAACACCTGCGTATCCAGACTCAGCAGTGGCTCGATCAAACGGACAAACGTTTGATTCAGGTGGACAAGCGTTTAGATCAGGTGGACAAGAATCTGGACCTGATGCGCGCAGATATGAACCAACGCTTTGGGCTGGTGGACAAGGTCTTTGCGCAGATCGATAAACGTTTCGATCAGGTTGATAAGCATTTTGAACAGATCGACAAGCGTCTGGATCAGGTTGATAAGCATTTTGAACAGGTGGACAGGCAGTTCGACCTGATGCGTGAAGAGATGAATCGACGGTTTGAGCAGGTGGATAAACGATTGGATCGTCAGGAGCAACTGCTGGGAAATCGTTTCATGGAGCTGAACCGTCGTCTGGATCTGTTCATGCGTTGGTCGTTTGGATTGACGATCACCCTGTCCGGCACTGTGATTGCCGTATTGAAGTTGTGGCAGTGACGAGAAGAGTCTGTCATACGACAGGATGATAACGGTTGGGTGTGGGGATGGCGGGTGCACGCCATGGCATCAGGGGGGGGGCGATGGCATGCCGGGTTCGATAGGCGCTGCCGCCCATTTCCAAGAGTTCGCGGCCTGTGCCGATGCGTTCCTGGATGGCGGCCTCCAGCTCGCGCGTTGTGGCACAAAAACCCAGATGCACATCGACAAGCCGACTGTCCGAAGCCCAGAAATAGTCACCGGGTCCGCAAAACCATTCATGGAATCGATTCAGCGTCAACATGATGTCAGCCTCCTGAGATGGGTATGTTTATGGGGTACAGGCGCGCACCGCAGGTGAGCGAGACCGCGCAGTGCGCGCCACATGGGAACCAAAGCCTCCCCGGTGCCGCAAGCCGTGGAGCGGTTCAAACCGTACTTGGCAACCGGACGACCGGACTGGTGAGGCGGGCCAGGGCAAAGCCGTATTCCACATCACGCCAAGCTGTACATGTTTTTAGATGCAAAATGTGTGCTGATTGTTCCCAATGGCGTGATTGTTGAGCTGTGAGGATGGACCAGGGTGTGCGGAGGTGATTTTTCAGGCAATTCTTGCCGCTTCAGGAGTCATTTCCGGGGGAATGGTTGCCGGGTGGATGGGATGGCGTTATGATGATGGTTGACGCTTGATCTGGTTTTGGCAGGGTGATGGGTGGGCCATGATTCGTATTCAGACGGAAGATTTTTCGGTGCAGCAGGAGGTGGCGGCCCTGATTGCGGGACGTACCGTGGTGGGTGGTGTGGTCAGTTTTGTGGGTACGGTACGCGACTATACCAGCGGGGATCAGGTCGTGGCCATGGAGCTGGAACACTATCCCGGGATGACCGAATCGGAGTTGATGCGTATCGAAGTGGCGGCGCGTGCCCGTTTTTCCGTCGAAGAGCTGTTGGTGGTGCATCGGGTGGGGCGGTTGGCAGTTGGAGAAAACATCGTGTTGGTGGTGGCTGCGGCGCGTCATCGTGCCGATGCCTTTGACGCCTGCCGTTACCTGATTGACCATCTGAAACTGTATGCCACCTTTTGGAAAAAAGAGATCACGGCTCAGGGTGGGCCGCGTTGGGTGGATGGTTGTCCAGGGTGCGAGGCGGCTGCCGGGCAGTGGGGTCGGCAGGAGCAGAGGGAGCAGAGGATGGGGGATCTGGAACATCGGCACGATTGCAGACATACCCGACAGGAGAAAGGGTCCGGGTCTGGTGCCTCTGGGCATAAGGTGGCGTGGCCAGGTTTGCGGGTTGGAATCGTGACTTTGTCGGACAGTCGGGATCGGGCCTCGGACAAGAGTGGGGATGCCTTGGAAGGGGTGGTATTGGGCTATGGCGGGATGGTGGCGGCGCGGGTGCTGTTGCCCGATGACCGGGAGCGGATTGAAGGGGTGTTGCGGGAGTGGGCGGATGGCGGTGGGTATGATCTGATTCTGACCACCGGCGGAACAGGTCCGGGTCCGCGCGATGTGACGCCCGAAGCCACGCGCGCCGTGTGTGATCGGGAGTTGCCGGGATTTGCCGAGTTGATCCGGGCTGCTGGTCTGGAACAGGTACGTTCGGCGGTTTTGACCCGTGGGGTGAGTGCCTTCCGTGGAACAACCTTGGTGATCAATTTGCCGGGTTCCACGCGCGGGGCGGTACACAGTTTGGCTGCTGTGGCGGATCTGGTGCCGCACGCCGTGCGCATGGCGCGCGGGGGTGGACATTCTTGAATCTATCGTGGCGTGAGGTGTTGTTCGGATGATTGCCTTTGATGAGGCCTATGCTCGTGTCCTGGCCGAGACCAGGCCTGTGGTTGGGATGGAGTTGTTGCGTGTGGAGGATGCCCTGGGCCGGGTATTGGCGGCTCCGATCCTGGCTGGTTTTGATGTGCCCAACCATGCCAATTCGGCCATGGATGGGTATGCCGTGCGCACGGTGGATCTGGCGGCAGGGGGTGAGACCACCTTGACCGTGGTGGCCGATCTGCCGGCTGGAGAGCGTCTGGAGCGTACCATGCAGGCCAGAGAAGCGGTGCGCATCATGACTGGCGCGCCGATTCCTCCAGGATGTGACTGCGTGGTGATGCAGGAGTTGGTGCGTCGGGTTGGGGATCAGGTGACGGTGCCTGCCGGGCGCGTTCCGGGCGAGAACATCCGACCGGCTGGCGAGGATATCCAGGCCGGATCCGTGGTTCTGCCCCGGGGCACCCGTTTGCGTCCGGCCCATTTGGGGTTGTTGACCGCATTGGGATGGGAGCAGGTCGAGGTGTGGCGGCGTCCGGTGGTGGCGTTGTTGTCCACGGGCAATGAGGTGGTGGAACCGGGAACGCCGTTGCTGCCCGGACAGGTGTATGACAGCAATCGCACCACACTGCGGGCCGCCTTGCAGGCTCTTGGGGTGGTGGTATTGGATCTGGGGGTGGTGCGGGATGATCGGGAGGCCATTGCAGCGGCCTTGGTGCGCGGCGGGGCGGAAGCCGATGCCGTGATCACCACCGGCGGGGTGTCGGTTGGGGATCACGATCTGGTCAAGGAGGTTCTGGAGGGGCAGGGTGCCATTCATTTTTGGCAGGTGGCCATGAAACCGGGCAAGCCCCAGGCATACGGACAGTTGGGTCAGGCCCGTTTTTTTGGTTTGCCGGGCAATCCGGTCTCTGGTCTGGCGGTCTTTTTATTGATCGTGCGTCCGGCGTTGTTGCGCATGATGGGGGCATTGGATGAGCCGCCCAGGCGCATGCAGGCCGTTTTTCGGGGTGCGCTCAACAAAAAACACAACCGGATGGATTTTCTGCGTGGCATTGCCCATGGCGACGAACAGGGAGAGGTGTGGGTTGAGACCACCGGACCCCAGGGCTCCGGCATCCTGACCAGTTTTGCCAAAGCCAATGTGTTGATCATTCTGCCGGAGGCTCCGGTCCGGCTGGTTGATGGGGATAAGGTACGGATTCAGTGGATCGACCATGACTGACTCTTTGACCCATTTCGATGCCCAGGGTGCTGCGCGCATGGTGGATGTTTCGGCCAAGGCAGTGACCGAACGGGTGGCAGTGGCAGGCGGTGAGGTGGTGATGGCCCCGGAGACCTTGCGTTTGATCCTGGATCGGGGGCTGACCAAAGGGGATGTCCTGGAGACCGCCCGGCTGGCAGGCATCATGGCTGCCAAACGGGTCGATCTGCTGATTCCTTTGTGTCACACCTTGGATCTGACTTCGGTGGCGGTCGAGTTTGAGCCGGATCTGGAGCGTCATCGGGTGCGGATGCGCGCCGTGGTCAAATCTCTGGGACGCACGGGTGTGGAGATGGAGGCCTTGACTGCCGTGGCCGTGGCTGGTTTGACCATCTATGACATGTGCAAGGCTGTGGATCGCAGCATGGTGATCGGTGCGGTGCGGCTTTTGGAAAAGCGTGGCGGCAAGAGTGGTCACTTCGTGCGGACCGGAAGAGATGGCGATGTTGACTGAGTCTGTTTTTTTTTGCATCAAGTGATACGAGGCACAGATGGCCTTGATCGACTCCTTTGGGCGTGCGATCCGTTATTTACGGGTTTCGGTGACGGATCGCTGCAATCTGCAATGTGATTATTGTCGTCCGGCAGGAGAACCGATCCTGCCAACACATGAGCAGCTTCTGACCCTGGAAGAGATCGCCCGGCTGGGGCGGATCTTTGTCGGGTTGGGGATTGACCGGATCCGTCTGACCGGGGGTGAACCGTTGTTGCGGCGCAATCTGGTCACCCTGGTGGGCAATCTGGCTGCAATACCGGGGTTGCACGAATTGTCTTTGACCACCAATGCCCTGCTGTTGGATCGGTTTGCTCTGGCGTTGCGGCAGGCCGGATTGCAACGGGTCAATATCTCTTTGGACACTCTGGACCCTGCGACCTTTTTCCGTATCACGCAAGGTGGAGATGTGCTGCGGGTGCTGGCCGGGATCGAGGCCGCAGTGGCGGCTGGTTTGCATCCGGTCAAGATCAATATGGTGGTGATGCGGGGGGTAAACGACCACGAAATCCCGAATATGATCGCTTTTGCGGTGCAGCATGGTCTGGTGTTGCGTTTTATTGAAACCATGCCTGTGGGGCGGGCGGGTTTGAACTCTGCCGAACGTTATGTGTCGGCAGATGAAATCGTGGCTTTGGCGCGCGCAGGTGATGGTCAAGAGTGGATTCCTGTGTTGCATCCCAAGGAACAAGGTTCCGGTCCGGCGCGTTATTTCCGCATTCCAGGCAGCATGGCCGAAGTGGGGATCATTTCAGCCCGTTCCCGTCATTTTTGCGATACCTGCAACCGCATGCGTCTGACATCGCGCGGTGAACTGGTGCTGTGTCTGGGTGGCATGGATCAGGTGGATTTGAAAACTTCCATGCGTGGCGGTGCAACCGATGCGGAGTTGGCGGCACTGATCCTGGATGCTGTGCTGCGCAAACCGCAACGTCACCACTTCGAGTTGGGCGCTGACTCCGGATCTGCCTGGAACATGTCCGGTCTGGGTGGGTGAGACCCGGTTATTTTTGTCCCAGATCCTGGATGGCATCCACCACGCGATTGCCAAGTACGGCTATTTTTAAAATATCTGCTGCCACCCGAACATAACGATATTCTGGAGTGACCCCGCCGAGCAGTCGGATCAGCTCCGGAGGTACACTCTGGATTGCCACATCGCGCGGCAAAGGTTGGCCCACGGTCCATTTCTTGGCCTGTCCAGGCGGCAGGCACCCCTGGTTCTTCTTGGCCAGTCCGGGGGGACATTGGTTCTGTTTCAACTCCCTGGCAAAATAGCTCCGTACGGTTTCATGATCTTGAGTCTTGAACCCGACCTCGGTCTGGGCAGTGCCTTCCCCTCTGCCAGGATGTTTCGTGTGTTGTTCCGGCTCTTTCCCTCCCCCTTTGCCTGCCCAGGCCGGGCGCTCTGCCTGGAGTGGGTTGGCCAGCATCAGGGCGCTGATGCCAAGGATAATCTGGATGGTCAAAAATCTTTTCATGGCGACTGCTTTTCCGTTTCGTTATGGACAGGAGTATGAATGATATCCATTTTTATCATGCTGGGCAAGTTCCCGATTGAAGAAAAAAAAACGGTTGAAAAATTGATCAAGGTCAATTTTATCTGAATGGTGAATTGATCTTTCGCAAAAAAGGGTTAAAATCGCGTCGCCTGTTGGCAAAATAGGTCAGTTTGTTTTTATATATTTATGAATATAAATTTTTAGACAGTTTGGAGCAGGTGTCAGCAACGGGTGAGAGAGTCCAGGATCCCATCATTACAAACAGGAGGTCACGCATGAATCTATTGGATCGATCCGTTTCACGGCGGAGGTTCCTGCAAGCTGCGGGAGCTGCGGGTTTCGGGGTGCTGGCGGCTCCCGGCGGAGTCATGGCTGGTTATCGTTTTCTGGCACCCACCCAGGTGGAAAATCCTTTGGCAGCCTATCCCAGTCGGGATTGGGAGCGGATTTATCGGGATGTATTTCGTCACGACAAGTCGTTTGTGTTCATGTGTTGTCCCAACGACACGCATAACTGTCTGCTCAATGCCTATGTCAAGAATGACGTGGTGGTGCGGATTGAACCGACCTATGGGTATGGCAAGGCACAGGATCTGTATGGCAATCAGGCCACCCATCGTTGGGATCCGCGCTGTTGTCAGAAGGGGTTGATTCTGGCGCGGCGTTTCTATGGGGATCGGCGGGTCAATGGCGCTTTTGTGCGCAAAGGGTTCAAGCAGTGGGCTGACAAGGGTTTCCCGCGTGACGACAAAACCGGGGCAGCCCCAAAGGAGCTGATGCGGCGCGGTTGGGACAGTTGGGTCAAGGTGACGCACGAAGAGGCTGCGGCCTATCATGCCCGGGCGCTGTACAACATTGCCAAGACCTATTCGGGAGAGCAGGGCAAGAAATACCTGCTGGCCCAGGGGTATGATCCGGACATGGTCACCGCAGCGGGTGGTGCCGGGACGCGGGTGACCAAATTCCGTGGCGGTATGGCCATGCAGGGGGCAGTGCGCATTTTCGGGGCGTTCCGGATGGGCAACAGCATGGCACTGCTCGACAAGCACCTGCGCAATGTCACGGATGATGAGGCCAAAGGATCGGGTTCCTGGGATTCCTATTCGTTCCATACCGATCTGCCGCCTGGCCACCCGATGGTCACCGGCGATCAGACCAATGACTTTGAGCTGTTCGATGCCGAGAACTCCAGACTGATCATCTCCTGGGGCATGAACTGGATCTCCACCAAGATGCCCGATGGCCACTGGCTCACCGAGGCCCGTCTGAAAGGGGCCAAGACCGTGGCGGTCACGGTGGAATACTCCTCGACGGCCAACAAGTGTGACGATGTCCTGGTGATCCGTCCGGGTACGGATCCGGCCTTTGCCCTGGGCCTGGCCCAGGTGATCCTGGCCGAGAAACTCTTTGACGACGGGTATGTCAAGCGGTTCACCGATCTGCCCACCCTGGTGCGCATGGACAATCTGGAGCGTCTGAAAGCTGTGGATCTGTTCGGGGGTAAGAACAGCACCATGGCCAACTGGACCCAGATCATCCCCAAAGGTGAAAAGGCCCCGCCCACCCCCAAACAGCAAGGGGTGCAGGTGCCTGAAGCCCTGGTGGGTGATTTCAATGATTTCGTGGTTTGGGATGCCAAAAGCAATCAGCCCAGGGCCGTGACCCACGATCAGATGGGTAAACATTTTGAGGCCATGGGGATCGATCCCGCATTGACCGGAACCTTTGAGGTCACGCTGGCCGATGGCAAAAAGGTTCAGGTGCGCACGGTTCTCGATCTGACCAGACAGTATCTGGACGCCAACATGACTCCGGAACAGGTCCAGAAGATCTCCTGGGCACCGGCCAACGGCATTCGTTCTTTGGCGCGCGACATCGGTGCGGCCAAGGGGGCGACCCTGTTTGCCACCGGCATGGGTCCAAACCAGTTCTGGAACAACGACAACAAGGACCGGGCCATCATGCTGGTGGCAGCCTTGACCGGTAACCTGGGGCGGCATGGCGGCAATGTGGGCAGTTATGCCGGGGTGTACAAGAATACCCTTTTTTCAGGCGTGCCGCGTTGGACTCTGGAAGATCCCTTCAACCCGCAACTGGATCCCAATGGACCGATCAAGATCAAACCCCTGCTGCGTCCGGAATCGATGCATTACTGGGCCAATGGCGAGCGGGTGATGAAGGCGGGCAACAAGAAGATCACGGCAGGTGGACACATGCCGACCCCGACCAAGGCCATCTGGCAGGTCAACTCCAACTCCAGCCTGGGCAATCAGAAGGGCCATTATGATGTGGTCTTCAACACCCTGCCCAAGTCGGAACTGGTGGTTTACAACGACTGGTGGTGGACCGCCTCGTGCGAGTACTCGGATATTGTCTATGGCGTGGACTCCTGGGTGGAGCTGAAACAGCCCGACATGACCGGATCCAATACCAATCCGTTCATTCAGGCCTATCCGACCACCCCGTTGAAGCGCATCTTCAAGACCATCTCCGACAACGAGACCTATATGCTCGTGGCGCGTGAGTTGGCCAAATTGACCAAGGATGACCGTTTCAACCAGATGTGGAAATACATCGCCGAAAACCGGGCCGATGTCTATCTGCAACGGATCATCGATGGTTCGACACCGTTGAAAGGGTATCGGTTCGAGGGGTTGGAGAATCTGGCCAAGCAGGGGATTCCGGCTCTGATGAATACGCGCACCTATCCGCGTATCAACAGTTACGAGCAGGTCGAGGATTCCCATCCCTGGTTTACCAAAACCGGACGTCTGGAGTTCTACCGTCCTGAGATCGAGTTCATCGAGGCGGGCGAGAATCTGATCGTCTATCGCGAGCCATCGGATGCCACCTTCCATGAGCCGTGCGCCATTGTGGCCGCACCCCATCCGGCGATTGCGCCCAAGGGGTTGGCCCAGTGGGGCATTGATCCGCAGGATCGCAGCCATCAGACCCGGCAGATGCGCAATGTGGTGATGACGGTGGATGAGGTGCTGGCCTCCAAACACCCGCTGCACGCCCGTGGATGGACTTATATCTTTCATACTCCGAAATATCGGCATGGTGCCCATACCACGCCGATTGACACCGATTTCATGTCGGTGTTGTTCGGTCCGTTCGGGGATATGTACCGTCGTGACAAGCGTACCCCGTCGGTGGGGGAGATGTATGTGGACATCCATCCGGAAGATGCCAAGAGCATGGGCATTCAGGATGGGGATTATGTGTATGTGGATGGTGATCCGAATGATCTGCCGTTCCGGGGGTGGAACGATCCCAAACGCAAGGATGAGTACAAGGTGGCCCGTCTGCTCTGCCGTGCCCGCTACTATCCGGGAACCCCGCGCGGGGTTACCCGCATGTGGTTCAATGGGTATATGGCCACGCCGGGATCGGTCAAGGCCCATGAATCCCGTCCGGATGGTCTGGCCAAGAATGCCGAAACCAATTATCAATCCTTGTTCCGTTATGGTGGCCATCAGAGCCTGACCCGCTCCTGGCTCAAGCCCACCCATCAGACCCAGACCCTGATCACCCGCAAATCCTGGACCCACGAGGTGACCAAGGGGTTCAACGTGGATGTGCATTGTGTCACCAATGCTCCCCGGGAATCGATTGCCAAATTCACCAAGGCCGAGGATGGCGGCATCGGCGGCAAGGGGATGTGGCGTCCGGCAGCCTTGGGTCTGCGTCCGGCCAACGAAAGTGCGGCCATGAAGCAGTATCTGGTCGGCGGTTTCGTGACCATTACCAAAACCTGATCTTTTGACCGCGCAAGGAGTTGACTCATGCCGAAAGTATACAACTGGCAAATCGGACGTGACATGGAGTACCTCTACGACGAGGCGCGTCCCAAAAAGCAGTTTGCCATGGTGATGGATACCAACAAGTGTATTGCCTGTCAGACCTGCACAGTGGCGTGCAAGACCACCTGGACATCGAGCCGGGGACAGGAGTACATGTTCTGGAACAATGTGGAGACCAAGCCGTATGGCTTTTATCCTTTGGGTTGGGATGTGAACATCCTCGACAAACTCGGGGTGCAGGATATCGATGGTCCGGTGTACAAGGGCAAGACCATTTTTGAGGCAGCCCCGGCCGGGGATCGGATGTTGGGGTATCTGCCGGATGATCTGGACTATGCCCATCCCAATCTGAGTGAAGATGATTCGGTGGGCAGCATGACCCAGGGTGCCTTCATGCAGGTGCCGCACATGCAGTGGATGCACTATCTGCCGCGCATTTGCAATCACTGCACCTATCCGGCCTGTGTGGGTGCCTGTCCCCGGCAGTCGGCCTACAAGCGTCCGGAAGATGGCATTGTGTTGATCGACCAGATGCGGTGTCGGGGGTATCGGGAGTGCGTGCGCGGGTGTCCCTACAAGAAACCTTTCTTCAACAGCATCACCCGGGTTTCCGAGAAGTGTGTCGGCTGCTATCCGGCTGTGGAGGAGGGGCGGCAGACCCAGTGTACCATCACCTGTATTGGCAAGATCCGGCTGCAAGGGTTCATCACCACCCCGCAGCAGGCCAATGAGGACAATCCGCTCGACTACATCATCCACTTTGCCAAGGTGGCCCGTCCGCTCTATCCGCAGTTGGGTCTGGAGCCGAACGTCTATTACATCCCGCCGATCCATGTGCCACCTGCCTATCTCAAGCAGTTGTTTGGTGCGGATGTGGCTTCCGCCATTGCCGCTTATCGCAAGGCTGCGGATGACAAGAAATTGTTGGGTGCTTTGTTGTTGTTTGGTGCCACGGCAGACATCATTCATCGTTTCAAGGTGACGGATCAATTTGCCATCGGTTACAACGAAAAGGGCGACGAGTTGGTGCGGGTGCCGTTCAGGGAGCCGATTTTCTTGCGGCCAGCCTTTGACGAAGCCTATCAATCCGTGCGCAGCAACATCACCTGATCGGGGGAGGGTATCATGAAAGCGATGAGCAGGATTTTGTATCTCACCGCCCTTGGGTTGGGTCTGGCGGGGTGCGTCACGTCGGGTCCGGAAAGTGCCGCTACCGATGTTGAACCTGTGGCGGCCAGAGGATCGCATTATGCCGCCCAGTTGTCCAAGGCGGTTCCGGCTCCGGATGGCGGTTTGCAGGCCGTGCGGGTGGCGGGCAAGGGTGCCTTATTGGATCCGTTTGCCAAGGAGTGGGATGGGGTGAAGCCGGTGACCGTGGCCATGCAGCCCCAGGTGGTGGCTACGCCCAACCAGCCCAATCCGGCGGTGACCGAGTTGTCGGTACGTTCCCTGCACAACGGTCACTGGTTGGGGGTGTTGTTGGAGTGGAAGGATGGTTCCAAGAGCGACCGGTTGGTGGTGGACCGGTTTGGCGATCAGGTGGCGGTGGAGTTGCCGGTGATCTATCGGGCGGACAGTGCTCCGAATCCGATGATGGGCGCTCCGGGAGAGCGGGTCAATATCATTCAGTGGCGGGCGGCTTTCCAGGCTGATCTGGAGCGCAAGCGCGAGTTGAGCATCAAGGACAATTACCCGAATGCTGCGTCTGATCTTTATCCGGATCAGGTGTTGAAGACCTTGGATCTGCGCTCGTATATGGGGGCAGCCGGAGTGGACAATCCGGTGGCCAAACATCGGGAGAGTCCGGTATTGGATCAGGTGGCGGAAGGGTTTGGAACGTTGACCACCAAGCCTCATCAGGAGGCGGATGGTCGCGGGGTGTGGAAAAACGGGGTGTGGCGTGTGGTGATCACCACCCCGATGTCGGCCGATGGTGCCAATGCGCCGCGTTTGATTCCAGGCGATCATACGGTGGTGGCGTTTGCCGTGTGGGAGGGGGCTGCGCAGGAGGTGGGTGCCCGCAAGTCGTGGTCGGATTGGGTGCCGTTGAAACTGGCCAGGTAGTATTGTTGCGCTCTGTTGCAGTTGAGATTGGAGAGAGTCAGGGTGCAGACCCTGGCTCTCTCTTGCTTTGGGATGTTGTTTTGGTGAAACCATTCAATCAGATCAATAAAGACGGAGAGGGTGATGATGACGGAGCCGGGCGCACAAGAGGATCAGACATTGGAAGCACGTTTGGAGGATCTTCTTAAACGTGCGGCCATGATGCGTCTGCTGGCGCAAGGGTTTTCCTATCCGGATGCGGTGCTGATGCAGGCTGTGCGTGATCAATTGTCTCAGATGCAAGCGGTCATGTTCGGTGTTGAGGAGCGGTTCGCGGTTTGGCGTCGCACCTGGGAACAGGCCGATCCCGAAGCCATGGAAGCCGATCATTGCCGGTTGTTTCAGGGTCGGAATGTGGTTTCCTTGCATGAAACCTCCTATGGGGATGCACGGCGCATCGGGGGGCAGGTGGTGGAGTTGTCGGATCTGAATGGCTTTTATCGGGCCTTTGGCATGCAGGTTTCGGAATTGAACCCGGAGATGCCGGACCATTTATGTACGGAGCTGGAGTTTTACAGCTATTTGCTGATCAAGCAGGCCTACGCCCTGGACAATGGCTGGTCCGAGGAGGAGGCGATCACTGCCGATGCCGGGCGTCAATTCCTGGAAATGCATCTGGGACGCTGGATCCAACCCATGTTGACAGGATTGAACGAACATGGGGATGCAACCGTCTATGCGGCTCTCGGTGCGTTACTGGACGGGGTTGTCGCCGAGGAGTGCCGTCGTTTGAAAGTGGTGCCTCAGCCTTTCTCTGGTCCGGTGCTGTTGGATGACATGCATGCGGATCAGTTCACCTGCCCCATGGCAGCCAAACCAGAGACCGAGTGAGGTGGTGATGCCTGTTCATGGTTGCGGTCCGCACACCGGGCAGGCGGGATCTTTGGGAATGGTGATGCGCAGAAAGAGCTGGTCGTGCAGATTGACCAGAAACAGTGTTGGATCCATGGGTTGACCGGTGAGTACCCGCATGGCGGCCATGGCCTGCAAGGCACCAATCATGCCGGCTGCCGGACCCGCGACACCGGCACTGGCACAGGTTGGCAGGGAGGTGGCAACACAGGAGTCGGTGATCTCTGGATGCAGGCAGCGATAACAGGGGGCTTGTGCATTCACCCCATGATAAAAGGTGGCCACCTGTCCTTCCCATCCCAGTACGGCCCCGGAGATCAATGGCAATCCCAGAGACAGACAGGCCCGATTCACGAGGTGTCGGCTGGCAAAGTTGTCGCTGCCGTCCACAACCAGATCGCATCCGGAGAGTGCGGTGTGGATGTTCTGTTCGGTGATCCGTTCGGTCCACGCGGTGATGGAGATGCCCGGTTGAAGCCGGGTCAGAGTGTGGCGCGCGGAGATGGCTTTTGGTTGACCCAGACCAGAGGTGGTATGTACAATTTGCCGATGGAGATTGGAGAGTTCCACCTGGTCAGAGTCGGCGATGACCAGATGTCTGATGCCGGCCTGGGCCAGGAACAGCGCAACAGGTGCGCCCAATCCCCCGGCACCGAGTACAAAGACCTTGGCTGTGAGATGAACCATATGGCAAACACAAGGATGGGCGCTTCTCTTCCGGTTGCGGTCAATTCGTGATGACTGTGACAACCGGAAGAGAGCGGGAGTGTGGCCCGATTAAAGATCAATAATCCTTGTATTTGGCCACCACCACACCGCTGACGATGAGTTGGCCCTGGATCTCGATCAACGGATAACGGGAGTTCAGGGGTTTCATGTATTGCCGTGCCCCATGGACAATCAGTTGTTTGAGGGTGGCGCGATTGTCATCGCTTGTCCGGGCGATCAAAAACCGGTTATGCTCGGCCTTCATCGTGGGATCGACGATGATCAGTTCGCCTTCGGTGAATTCCGGTTCCATGGAGTCGTCCGGAACTTCCAGAGCATAGGCTTTGGCACTGGTTCTCGGGGCAACGGGAATCCAGGCTTTGACGTTTTCCGGGTGGTGGGATTCGGCGGTTTCCGGGGTGTAGGATTTGGCCTCTTCCCAGGTGATGAGCGGGATGCGGGCAATCACCGGCACCCGATATCCTTCGGCAGACTCGGAGACTCCGGTGAGGCCTGGTCCGGCACCCGGGGGGCCACCCAGGCTCATTTCGCCGCGTCCGGTGTCCAGCCAGATGGGATCAACACCGCAGGTCAAGGCAATGGCCACGGTTCGGCGTGAGGAGCGGGAGCGGCCGCACTCCAGTTTATGCACCGCAGTCTGGCTGATGCCGACCCGGTCTGCCAATTGCTTTTGGGTCAGGTTGGCATACTTGCGGGCGGTTTGGATTCTGTCGCTTAAGGTTACGGTACTGGATCTGTCTGACATGGTTTTATTCGGTCCTTTATGATGATGGTTGCGTCAGTTGGTTATGTATACTTTCCTTCAAGATTTTGCAACCTTTTTGTGTCTATCCGGAAAGTCAAGATGTAAAACTAAAAAAAAATATTACTGAGATGATTGATAATTTTTTTTGTATTCCCTGGTTGATATAACCTTTTATTGATGCGTTGCTGCGGCTGTGATCAATCAAAATTATTTATCAGTCAATCGGATCTGGAGAAAATATTAAAAAAATGCAATAATCGGTTATGGAAAAGCTGGTTTGTCCATGTCGGGAAGCGGCCTGGGCAGGTTGTGGATGGGCATCATCAGGTTATGTAATCTTTGACTCAGGAGGTCATCATGGCGCAATCCTCTCGGCCCGCGCGTCCGCGGGCTACAACCATACGGAGCGACCGGGTGGATCAGTTGATCCAATCGGCGCGTCAATCGCGGGATGAGCGGATGGTCGGTTATCGGGAGCGTTCCCTGGCGATTCATCCCTGGGTGTGTGCCCGCTGTGGGCGCAGTTTCAACCGGGAGAATCTGACCGAGTTGACGGTGCATCATAAAGACCATAATCACGACAATAATCCGAGCGATGGCAGTAATTGGGAAAATTTATGCATCTATTGTCACGACAACGAGCATGCGCGTCATGAAGAACATGCTGCGTCATCGCGTGTGAGTGTCTCCTTGGAGTCATCAGACTCCCCGGCCACTCACAACCCGTTCGCCAACCTGAAGGAACTGTTGACGCGAAAAAGCAACTGAAGATTATACCTCTTTCCAGTGTTAGACAATGGAAAATGAATAAATGCTGCAAAAAAATTGGCCAGACGTGTTTTTTTTGTGCGGACATGAGCCAAAAGTTGCTGGATAATGGGGATTTTGGGTGTGCTGTACGCTGTGTTTGGTTGTTGGAATGTGCGTGAGAGAAGAAAAAAACCGGAGTTTCTGTGGGTTAGGATCTCTCCCTGAGTGTTATGCGGGGTGGGTGGGGGGAGCGGATCACGGAAGCGTGTTGGCTTGAGGTGGGCGGTGGATGGTCAGGAGGATCTCACCATCCTGAGGTACGTTGGTCTCCACAGTCAGGCCGCGCTCGGTCAGACGCGGATAGAGCAGATGCGGGATGCGGTTGTGGTGTACAAGCAGGCTCTCTCCGGGTGCCAGGGTGGATACAGCCTCCAGAATGCGGAGCATGGGTTCGGGAGCGGGCAGTTCGCGGACATCCAGATGTCTGTTCATGGCATGATCATCATAAAAGCGTGTGACAAGGGACGGATCGGGTGTATATTCAGAGTCATGAACCATTCACGATTATCCCCTGTGTGACGATGACCGACATGGCAGATGATGTCAACAAAAAAATGGCATATAGTGCAGAACGTATCTTTGTGATGCCCTTCTTTCTGGATGTGCGTGGGCGTTCCTGTCTGTTGGTGGGCGGAGAAGGGGAGGCGATCCGTAAAGGTTTGGCCTTGTTGAATGCAGGAGCCTCGTTGATCGTAGTGGCCGAACGACTGGCTGCCGAGCTGGCGGTTGCGGTTCAGGAGGGGCGGGCGTTGTGGCGGAACGAACCGTTTGTTGCGGCCCATTTGGATGGGGTGTGGCTGGCGGTGAGCACCTGTGCCGATGAGACGGTCAATGCCCGGATCCATGCGGCGGCTGAGGAGCGTCGGGTGTGGTTGAATGTGGTGGATCAACCCCGCTATTGCACGGTGACCTGGCCTGCGGTGGTGGAGCATCCCCCGGTCTGCGTGGCCATCTCCACCGGGGGTGCTGCCCCTGCCTTGGCCGGTTATCTGCGGCAGAGGATTGGTGCGGTGGTTCCGGAGCGGATCGGTTTGTTGGCGCGACACATGGCACGTTGGCGACAGCAGGTTCCGGGGGGATTGGCCGTGCGTGCAGCATTCTGGCGGGGCATGATGGATCAGGGGCTGGTGGAGCGATTCCTGAGCGGGGATGAAGCCGGGGCCGAAGCGATGGTCCGGACGGCCTTGCAGCAGGCGGATCCCCCGCTCTTGGCGGATCGATCATAAGCCGGTGTGGCGGGAGCGGATGATGGGGTGTCAGGGATTTGGAGGAGCGGAATGATCAAGAAGATTGCCGTGCGGCAACTGCGTGCAGGCATGTTTGTGCATGATTTCAATCACGACTGGAAGGATCCCTGTTGCCAGGATCGGGATCCGAACGCCTTTCGCGGGCCGAGGATGTTGCGCACCGATGAAGAGGTGCAGGCCGTGATCCAGCATGGGATTGTGGAGCTGTATATCGATTCGGCGCGCGGGCGCGATGTGGAAGAGGCACCGACGGCTGCCGAGGTGCAGGCCATGCTGGAGGCGCAATTGCGGGATCTGGCCGTGGACGATGCCGAGGATGGCAGCAGCCAGGAGGTGCCTATGGAGCGCGAAATCCATCAGGCGGCCAAGGTCAAGGCCCATGCCCGCAACCTGGTGGGTAACATTCTGGAGGATGCGCGTCTGGGGCGGCAGGTCACTTTGTCACCGGTCAAGGATGCGGTGCGCAACATGGCCGACTCCATGTTTCGCAATCCCGATGCCTTGTTGTCGTTGAGCCTGATCAAACAGCGCGATGAGTACACCTTCATGCATTCGGTGAATGTCGGGGTGATGTTGATGTCCTTCTGTCGTGCTCTGAACATGGATGAAGAGGAGATCATCAATGTGGGGATCGGCGGCATGCTGCACGACATCGGCAAGATGCGCACCCCGGAAGCGATCCTGAACAAGGCGGGCAAACTCACGGATGAGGAGTTTGCCATCATGAAAAAGCATGTCACCTACAGCCGCAAGATCCTGTCGGAAACGCCGGGCATTGCCGAAGTCAGCATGCATGTGGCCGCACAGCACCATGAGCGTTTTGACGGCTCCGGTTATCCCATGGGACTCAAAGGGGAGGAGATCAACCGCTTTGGACAGATGGCTGCCATTGTCGATGTCTATGATGCCATCACCTCGGATCGTTGCTATCACAAGGGCAATCCGCCCCATTTGGCCCTGAAACGGATGCTGGAGTGGAGCCGACACCATTTCAGCGCCGAGTTGTATCAAAAATTTGTCCAATGTGTCGGCATCTATCCCATGGGTACGCTGGTGCGACTGGAGAACGGGCTGTTGGGGGTGGTGATCCGTCCGAATCATGAGAGCCTGTTGCATCCGGTGGTGACGGTCGTGATCAACGGCAAGACCGGTCAGCGGGTCCAGCCCCGTGAGGTGAATCTGATGGCCTACAAGAGCGATATCCAGTCCGGATATGTCATCAAGGGACATGAGGATGCGGCCAAATGGCAGATCAATCCGGTCGAGTTCATGCCCAATCCCAAGCTGTATGAATAACGCTCAAGGGATCATGACCAGCCGGAAGCCCACATGCAGATCCGGATGGGCCGGGTCAATGCCCGTGCGATTGGCTGTGCGGGCGTAGTCTGGCCAGACAGCCCAACTGCCCCCACGGGCTGCGCGAAAGAAACCTTGTGCAGGCCCGGGTGGATTCTCTTTGGGAGAGGATGCGTAATAGCGTGGGGTGTACCAGTCTGCCACCCACTCCCAGACATTGCCGATCATGTCATACAGACCAAACCGGTTGGGCAGGAACATGCCCACCGGTGCGGTTTCGGCATAGCCGTCCGAGCAGGGGAAGACATTCCATTTGGGCCAGACCTGCTTGGCCGTGGCATCCCCCACGTTGGCATGGCGACACCCCTCTGCCGGGTCGTCGCCCCAGATGAAGGCCGAAGTCGTCCCGCCACGGGCCGCATATTCCCATTCCGCTTCGGTCGGCAGACGGAACTGCACGCCCCCGCGACCAGACATCCAGCGGGCAAACTGGTTGGCCTCATCCCAGGTGACATGCACCACGGGTTGCAGATCGCCATTCAGGTTGCGTCCGTCATAGGAGGTGCTGTCGTGTTTGGGGTCAAAACGGCGATACTGACCGTTGGTGACTTCGGTGCGACTCATCCAGAACCGGGGAACGCACACCTCATGCACCGGAACCTCATCCGGATCATGTTGTTCGCTGCCCATCTGGAAACATCCCCCGGGCAGTTCGATGAACTCGATCCCGGTGACCGGCTCGGCGCGGGTGCGCAACCCGGCACCGTTCTCGCCCTTGGTCTGGACCTTGGGCACACTGTCCGGGCGTTTGGCTTCCGGAGCCGAAGGGGGAGGAGGGGACTCCTCTTTGGAGCGGGCGGGCAGACGTTTCGGGTCAGGAGTGGGTCGTGGGGCTGGTTCGACCGCTGGAGATGGTTCTGTCGTGACCGGCGTGGGTTCGGCAGGGTCGCTGGCTGGGGCTGCGGCTGTCGGATCGGCTTGCGGAGGGGGAGCGGGCTGGGGGGGGATCGGGCGCGGCATGGCTGGTTCGGGTTGGTTTGTAGTCGGTGGCCTGGTGGTTTTGTGACGGTCGAGGAGGGTCTGCACCCGTTGGGCCTTGTGCAGCCTCTGGCGGGCCAGATTGGTGTGTCCGTGCTGTTCGGCTTCCCTGGCCAGTCTCTGAAACGAGGCGATGATCTTGCGCAGCCCTTCCAGTCCATGGGGACTGTCCGGATCCAGTGCAAGGATCTGTTGGTATTTCTCCAAGGCGTTCATCCCTTTGGGTTGGGTGAAACGGCGGCCATGGAGATCCTGTTCCGCAGATCTGGTCAGAGAGCGGATGGTGGTTTGGGGGTCGGCATACAAGGGTGAGGTGGTCAGACTGAGCAGTGCCAGACCCAATACACAAAAACGGGTCTTCAGGAGGCGATTTTTTTTCATGACAGATCCAGAACCAAGGCGTTAAATGAACCGATATTACGGTCAGAGCGGTTGGAAAGCAATGCTCAGGTGCATGGATGAATTCTTGGTGAATGGGACGCAATGTGGTAAGAAACAGAATCTATCGTTTTGCTTGACAAGGGAGGATCTTTCAGTATGCACAAAACCGTTCTGCATGATCGTCATATCGGATTGGGAGCGCGTCTGGCCCCGTTTGCAGGTTGGGAGATGCCGTTGCATTACGGTTCACAGATTCAGGAGCATCATGCGGTGCGGCGTGCGTGTGGGGTGTTTGATGTCTCCCACATGGGGGTGATCGATCTGAGCGGTGGCGATGTGCTGGGTCTGTTGCGTTGGGTATTGGCCTGTGACGCCGCACGTCTGACCGATGGGGCGGGTCAGTATGGTTTGATGCTCAGTGAACGGGGGGGCGTGGCCGATGATCTGATCGTCTACCGTTTGTCGGCCAACCTGTTCACCCTGGTGGTCAATGCCGGCAATCGGGACAAGGATCTGACCTGGTTGCGCATCCATGCCCCGGCCTATCGGGTGACGGTGACCGAACGGCACGACCTGGCCATCCTCGCCTTGCAGGGTCCGGAGGCTGTACGGCATCTGTCGGCGATTTTGCCCCCTGCCCTGGTCGGGCAGGCGGCAGCCTTGTTGTCGTTTCATCTGTTCGAGGCCGAGGAGGGGCGGGTGGCCCGCACGGGTTATACCGGCGAGGATGGTTTTGAGTTGATTCTGCCCAGCAACCGGGCCGGGAGTGTCTGGGATCGTCTTTTGAAATCCGGAGTGGTTCCGGCAGGTCTGGGCGCGCGGGATACCCTGCGTCTGGAGGCGGGCATGAATCTCCATGGTCGTGACATGCATGACAAGACCAACCCTTTGGAACGGGGTTTGGGTTGGACCATTGCCTGGGAGCCGCCGGGCCGGGCCTTTGTCGGGCGTCAGGCCGTGGAATTGACCCGCCACGATCCGGCATTGAAAAAACGGATCGGATTGGTGCTTCAGGAGCGGGGGGTGTTGCGCGACCATCAGGTGGTGTTGCGTCAGGGGCAGCCTGTCGGCGAGATCACCAGTGGAGGTTACTCCCCGACACTGGAGGCCGGCATTGCCCTGGCTGTGGTCGATGCGGGGCTGCAACCCGGGGAGTTGTGTCAGGTGGAGGTGCGTGGACGCCTGTTGCAGGCGCGCGCCGTGCGTCCTCCGTTTGTCCGCATGGGTCAATCGGTGATTCGGGATTGAAAACAATGCCTTTCTTTTTTCCGCAATATCCGTTCTGTCCCGGCTTCTGGTGGCTGCATGGTCCGGCCATATGGCAGTCCATGCCCGTGCCTTACTGGTTGGTTCCCGGGTCGGTGCCATTCTTTTTGCCGTGATTCTTGCGGTTGGTGTGTCGAGAGTGGTGAACGCCTTCGTGTGGGCAGAAAAAAAATCGACACCGTTTTCTCTGGTATGATAATCTGCCATACTGTGGTGATGGTTCAGAATGTCACTTTTGCCGATTGCCAGGACTCCCAAAGATGCCTTTCATTCCTCATACTTCTGCGGATATCGATCAGATGCTGGCCGCAATCGGTGCTGCCGGGATCAATACCCTCTTTGAAGAGATTCCGCTTGAATTGCGTGCGCCAGTATTGAATCTGCCTGAACCTCTGGGAGAGATGGCCATTGGACGCCTGATGCGGGAACGGGCCGATGGCGATGGTTCGGGGTTGTGTTTTATCGGTGCCGGGGCCTATGAACACCATATCCCGGCAGCCGTGTGGGAGATCGCCGGACGTGGGGAGTTTCTGACGGCCTATACCCCCTATCAGGCCGAGGCCAGTCAGGGCACCTTGCGGCTTTTGTATGAATTCCAGACCATGATGGCCAATCTCACGGCCATGGACGCAGGCAACGCCTCGCTTTATGACGGGGCCAGCGGACTGGGTGAGGCCGTGCTGATGGCCGTGCGCGCCAGTGCCAATCCGGGCGGTAAAATCCTGATCCCGGCCACGGTCCATCCCCATTACCGCGCCGTGGTGCATACCATGACCCGTGATCTGGATCTCGACGTGGTGGAGATCCCCTTTGATCCTCTGGCTGGCCGCATCGATCCCCACACCCTTGTCGGATATCAGAACACTCCCGTGGCCGCACTGGTGATTCCCCAACCCAATTTTTTTGGCATGTTGGAGGAGGTCGATGCTTTGACCGATTGGGCCAAGGGGCAGGGAGCGACTGTGGTGGGGGTGGTCAATCCGATCTCTCTGGGTCTGCTCAAGCCGCCGGGCCTTTGGGGTCAGACCGGAGCCGACATCGCCTGTGGCGACGGGCAACCTTTGGGGATTCCGCTCTCTTCGGGCGGCCCCTATTTTGGTTTCTTGTGTTGCAAGCACCCTTTGTTGCGTCAGATGCCCGGACGGATCGTGGGACGGACCGAGGATGGGCAGGGCCGTTCCGGGTTCATCCTGACGCTTCAGGCCCGGGAACAACATATCCGACGTGCCAAGGCCACTTCCAACATCTGTACCAATCAGGGGTTGATGACCGTGGCCGCATCGATTTATCTCTCCCTGCTCGGACCTGCCGGTCTGGCCAATGTGGCTGCCACCTGTCATGCCCGTGCCCGGAGTCTGCTGGAACTTCTGACCGCCATACCCGGTGTGACGCGGCTCTTTTCCGGTCCGTTTTTTCATGAAGGGGTGGTACGGTTCGCCAAACCCACAGCTCCGGTTTTGGCGCAACTGGCCCGTTTGGGCATTCAGGGGGGGTATCGTCTGGGGCGGGCCTTTCCCCAGCTCGACAAGGCCATTCTGGTCTGTGCCACGGAAACCCGTACCGATGTCGATCTCCAACTGTATGCCGATACCCTCTCTTGGGTATTGAACGTGAAGGAGGGTTGAACCGTGAACGACTCCCTTTTTGCCGCATCCTCTCCTGGACGGCACAATCCCCATCATCTGCCCGATCCCCGGGTGGGCGTGCCGGAGATCCCGTCACGGTTTTTGCGTGCCCAACCCCCGCAACTGCCGCAACTCTCCGAATTGCAGGTGGTGCGTCATTTCACCCGACTCTCCCAGTTGAACTTTTCGGTGGATACCCAGTTCTATCCCCTTGGCTCTTGCACCATGAAGTACAATCCCCGTATCTGTCAGGTTTTGGCCTCGTTGCCGGGATTTGTCCATCGGCACCCGTTGGCCGCAGTGGAGTCCGGGCAGGGAGTGTTGCGCTCTCTGTTTGAGTTGCAGGAGATGCTGGGCGAGATCGCCGGTATGCCAGCGGTCTCATTGGTGCCCATGGCCGGTGCCCAGGGTGAGTTTGCCGGTGTGGCCATGATCCGGGCCTATCATCGGGCGCGCGGCGAAGATGGGCGGCGGGAGATGTTGATCCCGGATGCGGCCCACGGCACCAATCCGGCCACAGCCACCATGTGTGGATGCACGGTGCGCGAGATCCCCACCAATGCCCGGGGGGATGTGGATCTGGAGGCTTTGGCCCGGGCCGTTGGCCCCCGGACCGCTGGTCTGATGCTCACCAATCCCTCCACCCTGGGGGTGTTTGAACGTCAGGTCGCCCGCATGGCCGAAATCGTTCATGCTGCCGGTGGCCTGCTCTATTATGATGGTGCCAATCTCAACGCTGTGGCGGGGCGCGTACGCCCGGGGGACATGGGGTTTGATGCGGTCCATTTCAATGTACACAAAACCTTTGCCACCCCCCATGGTGGCGGCGGTCCGGGTGCAGGACCGGTGGCGGTTGCCAGCCGTTTGGCACCTTTTCTGCCGTTGCCGGTGGTCAAAAAAGAGGTGGATGAGTCGGGTCGTGAGCGGTTTTCGTGGCTGGATGAGGCGGATCTGCCCTCCAGCATGGGTCGTCTTTCCACCTTTGCCGGCAATATCGGTGTTTTGCTGCGTGCCCATGTCTATCTGCGCATGATCGGGGCCGAAGGGTTGCAACGGGTCTCGGATATGGCCACCCTGAATGCCAATTATCTCATGGCCCGCCTGTGTGCCGCCGGTTTTACCGTTGCCTTTCCAGGCCGTCGCGCCACCCACGAGTTCATCCTGACCCTGAAACCCGAAGCCGATGCGTTTGGTGTGACGGCTCTGGATTTTGCCAAGCGTTTGCTGGAATTCGGCATTCATGCCCCGACCATCTATTTTCCCGCACTGGTGCCCGAGTGTTTCCTGATTGAACCCACGGAAACCGAAACCCGTGAAACCCTCGATCAGTTTGTGGAAGCGATGATCGCCATCCGCCATGAGGCGGCCACTCAACCCCAACGGGTTCTGACCGCACCGCAGAGTGTGCCGGTGGCCGGAGGCGGCATTGGCCGTCTTGATGCCACCCGCGCGGCCAGAAAACCGGATCTGATCTGGAAGGAGAATCAACCCCGATGAGTCGTATTACCATTGCTGATGTGCTGGCCCGCGAGATTCTGGATTCGCGTGGCAATCCCACGGTCGAGGTGGATGTGTTCACCTCTACAGGTCTGATGGGGCGCGCTGCGGTCCCGTCCGGGGCTTCGACCGGTGCCCGCGAGGCGTTGGAGTTGCGTGACGGAGATGTCAGACGCTATCTGGGCAAGGGGGTGCAAAAGGCCGTGACAGCGGTCAATCGCACCATTGCGCCGGCTGTATGTGGTCTGGATCTGTTTGCCCAACGCGCCCTGGATGCCCGCATGATCGAGCTGGATGGCACCCCGGATAAATCCGGTCTGGGTGCCAATGCCATCCTGGGGGTGTCGTTGGCCGCAGCCAAGGCAGCGGCTTTGGCATGTGGTCAACCGTTGTATCGTTATTTGGGCGGCGTGCATGCCCATCTGCTGCCCACACCGATGATGAACATCCTCAATGGGGGTGCCCACGCCGATAACAATGTGGATATCCAGGAGTTCATGATTCTGCCGGTTGCCGCCACCTCCGTGGCAGAGGCGATCCGGATGGGTGCCGAGGTGTTTCATCACCTGAAAAAGGTGCTCTCCAAAAAGCAGTTGAATACCTCTGTCGGGGATGAGGGGGGATTTGCCCCCAATCTGGCCTCCAATGAGGAGGCGTTGCAGGTGATTCTGGAAGCCATCGACAAGGCGGGTTATACTCCTGGCGAGCAGATCTATCTGGGACTGGATTGCGCCAGTTCGGAATTTTTCGATGCCCAGACCGGACGTTACAACCTGAAAGGGGAGGGACGCATCCTGACCCGCGAGGAGTTGGTTGATTATTATCAAGGTTTGTGTGCCCGCTATCCGATTCTCTCCATTGAAGATGGTTGTGCCGAGGGCGACTGGGAGGGGTGGCGTCAACTGACCGATGCATTGGGTTCCAAGGTGCAGTTGGTGGGGGATGACCTGTTTGTCACCAATCCGGCCATTCTGGCGGATGGGATTCGTCAGGGTATTGCCAATGCCATTCTGGTCAAGGTCAACCAGATCGGCACCCTGACCGAAACCCTGGAGGCCGTGGAACTGGCGCGGCAATCGGGTTATCCATCCGTGATTTCGCACCGCTCGGGCGAAACCGAAGATGTCACCATTGCCGATCTGGCCGTGGCGGTGAATGCCGGGCAGATCAAGACCGGCTCCATGAACCGGTCGGATCGTATGGCCAAGTACAACCAACTGCTGCGCATCGAGGAGTCTTTGGGGGCTGCTGCCCGTTATGCCGGCAGGCAGGCCTTTTTCAATCTTTTTCCCGGTGGGATTTAACCTCAACCCGATTCAAGGAGGAACCAGACCGCCATGAATACGATCCGCGTTCCAGAACCTGCTGCGGAGATCCCCACCATGGTCAAGATCGGCGTGGTGGCCAAACATTTGGGGATCTCCATCCGTACCATCCACATGTATGAACGGGAGCGGTTGTTCATCTCTTACAAGAACCGGGCTGGAACCCGTTTGTTCAACGAAGAGGATATTGCCTGGCTCATCGAGATCCGGCGTTTGATCAAAGCCAGCATCAGCATTGCCGGGATCCGTTCCCTGTTGGCATTGATCCCCTGTTGGGATGTGACCAAGTGTCAATATGATTCGCGCCAGACCTGCCCATCCTTGAAGGACAATCAATTTCCTTGTTGGAGCAACAAGGAGAGTCACTGTTATCAATCGGTGGAGATCTGTCGTGCCTGCAAGGTGTATTCGATGCGTTTTCGGATCAGTGACCTGAAAGGGTTTACGGATATCCGTATGAAGCCCGAATTGGTCCCACAGACGTAGCATGCAGGAGCAGATACCCGGATATGGAAAAGAACGAACCTGATTTTTCGGAAGATCCGTCCCTTGGTTTTGAGCCGCCATTGGGTGTGGGCGGTCCGGAGTGGATGCAGCAACTGGAGGCCAATCGGTTGCGTGAGCGTGCGGTGTTGGAGCGGCTGCTGCTGGCCAATCTGGCGGAACAGAAACGGGCGCGGCGTGCCAAGAACTGGTTTCGGGTCTTTATTGCCGGGTATCTGCTGTTGCTGGTATGGCTGGGTCATGGTGGTGGCGAAATGCCCAATTTGAATCAACTTTCCGTCCATCGCAAACATGTGGCCCTGGTCAAGCTGGATGGGGTGATTCTCGATCAACTGCCGGCCTCGGCAGAGACGGTCATCAAGGGGTTGCGCGACGCCTTTGCCCATCCGGATACGGAAGGGGTGATCCTGCGCATCAACAGTCCTGGCGGCAGTCCGGTGCAGGCTGGACAGATTTATGATGAGTTGCTGCGTCTGCAAAAGCATCATGCCGAGATTCCGGTGTATGCCGCTTTGGAGGATCTGTGTGCCTCGGGCGGTTATTATGTGGCGGCAGCGGTTCCGAAGATCTATGCGGACAAAGCCACCCTGGTGGGATCGATTGGCGTCATGATGCAAGGGTTTGGGGTGCAGCAGGCGTTGGAGAAGTTGGGTGTTGAGAGCCGTTTGCTGACAGCGGGCAAGCATAAAGGGTTTCTGGATCCCTTCAGTCCGGTCAATCCTGCGGAAAAACAGCATGCCCAGACCCTGCTCAACCGGATTCACGACCAGTTCATCAAGGCAGTTGAGGCCGGACGTGGAGATCGGCTCAAGGCGAGCCGTGAAGAGCTGTTTCAGGGGCTGATCTGGACCGGGGAGGATGCGGTCCGGTTGGGATTGGTGGACGGGTTGGGATCGGTCTCCTGGATTGCCCGGCAATTGATCAAGAATGAACGGATCGTGGATTTCACCGACAAGGAGGATCTGTTGCTGCGTCTTTCCAAGGGGTTGACCGAGTCGATCACCCGTGGGCTGGCGTTGGGCGATCAGGGCATGGGGTGGAGTTGGCGTTGAGTGTGGTTTATGATGTGGGTTTGGTTTGGGAAGAATATTGAGATATCCACGGAGAGAACTCCATGCAATTGACCGAGCTGGCCAGACAACTGGCATTGGAACATCGGGGTGGGGATGTCGAGATTCGTGGCGTGGCCCCGGTGGAACAGGCTGCGACCGGGGATCTCACCTTTGTCACGGCCCGCAAATGGTTGCAGGCTGCGCATGGGGCGGCGGCCCTGTTGGTGTCGTCAGACCTGTTGAGTGAGGCCGGTGCGGAACTGGCAGGCAGACCTCTGTTGATCAGTCGTACACCGGCTTTGGATGCGGGTCGGGCCGGGCTTTTGCTGGGTGCTCGTGAGTTGCGGGTGCATGGCATTCATGCGTCTGCCGTGATCGATCCCACGGCCCGACTTGCGGAGGGGGTGCAGGTTGGACCACGGGTTGTGATCGGAGCCGGGGTGGTGATCGGTGCAGACAGCGTGATCCATGCGGGAGCCGTCATTCATGATGATACGGTGATCGGTGCGCGCTGTGTGATTCATGCCAATGCCGTGATCGGTGGGGAAGGGTTTGGTTTTGAATATGTGGATGGTGCCCATCGCAAGATTCCCCATCTGGGCATTGTTCAGATCGAAGATGATGTGGAAGTGGGGGCTTGCACCACGATTGATCGCGCCCGCTTTGGTGCCACCCGCATTGGAGCAGGCACCAAAATCGATAATCTGGTGCAGATTGCCCACAATGTCCAGATCGGTCGGGCTTGCGTCATCGTCAGTCAGGTGGGGATTGCCGGATCGTGTCGGATCGAGGATGGGGTGGTTCTGGCTGGTCAGGCCGGATTGGTGCCTCATGTGACCGTGGGGCGCGGGGCACGGGTGGCTGCGGCCACCGGAGTGGCGGTGGATGTGCCTGCTGGTGTCACCTGGTCCGGATGGTGGGGTGGACCCCATCGGGAGAACCTGGCCCAGATCAATGCCCTGCGCAAGCTGCCGGAGTTCATGAAAGCCATGCGCGCCATCATGAGAGGTGCAGAACCGTCCGGGGGGTGATCGATTTGGCTTGTTGGTCTATCTCTTTTGCGATCATGAGTCATGAATATCCTGTTGCGCCAACATGCCTTGCAGCGAATGTTCGAGCGGGAGATATCCATGGAGGATATCCGCAATGTCCTGTTTTATGGAGTTGTGATCGAAGATTATCCGGATGACACCCCTTACCCAAGCAGTTTGAGGTTGGGGGATGATAAACAGGGCAGACCTCTGCATGTGGTTGCTGCGGAAAATCAAGAAGAAAAACAGATCATCATCATCACTGTCTACCATCCCAATCCAGAACTCTGGATGTCTGATTGGACCACCCGGAGGAACAGAATATGAAATGCACACTCTGCAAGCACGGCGAAACCAGACATGGAATGGTCAGCGTGACTTTGGAGCGTCAAGGGACGACTGTGGTCTTTCGCCAGGTTCCGGCCCTGGTTTGCGATAATTGCGGAGAAATCTATCACGATGCATCGGTTTCCATTCAACTGCTGCGCAGGGCAGAAGATGCGGCAGCAGCTGGAGTCGAGGTTGATATCAGACGGTATGCAGCGGCATAGAATGAACCGGTTGCATGGAGGCATGGATCTGATCCATGCGAGTTGAGTCGCAACCATCACAGGGTACGGTTAAAGGTTGGCTGGTAGGTTTGTGCGTATTTCCGTCAATCTCCTCGGTCGGGCACCGGAGCCTGGCTTTTCCAAAACCCGTTTGATCCCAGCCCTGGGCGCTGACGGCGCAGCGCAGGCCCATGCAGCACTTTTGACGCATGTGGCAACCATCCTCCAACGCTGGTGCGCTTGTGCTCCGGAACAGCGTCTGTTCCGACTCTGGGTCACGCCCCATATTCATGCTCCCCTGTTTGCACAGCTTGCGACTCCCGACTCCGTGCATCTGCAACCCCCCGGTGATCTGGGGGTACGCCTGGATTGGATTGCCCGCACCGGGCTGCACGAGGCCGATGCCGTGCTGCTGGTGGGCGGGGATGCCGTTTCTTTGGATCTTTCTGCTTTGAATCGTGTCGAAAAAATATTGACAGCCCATGTGGCCGCGTTGGTCCCGGCCATGGATGGCGGTTATGTATTGTTGGGGTTGCGTCGCCATGCGCCGGAGCTGTTTGCAGGCCTGCCTTGGGGCAGCAGCCGGGTGGCGGAAGCCACACGCGCGGTGCTGCACCTCTTGCAGTGGTCCTGGGATGAGGTTCCCGGCCATTGGGATGTGGATTGGCCAGCGGATTGGGAGCGATTTCGATGCCTTGAAATGAGTTGGTCCGATAATTGCTGAATCATTCATGTCTCGACATGGGGTTGACTGGAAGATCATGCCATAGGGTGCTATGCAAGGAATCTCCAGGAAAGAAATGGACTTCCGGTCAATCCCACGTTTTAGTCAAGGATGACATTATCGTCATGCGTTATCGGAATCCATGGGAGTCTTAACTGATGGGCGATTTTCCCCACACGATCCAAGAAGATCAACCACTTGATCCGCAGGTCAAGGCGTTTGCCCAGGCTCCGGCCCTGACAGATGCCACGCGCGCGGCGTACTGGGGCGATTTGCGCCGGTTCATCGACTGGGGCGGGGCCATCCCGGCACCAGAGAAAATGGTTGCAACCTATCTGGTTGAGCATGCCAATAGTCATAAATTCGCCACTCTGGCCCGTTGGCGGGTCTCCTTGGGCAAGGCCCATTCGGCGCAGGGGTTGGCTGATCCCACCAAAACCGAACTGGTCAATGCGGTACTCAAAGGGATCAAACAGAAACATGGACGGGAGCAACGCCGTGTGGCCCCTCTGACAGCCACACAAACCTCGAACGTGTTGCATGCCATGGGCAACCGTCTCAAGGATCTGCGTGACAAAGCCCTGATTCTGGTTGGATTTTCAGGTGGTCTGCGCCGTTCTGAGCTGACCACCCTCACCGTGGACAATCTGCGCGAACGGACCGGTGGCATGGAGCTGTCCTTGAACACCAATCGCACGGTGATGATTCCCAGTGCCCATCAGGAGTCGATCTGCCCGGTGACGGCACTCAAGGCGTGGCTGGAGGCATCCGGTATTCAGAGCGGAGCGGTTTTTCAGGGGATCAACCGGCATGGCCGCATCTCTGGACAGCCGTTGACCGGCCATGGCGTGGCTTTGGTGATCAAAGAGCGGGTCAAGGCTGTGGGTTTGGACCCCAGTCGTTACAGCGGATGCAGCCCGCGTGTTGGCGGGATCCTGGAAGGGGCGCAGGAAGAGGGCAGCGGCGGTCTGGAAGCGGATATCATGCCTTTGCCCAAGGCGGCTCATGGCCATCAGTAGATGACGGGTGTGGCCGGAGTGGGGATCAGCAGGCGACCGCGCGCTTCCAGCGTGCGCGCCAGGGCGATCATCTCCTTTCTGGCCGACTCCACCTGATGGCGTGCCACCGGGCCGGAGAGAGTCAACGCTGCGCGTAACTCCTCGGCCCGGTTTTGCGACAGATTGTTGTATACACGTTGTACCAGACTCTCCGGCGCGTCGCGCAAGGCTGTGGTCAGCAACCCGAACGGGGTCTCCCGCAGCAGGGTTTGCAGACCACGGTTATCCAGTTTTTCCAAATCCTCAAACAACAACATGGCAGAGCGTACTGCCTCTCCCAGACCGCTTTCCGCCTGTTCCAGATGGGCCAGCAGCCGGTCAGCCGTGCGGCGCTCCAGCCGCGACAGGATTTGTGCTACCTTTTGGGTGGTCATGGTGGTATCAATGAACCCCCAATCGTGGCAAGAGCAGTCTGGTCAAGCAGGAGTTGTGCATGGCGTCATCCCTTGGGTCTGAAGCGGGTTGGCGTTCCTGGTGGAACGCCTTGGCAGTGTATCTGGAACCGCGCGTGGCGGTGATCCTGATGCTGGGTTTTGTCAGTGGACTCCCGTTGGCATTGACCATGAGTACCTTGTCATTATGGCTTGCAGAGTCTGGAGTGAGCAAGAGTTCCATTGCCGTGTTCGCCCTGGCGGGCATGCCGTATACCTTCAAGTTTCTCTGGTCGCCGTTGGTGGACCGTATGTCCGTGCCTGGTTTGACCCGACGATTGGGTCAGAGGCGTGGTTGGGCGGTTTTGACCCAGGTGGCGTTGATGGGATCGATTCTGGCTCTGGGAGCGAGCGATCCGGCCCGGGATCCATTCTGGACCGGGGTTTTTGCACTGCTGGTGGCCTTCTGGTCTGCAACTCAGGATATTGTCATCGATGCCTATCGGGTCGAGATCCTGGATGAACGTCAGTACGGAGCCGGGGCGGCCATGAGTGTGCTGGGCTACCGATTGGGCATGCTGGTGTCGGGTGCGGGTGCCTTGTATCTGGCCACCTGGTGGGGCTGGTTTGCGGCATATGCGGTGATGGCTGGTTTGATGGGGGTGGGGCTGGTGGTGATGCTCTTCAATCCCGAACCCGGGCGACCTCTCTCTCCTTTGGAACAGACACAGCCACGTGCGTTCGGTTGGCATGAGCGGGTGAGGGTTTGGATCCGGAGTGCGGTGATCGCTCCGTTTGCCGAGTTCATGGGGCGGCCCGGCTGGTTTTTGACCTTGTTGTTTATTTTGTTGTATAAATTTGGCGATGCCCTGGCCGGGGTGATGAGCGCCCCTTTTTATCTGGAGATGGGTTTTTCCAAGATCGAGATTGCCAATGTGACCAAACTGTTCGGTTTGGTGGCCGTGCTGGCGGGTGGGGTGTTCGGCGGAATTTTGACGGCACGATTGGGGATTACCCGGGCCTTGATTCTGTGTGGTTTGTTGCAGATGTTTTCCAATTTGATGTTTGTGCTGCTGGCGCAGACAGGTCACTCCATGTCCATGCTGGTGGTGACCATTGCAGTGGAAAATGTCGCAGGCGGCATGGGAACTTCGGCTTTTGTCGCCTATCTCTCCCGGTTGTGTCATGTGGCGTATACCGCCACCCAGTATGCCTTGTTGTCGTCGTTCATGGCCTTTGGACGCACCTTGCTGGCCTCGGGTGGGGGGTGGCTGGCAGAGCAGCTCTCCTGGTCGGCTTTTTTTCTTCTGACCACCCTGGCGGCTGTGCCGGGACTGTTGTTGTGGGGATTCATGGTGCGTCGGTTTGAGATCCGCTAGAGATGCCACCCATTCCGGCATGAATTGTGCTGATCGTCCAACAGGGCGAACCTCGAACCAGCCGGAACCCGACCGTGACGCGACTTTTGTTTCCAGCCCCCTGTTTGAAGCGATCTGCACCTGGTTTGGCGCGTGGTGCGGTGCATGGCGTATTGGCGCTGGTGGCCGTGGCCGGTTGCACGGCTGCGACTCCAGCCGTCACGCCGACCGAGCAGGCCCGTCAGGCCAAAGTGGACCAGGCACAACTGTTCAAGGACCAGCCCAGGTTGACCGAACCGTTGGGTCTGCACGATGCCATGGCACGGGCGCTCAAATACAATCTGGATTTGCGGCTGAAACGTCTGGAAGAGGTGGTGGCTGGCAAACAGGAAGAGGTGGCGCGTCTGGAGATGCTGCCTCGTTTGACCGTGGCAGCGGGCTATTCGGCCCGATCTGCGGACAATGCGTCGGTGAGTCAATCGCTGTTGACCGGTATGGTTTCGTCTGACCCGACCTTTTCCCGGGAGGCGGCCACCGGAACGGCGGATTTTACCTTGAGCTGGAATCTGCTCGATTTTGGCGTGAGTTATTATCAGGCGCGTCAGGAGGGCAACCGTCAATGGATCCAGACCGAACAGCGACGCAAGGCTGCGCACAATCTGATCAAGGATGTCCGGTTTGCGTTTTGGCGAGCAGCGGCAGCCCAATGGCTGGAGCAGGAGATCGCCGTGATCCAGAAGTCGGCCAATCAGGCCATTGAACTGGCGCGCAGTGTGGAAAAAGAGAAGTTGCGTTCCCCGGTGCAGTCGTTGCAGTTCCAGCTTGGTTTGCTGGAGATCACCCGGCAGTTGGAAAAGTCCCGGGCCGAGCTGGCAGCAGCCAAGGAGGAGTTGGCTGCCTTGATCCAGTTGGAACCCGGCACTCCGTACCGGTTGTTGGATGACAGTGCCGCCTGGTCAGCCCCGCCCTGGGATCTGGCCACTTCGGTGGATGAGCTGGAACGGTGGGCATTGATGCAGCGTCCGGAGTTGCGCATTGAACAGTATCAGGCGCGCATCGAGGCGGATGAGACCCGCAAGGCGATAGCCCGGCTTTTTCCGGGTTTGGAGTTTGATGTCAGTCGCCATTATGATTCCAGCGCCTTGCTGGTGTATCAACAATGGGCGCAGGCCGGTGCCAGGCTCAGTTGGAATCTGTTGCGCACGTTGACCGGAGGTGCGCAGATGGATCTTTCGGCCAATCGGGAGAAGGTGATTCAGATGCGGCGTCTGGTGATGCACATGGCCATCATCGGGCAGGTCCGGATCGCTTTTCATGAATATCGCGCTGCCCACGACGGCTTGCGGCGCATCATGGAAGAGAATGAAACCCGTCAGCGCTTGCAGACCCATACCGCCAATCGGGGCGCCATGGGGTTGGACAGTCAACTGGTGTTTGTCCATACCGCAGCCTCTGCGGCTTTGGGGCGGGTGCAGCAGTATGAGGCCTATGCGCGTTATCAAAGTGCCCTGGGTCGTCTGTATGCCAGTCTGGGTTGGGATCTGTTGGGTGCACAGGGGGTGGCTCAGGAGTTGCCCTACCTGACCCGACAGTTGCGGGAGAATGACCGGGAGTGGCAGCAGCAGTTGGTGATCGGCAGAAATGTATTGTCCGATCTGGATGGCGAGAAGAGCCAGACGGTCATGCCCCCAGCCAAGGAGGCGGTGATGCCGGTCTGGATACCTCCCCCCGGTGCCAAGGCCTCTCCAGCCACAGAACCCGTGGCGCAGCGGGCCAAGATCGAGCGGACCGATGCCCCGGTGGTTCAGAATGTCCGTCCCACGTCCAAGACCCGCTACGCCGTGCAGGTGGCTTCGACCATGGATCAGGCCGGAGTGGAACAGTTGACGGCACGGCTGCGTCAGTTGGGATATCCCTGGCAGGTACGCGAGACGCCTGGTGCGGATGGGCGCATGGTCAAGCAGGTGTGGCTTGGTATCTATCCTACCAATGCCGAGGCCGTGGCAGCCAAGAAGCGGTTTCAACAGCAGGAAAATCAGACCGGATTCATCAAGGTGATCGAGAATTGATGCGGATGGGTGGGGGATCTCTCCTTCTTGCTTCCTCGCGTTTGGATCTCTCCTTGACACTCAATCCCTGATCGTGCAAAATCGGTCGATTCCAATTTTGTTTGCTCGTGCCTTGGGAGTGAGTCAGTTTGAGTAAGGAAGATGTCATAGAGATGGAGGGGACAGTGATGGAGAATCTGCCCAATGCCATGTTTCGAGTGGAGCTGGAGAACCAGCATAAGCTCTTGTGCCATATCTCCGGACGGATGAGAAAACACTATATCCGCATCCTGCCCGGGGACAAGGTCACGGTGCAACTGACCCCCTATGATCTCACCAAGGGGCGCATTTCATACCGTCACAAGTAGTTTCTCTTGATCGATCTTTAGTCAGCCATGAGCTACAACGCATCCCAGATCGAGGTTCTGGAAGGTCTGGAGGGGGTGCGTCGGCGTCCAGGCATGTACATCGGCGGGACCGATGAACAGGCCCTGCATCATCTCGTGGTGGAACTCCTCGACAATGCCACCGATGAAGCCTCCTCAGGTCATGCCAATCGCATTCAGGTGACCCTGCGCAAAGACGGGGCGGTCGCGGTATGGGACAATGGCCGTGGCATCCCGGTCGATCCCTTGCCGCGCTCTCCCGACAAATCGGCTTTGGAGGTGATCATGACCACGCTCCATGCCGGTGGCAAATTCCATGACAAAGCCTATGAGACCGCCGGAGGATTGAATGGGGTCGGGGTCTCGGTGGTCAATGCCCTGTCGGCCTGGACCGAGGTGGTGGTGGAGCGCGACGGGTTCCGCTGGCGGCAACGCTACGAACAGGGGCGGGCCGAATCCCCACTGGAACGGCTGGAGCCAACCCGCCGACACGGGACGCTGGTCACCTTTCTGCCGGATGGGGTGATCTTTCCCCAGACCCGTTTTGATCCGGAACGGTTGCAGGAGATGTGTCGCGCCAAAGCCTATCTGAATCGCGGACTCACGGTGATCCTGCGCGATGAGGGGCAGGGGAGCGAGCAGACCTTTCTCTATCCGGACGGGGTGCGGGATTTTGTGCGCGAGTTGGTTCCCGGGGATCTGAGGGTCATTCCGGAGCTGTTTCATGGTGCGGTGGAGCGGTTTGGCGAGGATGGCAAGGGCCGGTTGGAGTGGGCCATGGCCTGGACCGTGGAAGAGCGCGGGCGGACGTTGTTCTATTGCAATACCATTCCCAATCCTGAAGGCGGCGTGCACGAGACCGGTCTGCGTGCGGCCTTGCTGAAAGGGGTGCGGGAGTTTGCCGAAGCACGCAATCTGCTCCCCAAGGGGTTTGAACTGGCCCCGGAGGATGTGCTGGACGGGTTGAACGGGGTGTTGTCGCTGTTTGTTGCCAATCCCGAATTTGCCGGGCAGACCAAGGATCGGCTGACCAATGCCGGTGTGGCCCGACGGGTGGAGGCGATCATCAAGGATGCCCTGGATCACTGGTTGCACGGTGCCCCGGATCGGGCGAGCCGCCTGGTGGAGTTGGCGGTGGAACGGGCCAGGGAGCGTTTGAATCGCAAAAAGAATCAGACGCGCGTGGCGCGCAAGAGTGCCACCACCCGTTTGACCCTGCCTGGCAAGCTGACCGATTGCATCTCCACGGATACCGGTGTCACCGAGTTGTTCATTGTCGAGGGGGATTCGGCAGGCGGATCGGCCAAGCAGGCGCGGGATCGGCATACCCAGGCGGTGTTGCCGTTGCGCGGCAAGATTCTCAATGTGGAGCAGGCCAATCTGGAGAAATTCGAGGCCAATGCCGAGATCAAAAACCTGATCACCGCCATTGGTGCCGAGCATGGACGCGGTTTTGCGCTGGAACGGGTGCGCTATGGTCGGGTGATCATCATGACCGACGCGGATGTGGATGGTGCTCATATTGCCAGTTTGTTGTTGACCTTTTTCTATCGTCACATGGCACCGTTGATTCAGGCCGGACGGCTGTTCCTGGCCCAACCGCCGCTCTATCGCGTGGCGCATGGTGCGGAAACCCGTTATGCCCTGAATGATGCCACCAAAGATGCCATGGTCGCAGCCATCGTCAAAAAGCGGCCCAATGCCAAGGTGGAGATCTCCCGTTTCAAAGGGTTGGGGGAGATGGATCCGGCGCAACTCCGGGATACCACCATGTCGCCCAAAACCCGGCATCTGGTGCGCGTGGTGGTGGATAATGTGTTGGACACGGATGATGTCTTTGATCGGCTCATGGGTAAACGACCGGCGGAAAGATTTCGGTTTATTCAGGAAAGAGCGCCGTTTGCACGGGATCATCTGGACATTTGAGTCGATCTTTTTTATGATTGTTCTCTTACCTGCGGAGGGCATCGATGGAGATCACCCGTTATGGATGGGGAAGGAGTGGGCAGACCGTGATCAAACGTGCAGTCGGAATCGCAGTGACAGTGTGTCTGTGGAGTGGTATGGCATGGGCTGCCCCGGAGGCCAATGATCCATTTGTGGCCGCGATGGAGGCGGCCCTGGGCAAAAATCCCAAGGTGGTTGGTGCTGCCGCCCAGTTGAGAAGTGCCATGGAACGTCTGCCCCAGGCGCGTGCCCAATTGAAACCCACGGTCGATTTCAATGCCTCTTTGACCCACAACCACATCTCCTGGAACTCCGGCGACTCCAGTGCCGATGCCAAGGTCTATGGTCTGTCGTTGACCCAGCCGCTCTACAATCCCAAGGCCATGGCCAATCTGCGGTTGAGCCGGCCCTTTGTGGCAGCCTCGGAACAGGATTTGCAAGCCGCGATCCAGGGGGTCTTTCTGGAGGCGGCCACCACGGTGGTCGAGGTGTTGCAGGCCCGCGAGGTGGTGCGTCTGGCCAAGAACAATCGTGAACTGTTGCAGCATCATCTGGATGCCACCCGTTCCCGTTTCAAGGTTGGCGAGATCACCCGGACCGATGTCAGTCAGGCCGAGGCCCGTCTGGCCCAGGCCGAGGCCACCCAGGTGCGGGCGGAAAACACTTTGGCCGTGAATCGGGCGCGCTTTCAGGAGGTGGTGGGCAGTGCCGTACCCGAAGGGTTGCGTTTGCCAGGTTTTCGGGAGCGGCTGGAAGATCTGACGTTGAGCGAATTGCAGATCCGTTCTGCCGACCGTCCGGAGCTGTTGGCCGCGTTGCTGCGTTCCAAGGTGGCAGAAGAGGATATCGAATTGAAACGGGCCGGGCATCTGCCCTCCATCTCCTTGAACGCCCGCGCCAACCGTTCCAATGACGAAGAGATTTCCGGGACCACCGATCCTCTCAACAAATATACCGTGGATGTGGGACTCTCGGTGCCGTTGTATGCCGGGGGCATGGTGGTGTCACAAACGGCTGAATCCGTGGCCCGCAAAGAGGCGCAGGATGCGGATCTGGAGCGGTTGCGTTTCCAGGTGAACCGTGAGGTGGCGTCGGCCCGTCTGGATCTCCACAGCGCACGCGCAGCCGACAAAGCCTTGGAAACCGCCTTGCGGGCAGCCAATGATGCGTTGGATGGGGTGGAGCGGGAATATCAGGTGGGAACGCGCACAGCCCTCGATCTGCTGGATGCCCGCAACGAAGCCTTTTCCGCGCAGACTGAACTGGCGAGAAGTCGTTTTGGCATCGTGTTGTCTGGGTTTCGTTTGTTGTATGCCGTGGGGCGTCTGAACCTGGACGCCTTGACCCTGAATGCTCCGCAACCCGGGGAGACCCCGACGGAGCAACCCAAGATGAAACTGGAGAAAAAGTGATGCGTGAGCAGGTGCAGAAGGTGCTGGATGAGATCCGTCCCATGTTGCAACGGGATGGGGGTGATGTGGAGTTGGTGGAGGTGACTCCGGACAATGTGGTCAACGTGCGGTTGCGCGGTGCGTGCGGCACCTGCCCGGGTGCCATCATGACCCTGAAGGGTGGGATTGAACGTCTGATGAAACAGCGGATCCCGGAAGTGGTTTCCGTGGAAAATGTACGCTGACCATTGCTGGCACCGTGCGTTATCTTCCCTCCCCCCATGCGGACCAGCGACCGGATGGGGTTGTGATCGATCTGTTGGTGGTGCACGCCATCAGTTTGCCTCCCGGGGCTTTTGGCGGGCCGTTTGTGGATGATCTGTTCCTGGGGCGACTGGATCCCGAAGCCCATCCCGAATTCCGTCAATTGGCGGGATTGCGGGTTTCGGCCCATTTTCTGATTGATCGCACCGGTCAGTTGACCCAGTATGTCCCGGTCCATAAACGGGCCTGGCATGCAGGCAAGAGCGTCTGGCTCGGACGGGAGAATTGCAATGATTTTTCCGTGGGTGTGGAGTTGGAAGGGGTGGAGCATGGACGTTTCACGGTCGAGCAGTATGGACGTCTGGCCACGCTGGTGCGCACGCTCATGGAAGGGTTGCCCGCGTTGACCATGGAACGGATCGTGGGGCATCGGGACATTGCACCAGAACGCAAATGGGATCCGGGGAGTGGGTTTCACTGGGATCATTTCCGTGCCTTGTTGCACTGGACCACCCCTGATGACAAACACGCCTTGATCTGGGATTGACCGGCACTCAATCTGGTTGGTCCTGTTTTTGGGGTTGATCCCCAAACCTTGCCAGGGGGAGATCTGCTCCTCTGGATTCCGGCAACACTCATTTTTATAACGGTTCTGGTGCAGGCCATGGTCAAGCACTTGCATATCATTGGCATCTGTGGAACGGCCATGGCTGGAATCGCGGCTCTGGCTCAGGAGAGCGGCTGGCGTGTGACCGGTTCGGATGCCGGGATCTACCCGCCGATGAGCGACTTCCTGGCTGCACGGGCCATTCCCGTGGTCGAAGGATTTCGACCGGACAATCTCCATCCGGTCCCGGATCTGGTGATCGTGGGCAATGCCATTTCGCGCGGCAATCCGGAGTTGGAAGCCTTGCTGGACTCGGGACTGCCCTATCTGTCTGCTCCGGAGTGGCTGCATGCCCATGTGCTTCAGGGGCGTCATCCGGTGGTGGTGACCGGCACCCACGGCAAAACCACAACCACCAGCCTGCTGGCCCGGGTCTGGGAAGAGGCCGGATGGCAGCCGGGATTTCTGATTGGCGGGATCCCCTTGGATTTTGAGGTCAGCGCCCGCGCTCCCCAGGGACCATGGGTCATGGTGGAAGGGGATGAATACGATACCGCCTTTTATGACAAACGACCCAAATTCCTGCACTACCGCCCCCGCACCCTGATTCTGCACAATCTGGAATATGATCATGCCGATATCTACCCGGACCTGGAAGCGATCCGGGTGCAGTTCCGGTTGCTGTTGCGCACCGTGCCTGCGGCGGGTGTGGTGTTGGCCAATGGCGATGATCCGGAGATCGAGGCCTTGTTGGCCCATGCCCATTCGCGGGTGATCCGCTACGGTCTGGAGGGCGCGCATCCGTTCACGGCCCGCCTGGAACAGGAAGATGGCCAGGTCTGGACCTTGTTGCGGGAGGGGAGGCCGCTGTTTTCGGTCCGATGGGGGTGCACCGGGCGTCATAATGTCATGAACGGTCTGGCTGTGGCCGCAGCGGCTTTGTTCCATGGCATGGATCCATTGCGGATTCGCGATGGTCTGGCGGCTTTTCAGGGCGTGGCCAGACGTTTGCAGTTGCGCTTTGAAATTCAGGGGGTGGCGGTATATGATGATTTTGCCCATCACCCGACTGCGATCCAGACCACGCTTCAGGGATTGCGTGCCAGTGTCGGAGAGGCCCGCATCTGGGCCATCCTGGAACCCCGTTCCAACACCATGCGCCGCCGCATCCATCAGGAGCGTCTGGCCCCGGCTCTGGAGCTGGCGGATCGGGTGATTCTGGCCCGACCGGCAGCGCGCGGACTGGACGCTGCTGAGTTGTTGGATGTCGATGCCGTGGCTCACCGGATCAATCGTGCCCGTCCCCTGTCTGGTCAGGAGTCTTGTGCCGTGGTGGTTGCCGGGGCGACAGACACCCTGGAATACCTGCAAGAACGGCTGCGGCCCGGAGATCGGGTGGTTGTGATGAGCAATGGCGGGTTTGACGGTATTCACGAACGGTTGCGGGTCATGTTGGTCTCCCGGGGCGGCTGATCATCCGAAGAGGTGTGCGACCATGAGACAGGAAGGGAGTTTGGCCGGCAAATTTTTGATCGCCATGCCCAGCCTCCGCGATGCCCATTTCGAGCGCGCGGTTCTGTTCGTCTGTTCCCACACCAGCGACGGAGCCTTGGGATTGGTGATCAACCAGCCGCATCCGATCTCCATGCATGAGATCATGCAACAGTTGGGACTGACCTGGCGTCGTTCGGATCAGCAGCCGCATGTCTTTCAGGGCGGTCCGGTGGCACTGGATCGGGGGTTCATCCTGTATGAGCGCAATTTTCCCTGCCCGGGTTATATCGAGGTGGAGAAGGGACTCTATTTGGGCACCAATCCGGACATCTTGCGTCATCTGGTCGATGCGCCTGGTGGACGGTTTCTGCTGGCTTTGGGGTATTCTGGTTGGGGTGCTGGCCAACTGGAAGCGGAATTGCGCAGCAATGCCTGGCTGGTGAGCGCACCGAATCGGGCCGTGTTGTTCGATGCCCCGGTTGTGGACCGCTGGGGGGCGGCTTTGCGCGGATTGGGGATTGATCCGGCCCTGCTGGCAGATCCGGGAGCGCACTTGATCAACTGAACACAGTCGGGGATTGTTGGAGACAATTTTTTTTACGGGATACCGATAGAGATGATCCAACCATCCTGGCCGGATTTCCGGCAACTTGCCACGCAAGGCAATCTGATTCCGGTCTATCGTGAGATCATGGCCGATCTGGATACCCCGGTCTCTGCCTTTCTCAAGGTGGCCGGGGAGCAGCCGTATGCCTTTTTGCTGGAGTCGGTGCAGGGCGGGGAGAAGTGGGGACGCTACAGCATGATCGGATTGGATCCCATGGCCCTGTTCACGGTCTTTGGCCACACAGTCGAGATCCGGGAGCCGCGTACCGGAACGCATACCGTGGAAGAAGGGGATCCCATGGCCCTTTTGAAACGGTTCATGAGCCGCTTCCAGCCGGTGACAGTGGCTGGATTGCCCCGTTTCCACGGCGGTGCGGTTGGTTATTTCTCTTATGACATGGTGCGCTGTTTTGAGCGCATTCCGGATGCCAACCCCAATGTTCTCGGGTGCCCGGATGCCCAGTTCATGCTGACCGATCTGACGCTGATTTTTGACAATCTGTTTGGCAAGCTCAAGGTGGTGGTCAATGTCTGGCTGGAGCCTGGAGTGGCTTTGGAGCCTCTGTATCGTCAGGCGCTGGAGCGTATCGATTCGGTGGTGGAACGGCTGAAAAACGGTGTGGCCCGGGTGGATCTGGATGGTGCTGGCGCGCCGGTCCAAGAGTCGGATTTTGTGCATGAGACCGAACGGGCGGTGTTTGAACAATCGGTGCGTCAGGCCAAGGAGTATATCCTGGCTGGAGACATCTTCCAGGTGGTGTTGTCGCATCGTCTGTCGATTCCCTTCACCCATCCGCCGGTGGCTTTGTACCGGGCGTTGCGGGCGACCAATCCGTCGCCGTATCTATACTTTTTGCGTTTGGGAGACTTTTCCATCGTGGGGTCGAGTCCGGAGATCCTGGTGCGCCAGGAGGGGCAGATCGCCACGGTCCGTCCCATTGCCGGAACAAGACGCCGGGGAGCGGATGCTGCGCAGGATCTGGCCCTGGAACAGGAACTCCTGGCAGATCCCAAGGAGATCGCCGAACACATCATGCTGGTCGATCTGGGCCGCAACGATCTGGGCCGGGTGGCGGTCAACGGTACGGTCAAGGTCACGGAACAGTTTGTGGTGGAGCGTTACTCCCATGTGATGCACATTGTTTCCAATGTCGAGGCCCGGCTCAAACCGGGTCTGGATGCCTTTGACCTGATTGCCGCCACCTTTCCCGCAGGCACGGTGAGCGGTGCTCCGAAGATCCGCGCCATGGAGATCATCGACGAGTTGGAATGCTCCCGACGCGGTCCGTATGCCGGTGCGGTCGGATATCTCTCTTTTTCCGGCAACATGGATCTGGCCATCACCTTGCGTACTGCCGTCATCAAGGAGGGGCGGCTGTATGTGCAGGCTGGAGCCGGTGTGGTGGCCGACTCGATCCCGGAGCGCGAATATGAAGAGACCCGTGAAAAAGCACGGGCCGTCTTGCGCGCTGTGGATCTGGTGCAACGAGGCCTGGAGTGAGGACGCCATGCTTCTACTGATCGATAATTATGACTCTTTTACTTACAACCTGGCGCAATATTTCGGGGAGTTGGGCGCTGAGGTGCAGGTTTTCCGCAACGATGTTCTCACCATCGAAGAGATTCAGGCATTGCGACCCGACCATCTGGTGATCTCTCCTGGTCCGGGCAATCCGGATCAGGCCGGGATCACGTTGGAGGTGATCCGGCGTCTGTCAGGTCAGGTGCCGATACTGGGGGTATGTCTGGGTCATCAGGCCATTGGCCAGGCGTTTGGCGGTCAGGTGGTGCGTGCCCCGGAGTTGATGCACGGCAAGACCTCCTGGATCGAACACGATGGCCGTGGTGTATTCAACGGGTTGCCCATGCCGTTTCGTGCCACCCGTTATCATTCGCTGGTGGTGGCGCGTGCCTCGGTGCCGGAGTGTTTGCAGGTCACGGCCTGGACCGGGGATGGTTTGATCATGGGATTGCGTCACCGCACGCTCCCGGTGGAAGGGGTGCAGTTTCATCCGGAGTCGATTCTGACCGAGCATGGTCATGCATTGTTGTCCAACTTTTTGCGTGGTTCATCTGGATTGGTTTGAGAGTGTCTATGGAGATCAAAGAGTTGCTTGGTCGGGTGGTGTCTGGTCGTGATTTGATTCAAGACGAGGCCCGATGGATGATGGATCGGATCATGTCTGGCGAGATGAGTCAGGCGCAGATCGGAGCCTATCTGACTGCCTTGCGCATGAAGGGCGAAAGCGTGGAGGAGATCGCCGGGTCTGCCATGACCATGCGTGCCAAGGCCACACGGGTCGAGGCATCCGGTGTGGTCATCGACACCTGTGGTACAGGTGGGGATGGCCTGGGAACCTTCAATATCTCCACAACCGTGGCGTTTGTGGTGGCCGCGTGCGGCGTGACCGTGGCCAAGCACGGCAATCGCGCCATCTCTTCCAAAAGCGGGTCCGCCGATCTGTTGGCCGCCTTGGGCGTGAAGATCGATTTGGAACCGGCAGGGGTGGAACGGTGTCTGCGCGAGGTGGGGATTGGATTTCTGTTTGCCCCACGGCATCACGGAGCCATGCGTCATGCCATGGCCCCGCGCCAGGAGCTGGGTTTTCGGACGCTGTTCAATCTCCTGGGACCACTGACCAACCCGGCAGGTGCCCGGCAGCAGCTTCTGGGGGTGTTTGACGGGCGCTGGGTGGAACCGTTGGCGCGTGCTCTGGGAATGCTGGGTTCGCACCGGGCCATGGTCGTGCATGGCGCGGATGGTCTGGATGAGATCACCACCACGACCTCCAGCCGGGTTGCCGAGTTGCACCCGGATGGCTCGGTAAGCTGTTATGACCTGCATCCGGAAACCTTGGGCATGGATCTGGCCACTCCGGCCATGCTCGCGGGTGGTGATGCTGCGGACAATGCCGCACTGACCCGGCGCATCCTGGCCGGTGAAGCTGGTCCGCCACGCGACATCGTGCTGTTGAATGCCGGTGCTGCCTTGAAAGTGGCGGGTGTGGCCGACAGCGTGGCTGCCGGAATGGTGCTGGCTGCCTGCGCTGTGGATCAGGGCGCAGCCCAAGAGCGTTTGGACCGTTTGATCCATCTTTCCAACTCCCTGACTGCATGATGCCCATGGCCGCAACCATTCTGGATCGTATCATGGCGCGCAAACGAGAAGAGGTGGCCGCAGCGCGTCGTGCTTGTTCTGTATCGGATCTGTATCGCCAATGCCGTGACTTGCCGCCAACACGCGGGTTTTTTGCCGCCATGTGCCACGTGACCGGGCGTCGGCAACCGGCAATCATCGCAGAGGTCAAACAGGGGTCGCCTTCCAAGGGGCGGATCTTACCCCAGGATGTTACGTTCGATCCGGGTTGGATTGCCGAAGGGTATGCCCGCCACGGTGCCACCTGTATCTCCTGTTTGACTGACAAAGATTTCTTTATGGGTGCAGGGGAGTATGTGGAGCAGATCCGGGCGCGCATGCCTCTGCCGGTATTGCGCAAGGACTTTCTGGCCGATCCTTATCAGGTGGTCGAATCCCGTACTTTGGGTGCGGATGCCATTTTGCTGATCATGGCGGTTCTGGAGTTGCCGTTGGCACAGGAACTGGAGGCTGCGGCCCTGGAGTTGGGTCTGGATGTGCTGGTTGAGGTGCATGACGCCGCAGAACTGGAGGCGGCCCACCGTTTGCAGACCCCACTGCTGGGTATCAACAATCGTAATCTCAAGACCTTTGTAACCGACCTGGACACCACCTTTCGCCTGGCCCGTCTGGCGGATCCGGAACGTCTGCTGGTCTCTGAAAGTGGCATTCGCACGGCTGAGGATCTCCAACGCCTGATGGATCAGGGGGTTTATTCCGCCTTGATTGGGGAATCCTTTATGAAGGAACGTGACCCTGGGGCGGCTTTGGGGAAGATGTTGGAGGGATGCTCCGCGGCGGTTTGAACGTTGTGCCTTGCCTGTTACCGTTTTCAGGATACAATTCTGAAATCCTCTGGATTTTTTGAATTGCGGGTTGGTCATGAAACTCTCTTCTTATCGATGGCTGCCGGTTTGGGTATTTCTGGCGGGTTTGGTCGTGACTTATGTCTCTCAGAGTGCATTGGATATGGATGCACACGAGGACGTGCAGCGCGAGTTTGAATACCAGGGGCGCGAGATTGTATCGCGTATCATGCAGCGTATGCGCGCACAAGAGCAGGTGTTGTTTGGTGTCAAAGGGTTGTTTGATGCCTCTGACACCGTGGAGCGGAAGGAATTTCAGCACTATGTGTCATCCTTGCATTTGAATGACCGTTATCCGGGTATTCAGGGGGTGGGATTTTCCCTGGTCATTCCACCGGAACAAAAGACCGCGCACATCGATGCCATCCGTCAGCAGGGTTTCCCTCAATATGCCATTCGTCCGGATGGCGAGCGTCCATTATATTCGTCGATCATCTATCTGGAGCCGTTTGCCGGGCGCAATTTGCGCGCCTTTGGTTATGACATGTTTTCGGAAAGCGTGCGTCGCACCGCCATGGAGCGGGCGCGGGACAGTGGGGAATCGGCATTGTCGGGCAAGGTGACTTTGGTCCAGGAAGATGGCAAGGAACCCCAGGCCGGATTTTTGATGTATGTGCCTGTGTATCG
The DNA here is from genome assembly GCA_011089965.1 of Magnetococcales bacterium. Classification (GTDB taxonomy): domain Bacteria; phylum Pseudomonadota; class Magnetococcia; order Magnetococcales; family Magnetaquicoccaceae; genus Magnetaquiglobus. Next base: position 64,854 of record JAANAU010000012.1, read on the forward strand.
AAACGGAGTATCGGTTGCATCGATTGAGGAGCGTCGAGCGCATCTGGTGGGTTGGGCCTATTCGCCGTTTCGTGTCAATGATCTGATGGCCGGGATTTTGGGGCGCTATGCCGAAGGATTGGATCTGGAAATATACGATGGCCAATCTGTTACATCTGAAGGGATATTGTATGACTCTTCACCCTCTGGGGATCACAGGCCGCTGTTTTCTCGCTTGGAACAGATCGAATTTGCCGGACATCAATGGACTTTGCGCGTCCGGTCGTTGCCAATCTTTGAAGGCAGCCTGGATCATCGCAGTCGAGATGTGATCCGTTTTGCCGGGATTTTGGCCAGTATTCTGTTTGCATTGATTGTATGGCAATTGGTTACGGCCCGTGAGCGGGCTGCGGCATTGGCCGAGGAGATGACCCGCGAGTTGCGGAAAAGCGAGTTGGATCGTGAGCGAAGTGCAGCCTTGGTGCGCGCCGTGGTGGATACGGCGGTCAATGCCATCATTGCCATCGATGCCAACAAGATCGTCCATATGTTCAACCCGGCGGCAGAACGGTTTTTTGGATATCGGGCCGATGAAGTGATCGGACACAACATCAACCGGCTCATGCCTTCACCGACCCGTGAGGCGCACGATGGCTATGTGGATCACTACCTGGAGACCGGGGAACGCAAGGTGATCGGCATTGGGCGCGAGGTGGTGTGTCAGCGCCAGGATCGTTCCACATTTCCGGCAGAGTTGTTTGTCAGCGAGATGCAGGTCAGCGGCATGCGGATGTTTGTCGGGGTGATCAACGATATCACCGAGCGCAAACAGGCCGAGGAGGTCTTGATTTTGTCCCGCCGGGTGTTTGAGCATGCCGGGGAGGCGATTTTGATCACCGGAGCGGATGGATTGATTACCGATGTCAATCCTGCCTATGAGAAGATTACAGGATATCGTAAAGATGAGGTTCTTGGTAAATCTCCTGGGATCACGAAATCTGGTCGGCATGATGCGGAGTTTTATCGGGTGATGTGGTCGCAGTTGATCCAAGAGGGGTTCTGGGAAGGAGAGATCTGGGACCGGCGCAAGAATGGGGAGGTTTTTCCCAAGTGGGTATCGATCAGCGCGATTCGCAATGCGGCGCATGAGTTGACCCACTATATGGCGATTTTTTTGGATATCAGCGATCAGAAGGCGGTGGAACACAAGCTGGAACGTCTGGCTTTTTATGATGCCTTGACGGGTCTGCCCAATCGGATGTTTTTCCAGGAGCGTCTGGCTCAGGACATTGCTCGCGCCAGGCGCATGGAGACCCAGGTGGTGTTGATGTTCATTGATCTGGATCGTTTCAAATGGGTCAATGATACGCTGGGTCATGCGGCTGGGGATGAATTGTTGAAGGAGATCAGTCAGCGTCTGAAAGGGTGTGTGCGGGAGACCGATACGGTGGCCCGTTTGGGGGGAGATGAGTTTACGATAATTCTCAATAATTTGAATAGTTCTGATCATGCGGCCATGGTGGCGCAGAAGTTGATTATGATCGTGCGTGAGCCGGTTTTGTTGATGGGGCAGAATGTGTATGTGGGTGCCAGTGTGGGCATTGCCTTGTTTCCCGCAGATTCCACCAACCAGGAGACCCTGATCAAGCATGCCGACATGGCCATGTATCAGGCCAAGGAGGCGGGCCGCAATACATTTCGTTTTTCCTCGTCCGAGGTTCACTCCAAGGCCTTTGATCGCATTGCCATGGAGGATGATCTGTATAAGGCATTGGATCGGCAGGAGTTGGTCCCCTTTTATCAGCCCAAGTGGGATCTGGAGAAGAATGCGTTGTGTGGGGCTGAGGCGTTGGTGCGTTGGCTCAAGCCGGATGGCAAGCTGGTCAATCCGGGTCAATTCATCCCATTGGCTGAAGAGACCGGTTTGATTGTGCCGATAGGCAAGCGGATTCTGAGTGTGGCGTCGCACAATACCGCCCGGTGGACCCATGAGCGGACGCAGCCTTTCAAGATGGCGGTGAATCTTTCGTCGCGCGAGTTTCAGCAGACCGATCTGTTGGAGCAGATTCGTGGCGTTCTTGAGCAGACCGGCTTGCCAGCGGAGCGTTTGGAGATTGAAATCACCGAGAGCATGGTGATGGGCAATGTGGAAAAGGCGATTGGGATTATGAAGAAGTTGCGGGAGTTGGGAATTTCGCTGGCCATGGATGATTTTGGCACCGGTTATTCGTCGTTGGGCTATTTGAAGCGTTTTCCGTTGAATACGCTCAAGATCGATCAATCCTTTGTACGCGATCTGCCGGATTGTCATGGGGATGGGGCGATTGTGGAAGCGATTCTCTCCATGGCGCGGGGGTTGAAATTGCATGTGGTGGCTGAAGGCGTGGAGACCGAGGAGCAGCGTGCCTATTTGATGGCGCGCGGTTGCGAGTCGATCCAGGGCTATCTGATCGGCAGACCCATGCCGGAACAGGATTTCTTGCGGTTTATGGGGGGAGGGTGATTGGATGGACTGGCGGATTTATCGTTGTTTTCTTCTGAGCATATCGCGTGCTTTTTGTCTGGCTGCGGCCTTTTCAGCCTCGGCAATGACCAGATCCCAGCCATAGGGAGGATATCTGACATAGTTTTTTAATGGTTCCCATTCCAAGACTCGTCGCAAATAGTAATCCCACATTCCTGCCGTATCTTCTGTCAAGATGTTACCGTTTTTGATTAACAAAGAGACGGCATCAAGATAATTGATATAGTCATCTAATTGCTGATGAATAACAGCTTGAGGTTTGGTAAGCTTGCCTGGGGCATAAGGATCATCATCGGAACCATCGACCAATTTTAACACATTTTCAAGTTCTTGGTCTTCATGTTCGATTTTGGATTGAATTTCTGTATATTTTCCGCTCTCGATAAATTTGCAACGCATTTCATAATCTTTATAGATCATTTCTCGACGTCTTGAGAGAAAATAGGTTTTGAATGTAACAAAAACACCTCCAATCGTGAGAAATAGAGCGCCAATGTCTAATATGATTTTGTAGTCGTTATAGTCTGTTTGGAGCATTTAACGGTGCCTTCTAAGGTTGAATATTGAAAGCTCAAGCATTTATTATTTTTTACTGAAAGTGGCCTCGCTTAGTTGAGTGAAGAGTTTTTCATAGATGTTGGATTTTATTTCGTTATCAGATTTGCTTTCTGTATTGTTTTCAGAATGGATCTTATCACCATTTCGATAATTCAGTGTGAGTGTGATCTTATTATTTTCTTGTATTGTCATTTTGTCATAATTACTCTCATTAATAATAAAGCTTATAAGTTCGGTATCTAAAAACTCAACATGTTTTTGCTGTTGGAATCCTAAATAGGCGAACATGAAAGATGCGGGTACGGAAATTACTATTATCAACAAATAAAGTATTGTATTATTATTGTCAAAATGGTTGATTGTTGTTATTGGTGCAGGCGTAATAAATTTATCAAGCTTTTCTGAAATTTTGTCGATTTTGTTCTCGATGTTTCCGGAGTTATTGTATGAATTATAGATTAATGGGGGTGAGGTTGGATTGTTCTGGTTGCCAGATATGATTTGAGGCAGAGCTGGTTGTTGGACAAAATTTATAAGAGGATTGCTCGGATAAACAAGCTGTTGTTGTGTCGAAAGAGCGATTTGTTCATAAGAAACTGGATCTTCTAAACTCGCTGATGTCTGATTGACAGGTTTTCCAGGATGATTTTGGCTTTGGCTTTGGTTATGTGTTGAAAATTTTATCATAATTATTGATGCTATAATTGCAGAAGAGAGCGAAAGTAAAATCAATACGTAATAAACACAAAGAGATGATGATTTTATGTTTTTTAATTCTGTAAGGCTGTCTTTCTTTTGCTCATCAGTTTGATTCATGGTTGTATTTCCTTTATGGCAAGTAACGTATAAGTTTCCCGGTGCATCCGGCTTTGTTGACGCCAAGCTTATGTACGGTTTTCTCTTTCTTCCACCAATAGGCAGGAGGCAGGGAAGAGAGTTCTTCGTCGGAGAATAATTCTATGAGGTCGTTGTCCCGGACATGGTCGATACACACTTCATGCAGGGTGCGCAGATAGTAACTGAGGGCTGCTGCATGAGCCGTACGTGAGCGGAAATCTTTGGCCTGGGGTCGGTACGAATTTTCATAAAAAACAGTGATGATGGCTTTGTATAGCAACCCGGAGATCTGCTTCAAATCTGGGTTTCCTGGAATCAGGGTGATGCGTTCGCGGTAGAATTCTTCCTGGCCCTTGCGAGGTGTTCCGGTTTTCGGACGCAAGCCATCTGCTCCGGTCAGCAAAGGCATGGCATAAGAGAGTGCTTCCATGATGGGTTGGGCGTTGAGAACCGAACGTCGGTATAACCCTTTGGCCCCGACCGCATTCCAGAATTTTCCGGCAGAGGTCACGCTTTCGATCAAAACACCGATGAATTCACGGTTGAAATGTGCGGCAATTTTTTTTGCTTCCTGGAAGTAGATCGCTGCGATCAGGGTGCCAAGACCAGTGCCCTTGCCAATGGTTTGCAAAGCCGATCCACCATATTCCATGACATTGAGCGCCCATTGTTTCTGGTCCGTTTCGTCCATCAATGTCGGGCCAATGGCCCCAGAATAACAGGTGCCGTTTGTTTGGTCAGAAATGGTGATAATCGTGCATCGTTCAGGGGTGTTGATGAATTCGTTTACAAATTGAGAAGTCTCTTTGACCTCTCCCGGTTCCATGCTCGGCTTTTCATCATGTTCAAAATTTTGATATTTCAAGATTTGAACAAATGGATCAATAATACGGTACAAAATTTTTCGGTCATATTCTTTATATAATGGACTGATGATTTTCAGATTCAGACCAAAGTGTGATAAGGTGTCCTGAATGTCTGGTATTTCGCCTGCGCGGAAACGATTGGTCAACAACCGGATCTCTTCTTTGTTGACCTTGAGTTTATGCATTTTGTAATCCGTATTTTGTATTGGTCGAGTTGAGGAGTTCTGATTGATCAGTCTTCGGACAGAATAACAGCTTGAATCGAAAAGTCAAGATGATTTTTTGATTTTTTTATCGCAGATAATAACACTAAAATAAAACATGGCGTGATGTGGGATTTGTCGATTCAAACTTTCAATAAATATTTTTGTTTATTGAAATTTTTGATTAACACTTCTTGCAGGAATTCCGATATGATAAGCATCAGCCAAATCTCTTGACTGCGTGTTGGGAGGAGGATGCCGCCATGATCAACACACCGCCCATTGCTCTGATGCTCGGAAATGGTTCGACCGTGTTGACCCATGCTGCTTTGCGGCATGCGGTGGACGAACTGCGTACCGATGACGGACAAGAGCTGGAACCCTATCATGTCCACAAGAGTCAACCCGGGGAGGGTGTGCGGTCGTATGGGCGGGATCTGGGGCGCGCTCAACGCCCGGTCCACCTGGGAGGCCGGGCTGAACGGTACGAAACCGTTGCCGCGCGGGTGGTGGCAGATCGGGGAGCGGACGGGGCAGGGGGGCGCGTGCTGGCCGACTTGCCGCTGTTGCGCAATCCGGTTGCCAGGGAGCTGGTGATCAGGTCCGCGCAATCCCGCGTTGCCAGTGGCCTGACCGGACGGTATCGCATGAGCAAACGTTACGGCCCTGATCATGGCCAGGAGGAGTCCGGGGCCGACTGGCGGGCATAGGCCAGCTCTGTCAGTACCTCCTGGACGGTCTCGCGTTGGGCTGCCGCGCGCAGCAACTCCCGGGCGCAAGCCTCCTGGGGTGTATGCAGACTCTGCTGATGCACCCCCCATACCGCATGTGCCCGCACCAATGGGGCAGAATGTCTGAGCAGGTGGGCCAAAGGTGGCAATGCTTCCGGATGGTGCCAGTTGCCCAAGGCTGTGGCCACATTGCGCAAAAAACGGGTCAAACCCACTCTGGCAACCGGTGTTGCACGAAAAATGGCCTGAAAGGTGGGGCCATCCATCCTGGCCCACTCGGCCAGAGGGCGTGTTTCCACCTGCTCTGCCAGGGTGGTGACCGGAGCGAACCGGTTCCAGGGACAGGCGACAATACAGGCATCGCACCCGAAAATGCGTCCCCCCAAAGCCGAACGATAGCGCAGCGGAATCGGCCCGCGGCTCTCCACCGTGAAGTAGGCCAGACAGCGGGTTGCATCCAACCGATACGGCGTGTCAAGCGCATCGGTTGGACACGCCTTCAGACACCGGTCACAACTGCCGCAATGGTCCGGGGTCATGGCATCCGGGGTCATGGGTAAAGCCAGAAACAGCTCCGCCAGATGCAACCAGCACCCAAAGCGACGGTTGACCAGCAAGGCATTCTTGCCTTGCCAGCCGCAACCGGCGGCAACGGCCAACGGTTTTTCCAGGATCGGGCCGGTATCGACAAACAGCCGATGTTCGACACTCTGTCCCAAGGAGTGCTCCAGCCATTCAAGCAGGGCGCGCAGTTTGTCCATCAAGTGCTTGTGATAATCCGCGCGGCAGGCATAAGAGGCCAACACCCCGTGGTCTGGGGCAGCGTTTCGGAGAGCCGGGGCCATGTTCCAACCCAACACCAGGATGACTCCGGCGCGGGTGATCCAATGGCCAGGATCGCTGCGCTGTTCTGGATGGCGCGCTAGCCATGCCATCTCGCCGTGGCACCCCTGTTCCAGCCAGGGTTGCAACTGTTTGGCATGGGGTGGGGGTTGGACCGGGGCAAATCGAGCCAAAGCAAATCCCAGCTCCAGTGCGTGTTGACGCAAAGCCTCTTTCCGTGACTCCCAAGGATTGGTAGACTGCTTGAGGTTGTCCAAGATTGACCAGCTCCTGGCATCAAAAAGGAAGGATACGCAGATGATTCCGTTGGAACCCTATTATGAACTCTCCGATGCGGATCTGGATAGCCGGATTCAGGCTGCCAAATCCGCCTTGGGATCGGATTGTGTGATTCTCGGTCATCACTATCAACGCGAAGAGGTCTACAAGTTCGCGGATCTGACCGGGGACTCCCTGAAACTTTCGCGTTTGGCCTCGCAACGGGCGGATGCCAAATATATTGTCTTTTGCGGGGTCCATTTCATGGCCGAGGTGGCCGATATCCTTTCGGCACCCCATCAAACCGTGATCCTGCCGGACATGGCCGCAGGCTGCTCCATGGCGGACATGGCGGATCTGCCCCGTGTGCAGTCGGCCTGGAACGATCTGGCCGCGCTCATGGATGTCGATGCCCTGGTAACGCCCATCACTTATGTAAACTCCATGGCCGATCTCAAGGCGTTTTGCGGCGCGCATGAAGGGGTGGTATGTACCTCTTCCAATGCCAGCAGAATTCTGGAGTGGGCCTTTGCCAGGCGCGAGAAGGTGTTGTTCTTTCCCGATCAGCATTTGGGGCGCATCAGTGCCCATGGTTTGGGGGTGCCTTTGGAGCAGATGGTGGTCTGGGATCCGACCCGTCCGAACGGTGGGCTGGAGCCTGCTGCCGTGCGTCAGGCGCGGGTGATCTTGTGGGATGGTTATTGTTCGGTCCATCAGATGTTTCAGCCTGCGCATGTGGAGTTGTTCCGGGCGCGTTATCCGGGTATCCGGGTGATCGTCCATCCGGAGTGTTCGTTTGAGGTGTGTCGCATGGCCGATGCGCGCGGTTCGACCGAATTGATCCAGACAACCGTGCGTGATGCGCCCTCCGGTTCCATCTGGGCCATTGGAACCGAGTTGAATCTGGTCAATCGACTCAAGCATGAGATGCCGGACAAGGAGATCCATTTCTTGTGTCCGACTGTTTGCATGTGTTCCACCATGTTTCGCATTGACGCCCAGCATCTCTGTTGGACACTGGAGAATCTGGTGGCTGGAGTGGTGGTGAATGGGATTTCCGTACCTCGGGATGTGGCGGCCTCGGCACGGATTGCTTTGGACCGGATGTTGGCGGTGGCGTGATGGCCACCCTGGATCAGGCCATTGCCGTGGCAGCCAAGGCCCATCTGGGACAGATGGACAAGGCCGGTCATCCCTATATTCTCCATCCTTTGCGCATCATGATGCGTTTGGAGTCTGACGAAGAGCGCATGGTGGCGGTGTTGCACGATGTCATCGAGGATACGGCCTTGACCCTGGCCAAATTGCGTCAGTTGGGTTTTTCCGAGACCGTTCTGGAGGCTTTGGACCGGTTGACCCATCGATTGGGTGAGCAGTATGAGGATTATATCGAGCGGGTTGTCGAGCACCCGTTGGCGCGACGCATCAAGTTGATGGATCTGGAAGACAATATGGATGTCAGGCGTTTGGCCAATCCTCTGACCGACCGGGATCTGGCCCGCTTGCAGAAATACCGGCGCGCCTGGGAACGCTTGCGGGCCATCTCCATCCCATGAAAATGATTTGTCTGATTTGAGTCGGGTGCGTTATGATTCTACTCCCTTTGTTGATTGGTCTGGCACTGTTGCAATGGGGTGTCATGGGTGGATTTCCGATTGAAACCAATACCATCGTGCGTCTTGGTGACCGTGCCGTATTGACGGAAGAGCAACTGTTTTCTCAACTTGCCACACATGAAATTGTGCTGATCGGTGAGGAGCATGACAATCCGGCTCATCATCAGGTGCAGTTGACCGTGATTCGCGCCTTGCATGCCCGTCATCCCGACATGGCCATTGCCCTGGAGATGTTTCCGCGCACGCTGCAACCGGAACTGGATCGCTGGGTGGCTGGTGAATATGATGAAGCGGCGTTCCTGGATGCCGTGGAATGGTATCTGACGTGGGGCATGCCCGCAGAGTTGTACATGCCGATCTTTCGCTGGGCGCGTACCCATCGGATCCCGCTTCTGGCCATGAATCTGCCCAGGGAAACCGTCTCTTCGGTGCGAAAGAAAGGGTTGATCTCCCTGGATCCAGAGCTGCATGCCTCGTTGCCCCCCATCTGCACGCCAGTCACCGCCTATCGCATCCGGCTGGAAGAGGTGTTCAATGCCCATCCGATGATGTCGCAAACCGGACAGTTCAACCACTTTGTCGAAGCGCAAACCCTGTGGGACAGCGTGATGGCCGATACCATCCGCAAGCAGCGCCAGACCCATCCGGATCGTTTGATTGTTGCTTTGGCCGGTTCTGGTCATCTGATCCATGGCCATGGCATTCCGCATCAATTGCGATCCCGCCACATCGAGGATCTGGTGACCCTGCTGCCCTGGAGCGTGGACGCCAATTGGATCTCCCCGGACGCTGCCGATTTTGCCTGGGGTACGGATGAGGCCCCGGACGACCCGCCTCCCTTGAGGCTGGGTGTGGTTCTGGACGATCAACGCAAGGATGGTGCCTGGATTGTTTCGGTCAGTGCCAATTCACCAGCCAGCAAGGCCGGTTTGCAAGCCGGGGATCGCCTGTTGACCCTCAATGATCAGAACATCCGGTCACGCCATGCCCTGGTGCGTCTGTTGCAGGAACGCAAACATGGCACACCCGTGCGCATCCGTTTGCAACGGGCAGATCAGGAACAGGAGGTCGAAATCACCCCGGAACGACACACCATGCCTGGCAAATGAATGGGTCAAGGATTGGATTGAAAACCCTGGGGGATGAGTCTCCCAGCCCCCCTCTTTTTTTTAATGATTTGGGAGTCTCGGTTCATGCGTCTTGACGATTTTCCCATCCGCTTGAAACTGCCGTTGACCATCGGGATCGGCCTGTTTCTGTTTGCCGGCGTGGTGTTGTTCCATACCTTGACCTTGCGCCAAACCATTCTGCAATACGAACACCTGCTGGAACATGAACTCAAGATTCAATCCACGGCCCGTGCCATCACCATCGAAGTGTTGCAGGCCAGGCGTGCGGAAAAGGATTTCATGCAGCGTCTTGATCCATCCTTGTTGGAAAAAGTGGATCAACGCATCCAACAGGCCGATCAGGCCGCACGGGAGATGCAACGTTTAAGCATCGGGAGTGGGGTCGAAGAGGAGGTCGCTGCCCGCATGGTGCTTCTGGAGCACCTGGATCGCTATCGAACCTTGATGCGTGAGATTGGCAGCGATTGGCAAGCCAAAGGGTTGACCCATCGGGATGGTTTGCAGGGCGTGTTCAATCAGGCTGCCCGTGCTCTGGAAGAGGGGATGCAACGGTTGGATCGGGGGGCGGGTGAGGAGAGTGTCTCCGGTTTGGCGGCCATGGTGGATTACCTGTCCATGCGTCGCATGGAGAAGAACTACCTGTTGCGTCAGGATGAAGAGAGCGCAACCGAGGTTGAAAAGTGGGCCACCGGATTGAACGAACGTCTGCGTCGCGCGCTCCGGTCTGGCAAAGAGCTGGAACGGTTGGAGAATCTGCTGTTGGAGTATCGCAACGCCTTTCGCTCCCTGGTCACCCTGGATCGGGCGCTGGATGAAAAGATGAACCGGTTGCGGAATGAGATCCGTCAGGTGGAGCCGTTGGCTGAGGAGATCGATGCCATGGCCGCACGTCTGGCCACTCAGGGTGCATCGGATACGCGCCGCAATGCCGAACAAACCGCGCAAGCCATTTTCTTGATCAGTCTGACCACCATTTTGTTATGCGGTTGGTTGACGCTGCGCATGGTTCGGGGTTTGGTGCGGGCCATTTCCGCCTTGAGCCATTTTGCGCGTGAGGTGGCCAACGGCAATCTCGATGCCACGACCGCTCTGACCCGTGGTGATGAGATCGGTCATCTGGCAGAGGTGATGCGCGCCATGGTGCAACGCATGCGTGCCATCCGTCTGATTGCCGACCGTCTGGTAGTGATATTGGCCCTGATCGGACGGGGTGCGATCCCGGAACCGTTGGAGGTGGAGTTTCATGGGGATTTCAAAAAGATCACCGATGCCTTGAATGATCTGATCGCGCGCCTGAGTGCGATTCGCCAGATGGCCGTCAGCATGGACCGGATCAGCCGGGGAGAGATCCCGGAGAAACTGGCCGGAGAGTATCACGGTGAGTTTCGACGTTTGCATGAATCCATGAATGTGATTATCGATAAGTTGCGTGAGATCGGTGGTTTGCCCACGACCGTTCAGTGAGCCGGTATATGATTATGGACGGATTGACCCTGATTGTCGTTTCTTTGGGTGGGTTGTTGACCATCTTTCTGGTGGCCACACTGTTGACCTTGCCGTTTCGTTTGCGTCAGGTGGTGGCGGCAGCCGCTCAGGAGGAGGCCTTGCCTCTGCCCAAGGAGTCAACTGGAGGGGAGGGTTCCTGGCAGGCGATCCTGTTCAGTCATCTTGCCCGTCCGTTGGCCGTATTGTTGATCACCGGTCTGGTGGTGGCTTTGGTGGAGGCCAACCCTGGGATTCTGGGTGGTTTCACTCTGAATGATCAATATCTCAAAGCCTGGTATCTGTTCTGGTTGGCATGGTTGTTTTTCAATGGCAATGAGGCTTTGGGTCGCCTCTATTACACGGTGCGCAGGCGTCGTTTCCCTGTGCCGGGTCTGATTCTTTTTTTGGTTCGTCTGCTGCTCGTTATTGCAATCCTTTTATCGATTTTTCATTTTGTGTTGGATTTTGATACGTCCAAGCTGTTCACCTCAACGGCGGTTGTGGCAGCGGTATTGGGTATTGCGTTGCGGGAGGTGTTGAGCAATTTTTTGTCCGGGGTGTCGATGAATCTGGTCGGGACCGTGGAGCCTGCGCAATGGATTGTCGTGGGCGACAAGGAGGGGGAGATCATTCAGCGCAACTGGCGGGAGACCCGTTTGCGTACCACGGGGGGGCATATCTGGATCATCCCCAATGGTCTGTTGGCCGGCAGCATGGTGCACAACATGACCTGGCCGACCCCTTTGCGCCGTCATCAGATGACCGTACCGTTGATGTTCAACGCCTCGCCATCTCTGGTACGGTCGGCGTTGGTGGAGGCGGCGTTGAGTGTGGCGGAGGTGGACCGGAGCAAACTGCCAGACGCTTATGTTTATGAATATCGTGATTATGGGATGGTTTATCAGTTGCGCTATTGGAGTCGTACCTATTTTGACCGGACCCGTATTGAGGGTATGGTGCGGGAGCGGGTGTGGTATCAGTTGCGGCGTCATGGGTTGGAGATCCCTTTTCCCCATGGTGGGGATCTCAATGTGGGAGAGCGGGTGACCAATCTCACCGTGATGGAAGATCCGGTCGAGCGGTGTGGGCGTTTGTTGCGGGAGAGTGGATTTCTGGAAAAGCTGTTTGGCAAGAGTGCGGAGCGTGTGTTGTGGTCACAGGAGGTGTTCCGATTGTTGGCAACGGGTTTGGTGGTGCGGGTGTATGGTGCGGGGGAGGTGTTGTTTTCTCAGGGAGAGGTTGGTCGGGTTTGTTATGTATTGGTGCGGGGACGTTTGCTGGGGGTGACCCGCTACGAAGGGATGGCGATGACGCAGGAATTTATCCTGGACCCCGGGGAGTTGGTGGGGGAGATCGCCTTGATGACCGGATTGCCGCGCTCTTCCACGATTCAGGCGTATCAGGGCGAGGTTGAGGTGTTGGAGTTTTCCAGAGAGCTGTTTGACCGGTTCATGGATCATCCCATGGTTTCGGATGCTGTCAGTATCCTGGTGGCAGAACGTTCCAGACAGTTTTTTGAGGAGTTGCGGCATTTGGAGCCAGAACAGCAAACCTTGTTGCTCTCTTCTCCTGCTGGCGGTGGATGATCGGTTTGTGCGGTCAATTATTGCAAAAAAAATTCCATGCTCGCGCACTCACCCCCATCAGGGGAGGGGGCGATGTTGCATTTGGCTCCGCATGGATTTCAAACGTAACAGATCTCCATCCAGTGCCGGTTGCCCATGCCACCACAGATCATCCGGGGATTGATGGCCAACTCCCAATCTGACATTCAATAAATGATTTTCAAGGGAGCTTTTGAGCTGTTCAAGGGGATTTTTGGCCGTGTCGTGTCGATTATTGGGCCATTCGTTGAAGATTTTTTCAGATTCACGCTGTTTTTTGGCTGCGATCTCCAAATTATTGGAACCTGTGGTAAACCAGGTATCCACAAATCGGGAGGAGTGGCAGTCCCGACAAGGGGTGGCCCGTTCCTGATGCGTGTTGCCAGCATGATTGTTCTGGTGGAGGTGGCAATAGGCACAGGTGGGCGCGCGGATATTGCCCTCTTTCAATGGGAGTGTGAGATTCATCCGGTCTGCTTCCAACGTGGCAATCACCCCATGTTTGGACAAGAGATAACTTTTGCCAGCCTCGGCGTGACAGGCCAGACAGGTCTGGTTGGTACGGGCATATGCTGCCATGGTGTGATCGTGAATGGATCCATGGCATGCGGTGCAACCGACATTGGCTTGGGCATGACGGCTCTGCTGCCAGGCATGGATCAGCTCTGGCTGTGTCTGTTGATGGCACTCCTGGCACGTCTCTTCAGCATGGGCGGGATGGCCGGTCATGGTGGCAATACAGATCATGAAAAACAACAAGATCATGGCTTTTTTCCCACAGAGCGTCGTTTCCCGCCATACCACTCATCCTGAATCGCCCTCTCTTTGGCCCAGTAGGGATCCCCGCCAAAACGTTTATGCCACCACTCCTCCGGGGAGATGTATTTTTCCACCTCTTCGGGACGAAAGGAATACCGGTAATGGTTGCAATAGGAGCGGATCAGTTCCGTAGCCGTAAGAATTTGACGTGTCATTTCGGCACAAAGTTCCTGTTCTTCCTGACAGGTATCCGGATGCCAACGTTTGACCAGGATTTTGACGCGGGTTTCGATCTCTTCCAGCGTAGCCTCCTCCTTCAGTCCCAAGAGAGTGCGGGCAGCGGTGATGCGTTCGTAGAGGGTTGGCTGATCCATGGGTTGCGGATGCTCCAGAGGAGGCTGCTTCTAAACCGCACCCATTTCGGGATGCGTCGTTTATGTCAAGGGGGTCCAGGGGCCAATGGCCCCTGGTGGGGTTTGGGGCAACGCCCCAACAAAATAAATAACATATTCCAAAATGGTTTTGGTTTAATTATTGGATGTTTGTGCGCGGCTGAGGAATCACCCGACAGCCTCTTGGGTGGTTTACAGCCTCTGTCCGCAGCAGTCAAGTGGGTTCAGAACAGTCGGAGCTTGGTGTTGACAATTGACGATGGATCCTTTTTTGTATGATCATGCCGTTGTGAGGGGGATGGACCATGGTGGCGCAGTTGAACGCAGGAGGAGTCATGAACAAACGGTTGCTGGGCATTGTGGGTGTGGTTGGGTTGATGATGGTGTCATCATCGGTATGGGCTGCCGAGGCGGTTCCAACAGACAAGGATAAAGAGGCACAGTTCCAGGCGCGCAAGGCGCGGGATGTCAAGCATCTTGAGCTTTGGTTGTCGTGCGTGAAAGCAGCCAATAATCCGGCTGAACTCAAACGCTGCCACGAGGCCCAGAAAGAACGCAACCAGTCCGACAAACTGCAACGGATTCAGGAAGAGCGCAAAAAACTGGATGACCGTGAACAGAAATTGAAAGAGCAGTTGCAGGAGAAAAAGGGCTGATTTGTTGGTGGAAATGGACAATTCCGGGTCTGCATGGCGGTTTGATAACAGTTATCAGAGGCTTCCGGAACACTTCTTTGCCCGGTTGGCACCTGTTCCTGTGCCCGAGGGGCGATTGGTGGTTTTCAATCGCCCCTTGGCAATGGAGTTGGGATGGGATGTCGCAGCCATGGAACCGTATGCGGCTGGGATTTTTTCCGGGAATCATGTACCCCGGGGTGCGGCACCGATTGCCATGGCCTATGCCGGGCATCAGTTTGGTCAGTTTGTCCCGACTCTCGGGGATGGTCGGGCGATTTTGTTGGGTGAACTGCTCGATTGCCAGGGAGTCAGACGGGATCTTCAGCTCAAAGGTTCGGGCAGAACCCCATTTTCGCGTCAAGGGGATGGTCGCGCCTGGCTGGCTCCCATGTTGCGGGAGTATCTGGTCTCCGAGGCCATGCATGCCTTGGGGATTCCCACCACCCGCTCCCTGGCTGTGGTCACCACGGGTGAACCGGTATGGCGCGAGGCCGGGGCATTGCCGGGAGCTGTTCTGACCCGTGTGGCCACCAGTCATGTGCGGGTGGGGACGTTTCAATACTTTGCCGCGCGCGGGGATCACGAGGCAGTACGGATTCTGGCCGATTATGTGGTGCAGCGTCATTTTCCCGAGTTGTTGGAAAGTCCTGCCCCCTATCTGGATCTGGTGCGGATGGTATGTGCGCGTCAGGCCCGGTTGATTGCCCAATGGATGGGGGTGGGGTTCGTTCATGGGGTGATGAATACCGACAATATGGCAATCTGCGGGGAAACCATTGATTTTGGTCCATGTGCTTTTCTGGATCGATATGATCCGGATACGGTTTTCAGTTCGATTGATGCGTGGGGACGCTATGCGTTTGGCAATCAACCCCGGATTGCCGCCTGGAATCTGGCCCGGTTGGCCGAGACCCTGTTGCCTCTGATCGATCCGGATCCCCGACAGGCCGTGGCATGGGTCACGGAGATCATTCAGGATTTTCCCGAGCGGTTCGAGGCTCTCTGGCTGGATGGCATGCGTGCCAAAATGGGACTGGAGACCCGGGAAGAGCAGGATCTGCTCTTGATCGAGGAATGGTTGCAATGGCTGCACTCTGGACAGGCGGATTATACTTTGAGTTTTCGTTTGCTGGGTCAGGCTGTCGGAGTGGGAGCGGACGCTGCGGAGTTGCGCGCCTTGTTTGCGGATCCGGCAGGGCTGGATCAGTGGTTGGTGCGTTGGCGTGCCCGTTTGGCACGGGATGGTCACAGGAGTGATGCGGAACGTCAGGCACGCATGCATGCGGTCAATCCGGTGTATATTCCGCGCAATCACCTGGTGGAAGAGGTTTTGGACAGGGCAGTTGAACAGGGCGACTTGCAGCCGTTCATGCGTTTGTACGAGCTGTTGCAAAGGCCGTATGTGGAGCAGCCCGGCATGGAACGGTATGCTGCGGCTCCTCCAGCCGGTCGTGAGGGGTATCAAACTTTTTGTGGCACATGATCCGGGGTGCGGAGTGGTTGGGACCATACGCCAACCACCAAGGCAACCGTGCAGACCAGAATCCGGGCAGCACGGCTGACGGTTGCCGGCTCCTGCGTGGTTTCGGTCGTCATCTGATTCAACGGTGTATGCTCCATTGATCCAGGCGGGTCTGGCGTAACAGTCGATGCAGGAGGGGTGTCATTTCAGTTGGCTCCAGGCAAACGGCTGGAACTCTCCCTGGATCAGGCGAGTGGGCCACACCTTGTGACTGGCCTGATGGTCGGTTTTGCTGTAATTGACCAGCATGCCGATTTCAAGATCATAATCACGCAGATTTTCCAGGGCATCGACCAAGGCTTCCCGTTCGTTGGCGATGTTGCCATTCAGTCTGGTGTGACGAATCCCTTCGACCAGGATTCTGGCTGCCAGGAACCCCTCCAGAGAGAGGAAATCGGGTGTGGCATCGGCCTGATGGCGTTTCAAGGCCTCCCGATAGCTCTGGACACCGGGAGCAGGGTCATTCAGGGCCGGGGTGACCTGGGTGACGATCACCCCTTCGCCATCTTTGCCCAGAGCTTTGGCCAAAGCGGCGCTGCCCACGAACGAGACGTTCAGAAACAGGGTGTTGGGCAGATCCTTGCGCGCTTCCCGGATAAAGGCGGCGCAGGCTGGATAGGCTCCGACCATGATGATGGCGCGCGGTTCGATTTCCGCTTCCAGAATGGTGGCCAGCGCCCCTTCGATATGGGTGGTATTGCGGGTGTAGCGGCCATGGGCCAGGCTGTCGGTTTCAGCGAAACCGCGTTTTTTCAGGGCAGCCACGGAGCCGGAGTATCCGGAGTCGCCATAGCCGTCGTTTTGGGTGAAAAAAGCGATTTCGCGGGGTTTGATGCCGATGCCAAGCAGGCCATCGATCATGGCTGCGGTCTCTTCTGCATAGCTGGCGCGGTAATTGAAAATATAGCGTTCTGGTGGATTTTTGCGCAACAATCCCGCCCCGGTTACGGCTCCGAGCAGGATGGTGCGGGATTCGTTGGCAATCGGGGCCGTGACCACTGCTGTCGGGGTGCCGACATTGCCGATGACGGCCAGCACTTTTTTCTGATCGATCATCTGGCGCATATTGACCGCAGCCTTGGTGGGTTCATAGCCGTCGTCGAGGGCCAACAGGCGCAAGGTCCGGCCTTGCACGCCCCCGGACCGGTTGACGCTGGCGAAATAGGCATCCACACCCAGCCGGGTGTTTTGGCCGAGCGCCACGGGACCGCTTTCCAGGGGGGTGGACATGCCGATCAGGATCTCTTCGGTCCAGCCGGGCACGGTACGGGTCAGCAGAACAATGAGGCAGAGTGTGCGGATCCAGGGTGTTGGGAGTCGGGGCATGTGAATTCATCCGATGATCGATAAGTGTTTTATTCCTTGATTAACAGTTATTTGTTAAAATATATCCATTTTAGTGGAATGGCAAATTCTTCAACGATTCGGCAGACTTTTTTAATTTATTTTGGTGTATCCACCTGAGTACGTATGAAGCGGATCAGCTCTCGTGCCAGATTGTTTCCGCTCTGGAATCGTGCAGAGGGGGATTTTTCCAGGGCTGTGGCGATGATGTTGGCCAGGGTTTCCGGGATCTCCGGGCGCAGGGCGCGTACTGGGGTGGGAGGGGTGTTCAGGATGTTGTGGCGCAACGCTTCGGGGTGATCTGCCCGGAAAGGGGGATGACCGGTCAGCAGATGAAACAGGGTGGCTCCCAAGGCATAGAGATCGCTGCGGGGATCGTGGGTGTGGTCCATGAGGGTTTCCGGAGCGGCATAGGGAGAGAGGCCGGTGCCGGAGGGATCTGTGCCCAACAACCGTGCCAGACCAAACTCCTTGATGCGGACCTGGCGATTTTTGGGATCGTAGATCAGCTCTTCGGGTCTGAGGTTGCCATGAGTGATGCCTTGGCGATGGAGGGCATCCAGGGTCAGAGCGGCCCGTGTAATGATATAGAGTATGACTGGCAGTGGCAGGGGATCATCCGGGTGGACATGGCGTTCAAGGTTTCCGGAGATGGGGAAGGGATCCAGAACCAGGTGGGGTGGATCTGCATGCAGGCAGACTTGGCGCAGGGTCACCACGCCTTCGTGCCGAATGGTGATGAGGCGTTTGGCATCCTCCAGGAAAGCGTTCCTGGCCTGTTCGGCAGTGACCGGATCCGGATGTCTGTGGGGGCCAGGCAGACGGAGGATGAGTGGTTGTCCGTTTTTCTGGGTTTGGCCCAAAAGCAGTGTACCCAGATCATCGCGTGCCAGTTCTGCCAGAATCGGATACCCTCCGATGTGATCCCGGGTGGGTGTGGCAGAAGAGGGCGTGGTCGGTTCGGGAGAGCGTGGGCGCAATGGGCGGGTGGGGTATGGATTGTCCTGACGCCCTGAAAAAAGGGTGGCCATGGAACCGGTCGCCAACAGCAGCCAGGGTCCGAACAGTGGCAACCAGACGTTTTGGGTATCCAGCAACCAGATATGGAGGATTGGCAGGAGCAGTGCCAGCAGGGCTGTGGTCAGAAGGAGTGTCAACCGCATTCCGGTTCTGTTGCGAGGGAGAGTCAGGAGCAACAGGGCAATGGCTCCATAGGCACCGTATCGGGCCGTGTGTGCCCACTCCGGTATGTGGAACCCCTGCCGGTTCAGCAGGGTGGAGAGTGCCTGGGCATGGAGTTCCACCGGGGTCATGGCGCGACCGGTTGGGGTGGGGAGCGGGGCAATCAGGCGTGGAGTGGTTGGTCCGATCAGAACCAGGCGTCCTCGGAATCGGTCGGCGTGGATTTGGCCATCCAGCAAGGCAAGCAGGGAGTAGGTGGCAAATTCCGGTTGCTCCTGGAATCCTGGATGAAAATAGGGGCGCAATTCTGCCCCATGGCGTTGAGAGTTGCGGTTGCCGGGAGCGGTTGTCGTGGCTGTCAGAGACATGGCCAGAGCCAGAGAGGGCAGAGTCTGTTGCTGGCACGAGAGGGCCACAGGGAGGGAACGGAACACCCGGTCTGGATCCAGGGGCAGCAGATCGATTCCAACCCCGTGGGCCTTGTTGGCCAACTCCATGGGTGGCCAACGCAGGGTGGCTGGAGAGGGGAGGTTTGTGAGGTCTCTCCATGGATCGGGAGACAAGCCGGGGATGACCGGACACTGGACCGGCTGGGTTTGAATGGATGCGCCCGGGGTGCTCAGAGTGGCTGGTGCGGCCAGGATCACATTGCCGGCGGTCTGGAACCGTTCGCCAAGGGTTGCATACTCTGAGGAGTTGACCATGATTGGAAAGGTGAATCCGATCATGCGGGCCGGGCCGCGTGCGAGCAGTTCCAGCAACGAAAGGAGCGCGTGCGCTGGAAGTGGCCATGGACCCAGACGGTCCAGGGTGGCGTCATCGACAGCGACCAGCACCACGCGGTCGTCCACCGGGCGTTGCAGTGCGCGCAGGCCATAATCGTAGACGCGACGTTCCAGATTCTGGAGCAGCCAGGTATGATCACATCCGATGACAAGCGCGATCCACAGCCAGGTAAAGAGTCGGGGAAGATGGGGTGGTATGTGTATCATCCAGGCTGAACGGTTATGCTGTTTTCATTCACGTCAAAGTTGGCCTTGCTGCGCAACAGCCGTTTCAAGGCCCGGTCAAAGGTGATCAGGGGGCGTTGTGTCATGGATCCCCTTCCAAAGTGTTCGCGTTTCCGCACAACTCCGAAAATTCTTGAAAAACAATCATGGTTTGTGTCCAAGATACCCCTTCGGCGCGGGGCAGTCAATACCTGTGTATTTCATTGAGGATGGGCCATGCATATAAATACATACACATTATTCGGAGGTTGATTGACATGGATGATCTGGAAATGCGCAGCTTTGGTCAGGAACCCCTTTGCTTGTTGACGGTGGTTCATGGATAATGGAGGGATATGGAACATACACGCATTCAAGCACTTTTTGAAGCCTTCCGGGCAGCCGATCCCCATCCTGTGGGCGCGCTGCGCTTTCAGACCCCTTTTCAGCTGCTGGTGGCGGTTGTGCTGTCGGCCCAATCCACGGATGTGGGGGTGAATCGGGTGACGCCAGGTCTGTTTGCATTGGCTCCGGATCCTGAGGCCATGGTCACTCTCGGAGAGGAGGCGATCCGGGAGCAGATTCGTTCCCTGGGGCTTTTCAATACCAAAGCCAAACACCTGCATGCCTTGAGTCGGATTCTGGTCGAACAGTATGGCGGTCAGGTTCCCCAGAGTCGTGCGGCGTTACAGGCGCTGCCGGGTGTGGGGCGCAAGAGTGCCAATGTGGTGTTGAATATTGCCTTTGGTCAACCCACCCTGGCTGTGGATACCCATGTGTTTCGTCTGTCGCGTCGTCTTGGTCTGGCCTACGGCAACACCCCGGAGGCCGTGGAGCGCGAGTTGTTGCAATGCGTTCCGGAGAGTTATCTGTTGCATGCCCATCATTGGTTGATTCTGCATGGTCGTCATGTCTGTACTGCACGCAAGCCTGCCTGTTTTCGTTGTATTGTCCGTGTCTGGTGTCCATCGGACCAGAATGACTCCTGATGGGTGCAAAGGAGTGGTCTGACCATGGATATCAGCCGACAGATCAAGGCTTTACTCCCTTTGGATCGCTGTGTGATCCGGTTGATGACGATTTTCCATCTGCCTGTCACCCGGACCGAGCTGCTCAAGGTCTTGCAAAAATGTGCCCCACCCACTCTGGGTGCCCGATCTGCCTGGAACCATCAGCTGGATCTGGCGCTCAAACGGTTGAGTGGCATGAATTTGGTTCTCGAAGAGAAGATCTCGCGTGGCGTACAGGGGGTGCGTTTGCCACCGGCCATCTCCTGGGAAGTCATGGAGGATGCGGTCAGCGATGCGGCGTTTGGCTCCTGGGTGGCTTCGGTGCAGGAGACAACTCCGGCAGTGATCCAGTATACCTGGGGTGTGGCACGGGCGGTTTCGTTTGAACTCTGCCTGCGTGAGATCCGGATCGGGCTGTTTTCCAATGATCTGAATCCCGTGCGTTATTTCATCGGCCTGGCCGAGAAGGCGTTTCCGGATTCCAACCGGCCTTCGCCGTTGGTGCGTCTGTGTTTGCAACCCTTTCGTCCCGGGTGGTTTTCCCAACGGACGCTGACCTTGCAGGCCGAGATCTTCAGTCACATTTTTATCGATGTGGTGCGGGGGTGTCTGCCGTTTCAGGAGATCATGCCGGTATTGGAAGCGCACCGTTTCCTGCCGATTGAAGAGCATGGTCCCCATTTTCGGCATTTTCTGATTGTTTTTCTGTTATTGTCGGATCGTTTGGACGAGGCGCGGTCCGTGCTGCATGGAGAACTGCCTGTCGAGGCATCCTTGTGCTTGCGTTCCTGGTTGTTGTGTCTGCAAGGGGAGTATGAACGGGCGATCCCCGGGTTTGAGGAGAGCTTGCGCGGCATGGAAAAGGGCACCAAGGGCAAGGGCAATAAACCATTCCTGCGTCATCCCAGTGGACCATTTTTCATTCTGGCCTTGCTCAAGACCGGGAACCGGCTTCAGCGGCGTACGGCCATGGAGTACATGGACCGGGTGTTTCGTGCAGGTACGGACCCGTTCCGGCACGCTTATGAAGCGTTGTTTGCGATTGCCCTGGTTATGGACAACCGGGTGCGTGCAGCCCGCAGCTGGTTGGATCGGGATGGCTTCGGGGGGATGGAGAGCGTCGAGATCCAGACCATTCATCGCCAATTGCTGGCTGGCTCGGGACCGCACAATCTGCACGAGATGGCCCCCTTTTGCCGATTTTTTCATCTGTTGGCCCATTACTGGGTGGATCCGGAGCAGGCCAGGCAGCAGCGTGGTTTTTTGCAGGAGTTGACCCGGTTTGCCGAAGGGAACGGTCAACGCTGGATGGCCCGGGAGAGTCAGGCCCTTTGGGAGTTGTTGGAAGGGCGTGAGGTCGCGGACAAGCAAACCATCGTGACCATGATGCGGCCCAAAGAGGTTTGGGAGTGGGCGTTGGATGCCTTGGAATCCGTGGCAGGGGAGCTGTGCGATTCCGGCAGTGATGAGAGTGTTTCCGCACCCCATGAGACCACCCGTTTGATCTGGTTGCTCAGTATCCCCAAGGCCGGGCACTGTTTTGTCCAGGCCAAAGAGCAGAAGTGGAGCGGCAAGGGGGAGTGGACGCGGGGTCGTGTGTTGACCTGGCGGGGGTTGCGTGGTTTGACCCTGATCCCTGGCAAGCTCTCTCCTCAGGATATGAAGCTGTGTGCAGCAGTCGAAGTGGATTACAACCGTTACGGGGTGCGTGAGAGTCGCATGGATGCCCATCGGTTGTTGCCGTTGTTGGTGGGTCATCCGTTGGTATTCTGGGAAGAGGAGCCAACGGTCAATGTGGAGATGGTGGCAGGCGAGCCGGAGTTGTGTGTCAGGGAGGAGAATGGCAAATTGCTCATCCGTTTTTCCGAAGATGCCACACGGCTTGGAGCCTATGCCGTGCGCGAGGGTCCGAATCGTTGCCGGGTGATCGAGATTCTGCCGCGTCATAAAGAGGTGGCGGAGATTCTGGGCAAGGGGTTGGAGATTCCCGGTGAGGAGCGGGAGCGGGTGTTGCGCATTCTTCCGGGTCTGTCCACCTTGGCCACCTTGCAATCGGAGATCGGAGGGGTGGGCGAGCATCTGCCTGAAGTGGCGGCCACAGACCGGCCACGGATCCACATGATGCCGAGCAATCAGGGGTTGAAGGTGCGGATCATGACCCGTCCTTTTGGCGATGAGGGGCCGTGGTTGTTGCCTGGGGAGGGGGCTGCAACACTGATTGCCGAGGTCTCAGGACGCAGGGTGCAGACCACGCGCGATCTGTCACGGGAACGGGAGCGGGCCGAGGGTGTTCTCAAGGCTGCCCCCTCTTTGCGTTCCGCCTGGACCCGGGAGTGGGAGTGGAGTTTCGAGGATCCGCAGAGCTGTTTGCAACTGCTTTCGGAACTGCACGATCTGGAAGAGGGGGTGGAGCCGGAGTGGCCAGAGGGGGAACGGTTGCGGGTGACACGTTCTCTGTCTCTTGGTTCCATGGTTTTGCGTTTTGAGCGGCACAAGGATTGGTTTGCCGTGGAGGGAAGTTTGCAGGTCGATGAATCTTTGGTCATCGGTTTGCAAGAGTTGTTGAAACGGATGGAGGGGGCGGAAGGGCGGTTTGTCCCTTTGGGAGAGGGGCGTTATCTGGCCTTGACCGAAGAGTTCCGGAAACGTCTGGTGCAGCTGGAGGCGTTCACCCAGGGGAGTGGTGGCAAGCGACATGTGCATCCATTGGCGCTGGGTGCTTTGGAACCTCTGCTGCGTGAGGTTGGATCCTGCCATGTGGATGCCGAGTGGGAAGGGCGTCTGGAGCGGTTGCGACAATTGCATGCCTGGACGCCGGAGTTGCCTTCCACCTTTACGGCCGAGTTGCGGGAGTATCAGAAAGAGGGGGTGCGTTGGTTGGCGCGGTTGTCGGCCTGGGGTGCCGGGGCCTGTTTGGCCGATGACATGGGGTTGGGAAAGACCTTGCAGGCTTTGGCGCTGTTGGTGATGCGGGCACCGGAGGGGCCGGCATTGGTGGTGGCACCCACTTCGGTGTGCATGAACTGGCTGGATGAGAGTCGACGCTGGGCGCCAACCTTGAATGTGCAACTGTTTGGTGGCCTCGAACGGCAGGAGATGTTGGACGGTTTGGGACCGTTTGATCTGTTGGTATGCAGTTATGGATTGTTGCAGAACGAATCCGAACGTTTTGCCAAGGTTTCGTGGCATTCGGTGGTGTTGGATGAGGCGCAGGCGATCAAGAATCGCATGACCAAACGTTCCAAGGCTGTCATGGAGTTGAATTCCGCATTTCGTATGGTGACCACAGGTACGCCGATTGAGAACCATCTTGGTGAGTTGTGGAATATTTTTCGTTTTATCAATCCAGGATTGTTGGGGTCGTTGGAACGCTTCAATCGTCGTTTTGCCATTCCCATTGAGCGGGACCGGCAGGATGAGGCGCGATTGCGTTTGAAGAGTCTGATTCGTCCGTTTGTGCTGCGGCGTTTGAAGAGCCAGGTGCTGGATGAGTTGCCACCGCGTACTGAAATCACGCTGCGGGTGGAGATGGACGACGAGGAGAGGGCCTTTTACGAGGCTTTGCGGCGCAATGCCGTGGAGCGTTTGAGCGGGGAGTCGTTACCCGATGAGGAGCGGCGTTTTCAGATTTTGGCTGAAATCATGAGATTGCGTCGTGCCTGTTGTCATCCGACTCTGGTGGTTCCGGAGAGCGGCTTGAGTGGTGCGAAGCTCTCCCTGTTCAAGGAGGTGGTGGATGAGTTGTTGGCCAATGGGCACAAAGCCTTGGTCTTCAGTCAGTTTACCGGATATCTGGCGATCATTCGGGAGTTGTTGGATCGAAAGAAGATTGCCTACCAGTATCTGGATGGTGCGACGGCACCGGTTGCCAGGCGTGAGGCGGTGCAGGCGTTTCAATCCGGGAGCGGGGATCTGTTTTTGATCAGTCTCAAGGCGGGTGGATTGGGGTTGAATCTGACGGCTGCGGATTATGTGATTCACATGGATCCGTGGTGGAATCCGGCGGTCGAGGATCAGGCATCGGACCGTGCCCACCGGTTTGGGCAGCAGCGACCGGTGACTGTTTATCGGTTGGTGATCCGGGAGTCGATTGAAGAGAAGATTGTGGATCTGCATCGCCACAAGCGCGATCTGGCCGATGGTCTGCTGGAAGGTGGGCAGATTCCGGGCACGATTTCGGCGGAAGAGTTGATGCGTTTGTTGACGGCAGAGTGAATGGGTTCAGTTGAATTTTTTTTCAATAAAGCTATTCAAGCTGTCCGGGTCATGGTATCTTTGCGCAGTTATCGTGAACGAGACCTGTCGGATGGTTGCAGAATCCGGACCTCGACAAATCGGTAACGGTATCAAGATCAAGCGGGTGCCGGAACTGCGGGCAAATCGGACTCCGGAGTCACCAGGAAACTTCTGCCAGATCGTTGTGCGGTGGTCAGGGCTGTCTTTTGGTACGGTTCCTTGCCCAGCCAGTGCCAGATTGAGCGCCGTCAAGGTCTCAGGCAGGGGATGTTGACAAACCAATATTGAGTAAGGAAACCGGTTGATGAAGAAAAATCTGTTGGCGATGGCGGTGATGTTGGGCATGATGGTTGGGGCTGGCTCTGCTTCTGCAGCAGTCACCTCCTCGGAAGAGTTGCTGCTCTCCAAGCCTCTGGTGCTGGCTTCAGCTGAGATGGTGCAGACCTCTGCGGTGGTGGACGAGGAGCAGGCTACGGTGTTGGACAAAAAGCATAAGAAGAAAAAGAAGTCCACGAAAAAGTCCAAGCGGACCAAGGCCGGAGCCAATGATTTTGGCGCTGGTGCGGGTGGTGGACAGTGGAATGCTGGTGGCGGTGCCCAGTAATCTGGTCAGCCGCACCCATCGGTGGGTGGAATGGTTTTGTGCACCTGCCGATCCAATCAAAAACGCCCGGGAGTTTCTCCCGGGCGTTTTTTTTGGATCAATTGACAGGGGTGTTATGCCCCGCCGGTTTGTGCATAGTTGGGGATTTCATGGAAGTTCAGGTATTTGTAGATATTGGCTGATTTTGGAGCCACTTTTTCTTCCATGGTTTTCATATACTCTTCCACCGTGGGCAGGCGTCCGAGTTGGGCAGCGATGGCAGCCACCTCGGCTGAGGAGAGGAAGACCTGCGAACCATTGCCCATGCGGTTGTTGAAGTTGCGGGTGGAGGTGGAGACCACGGTGGTGTTGTCGCGCACCCGGGCCTGGTTGCCCATGCACAAGGAACAGCCGGGCATCTCCATGCGTGCCCCTGACTTGCCAAAGGTGCTGTAGACTCCTTCGGTCATGAGCTGTTGTTCGTCCATGCGCGTGGGCGGAGAGAGCCAGAGGCGACCCGACACCTGGGGCTGACCATCCAGGATTTTGGCGGTGGCGCGGAAGTGACCGATATTGGTCATGCACGAGCCGATGAATACTTCATCCACAGGCGTGTTGGCCACGGCAGAGAGCAGTTTGACATCGTCCGGGTCGTTCGGGCAGGCCAGGATCGGCTCTTTGATCTCGTTGAGATCGATTTCGATCACGGCAGCATATTCGGCATCGGCATCGGGTTGGAGCAGGATTGGATTGTTCAGCCAGGCTTCCATGGCCGCGATGCGTTTCTGGATGGCGGTGGTTGATTTGTAGCCCTGATTGAGCATGTTTTGCAGCAGGGTGATATTGGAGCGGATGTATTCGATCACCGGCTCTTTGTTGAGCAACACGGTACAGGCCGCAGCCGACCGTTCTGCCGAGGCGTCTGTCAACTCGAAGGCCTGCTCGACCTTCAGATCCGGCAACCCTTCGATTTCGAGGATGCGACCGTTGAAGATGTTCTTCTTGCCAGCCTTGGCCACGGTCAGAAGACCACGTTGAATCGCGACATAGGGAATGGCGTTGACCAGATCACGCAGGGTGATGCCCGGTTGCATGGTGCCGGTGAAGCGGACCAGCACCGATTCCGGCATGACCAGGGGCATGGCACCGGTGGCAGCGGCAAAGGCCACCAGTCCGGAGCCTGCCGGGAAGGAGATGCCAATCGGGAAGCGGGTATGGGAGTCGCCACCCGTACCGACGGTATCCGGCAGACACATGCGGTTGAGCCAGGAGTGGATGATCCCATCGCCCGGACGCAAAGCCACGCCGCCGCGCTCTTCAAAGAAGCCGGGCAGGGTTTTGTGGGTTTGGACATCGACCGCCTTGGGATAGGCAGCGGTGTGACAGAAGGATTGAATCACAAAGTCGGCAGAGAAGCCCAGGCAGGCCAACTCTTTGATTTCATCCCGGGTCATGGGACCGGTGGTATCTTGCGAGCCGACCGTGGTCATGGTGGGTTCGCAATATTCGCCTGGACGAACTCCGGCCTGGCCAACGGCCTGGCCCACCATTTTCTGGGCCAGGGTGTAGCCTTTGCCGGTATCCGGGGGATTTTCCGGGGCGCGGAAGATCTCGATGGGAGGCAGACCCAACACCTCGCGCGCTTTGGCCGTGAGTTTGCGTCCCACGATCAGGTTGACACGTCCACCGGCGCGGAACTCATCCGGGAGGGTTTCGGGTTTGATCTCAAAGCGGGAGACCACTTCACCGGCGCGCGTCATGGTGCCGTTGCGGGTATTGATGGTCACGACATCGCCATTTTTCAAGGCGCTGACATCGCACTGGATCGGCAACATGCCGGAATCTTCGGCGGTGTTGAAGAAGATCGGCGCAATCGTGCCGCCGATCACCACCCCGCCGGTACGTTTGGCCGGGACAAAGGGGATGTCGTCACCGATGTGCCAGATCAAAGAGTTGGCTGCCGATTTGCGTGAAGAGCCGGTTCCGACCACATCTCCGAGATAGGCCAGGGGATGGCCCTGTTGCTTGAGACGGGCGATCTCCTCCAGTGAGCCGGGTTGACGGGTTACCAGCATGGCTTTGGCATGGACCGGAATATCCGGACGGCTCCAGGCTTCCGAGGCTGGGGAGAGGTCATCGGTATTGGTCTCTCCGGCTACCTGGAACAGCGTGACCGTGATCTCTTCGGGCATGGCCGGACGTGACGTGAACCAGGTGGCCTCAGCCCAGTTTTGCAGAACCTGTTTGGCATGGGCATTGGTTTTGGCTTTGTTGGCCATGGTTTCAAAGGCGTCGTAGATCATCAGGGTGTTGGAGAGGGCGGCAACGGCCTCTCCGGCCAACTCGGCGTCATCCAGCAGACGGATCAGAGGTTGGACGTTGAACCCGCCGATCATGGTGCCCAGCAGGCGAGTCGCCTCCTGACGGGTGATGACGGAACAGGAGAGTGTGCCTTGGGCCACCTGGTCGAGGAATTCCGCCTTGACCCGGGCCGCATCATCCACACCCGGAGGAACCTGGTTGGCCAGAAGATCTTTCAAGAATTCCGCTTCGCCGGCTGGAGGGTTTTGCAGGAGTGCGGTGACATCCGCGGTTTGTTGGGCATTCAGAGGGAGGGGAGGAACACCTTGAGCGGCACGTTCCTCAACATGTTGACGATAGGCTGCGAGCATGGAAACGATTCTCCTTCTTGTTATCAAATACGGGAGTCTTCCTGACAGGGTTGAAGTGTCCGGACACGGCGACACAATCTACACCATAATCGAGGTGTTGCAGGGTTGGCAAGTCTTCGCATGATATGGGGCTGTACCGGACGGTCGCTTTTTGTGCTGGAAATGGGTTATACTGGCGACTGGCCAAAAGGAGTGTCGGCGCATTGTTATCATCCTGGCGCGAGGAGAGCGGCATGCCAGAGTCGATCAAGTGCAGAATTGGTGAATTGTTGGGTGCGGGAGGACGATTGGAGTACCGCGCCCTGATGCAGATGGCGCACGAGACCAGCGAACAGGGGTTTGTGCGGCAATTGGGTCATTGGGTATTGGCCGGGGATCGGGTCATGCCGGGCAGGATTACGCCTGCTCGCGAGATCAGCGAGACGGCCCGTTTTGATCCGGTGTCGCTGGATGCTGCGTCTGCGTCTGCCGTCTTGCCAGGCAATCTGGCTGAGGTGGTATATGGATTTTATCGGCCTGTTGGTGCGGATGGGGTGGTGGAGGAGAGACAGTCATTTTCCGTGGGACGGAGCGGGGAGAATGATTTTTTGGTGCCGGACTATTCGGTATCCCGTCAGCAGGCGGTTTTTCAGGTGTTTCGGGGCAAGCGGTTTTGGATTCGCAAGATGAGCGGGGCTGCGCCCATCCAGATCAATCAGCGTCCCATGGCCAAAGAGCAGTTGTTGCGCGAGGGAGATCATATCACCCTCGGGCGTTTACGTTTTCAACTGCTGGCGCCGAGTTCGTTGTTTTTGCGGTTGCATGGCATCAAACCCCAGGCGCGCATCCGGCAGTTTGTCAATGCGTTGGGTCAGGCCGATTATCAGGCGCTCAAAGAGTATGCGGTGCGTCATCATGTGGATCTGTTCAGCCAGTTGATGCGTTTTCCCAGTCTGGTTGGTTCCGGGGTGGTGCGCGGTTATGCGTCACGCATGGTGGGCGGGGATGTGGATGCGACCTATTATTTTCTGCCTGCCTCGCGGGATACCCGGGCTGCGGTACGACTCAAGGTGTTGGGGCGTTCCATCTATCCTTTGATCGAATCCGAGGGTGTGGATGTTGATCAGGAAGAGAGTCTGTTGATTGGACGGGCGGTGGAGAATGATCTGGTGATGGGGGATGATGCCATCTCTAATCGTCATGCCAGGATTGTTTTTGGCGCAAGCGGTCAATATTTCCTGGAGGATCTCAACTCCACCAACGGGGTGTTTGTGAATGGCGTGCCGGTGGGACATGACCGGCAGGAGTTGGTGGATCGGGATCAGATCAAATTTGGTCGTCACGAATTCACGTTGATGTTTCCTGGCACCTTGTATAACTTCTTGACTGGGAATTGATCTTGGACCAAAACCACTTTGGAATATTACCGGGATCCCGAATTCCGTTCAAGTCGAAACCGGGGAAAAAACTTTAAAAGATCTTTGGGTACGGTTAGTTGCGACCGGTTTCCTTTAACTCAACCGGACACCAGTGAAAAAATAGGAACAATTTGAATGGCGGTCAGATTAAAATAACTAAAGTTATGTTAAAGAGGGGCTTGACATTGAGTTTAGGCATGGTTTAATGTATCAATAAAACGCACAACAATATGATAGACCAGAAAGGAACCATAATGAAAGTTTACGGGATCGATCCTGCACCAAAAAAGGATCTCATTGCGTATGATGGAGAAAAATTTGAAAAAAGATCAATCCATGAAGTGCGATCATTTATAGAAGGTTTATCCAAAGAGCCAGACTTATTTGTTTGCTGGGATGCACCTTTGACCGGCCCATCTCTTTTGGCAATAATGAACAACAAACCTGGAAAATCAGAATTCTCTCAAAGAGCTTTAGAGTCTTTTTTTATGCAACATAAAAATATACTTCCAAATTATACAGGAAAGCTTCCTCCTGGTGTTTCTATCCTTCCTTATTCAGGTTGCCCACATTGGGTAATTTCTCGCTCTCTACTTGGACTGCCTAAATGTGGTCCCTTTGATCAGATGAATCAATTGCCATTCCAATTAACAGACGACAACAGCAAATCCCCCCCGACTGAAGGACGCTACATCGCAGAAGTACACCCTGCTTTGGCTCTCTGGTTATGGTGCAAAGATAAAAATATTCGGTCATGGAGATACAAAGGCTTACACAAGGGAGAAAACACCTTAGAAAATAGAGAAGCATTGGAAAACATTCTTATTGATCACCTGATAAATAGTTGTGGAATAGATTATTCTCCTATGCAACCCATAACGGATGATGACTGTTTTGATGCGTGGATCGCATTTATCCTTGGCGACCTGTGGATCAATAAGAAACAAACATGTGTTGGTATGCTCGGAAATAATAATACAGGAAAAATGTTGCTTCCGAATATTGAAGGACTGCAAAAATCGTTCAGCGATTTTGTTCAAAAAAAAATCAAAAAAGGAAAATGGATCTACTCCTACCCCTAAACGTACACAGAGTAACGATCAGGGATTCGTCAGAGTCGGTTGGTGGAGTCATAATCCCAGGGATCGCAGTGCCTTCCATGGTTTGGCAGCGAACTCCCTGGTGGCAGAGGCGATCTCCTGACAGCCTGCCAACCTGAAAAGTCCGAGGTCAAGTCGTAGGTGTGTGATGGTGTGCAGCACCGTGGGTTGATTGTACTTAATCGTGAAGAAGAAGTCTGCTTGTTTTTCTTTGGCTATAAATTTTATAATTTTTTGAGCATGAGTGGTGTCAGCCGTGATCAGGCGACCTGTCAATTGAAGATTGGTCAGCAAGGGACGGATGGCGGGAATATTATTGGATTTATCGGCGATGGGTCATTGGGTCAGGATGTTACCCTGTCGGTGCAGGAAGGCGGAGAGCAGGAGAACCGGTTTTCCGTTCTCCTGTTGATTGCGAGACTTGGATTCATGGTCGTCCCCTGGGTGCGGTAAAGCCGCTCGGTTCAACTGTGCATGGCAGGAGTCAGGAGAGATATATGAAAAGAGATAACATATTGAATCGGTTGAATTTTTTGTATCCACATCTGCTCTGGAGTGATATCAGGAACAAAATCGAGCCTGCGGATATTCCGAAGGAGGAACGCAGCGCCTTCATGTTTTTCCGGGCCTTTGTCCCTTATTTCTACTGGCGGGTGGCCCGGAAGAAGGTTTTGAATGATCTGGAGGTGATCCGTAAAAGATACCGTTGCTGGTGTGTCGGTGATCCCCATCTGGAAAATTTTGGTGTTCTGCCTCAGTTCCGTCGGCATCACAAGCGGCAGGTGTTGTTCACCATGAACGATCCGGATGATGGGGGACGGGGCGACCCGGCCCTGGATCTGCTGCGTTTCATGACCGGAATCCGGTTGGCTGGAAAGCAGATCGTTGCTCAAAACACAACCCGTCGCCAGCGCCTGAAACAGGTGATCCATGCCTATCGCCAGGGGTTGGAGCAGAAAGAGTGGCCAACCCGGTGGCAAGAGGTCCGGCACTTCCTGGAAAAGCGTGGAGTGGATAAAAAAAATTTGGATGAGATCAAGAAAGAGTTGGATGCCGGGTTTGCCCCGGATCCCAAGGAGTGGGATCCGAAGAAAAAGCAACTGTTGCGCCACAATATCTCTCCTGCCAAGGATGATGCCTTGTCGGAACTGGAGCAGGAGCGGATTCAGAACACCATCAAGGATCATTATGGAGACCACTACCACCTGCGGGAGTTGATTCAATATTCCAAACAATCCGGCGGATCTGGCGGTCTGGTGCAGTACCGGGTGTTGCTGGAGCGCAAAAAATCTGCCCACCGGAAGTGGCCCAAATGGGTGATCATGGATGTCAAGCCTGAGGTGCGGCCCGGGATTTATGCTTTATCCGAGGGTGGAATGCGTCCTCGTTCGGCCACGGCATTGCAACCAGGGGTGATTGTGGATCGGGTCAACAAGAGTTTGAACCAGGAGCGGGTAGGCAATCGGGGTGCCTTCAATCGGGCTGTGGTCATCGATGGCATGGGACCATTTCTCATGCGTGTGCGCTGGGATGGTGCGGTGAATATGAAAACGGCAACGATTCAAGATGATCCCCACCTGATGTTGGCCGAGGCATGGGTGTTGGGCATGATCCATGGCCAGGACATGCAGCATGTCAAACAATATCGCCGTTTGCTGGATCACAGGAAAACCCGGCATGCTTTGTTGTCCGAGACCAAGGATCTGGCGCAATGGATGCAAAAGGTTTATGAGAAGGTCTGTTACCGTGAAAGAGTGCTGAACAGAAGACAATAAACCACTATTCGCCTTTTTTACCTCAGAAAGACGATGCCGCAGACAGGATTGAAATTTAGTTCAGGCCGCCGCAGGCAGCAGACCGAACTGACGCAGTTTGGCGATCCAGCGGGGGGCGTTACGTTTGACCGCAAAT
>JAANAU010000050.1 GCA_011089965.1 Magnetococcales bacterium
TTGGCACAGGCATTGGGTGGGGCGGTGGGGGCCAGTCGCGCAGCCGTGGATGCGGGTTTGGCTCCGGCAGCGATCCAGATCGGTCAGACGGGTCGGATCATTGCCCCAGAGTTGTATGTGGCTCTGGGGATCTCTGGTGCCGTGCAACATCTGGCCGGGATCAAGGATGCCGGTTGTCTGGTTTCGATCAATATCGATCCTCTGGCACCGATGGCCGCAGTGGCGGATCTGGCTTTGACCGGGGATCTGTTCCACAAGGTTCCGGAGCTTTTGGCAGCGTTGCGCACCCGGTCTCCCGCAACGTCGTGAAAATGGCACGGGCAGACCGGGGGAGGGTGGGGATTATTTTTTGCGGTGGATCATCCAGGGCAGCGATGCGCTGGAGAATTCGTTCCAGCGGGGAATGAGATGACCGCGCACCTCTTCATACTGGCGGGAGCGCCAGCCGATCACGGCCCCGGCATATTGTAACGTCTCCAGATCCGTGGAGCCGGCCAGAATCTTCTCCATCAATCCCGGCATGACCGAGACATCGTTCATCACGCCCAGCACATCTTGCAGCCCCTTGAGGTAGAGACTGAAGTTCTGCATCCCCTTTTCGACAAAAAGCGGCTGGAAGAATTCAAAGGCATAGCGGAGCTTTTTGCATTCGATGCGCAGGGCGTGCAGCTCCGTGCTGTTCATGGTGGTGATCTGGTCGCCATAGGCCAGGGTGGAACCCATCCGTTTGCCCAGAACCGACAGGGCATAGCGGCGAATGGTCTTTGCCATTCGGACCCGATTGGCCTCTGGCAGATCACCTTGCATCCATCCCTTCTCATCGAGCCATTGGGCAAAATTGTTGGTAAAGGCGCGGTAGCGTTCGCTTTCCAGCAGGGTGCGGACTTCGATATAGGCTTCGGCGCGGCGTTGTTCGGCCAGAGCCAGGAGTTTCTTTTCACCAGATTCCAGTGGGATTCTGCCGGACATGGCTTTCAGCCCTTCATGGATGAAGACATCCAGATCCCGGGCTGCACCCATGGCTGTGGCGATCCAGCGCATCTCTTCACCCCAGGGGGCGGTGATCTCTCTGGGAATGGCCTTGCGAAACAGTCCCAGTGCCGAACGCATCCGGCGCAGCGATACGCGGGCCTGATGCACACCTTCGATATCTTTGCCATCATGGGCAATGGAGGCCCATTGTTGCAGCATGTCGAAATTGAACCGCATGATGAGTCCGAAAGCCTCTCCGGTGCTGTGTCGGTCCTGGAGTGACACGCCCTTGCTTTTGGCCGCACTATTCATGATTTTCCTCGTTGTGGTGGAATTCCCGATTAAAGTACGTTAAACTCTTTTTTGCACGATTACGTCATCTTATCCGAAAGTTTGCAAAGCAACAAGATGCTTTGCTGACCCGGAAAAAAAAGTGCGTACCGTTGGACAATCCCCAAAGGAAAGGTGGACATCCAACCGGGTCGGTTCTATGATGACCCCAGCCTGGAATGGTCGGATAGTGTCTGGGCTGTTCATGATTCTAATTGATTATTCGGTTTTCATTCAAATCAAGCATCATGGGAGAGAGGAATGGCCAATTCATCCGCCGATGACAAGAAGAACGATGTTGCCGTTGATCTGCTGACCAAGCGCAAGGTGGCTGCCTCTGATGGCGCGGACGCCATCGTCCTGGGCAAGGGCAGCCAACAGGCACAACGCAGCGCCCGGCCCAAATTCAAAAAGATGTCCGAGGAGGAGTATCTCAACATCATGACCCCGCTCCATATCGAGCTGGTCAAGATGCAGAATTGGGTCAAAGAGAATGGCATCCGCATTGTGGCCTTGTTTGAAGGACGTGACGCCTCGGGCAAGGGGGGAACCATCAAGCGGTTCATCGAACACATGAATCCCCGTGGTTGCCACGTGGTCGCCCTGGAGAAGCCCACGGATCGGGAGCGCAGCCAGTGGTATTTCCAACGCTATGTGGAACATCTCCCGTCAGCCGGGGAGATCTGTCTGTTTGACCGCAGCTGGTACAACCGTGCCGGTGTGGAGCGGGTCATGGGATTCTGCACCAAGGACCAGGTGAAAGAATTTCTGCGTTCCGTGCCGGAGTTCGAGCGCATGCTGGTCAATTCGGGCATCATCCTCTTCAAGTTCTACTTTTCAGTCAGCAAAGAAGAGCAGTTGCGCCGTTTCAACAGCCGCATGAACGATCCTCTCAAGCAGTGGAAACTCTCGCCGGTGGACAAGGAGTCCCAGGACAAATGGGAAGATTATACCAAGGCCAAAGAGGACACCTTCTTCTATTCATCGACCCCGGAGTGCCCCTGGACCATCATCAAATCCGATGACAAGAAACGGGCGCGCATCAACGGGATCAAGTTTTTACTGAGTCAGCTCCCCTACAAGGGCAAAAACAAGGAGATCCTCGATTACGACAAGCGGGTGGTGCGGACCGTGGCCGAGGAGATCGGCATCGATTGATGCCTTGGTTTGATGATTGGATGATCGCGAGGTTGTCGGACAGCATGGGTCCGGCAACCTCGTTTTGTTCCTTGCGGTCTGTTTCCTGTGTGGAAATCACGCAATTGCACAACCTTGAGAAGGATAATTGGCACCCATGACCCATTCTCCCTTGCAAATCGTTCGCTCGATCCTGGATGCGGGCCGCTATGATGCGGACAAGGCGCATTCCGGGGCATCCTTGCTGAAGCCCCTGGTGACGGTCTCCCGCTATTACGGGGCTGCCGGTTCCAGCACCTCCGGGCTGCTGGCGGAACGGCTTGGTGTGCAGTTGTACGACAAGGAGTTGTTGAATGCCATTGTGAGTCAGGCCAGAGAGGACAAGCAACTCCTGTCCAGACTGGACGAACGGGTCGGCAGCCTGGTGGATGACATTCTGCACTCGTTTTTTTCCAAAAAAAGCATCACGTCCGAGGCCTATTTCCGCTACATGGCCAAGGTGATTCTGGGCATCGCCCCCATGGGCGGGGTGATCGTGGGACGGGCAGCTCATCTGCTGTTGCCGCGCAAGGAGACCTTTCGCGTGCGTCTGGAAGGCTCTTTGGAGACCTGTGCCAAACGGATCGCCAAACAGAAGGATATGAAATACGACAAAGCCGAAAAACTGGTGCAGGAGTCCAACAAGGAGCGTGAAAAGTTTGAAGAACAGGTGGCCAAACGGTTCCCCAGGGCAGAACAGGGGTTTGATCTGGTGATCAATACGGATCGTTTTACGCCGGAACAGAGTGTGGAGGTGATTCTGGTGGCCATGGGTCAGGCCGGCTTCCGGGTTCCCGAATGATGTTCTTTCGTTGCATCTCATTCTGATTTGCCATGCCATACTCGGGCTGGGAGTGGGGGGGGCTGCTGACGCTGCTGGCAGCAGCGGGTGCGGCTGGATATGGTGCGGCGCTCCGGTTGCAACAGCAGGAGCGTCGGCGTCAGGCACAGGTTGTGGCCCATCTCCAACAGCAACAGAAGACCCTGTTTGATGCCGTTCCCCATGGTTTGCTGATCCTGGATGTCGATGGTCGGATTCAGAGCGTCAACCAGGCACTGCTCGCTCTGAGCGGTTGCGAGGCCAGCGCCTGGATGGGACACACGCTTACCTCTCATCTGGAACGGTTCGGAGGTGATGGGATCCATGCCGTTCATTCCGGACAGGCCACTGGAGAAGAGGCCCTGTTGCGGACCTGCACCGGAGAGCGGATTCCGGTTTTGCTGATGCTGGTTCCACTCTCCATGGATTCGGAACAGCCCATGCGGACCCTGCTGATGGTTCAGGACATCCGTGAGAGCCTGGAAGCCGATGCCCGTTTGATCCACTATCAGGAACACATGCGCCAGTTGGTCCATGAGCGCACCATGCGGCTGGAAGAGGCCATGGTGGCCGCCAATGCCGCCAGTCAGGCCAAGAATGAGTTCCTGGCCAATATGAGCCACGAAATACGCAGTCCGATGACCGCGATCATCGGCATGACCGATCTGGTGCTGCACTCCCGTCTGACCCCTGAACAACGCGATAAATTGACCATTGTCCAGACTGCGGCCAACAACCTGTTGACCCTGATCAATGGCATCCTCGATCTGGCCAAGATCGAGGCCGGGCAGTTGCTGCTGGAACGGATCTCCTTTGATCCCCGCGCCATTGTGGAGAATGTCTGTGATCTGGTGGCGGTCAAGGCCCATGAGAAGGAGTTGGAGCTGTACTGCTACATTGCGGCAGATATTCCGGAACAACTGATCGGTGATCCCAACCGTCTGACCCAGATTCTGATCAATCTGATTGCCAACGCCATCAAGTTCACGGAGCAGGGGGAAGTGACGGTTCTGGTGCAACGGGCCGATCTGTTGGCATCCGGTTCCGAGGGCGGAGAGGCGCGCGAGCGGGAGATCGGAGTGATGTTTTCCGTGGCCGATACCGGTATCGGGGTGCCGGATGATCGGCAGGAGCGGATCTTTGAACGGTTTACCCAGGCCGATGGATCGATCACCCGCCGGTTTGGCGGTACGGGGTTGGGTTTGACCATCAGCCGGATGTTGGCCGAGTTGATGGGGGGATCGATCCGGTTGGAGAGTGAAGTTGGCGAGGGGAGCATTTTTCATGTGCTGCTGCGCTTTGGCTCGGTGCGGCGCACGGTTGTCGATGAAGACGGGGAGAGGGGGGAACGCGCTGCCCCGGTGCAGGCCCTGGCCGGGGTGCGGATTCTGATGATCGATCCCCATCCTTTGGGTCGGACCATTGCCGGGGAGATGCTGCACGGTTTTGGTGCGCAGGTGGGTGAGGCCGAGGATTGGGAGGGGATGCTGGCGGCGCTGGAACAGGCGCGTGTCGACGGACGGCCCTGGGAGATCGTGATTCTGGATCAGCGGATGTTGGATGACCATGACCAGGCGTTGCGTGATCTGCAATCCCATCCGGGCTGGCAAGGCAAGGCCGCCATTTTGATTGCGGCCAACCAGCGTGTGGACCATCTCTCCCCTGGCCAGAACGGGTTGCAGATGGTGTCGATTGTCAAGCCGCTCAAGCGGAGCGCTCTGTTGCGTTGTCTCAAGGCACTTCTGGAAGGCCGGGTGTGTACACTCTCTTTGGAACCCGACGGGTGGTTGATGGCAGATCAGACCTTGCCCTCTTTGCGGATCTTGCTGGCCGAGGATCTGGAAGAGAATCGTGAGCTGGCTGTGGAGATTCTGGAAAAGGCGGGCCATCAGGTGGTTCCGGTCAAGGATGGGCAGGAGGCTTTGGATCGGATGGCTGCCGGACCGGCCTTTGATCTGGTGTTGACCGATCTGCACATGCCGCGCATGGATGGCTATGAGTTGACCCGGCGCATTCGCGAACAGTTCGACCGTCCGGAACGGATTCCGATTGTGGCGGTCACGGCGCGTGCCCTGCCGGGTGAGCGTGCCTTGTGTCTGGCCTCGGGCATGGATGAGTTCCTGGTCAAACCGTACCGTCCGGTGGAGTTGGTGAATGTCACGGCGCGGGTGGCCTTGAAGCGTCGTTCCCGCAGCCGCAAAGGGGGCGTGGAGGTGGCGGTTCTGGCCCGGATGGAGGATCGGGCGCAATTGCTGGAGCTGGCGGCCTTGTGGCGTCAAGGTGTGGCACCCTTGCTGGAGCCGGTGCGCACGGCCATTGACGAGAAGAGCGCACGCCGTGCGCGCGAGCAGTGTGAAGCCTTGAAAAAAGTGGCCGTTGGTCTGGGAGCCGAACGGATGAAACTCAAGACCGTGCGTCTCGGAGTGGCGGTGCGGGCCGAGGAGTGGTTGAAGGCCGGCAAGCTGTACAAGGAGTTGGAGTTCGAGTGTGGGCGGGTATACGAGGCGCTGTTGGAACAGGTGTGGTTGGGGTCGGTGGAGTCGTGATGGGCGCGCAAATGGCCGGATCCATCGTGTTGCTGAGAAAGAGTTCTGGTTGTCTTGATTACCAAAGTGTATTGATGGCCCAGCGTCAGTGGGTGGAGCGGATGGTTGCAACTGGAGGGCCTGGACTTTTCTGGTTGCTGGAACATGGGTCGGTTTATACTGTGGGACGTTCTGGACAGCATGCAGAGATTCTGGATCGCGCCATTCCGGTGGTGCCGACGGATCGGGGGGGACGGGTGACCTGGCATGGACCCGGACAGACGGTCGGCTATGTGCTGATCGATCTGCGACCGGATCACCATGCCGTACGCGCCCATGTGTACCGATTGGAAGAGATGGTCATCCAGACCCTGGCAGGTCTGGGCGTGGAGGCGGAACGGGAGTCGCACCATCCCGGCGTCTGGGTGAATGGGGAAAAAATTGCGGCATTGGGGGTGCGCATTCGCCACGGGGTGGCGTATCATGGATTTGCGGTCAACCGGGATCCGGACCTGAAGGCGTTTGCGGCCATTGTTCCTTGCGGGTTGTCGGGTCGCGGGGTCACGTCACTGGCCCGTCTGGGGGTGACGGTGAGTCGTACGGAGTTGGAGGAGCGTCTTGTGTTGGCCTTTCAGAAGCAGTTTCCCCTGGTCAGGATGATGGAGGAACCATGTCCCGAGAGTTGACAACCCCTTTTCTGGCAGCGGATGTGATCATCGAACTGCTCGATCATCCGGGTCGCCCCATTGTCTTGATCGAACGGGTCAATCCGCCGCATGGATGGGCCATTCCCGGCGGATTCGTGGATCGGGGTGTGGAGAGCGTGGAACAGGCTGCCGTGCGTGAGGCGCGGGAGGAGACCTGTTTGGATGTGCGGTTGATCGCCTTGTTGGGGATCTACTCGGATCCGGCGCGCGATGTGCGTTTTCATACCGCTTCTGCCGTCTATGTGGGGGAGGCCCATGGCACCCCGCGGGCTGCGGATGATGCCAAGGCCGTGCGCATGGTGTCGATGGATGCACTTCCTGAGCCATTGGCTTTTGATCATGCCTTGGTGCTTGAGGATTATCGCATGTTCCGGGCTGCCGGGCAGGTGGCCCCTGTACAAAAGAGGGTCAGATGAGTGGCAGAGCGTGGAAATGGGGATGGACCGGGATCGTGTTGACCGGCCTGTTGCAGGTCACGCCGGTATGGGCAGGTCTGCCTTTTGCCGTCGAGGGTCAGAAACTCCCCTCGTTGGCCGATATGGTGGAGCGGGTGATTCCGGGTGTGGTCAATATCACCACGACCAGTCATGTGGATCTGCCGGACCACCCGTTGTTCAACGATCCGTTTTTTCGGCGTTTCTTTGATCTTCCCGTGCAAAGCAACCGGCAACGGGAGAGCAGGAGTCTGGGTTCGGGGGTGGTGGTCGATGCCAAACTCGGCTATGTGCTGACCAACCAGCATGTCATCGACAAGGCCGATGTCATCAGCGTCACCTTGCGCGATGGCAGTTCGGTGCAGGCCAAACGGGTCGGAGTGGACAAGGAGACCGATGTGGCCGTGATCCAGGTGCCAGCCAAAGGGTTGCAGGCCGTGCCCCTGGGGGATTCGGACCGGTTGCGGGTCGGGGATTTTGTGGTGGCCATGGGCAATCCGTTCGGATTGGGGCAAACGGTCACCTCCGGGATTGTCAGCGCCCTGGGACGCAAGGGGTTGGGCCGAGGGTATGAGGATTTCATCCAGACCGATGCCTCGATCAATCCGGGCAACTCCGGAGGGGCGTTGGTGGATCTGGCGGGCAGACTGGTGGGGATCAATACCGCGATCCTCTCGCCAGGGCGTGGCAAGGGGAATGTGGGGATCGGTTTTGCCATTCCCATCAACATGGCGCGTCAGGTGATGAGCCAGTTGGTGGAACATGGGACGGTGCGGCGCGGCCTTCTGGGGGCGCAGGCCCAGGATTTGACCCCGGAGTTGGCCAAGGCGTTTGGCGTGTCCGGTGGCACGGGTGCGGCGGTGACGCGCGTGGTGGTTGGCTCGGCAGCCTATCAGTCCGGTCTGCGTCCTGGCGATGTGGTGGTGGAGGCCAATGGACGTCCGGTGCGTGGGGCGGCGGATCTGCACAACGTGATCGGTCTGGCGCGGATTGGCGACCGGATCGCATTGAAGGTGATCCGGGATCGGCGGGAGCAGAGCCTGGAAGTGGTCTTGGCCAATCCGGACAACGAGCGTATGGCCGGAGAGAAGATCGATCCGCGTTTGCAAGGGGCGGTGTTCGGAATCGATACCGAAGAGGGGGAACAAACGTTGGTGAAGGTGGTGCAGGTGGCAGCGAAATCTTCTGCCTGGAACGCCGGATTGCGGGCCGAAGATCGTTTGTTGTCGGTCAATCGTCAGCCTGTACCGGACTTTCCCGCCTTGGCCAAGGCCGTGCGTGCGGATGAGCGGCAGATGCTGCTCAACATTCAACGCGGTGAAGAGAAATTTTTCATACTGGTCCGGTAACGGATTGGGGTGATCGATAAAGGGTGATCGGCAATGCGTCTGGCAGCATGGGTGCGCACAACGTTGGCATGGGGGTTTGCGGCTGGGTGCGCC
Organism: Magnetococcales bacterium; assembly: GCA_011089965.1. Lineage (GTDB taxonomy): Bacteria > Pseudomonadota > Magnetococcia > Magnetococcales > Magnetaquicoccaceae > Magnetaquiglobus. The sequence goes on from JAANAU010000050.1 coordinate 8,407, forward strand.
CTGTGGATGGCAGAGCAGGGCTGGAGCGCCGAGGGGACACCCTCCCCGCCACCACGGGAGTTGATGGCTCAGATCGTCAATATCGACCGGGAGGATTTCAAGGCCAAAGGCAGGATCACCTTGCATCGTTTGCAGCCGTTGGCCGGGCAACTGGTATTGACCGAAGCCAAAGGGGATCCGGAGTGGATCTTCAAGACCATTGCGCCGTGGAATCCAGGCTTGGCCGGCTTTCTGCGCGATTTGAAGATCCGGGAGTTGACCCTGGCAGATGCGGATCTGTTGCTGGATGGCCCGAAGACGCAACTTGAGGTGGCTCAGGCAGCGATTCCCGAAGGTCGGATCCAGCAGGTCGCGTATCAGCAGGAGTCGGGGGGGGGATGGCGTGTGACCACCGCAGCCATGCGTCTGGACCGTCTGCCCCAAGGGTTGAGCAGCCTGCTGATGCCGCTGTCGGGAGGTGTGGGCGTGGAGCGGTTGCAGGCAGAGGGAGATCGGGAACAAGGCCAGGGCATGGCCAGTGGGGTTTTTGGTCCGGGCTGGCGCGTGGCCCGGCTGGAAGGAGCCGGGGCTGTGACCGGTCGGGATGGCCGCGGTCGGCCCGTGACCGGGCAGTTCAGCTGGAATGGTGTTGATGCCGTGCTTTCCGGGTTGCAACAGGCGGTCCGGCAGGTGCCCCAGTTGGCCGATCTGTTGCGTTTTGCCGGCCAGGATCCAAAATCCACAGAGCCTGTGGCCCTGTCCAAAGTGACCACCCGGGTGGAGTCGGATGGTCAGGGGCGCTTTGTCTTGCGCACCGTGCAGGTCGATGCCCCCTGGGTCCGTTTGTCCGGGGAGGGCACCTTGCAGATGCGCAGGGCTGACCAGGGGGAGCCGATGTTGCGGCTCAATCTGTTGGCCAAAAACCGGCAGGGTCAGGAGCGTCGTTTCAAGATTCATATTCCCATCTCTGCCTGGGGGGCATCATGAGATCTGCACGCTCAGGGAGTTGGCGTCGGCGTTGGCTGGCCATCTGGCTGTTCACGGGCATGCTCACGCCCGGGAGTGCCCTGGCTCTGGAGGTGGTGGTGTCGATCAAGCCTCTGCATGCCTTGGTGGCTTTCGTGATGCAGGGGGTGGGGAGTCCGGATCTGTTGTTGCCGGGTACGGTGTCGGAACACACCTATGCGTTGCGCCCCTCGGATGCCCGTATGCTGTCCAGGGCCGGGTTGATCTTTTGGGGAGGTGCCCATCTGGAGGGATTTCTGGTGCGGACCCTGGCCAATGTGGCGACCAAAGCCGAAAAGGTGGCTCTCCTGGAGGTCAAAGAGGTGACCCGGCTGCCCATGCGCTCGGGTGGGGTCTGGGAAGAGGAGGAGGGGCATCACGACCACGACCATGGTCATGGCAAGGATCCCCATGCCTGGCTTGATCCCCGCAATGCCATGGCCATGGGGCAGGCCATTGCCGCAGCCCTGGCGCGTCTGGATCCGGAGCGTGCCGAACGTTATCACGCCAATGCCCTGGAACTCTCCAAACGGTTGCAGCAGTTGGATCAGGAGTTGGCCGACATGCTGCAACCTTGGCAAAAAGTGCCCTATATTGTTTTTCACGATGCGTATCAATATTTTGAACAACGCTATGGGATGAATGCGGTCGGTTCGTTTCTGGTGGATCCGGAACGTCCGCCCACGGCCCGCCGGGTGGCGGCGATTGTCCAACGCATGCAACAGACCCAGGCTGTGTGTCTGTTTACCGAACCGCAATATTCGCAACGGTTGACGGCCAATGTCACCAGCGGACATACGATCCGCACCGGGGTGCTGGATCCTCTGGGAGCCGGATTGCCGGCAGGACCGGATCTCTATTTCGGGTTGTTGAAGGGGCTGGCGCACGCTTTGGCAGGTTGTTTGCGCGGGTGAACGGGTTGGAGATGGCAGCGCATGCTTCGACAGTTGATCATTGAAAATATTGCCCTGGTGGAGCGGCTCGATCTGGAGTTTGCGCCCGGTTTGACCATTCTGACCGGTGAAACCGGAGCGGGCAAGTCGATTCTGATCGATGCTTTGGCATTGACCCTGGGCGCACGTGCCGACAGTACATTGCTGCGCTCCGGATGTGAGCAGGCCATGGCCACGGCCCGTTTCGTGTTGCCGGAAGAGCATCCGGCGCGTCAGTGGTTGCGCGCCCATGATCTGGATGAGGAAGAGCTGTTTTTGCGTCGTACCTTGTCGGCCAGTGGACGCAGCAAGGCGTTCATCAATGAGACCCCGGTCCCGGTGACCACCCTGGCCCAACTGGGGGATGAGCTGGTGGATATTCATGGCCAGCATGATCATCAGTCGCTGCTCAATCCGACAGCCCATCTGACCATCCTGGACGCCTTTGCCCGTCACGAGGCGTTGACCCGGCAGACCGGTCAATTGGCCCTGACGTGGCAGGCAGGTCACAAGGAGCTGGAATCCTGGCGTCAGAAGGGGCGGGAGGCTGAGCAGCGTCGGGGATTTCTGGCCCATCAACTGGCCGAAATCGATGCAGCGGCACTGCGTCCGGGTGAGTTTCCGGAACTGGAGCGCAAAAGAGCGCGTCTGGCCCATGCCGTGCGTTTGGGTGAGGCGGCGCGTATGGCTCTGGAGCAGGTGACTGGAGAGCATGGCGACCATGGGGAGAGTGCGTTGCGGCTGCTCTCTCAGGCTGCCGGTGAGCTGGAGGGGGCTGAACGCCTGGATCCGGCCCTGCAACCGATTGCCGAAAAGTTGCGTTCCTTGCAATACGAGCTGGAAGATGTGGCGGACCAGGTGCGTCATTATGCCGACGGACTGGAGTCGGACCCGGAGCAGCTTGAGGAGTTGGAGGAGCGGTTGGCGCTGTTGCGCAATCTGGCCCGCAAGCATCGCTGCACACCAGAGGAGCTGTTGCCGCTGGCCGAAAACTGGCGCACCGAGTTGATGGGATTGGATCAGCTGGATATGCATGAGCAGCGTTTGCTGGTCTCCATGGAGGAGACGCGGCGTGCCTATGAGCAGGTGGCAGGTCAGCTCTCTGCCGCGCGCCGTCAGGCGGCCAGCCGTCTGGTCAAAGAGACCGAAGGCCACCTGGCCCAGTTGGGGATGCAGGCCCGTTTGGCCGTCTCCTGGCGTCTCTGGTCCGGGGATCCGCGCCCGTCTGGTCTGGAAGAGGCGGAGTTCCAGATCAGCGCCAATCCGGGCGAACCCTTGAAGCCCTTGAAGCAGGTGGCTTCGGGCGGTGAGATGGCCCGGATCATGCTCGCCCTCAAAACCGCACTGGCCGACGCCGTGACCATTCCGACCCTGATTTTTGATGAGGTGGATGTGGGCGTGGGAGGACGGACTGCGGCGGCCATCGGGGCCAAACTCGCGCGCATGGCCGGACAGAGGCAGACGCTGGCCGTGACCCACTCGCCCCAGGTGGCGGCCTGGGGCAATACCCATTGCAAGGTGATCAAGTCGGTTCACGAAGGGCGCATGCGGGTGACGGTGCAGCCTTTGGACGAGGTTCGACGCATCGAGGAGTTGGCCCGCATGTTGGCAGGGGCGGAGATCACACCGGCAGCGCGGAATAATGCCCTGGCGCTGTTGCGCGCTGCCCGGACAGATGTGGCATGAACTTTTCCGTTGGCTGGAAAGTGGGGAATCGGATATGATATTTCCAGGTTGGGCCATGTGCAGGAAACGGAGCTTAAGTCTATGAGTCACGAGGATTTCAATGCCGATACAGCGGTGCATTCCAACACCCGGCAGAAACTTCAGGAACCCAATCTTTTCAAGGTGCTTCTTCTCAACGACGACTTCACCCCCATGGAATTTGTCGTGGACACCCTGATCCGTTTTTTCAACAAATCGGTCGATGAGGCCACCCAGGTGATGTTGAACGTCCATCTCAAAGGGGTGGGCGTGTGTGGGGTGTATACCCGGGATATTGCCGAGACCAAGGTGATGCAGGTCAATCGGCATGCCCGCACGCATCAACACCCCTTGCAGTGCCGGATGGAAAAGAGCTGATATCCTTAGTTGGCAACCCGAATTCCGTTCCAGAGAATCTATGATCAGCAAGCATTTGGAAGTTTCCTTGAATCGTGCCATTCGTGTCGCCCATCAACGGCGTCACCAGTACGCCACGGTCGAGCATCTGTTGCTCGCCCTGACGGAAAATCCCGAGGTCACGGAGATCCTGTTGCAGTGCGGCTGCAATCTGGGGCAGCTCTCCCAGGATCTGGAGGGCCATTTGAAGGTTCATGTCCCCACGGTGGGTACGGAGGAGGATATTCTGGAGATCACACCCACGGTGGGATTTCAGCGCGTCATCCAGCGGGCGGTGTATCAGGTGCAGGCTTCAGGTCGCGAACTGGTGACCGGAGCCTATGTGCTGGTGGCCATTTTTGGCGAACAGCAGTCTCATGCCGTCCATTTTTTGAATCGTCAGAACATCAGCCGGTTGGATGTGCAGTCGGCCATGGCCCACAGCCTGGAGGGTTCGGGCGTGGATGAGGCGGCCCGGGACGAGGAGGAGCCGGAACCGGAAAGGCCGCGCGAGCCGACCAAACCGGCCAAAAACGAAGATCCTCTGGCTTTGTATGCCACCAACCTGACCCAATTGGCCCACGATGGCAAGATCGATCCTTTGATCGGACGCGATGCCGAGTTGATCCGGACCTTCCAGATCCTGAGTCGGCGGCGCAAGAACAACCCGCTGTATGTCGGGGATGCCGGGGTGGGCAAGACCCATCTGGCCGAGGGGTTGGCCTTGCGCATTGCCCAGGGCCAGGCCCCGGAGTTGCTGGCAGGCAGCATTCTCTTTTCCCTCGATATGGGATCGCTGGTGGCTGGCACCAAATATCGTGGCGATTTCGAGGCGCGGCTCAAGGGGGTTTTGAAGCGATTGCTGGAGATCCCGGGGGCCATTCTGTTCATCGATGAGATTCATACCGTGATCGGAGCCGGATCGACCAGCGGCAGCACCATGGATGCCTCCAATCTTCTCAAGCCGCTGTTGGCCAGTGGTCAGTTGCGTTGCATCGGTTCCACCACCCATGAGGAGTTTCGCGGGGTCTTTGAGAAGGACAAGGCGCTGGCGCGACGGTTTCAAAAGGTCGATATCGCCGAACCTTCTCTGGAAGAGACGATTCTGATTCTCAAGGGGTTGAAAAACCGCTATGAGGAGCATCACGGCATCCGTTATTCGGCTCCGGCCATTCGGGTGGCGGCGGAGTTGTCGCGACGCCATATTCATGACCGCAAACATCCGGATTCGGCCATCGACGTGTTGGATGAGGCCGGGGCTGCCGTACGCATCGCACCTGCGGCCAGGCGCAAGAAAAACATCGGCGTGCGGGAGATCGAGGATGTGGTGGCGCGCATGGCGCGTATTCCGGCGCGCACTGTCTCCCATGATGACCGCGAGTTGTTGAAAAATCTGGAACAGAACATCCTGTTGAGTCTGTTTGGGCAGAATCAGGCCGTGGCCATGGTCTGTCAGGCCATCAAGCTGTCGCGGGCCGGTTTGGGCAATCCGCAGAAACCGATTGGTGCCTTTTTGCTGGCGGGTCCAACGGGCGTGGGCAAGACCGAACTGGCGCGGCTTGTGGCCCGTGAGCTGGCGGTTGAGTTGATTCGCTTTGACATGAGCGAGTACATGGAGCGGCACACGGTCTCCCGTTTGATCGGTGCGCCTCCGGGTTATGTGGGGTTTGAGCAGTCTGGTCTGTTGACCGAGGCGGTCACCAAGACGCCCCATGCCGTGTTGCTGCTGGATGAGGTGGAAAAGGCCCATCCGGATGTGTTCAATTTATTGCTTCAGGTGATGGACCATGGGAGTCTGACCGACAACAACGGGCGGCGTGCCGATTTTCGCAATGTGATTCTGATCATGACCACCAATGCCGGCACCTATGATCTGGAACGGGCCTCCGTGGGGTTTGTCAAGCAGGACCATCACGGCGATGAGATGAAGGAGATCAAACGGCTGTTCTCCCCCGAGTTCCGCAACCGTCTGGATGCGATTGTCCCCTTTGCCCATCTGTCCATGGAGGTGATCTTGCAGGTCACCGAGAAGTTCTTGTTCGCTTTGGATCGGGATCTGGGTCAGCAGCATGTGACCATGGTCGTGGATGACGAGGGACGGCGTTGGTTGGCAGAACGGGGGTATGATCGCAAGAATGGCGCTCGTCCCATGGAGCGTTTGATCAAGGAGAAGATCCGTCAACCTTTGGCCGATGAATTGTTGTTCGGCAATCTGCGTCACGGTGGCAGGGTGACGGTGCGGGTCAAGGATGCCCAACTGGATCTGGAGATCGAACCTTTGGCTCGGAGCGACGGCTCGGAGTAAACTTTCAATCATTAAAAATCTACAGATTGAAATGGTTTTCGTGATGTCAACAGGTTATGTTAACTTCTGCCAATAATGGAGAAGAATAGTCGGAGCACTGTTCCGGCAGTCCGGGAGGAAAGAGACCACAAACTCGAAGCAGCTCGGGCGATCAGAGCAGCACGACGAAAGCGAAATATTCACCCTTTAGAGGTGCCTTTACAGCCTCTCATGACAGAGGGAAACGCCTTTGATCGCAACCTGCGGCAGTTCATTGCCCGCTGAACCAAGACAGCCCTTCTCGTACAAGGTGTTTGTTTGGCGGGTGGTGCTGTTTGTGGTGTCACTCAATCTGTTTGTCTGGGTGTTGGCGTGGTGGTCGATTGATCAGAGTCGGCAATTGTATCAGGAACGGGCCGAGACCACCACCAAGAACCTGGCCCACGTTCTGGAAAATAATCTTGCCGGTGCGCTTGACAAGATTGATATCGCTCTGCTTGCAGTGGTGGATGAGGCGGAACGGCAGCTTGCAGCAGGCGGGATCGATGCATCAGCCCTGAATGGGCTGCTTGATCGTCAACTGAGCCGCCTGCCAGAGGTGATCAGCCTGCGGGTAACCAATGGTCGCGGCGATGTGCTGTATGGCAACGCAGTGGCTGGGACCAAAGTCAATCTTGCCGATCGGGAGTTTTTTATCCGGCAGAGAGATCATGCCGACTCTGGTTTGGTGATCAGCCCGCCGCTGTTGGCCCGCATCAGTCAGCAATGGGTGATTCCCATCTCCCGGCGCATCCATGGGCCGGATGGCTCTTTCGCTGGCGTGGTTTATAGCAATGTCTCGTTGGCGTATCTGGCCCGGATCTTCTCTGCGTTGATGGTGGGGCAGCGAGGGGTGATCGCGATGCGGGATGCGGATCTGGGGATCGTCCTGCGTTATCCCGCAATTGAAGATTACGGCAAAATGGTGGGCAGCAAGGAGGTCTCGTCGGTTTTTCAAAAACTGGCACAATCCGGGCAGACTGCTGGAACCTATACCGTCGTGAGCGGTTATGACGGCGTCGAGCGGACCTTTTCGTATCGTCGGTTGACCAGTCATCCCTACTATGTGGTCATTGGGCTGGCCACGGATGAATATCTGCTCGGTTGGTGGCAGCAGACTGTGACCTGGCTGATACATCTGGGATTGTTTCTGGTGATCACTCTGATTGCCGCCTGGCTGCTTTACCGGGCATGGGAGCGGCAGGCGGTCTATCACGCCAACCTCTGCCTTGAAGTGGAAAAACGTATCCATAGCGAACAGGCATTGCAGACGCTCAACAAAGAACTCGATCAGCGGGTGGTCGCCCAGACCTTGGAGTTGCGAGCGGCCAACAATGAGCTGCAATCCGCCTCTTATGCCGCTGCACACAATCTGCGCACCCCCTTGCGTGCCGTCAACGGTTTTGCCGGGTCACTGTTGGAGGATTGCGCCACACTGCTGCCCGCAGAGGGCCAGGAGAGCCTGCGATTGGTGGTGACCAGTGCCCGGGAGATGGAAGAGACCGTGGAGGGTTTCCTGCGTCTGGTGCGGGCCACCAGCGCGGGCATTTCCAGGCAACGGGTGGATCTTTCTGCACTGGCACATGTTGTTCTCGACCGGCTCCAGGCCGAGGATCCCCAACGCCATGCGATCCTGGAGATCGCGTCGGCGTTGACTGTGCAGGGGGATCCCCAACTTTTGCAAACCGTCATGGCCGTTCTGCTGGACAACGCCTGGAAATTTGCCCGCGACAGTCATCCGCCGCGTATCGACTTTTTTGCCTCCATGGAGCAGGATCAGATCGTCTACTGCGTGCGCGACAACGGTGTCGGGTTCGACATGCGCCATGCAGAACGGTTGTTTCAGCCGTTTCAACGTGCGCATCGGGCTGCGGAGTTTCCGGGAGTCGCCGTGGGGTTGGCCATTGCCCAGCGGATCATTGCCCGTCACGGTGGAAAAATCTGGGCAGAGTCGGAGCCGGGCCGGGGGGCGGTTTTCAAATTCACGATTTTGAACCAGGAGAACCTTGATGCGAGATGATTGCGCCATCCTGTTGGTAGAAGATAACCCCAAGGACGAAAAATTGACCCTGCGTGCCTTGGAAAAGAGTCGTGTGGGCAACCGTGTGGACGTGGTCAGAGACGGGGTGGAGGCCTTGGATTATCTGTTTGCTCAGGGTGCCCATCTTGATCGGGTTGACAAGCGGCTCCCTTCGGTGGTGCTGCTGGATTTGCAGTTGCCCAAACTGGATGGGCTGGAGGTGTTGCGTCAGATTCGCGCCAATCCGAATACGGCCTTGCTGCCGGTGGTCATCCTCACCTCTTCTGACGAGGATCAGGATCGGTTGCGGGGCTATACGCTCGGGGTCAACAGCTATGTGTGCAAGCCGGTGGATTTTGTCAAATTCAGTGATGCCGTGGCGCAACTGGGCCTTTATTGGCTGGTTATCAACCAGTTGCCGCCGACCATGAGCAGGGTGTCAGAGTGAGAGGCTGTTTGGTGATTTCTGAGCCATTGACAGGTATCCAATTATTGAAAAAAAGAGGGGGGTCTGGGGGATTCATCCCCCAGGGTTTTAATGGTTTCATTTTTTTAAAAAAAACAATTCTGCGGCGTCTGGGGTGGGTGCAATCCCCTGGCGCGCGGCAAGGATGATTTGAGATGAATCTCTCCGGCATCATGCCACAATTCTGGTGGCGTTATCTGGCGGCCATCATGCTGGTGATCCTGGCGGCCAGTTTGCGGATCTGGCCTCTGGGAGGATTGGAAGGGCGCATTCCCTGGGTGACGTTTTATCCGGCGGTGATGGCCACTGCGCTTTTGGGAGGCTTTGTTCCGGGTCTGGTGGCGGGAATGTTCTCTTGCATCGTGGTGATGGTCTGGTCTCCTGCCAGTCAACCGTTCATCAAGGATGCGGGGGACTGGTTGGGCATGGGAGTTTTTTTATTCAACGCCGTGCTGATCTCCGGCATGGGCGAGGGGATGCATCGCGCCCAGGCCCGCGCCACCGCAGCCAGGGAACAGGCCGAGCAGGCCAATCGGGCCAAAAGCACCTTTTTGGCCAACATGAGTCACGAATTGCGCACTCCGCTCAATGCCATTATCGGTTTTTCCCGACTGATGCGCAAAGATCCGGCCCTGAGCGCCAGACAGCGGGACGATCTGGATATCATCAGTCGCAGTGGTGAGCATCTGTTGAATCTGATCAACAATGTACTGGACATTTCCAAGATTGATGCCGGACACATGGTCCTGGAAAAGAGCCATTTTGATCTGGACAAGTTGTTGATCGAATTGAAGTCGATGCTTTCGGTAAAATTTTTGGAAAAGGGGCTTTATTTCACCCTGGACAACCCGCAGGATCTGTCCAGGATGGTGGTCACGGATCTGGGTAAGTTGCGACAGGTATTGATCAATCTGATTGGCAATGCGGTCAAGTTTACCGGGCAGGGGGGGGTGAGGTTGCGGGTCAGAGGGGTTGGCACGCTGCCGTCCGGGGCACTGCGGTTGCGGTTTGAAGTGGAAGACAGTGGCCCCGGGATTGCCGCCGCGGAGCGGGAACGCATTTTTCAACCTTTCGAGCAGGTGGGCGACCAGCGTACCCAGGAGGCTGGCACCGGTCTGGGATTGGCCATCAGCAAACAGTTTGTCGAGTTGATGGGGGGAGAGATTGGCGTCACCGAGGCGGCGGGGGGGCAAGGGGCGCTGTTTTATTTTGAGATTCCAGTGGAGTTGTCGGATGGCGATGCGGCAGCGATCCCGGCGCTGGAGGAGAAGGCGGTGATCGGGCTGGTGGCTGGGCAGCCGCGCTATCGTCTGCTCATCGTCGAGGATCAGCCGGAAAACCGCCTGCTGCTGCGCAGGATGCTGGAACCCCTCGGTTTTTTGATGCGCGAGGCGGTCAATGGCCAGGAGGCAGTGGATCTGAGCCGCAGCTGGCAGCCGCATTTGATCTGGATGGATATTCGCATGCCGGTGTTGAACGGGCTGGAAGCGACCCGTCAGATCAGATCCCAGCCATGGGGCACAGAGATGCGCATCGTGGCGCTGACCGCCCATGCCTTGGAGGAGGAGCGGCAGGAGATCCTGCACGCCGGGTGCGATGCCTTCATCCGCAAGCCCTTTCGGGAGACGGAGATCTTCGAGGCATTGGCCAAGTATCTAACGGTGCGATTTCACTTCGAGGAGGTCGAACGGAACGAGAGCTGGACCACGGGGGAGCGGTTGACCGCTGCCCATCTGGCCGGGGTGCCGACAGCCACTCTTGTTGCGCTGCGGGATGCGGCTTTGCTGCTGGATGGCGAACTGTGTTTGCAGGTGGCGGGCGAGATCAGCGATATCAATCACGGTCTGGGCGAGCAGTTGCGGATCGTGGTGGAAAAAATGGGCTATGCGGAGCTGTTGTCGCTACTGAATGGCGTGGTGGATGCTCCAATTGTGGCTGCTGGCGGGCCAACCAGGGGGGAGGAACTGCTGATCGTTGATGATACACCCGCCAACCTCACGCTTTTGCATCAGATTTTGACCAAGGCCGGTTTTCGGGTGCGATCTGCCAGCAGCGGCGCATTGGCTTTGCGGACTTTGCAGGTCCGATTGCCATCCATGATCCTGCTGGATATCATGATGCCGGGCATGGATGGTCAGGAGGTGTGTCGGCGACTCAAGGAGGATGCGGCTACTCGGGAAGTTCCAGTCATTTTCATCAGTGCGATCTCCGACACCCATGCCATTGCCAAGAGTTTCGAGTTGGGTGGCATTGATTATATCACCAAGCCATTTGAGCCGGCTGAGGTGCTGGCCAGGGTCAACACCCATTTGCAGCAGGATCGGCTGAAACGCCAGTTGGCGGCCCATGCCCAGCAATTGATCGACGCCAATCGGGAGTTGGAGGCCTTCACCCATGCCGTTTCTCATGATCTGCGGGCACCGTTGCGGGCCATCGATGGATTCAGTCAGGCACTCCTGGAGGATTGCGGGGAGCAGTTGGGGGCAGAGGGGCGGGAGTTTCTTGGTTATCTGCGGGAAGGCAGTCAGGAGATGGGGCAACTCATCGACGGGCTGTTGCGTTTGTCGCGCGCCACGCGGGGAGAGTTGAACCGGGAAACGGTGGATCTCTCTGGTTTGGCGGCAGAGATTGTCAAGCGTTTGCGCTGGGTGGAACCGGAGCGTCAGGTCGATTGCCGCATTGATCCTGGCATGCTGGCTGAGGGTGATCCGACGTTTCTTAAGACCGCCCTGGAGAATCTTTTGGGCAACGCCTGGAAATACACCGCCCGTCAGCCAGAGGCCCGGATTGTATTCGGGGTGGAACGGCATGTGGAAAAGACGATCTATTTTATTCAAGACAACGGTGTCGGCTTTGACATGCACTATGCTGAGAAACTGTTCGTACCTTTCAAGCGGTTGCATCAGATGGGAGCATTCCCCGTTTGTCAACGAGATTATGTGAGTATTTAAACGCTCATTTTTGATTATTTTTTTCTGGACATCTCCTTACGATCCCGCTATATCAAGCTTGGAGGAGGTGTC
>JAANAU010000013.1 GCA_011089965.1 Magnetococcales bacterium
TATTTTCAAATTTTATGGCACTACATTTAAAATCCAGGAATCTTACTTGATTAAATCTAATAAAATCAATATATTAGAAAAACGTAAAAATTTAAATCATTGGAAATGTGTTAAGAATGGGCTAATCCATGCATTGATTGCCGGACATGAATTTTTGCCTGTTTGGGCTTGACAGCGGATTCACGGACAGATAGTGTCCGCTAATCAACGCACTGATTAGTATGGTAAATATCAACGCAAACGCCCGGCAACGTACCGTATCTGGTTTTCCATGTCCATGTTTGGTTTCCTCTTTTACAACCGGTGGTTCTATCTGGTAGTCTGTCCCGGTATTGACGTTCACTGCTGTACAAGGAGGAGATGTCCTGACCAAATCGGCATTGATCGGCTTTGATGGACGACTATTGATACATTCCATTGAATTAGAGGTCTGTTCAAACATGCATCCCGTACGGCGAAAAGATCGCATCATCTCTGCCGAGGAGGTGGTGGAGATTCTCACGGCGGGCGAGTATGGTTATCTCGCCACCGTTGATGAACAGGGACAACCCTATGGTATTCCGCTGAGTTATGTCTATTGGCAGCAGGCGATCTATTTCCACTGTGCCATGACCGGACACAAACTAGATAATTTGGCCCAGCAGTCGAAAGTCTCCTTCTGTGTGGTAGGTAAAACTAAAGTCATACCAGATCGCTTCGGAACCGAATATGAAAGTGCTTTGGTTATTGGTGTAGCTGGTGAGGTCCATGGCGATGAACGGCAGACGGCACTTGTTGCCCTTCTGGAAAAATATTGCCGTGATTATCTGGAGGAAGGGATGTGTTACATCAAGCATAAAGAGAAGGCCACTCGGGTCTTCAGGATCACCGTTGACTATTTAAGCGGCAAGGCACGTAAACCTATATAATATTAATTCGAGAATCTTTTTACACCATAGGATTTTTTTAACGTCTTGCATCACTGATAAGGTCGGTGTTGGATTGATAGGCACGGACCTTCCTGGTATTTTTGAGGGCGGTTACTGCCTCCCATAATAAAACCAGACATGGGCCGGGTGATCGCCTCATGAAAGGTATCTGTGCCTTGGGGGCATTACACAGGCGGCATCGGGCATCACCAACGCGCCCGATGCCACCGCCGCCAGTGTCATGCCGACTCCGGGATCGGGGGGATGCCCCACCGCTCGCGCTGTTCGCTCCAAAGCATCGGAAACGATTTGCGCAACTCCTCCCAGGTCATGATGTCCGGTTGCCGCCCGTCCAGGATGAGTTCGATGATGTCCGGTGCCAGAAGCGTCAGGCGCAGGATCTTGGCCATGTAGGAAGCGTCGGTCTTTTTGTACGCCGCCAGTTCCCGGACGGAGGCGAATTGCTTTCCCTCCAGGAGTTTCAGCCAGTGATGCGCCCGTACCACCAGTTTGGCCAGAATGTCCTCCCGAGGCGGGGCCATGGCCATCCCTTCTGGAGCGATGATCAACGTGCGCCCCCCGCGCCTGCGCATCTGCATGGGGATACTGACGATGATCGTACCGTCCCTGCTCAATTCCGCCTTCATGCCGCATACTCCTTTCCGTTCCCAAGACCGTTCAGTTCCCGAGCCAGCGTGTTCAGCCCGGTGGCGCGCAAATGCACCTGGACGCCGCTCTTTTCCACGTCCACCTTGCTGATGAGCAGTTGCACCAGCCGTTGCTGCTCGACCGGGAACAACTCATCCCAGACCGGTTCCAACCGCCGCAGGGCTTCGATCACGTCGCGTTCGTTGATCCCTTCCTCCGACTGCCAGGTCTTGACCACCATCTCAGGAGCGCGCAGCATGGTGCGCACTTGGCCAATGGCCACGGCCTCGATCTCTCCGGCGGGCACGGCGCGCAGGGGGCAGGTCTCGCGTCCGTGCTTGTCGGCCCCATGGCAGACGTAGTAGCGATAGAGCCGCCCCGTCTTGCGGGTAAACGTGGGGCGCATGGCCCGATCGCAGTGGTGACACCGGATGATCCCTTTCAGCAGGGATGGTGTCTGCACCCGAACCCGATCCGGGTTGTAATGGTTGATCAACGATCTGCGCAGCGAACAGACCGAGGCCACTCGACACGGGCTTTCCTGCTATGTAAAAAAGAGCTGGCAGAACGAAACCCCGCAGGCCGAGCTGTTCTCCCTCTACTACGCCGGGGCGGGGGATTATCTGTAGCTGCCTAAAATGGGCCACAAAATCAACGATGACGTGCGCACCTCTCTGGGTGTGGAACTCTATGGAGGCCATGACGACACCCCGTTGGGATCCTTGCGCCACAATTCGATGATGTTCGGCGAGGTGCGTTATGGGTTCTGATCAAGAGCATGGCTGAACAGTCCCTTGCGATTCGTGCGGGACCAACCCAGAATACCTCACTTTCAACCGTTCCATGGCATCAGGCGCATATTGCCGGAGGGACTCATCGAAGGAATCGACGTCCAATGCCACGCGCAGGCCAATCTGGTTGATTGAGCAAGCCTGGATCGACCACCCTCTGTGAGGCATTTCTGCACCATGAACGCCCATGACCTCGGATACGGGAAATTGTTTTCCCACGCCTTGATGATGCAAGACCTTGTGGCGGGCTTCATCCACGAGGAATGGGTGGCTGGACTGGACTTCAGCACGTTGGAGAAGGTGAACCCAATCTATGTGACGGATGACTTCCGAAAGAGAATCGACGATCTGGTCTGGAAAATTCGTTGGCAGGGGACGGATCGTTGGATCTTCATCTATCTGATCCTGGAGCCGCAATCCACGGTGGACGATACCATGGCCCTCCGCAATGGCCTGTACGAACTGTTGCTCTATCAGGATCTGATCCAATCCGGAAAAATTCTGGAAGGCCAAAAATTTCCACCCGTTGTCCCGATAGTCTTGTATAATGGCTCACAAAGATGGTCAGCGGCCATGGATCTCGCCGATCTGATCGAGGATTCCCCGCCCGGCCTGGAAGCCTACCGTCCGCGTATGCGCTACTTGCTGGTGGACGAGCATCGGTATCAGGAAGGCGAACTGAAGCCCATGCGGAATGTCGTGGCGGCACTGTTCAGATTGGAGAAAAGCCACCGTCTGGAAGATGTCCGTCAGGTGCTTGAGGAGTTGGATGCGTGGTTGAAAAGCCCGGACCAGAGGGCACTGAGACGGGCGTTCGCAAAATGGTTGAGCCGGATTTTGTTGCCGAGACTGGCGAAGAAGAATGTACCCATCCCGGAGGCTATGCCGGAGATGGATGACCTGGAGGAGGTGCGTACCATGTTAGCCGAGACTGCGGAAAGCTGGACGAGGGAGTGGAAACGGGAAGGCCGTCATGATGGCAATGCTGATATGCTGCTTAAACTGATGCGTCGCAAGTTTGGCCAAACCCCAGACTGGGTGACTGAAAAGGTGCAGTCAGCGGAATTGGAACTGATCGAGAAATGGAGCGACAACTTCGTCTTTGCTAACTCGGTGGACGAGGTGTTCGCGTCTTGACTTGGCTCCGCGATGATTGCTCACAATGCCCATTCAAGAGCCTTCGGATTCTCCATTCTCCGTTTACGTTCAAAAAGTTTGACGAGACGCTCATTGCCAGCTAAGCGGGAATCGAAATGCAGGTCCACAGGTATCCGGCGGCGCAGAGGAAAAATTCCGACGCGCCACGGAAAAGCCTTTGCAGATCAGGCTGATTGGCGTACACTGCATCAATTGACTACCAAGAGCACCTTCGAACAGATTCTCCAAGCCGGAAATTGGCGGTTACATTACGTTACGGAGAATGAGTTTGACGGCGTATCACTTGCTCCACCAAATTTAAGTTCGCAGAGGTTCGCTGAAGTGCGCAAAGCCCGTAAAAATCAACCTTTACGGGCTTTTTTGTGGCCAGGGACGTACGTTGACATCCGCAAGGTTGAACGGTATTTATCACGGTATCTCACCCATACCGCAAAGGAGATACCGTTACGATGCCTCTGACAGATACCGCGATCCGCAACGCACGGATTCCCAACGGGAAAAAAATGCTCAAGCTGACCGATGGCGACGGAATGTATCTGCTCGTCAATCAGGCCGGACGGTACTTCCGATTTGACTTTGCATATGACGGCAGGCGCAAGACCCTGGCCCTTGGAGTCTATCCGGAAACCGGACTCAAGCTGACACGCGAGAAGCGCGACAAGGCGCGCCGATTGCTGGCGGAAGGCATCAACCCCAACGAACACCGCAAGATCGCCAAGGCCATGGACAAAAACCGCACGACGGACAGCTTCGAGGCCATTGCCCGCGAGTGGATCGCCAAGTTTTCACCCACCTGGGCGACCACCCACACGGACAAGATCATGGACCGACTGGAGCGTGACGCCTTCCCCTGGGTGGGAGGCCGCCCGATTCGGAAAATGGAAGCGCCAGAGCTTCTGGAGTGCGCACGGCGTGTCGAGGCCAGGGGCGCACTGAAATCCGTAAATCCAGAAACAGTGTCTATTGTGAATTCTCATAACGATCAAATAAATAAAAAGGGTACGCCCAATGATGCACAAGCCGCTTTCCTGTTTTATTGTTGTTTGAAGATGGAGTGCCTGCTCTGTTCCGGCGTTATTCGGCCATGCTTGAAAAGCATCGATACGGGTGGCTGCATGGCGATGGCAGTTAAATCAAAATCAGTTTCAACGTATCCATGAGGTTGCAACTAAACGATATGGCCCGACTACTGTACTTTTCCTGGGTGCGTGAAAAAATCGGCACACCTGCCGAAGAGATCCCATTGCCTGCGGATGTGGTCACAGTAACCAGACTGCTTGATTTTCTGAGAGCCTGCACCCCAAGGCATGCCGAAGCTTTGGCCCATCCCACACTACGGGTTGCAGTCAATCAAACCCATGCCCGTGCAGATGACCCGGTATCCGACCAGGACGAGATTGCCATCTTTCCACCCGTGAGCGGAGGATAGTCCCCATCATGCCATCCTCTCCTCCAGTCATTGGATTCGTGGCCCCAAGCGGCTCTGGCAAGACCACCCTGATCGAACAGGTGATTACCCATCTGGTCGCTGCGGGGTTGCGCGTGGCCACGATCAAACATGGACACCACCCGGCAGATCCGGACATTCCTGGCAAGGATACCCACCGCTTTCGTCAGGCCGGGGCGCATACGGTGCTGTTTGCCTGCCCCGAACGTTGGTTCATGATCCAGGATCTGCATCAACAGCCGGAACCAACCCTGACAGAACAGGTGGCCCGTTTGCATGGACACGATATCATCCTGGTGGAAGGCTACAAAGAGGAAGAACATCCCAAAATCGTCCTGCTGCGCCGCGCTGCCAGTGACCACAACCTGCATCGCACCCTGAAACAGGTGATCGCCGTGGCCACAGACGACCCGGAATCACTTGCGGAACTGCCTGTCCTGCCCTTGAACGATCCTGGGGCCGTGGCAGAGTTCATTCGCTCCTGGATCCCTGCTCGATTAGAGGAACTGCCATGAATGCCATCAAAACCTTGACCGGGGATATCACCAAACTGGTGATGGATGCCATTGTCAATGCCGCCAATGCTTCGTTGTTGGGTGGGGGTGGGGTGGATGGTGCCATTCATCGTGCTGGCGGTCCGGCCATCCTGGCCGCATGCCAACAGATCCGTCAAACCCGTTTTCCGGATGGATTACCCAGTGGCGAGGCCGTGGTGACCACGGGTGGCAATCTGCCCACCCGTCTGGTGATCCATACCGCCGGACCCATCTATCACTCGGATCCTGACCCGGAGGGCAATCTGGCACGCTGTTACCGACGTTGTCTGGAACTGGCCTTGGAGCATCGGGTCCAACGCATCGCCTTTCCCGGCATCAGCACCGGAGTCTATGGTTTTCCAAAAGAGGCCGCGGCCCGGATCGCCATCAACACGATCCGCGCCTTTCTTGCCGAACATCCGGAAATCGACATGAGCGTAACCCTGGTCGCCTTCTCACCGGCAGACGAAGAGATTCTGCAACGTCACTTGAAATGATAAAATGTGGCATTGAGATAAGCGACCACATCCGCCTCTTCTTCCGGGAACCATTTCGACTGGAGTACCTGTTGATTGCAGAAAGCCACTTGCGCTGTCAACTTCTCCAGGGAATCTTTGCGGTTGGCACGTTGGTACAAAGCATTGGGGTTGCCATTGCCCTTGGCTGTATGACACTCGGTGGCACAACTGGCATCGTGCAAAGCCTTGCCCTTGACAGGATCAGCAGCCCAAGCCATCTGGATGCCGATCAGAAGCACGGCTGCTCCGATCCCCACATGTACGCCAGCTTTCATGATTTTCAACTCCTGTGACAAAGGATTGGATATGAACCCATACCATACACCCACAGAAGCCAAACATCCAGCCAACGTGCGTTCTGCCGATCCCACGGTTTCGATTCTGGTGGTGGGTGCCGGAGCAGTAGGCGGCTATTATGGGGCTGCTCTGGCCAAGGCTGGCGCCCGTGTGACCACGGTCCATCGTTCCGACTACGAGCACGTCCGCCAACACGGCATCCAGATCGACGCACTGGACCATTCCGAACATTTCCGGCCCCACCAGGTCATCAACCGGATCACAGCCGACCATGTTCCGGATTATCTGGTTGTGGCACTGAAAGCCCTGCCTGACTCCCACACATCCGATCTCATTCGCCCGGCAGTTGGTCCCAACACGGTGATCGTGATGCTGCAAAACGGACTCCATGTCGAAGAGACGGTTCAACAAGCCTTTCCTGCCAACGAAGTGATCACAGCCATGGCCTTTGTCTGCCTGCAACGCAGTTCACCGGGTCACATTCGCCACTCCTGCCATGGCCGGATCACGCTGGGGCGCTATCCCACAGGCATTTCGCCAGCCGTGCAGCAGCTTGGCCAACTGTTTGAGGCCGGTGGCGTACCCTGTCAATTGACAGACACCCCAATGACAGCCCGCTGGATCAAGCTGGTCTGGAACGCGGCCTTCAATCCGGTTTCCGTACTGGCCGGCCATGCCACAACCGCAGCGATTCTCGCCCAACCCGAAGGAGAGGCTCTGGTCAAGGCCATCATGGAGGAAGTGATTGCTGTGGCGCGTGCCCATGGCCATCCACTGCCGGACAGCCTGATTGACACCCATTTGACTTCCACCCGTTCCATCCCTCCCTACCACACCAGCATGGCATTGGATCATATGCTGGGCCGCCCCCTCGAAACCGAAGTGATCCTGGGAGCGGCAGTACGGGCAGCCCAACAGGTCGGTATTGCCACACCCCTGCTGACCGGTCTGTATGGCCTGATGAAAATTCTGGAACGACGCGGGGAATGATAATCGACAAATACGAAGAGTTCTACTAATGCTTGATCCAGGAAACCAGGATCATCACTTGCACCACAGCCATCACAATCAATCCATATGCCCCGCCCACATACAGGGCATGCAAAACCTTCACCGTGAACTTGGAGCTTTCTTCCAGCTTCTGACCGGTACGCATTGCCAGCATCTCTCCTCTTTTGAAATGCAGCGGGGTGAACGGTGATCGAAGAGAGATCCCCGGTGATCGAGCCACCCCAAACCCGACCACCCGGGACCGTTTCCTGCTTGACGCTTGCGATATCCATCAAGCAAGAAACACTCCAAATCAGAGATGTGACAGAAAAACGCCAATCGGGTTGCCTGCGGGCAGCACACCCATGGCAATCATGTTCAGGATGATCAGAACAATCAGCGCCGCGCTCAACTGGTCATCCTTGCGCCGCAGACGGGTGGCATTGAGAATCAACCCCCCAAAGGCCACCAAAGCGGTCAGAATCAGGAAAAGCCAACTCAAGGTCATCAGATCGCGATTCCAGTTTCTTGTCACTCCCATATTCATGAGTCGGTGAAAAAACGACTCATCCGGCGGCTTGGCCATCTGGGCAAAGTACATGGCCATGACCCAGAAGAGATATCCAACCCATTTGCACCACAACAGAGGATTGCCAGCCGGGTTGTATGCGGTCTTGCGCCGATTTTTCCTCTCTCTTGGGCCAGTGGACTGACCCGTCATCTGTGCTGCCATCTGCTCATACCCCCTTGTTGCGTTGGATCGATTAATCGAGCGGAGCCGAAGAGTCGCCTTCGCCCCGGACCTCCGAGGTACGCATCACACCGATTTCCACAATGAACATGGAGGGATCCTGACGCTCTTTGGGCATCTCTCCCACCTTTCTGGCCGGGGAGACCACCCGCACCCGCCGGGGATCAATACCGCCTTCACCGATCAGGTATTCGGCCACGGCCTGTGCCTCAACCATGCCGGCAGCCCACGGATTGAGCAGTCCGGCCAACGGCGGAGGTGGGGCAGCGTCGGGCAGTCCGGTCACCTGGATTTCATTGCGCAATCCTTGCAGCATATTGGCAATCTGGCTCAATTTCAACTTGCTATCCGGATGGATCTCCAGACTTTTAGGTTTGAACAGGGTCTTTTTGGCCAGTTTCAGGAAAATGCCCTCTTTGGTTTCGCGCAGTTCGGCTTCGCCATTGTCCACCTGATGCTGAACCATCAATTCCAGCTTTTCGATCAGTTGCACGAGTTTGATCTCTTGTTGGAAATCGACGCTCACCAGGCTGTCGCCCCCAACCGGATTGATCTGGTCTGAACTGTTCAAACCAAAGGCATTGCGCATCGTGCCTTGCAACTTCTTGAACTTCGTGGCATTCACCGTGGACATGGAGAAAAGGATCACGAAAAAGCAGAGAAGCAACGTTGCCATATCTGCCCAGGAGATGAACCAGAGCGGGGTTCCTTTCTTGCATGTCGGACATTTTTTGGCCATGATCGGCGATCCTTACACATTATGATGGGTATTGGAAATCATCGCCATCAGGCCATGGTTTCACGATGCTTGCGCGACAGGGCGGAAACCAGGGATTTTTCCAGGATACGCGGATTAACCCCCCGCTGAATCCCCTGTACACCGTCCATGACCAGCTCATAGATCACCGCTTCATGGGTGCTGTAATGGTGCAGTTTGATACCGAACGGAATCACGATCATGTTGGCGACGATGGCACCATACATGGTGGCGAGCAGGGCCGTGGCCATGGAGGGTCCAATGGCATCCGGGTTGCTCAGGTTGGAGAGCAGTTCCACCATACCGATCAGCGTACCCACCATACCCATGGCCGGACCGGCCTCACCCATGCTTTCAAACATCACCACCCCCACATGGTGACGGATCTGCATGTATTCCAACTCTTTGGTTAAAATCTCACGCAGATATGCGGGGTCCACGCCATCGACGCAGAAATTGATGGCCGTCTTGAGTACCGGGTGATTGATCTGGACTTTTTCCAGCGCCAGGATCCCCTCTTTGCGGGCAATATTGGAACAGTTGATGATCTGTTCGATGATTTCCTTGGGATGCTCTTTGGGAATCTTGAACAGTTTCGAGAGGATCGCCATGGTGTTCATGATGTCATCGATGCTGAACTTGACGAAGGTGCTGGCGATCAGACCTCCCACCACCACGATCACTGCATGGAAACTCCAGAACAGGCCGATGTTGTGTCCCATCAAACCAAACGTGATCAATGCAGCGATCACCAAACCAATGACGGTTGAAATGTCAAGTTTCATTCCGGACACCCCTTTATCCATATTCAAATTGTCAGAATTTTGACCGGCAGGCACGCACATCATCACAGCAACCGACCTTGGCATGTTCTAAAGCACAACCCGTACCAACTGAATCAAGCATTATCAATTCATCACCCAATGAATCATGCCGTTGGTACGAAAATTGGAACCTGGACTCTGGGAGTTGCGCTCTCACTTAAGCAACAGGCAGGCTGTCGAATCTTTTATTTGTGAAGAGATCCCAATTCCGGCCCAGAACGTGATGAAAAAAAACGGACGCCGAATCAAGCCGTTTTGAAGGTGCCGCGAGCCGCGCCATTAATGTACAGGCTCAGGAGATCCCCTGATCGGAAAGGAGTACAGCAGAGCTGAAGAAGCCGCTCAATCCAACCTATTTATGCATATGAATACATATTCTTCCCATTTGTTGAATCACCTCCAGAAGCCGCTGTTTCTTGATAGGCTTGGTGATATATAGATCACAGCCCGCTTCCTGACTGCGATCCGCTTCCCCCTCAAGGGCGTGTGCGGTTAGAGCCACGACAGGAAGATGCTGGCGGCCTGTTTCCTGCTCCCACTTGCGGATGGCGCGGGTGGCGCTGTAGCCGTCCATCACCGGCATCTGCACATCCATGAAAACCAGGTCGAACGGCTCAGCCTGAACCATCGCCAGTGCTTCAGCGCCATTGTTGACGATGGTCAACTGGTAGGATGTTGACCTGAGATAGGCGCTGATCAACATCTGATTCTCTTCAACATCCTCTGCCAAAAGAATGCGCAAAGGCCATTCATCAGCAGCTTTCGTCAAGGCCACGGAAGATGGGGATGGATGGCTCACCTCTGGGGGTGCAGCCTCCCGTAAAGGCAAAAGCACTTGAAAGGTGCTGCCAAGCCCCACGGTGCTCTCCAGGCGGATACTTCCACCCATCTGCTCCACCAGGAATCGAGCAATGGTCAATCCAAGGCCGCTGCCCCCATAGCGGCGGGTAATGCCTGAATCCGCCTGGGTGAAGAGTTCGAAGATGCGCTGCAAGTGTTCATGGCTGATACCGATCCCTGTATCCCGCACCGTGATATGAAGCATACTTGGCATACCTTTGACCACTGCCGCCAACAGCCCGATTTCCCCCTGCTCGGTAAATTTGATGGCATTACCCAGCAAGTTGAACAGCACCTGTTTCAACCGCAAGTTGTCCCCCATGATCCAGCAGGGCACATCCTCCCCTACCTGGCAAGTAAGAGCCAGCCCCTTGCCTTCGGCCACCACCCTCAGCATGTCACTCACATTTTGCAACAGTTCCACCACGGCCACAGGCTCCTCAACGAGCCGCAACTGGCCGGCCTCGATCCTGGAGAGGTCGAGAATCTGATTGATCAGTTCCAGGAGGTTGTTGCCGGCTTCCTGAAGCTTGGCCACGCAACCCCTCTGCTCCTGGTTCAGAGGGGATTCCAACAGCACGTCCCCCATGCCGATGACCACGTTCATCGGGGTGCGAATCTCGTGGCTCATGGCGGCCAGGAATCTGCTCTTGGCCTGGTTGGCGGCCTCGGCCTGCTCTTTGGCCTCGATCAGGGCCATTTGGGCACGCTTGTCTTCGGTGACGTCCAGCAGCATGAAAATCAGCCACTCCACCGCTCCTTTGACATCTTTGACCGGATGCAGGGTCCAGTCCCAATAGGTGGTCCCCCACTCCGGATGGTCGGGAAATTCAAACGGCTTGGCCAGGATGGTGAAGGAGTCGCCGCTGGCCACCACATGTCGGAAGATGGACTCATTCTCCGCATGCGGGTAGAGGTCAAAGTGGTTCTTTCCGGAGAAATAATCCGGCTCGAACCCGCAGGCCTTGGCGTAAGCGTGGTTGACGCGGATGAAATTGAACTCCCGGTCCAGGAACACCACGGAGAGGTGGGTGGTGTTGAAGAGTTTTTCCAGGAAATCATTGGAGCGGCGCAATTCATCAACCGCTCTTTCCGCTGCCTCCTTGGCCTGGTGCAACGCCGTTTCCACCTGTTTGCGTTCGGTGATGTCGCGGACATTCACCACAACCCCGCCGATGTCGGGATTCCCCAGTTGGTTTGAACCTCGTGCCTCCAGATACACCCAGCCGCCGTTCTTGCACCGGTGTCGGTACTCCGCGCCGCCAGACCCCGTCTTGATGATCTGCTGGAACGCAACCAGAACACGCTCCTGATCATCGGGATGGATCATCCGTTCGATTACCGGGATATCGACAAGTTCAGCGGGAACGTAACCGTGGCACCGCTCGGCGGATGGACTCACATAGCGCTGGATGCCGTCAGCGTCAAGGATGACGATGGTGTCAAAGGAGTTCTGAATGAGCTGTAAGAAGCGCCGATCATTTGCCTGCGCCTCCTGACGGGAGCAGAGCAATGCTTCCTTGTCACGCCGATGCTCTGCCAGTTCACGCATCAACCGCAGGGTATTCGATGAGAGTGTGGAGTAGATCGACAGAATGATGTCGATCAATGCGCGCGCAGCTCCCCCCATTTGCTCTTTGGCCCGAAGCTTTGCAGACTCCAGCGACAATCCATCCTTGAGTGCCAATACCATGCAGGCCAGATAACGATCACTTTCCAAGATGTGGAACGCCAACCAGCGGGCAAGGAAACCGAGGGTCTCTTCGGCCACTTCAGTCAGAAGCTTTGATTTCCTGGACGCTTCGAGGAAGGAGATTTCCTGCACAAAGGAGCGATGGATGGCTTGGTGTTCAACCTCGACCGGGTCACCGGCAAGGTGTTCCCGCCAAACCGCCTCTTCGGTATCGAAGTGATAGACCGCATATTCTGCCAGTTCGGTAAGAATATTATCCAGGATCTTTGTCTCGGCGTTAAAGGCAACATGGCTTGCAAGAATATTAAGCAGTTGCACCAAATTCCGGTGCTGATGATCGATCTCGGGCAATCCTGTATCGAAGTTGTCGTCCCACGGAAATATATCAATAGAATTCACATGTTCAGTTACATATTTGTCTAGATCCATCATATCTCCTCTGGAGTATTCCCGGGTTACATCATGGTCTTTCCCACGCTCCTGTGGTGGGTTAATCCGATTGGTTTAAAGAAAGGATGAGGCCATGAGCACCACTTTTCAAGTGCCCATGCCATCCCTGTTGGCCACAGGGGGGAAACCGCTCACGGACCTCCGGAGTTAAGGATCGCGGAATTGGCCATATCATAGCGCAGTTGCACCGCCGTGGCGACGAACCCAGTCGGATTGGCTGATCAGCATGGTGATGCCTCATCCTATTTCCCTTGCTCCCTATTTGGGAGCGTTGTATTCTTACGCAATGAGAATCATCGCCAAACGCACGCTACGGGAATTTTGGGAACGCGATCCGGCCAACCTGGATTGCAAGAGTGCTCTTGAAGCCTGGCATGCTCTTGTGGCCCAGGCAGACTGGCAAACCCCTGCCGATGTCAAGAATCAATTTCGCCATGCCAGCTTTCTCACGGGACATCGGGTTGTTTTCAACATTGCTGGCAACAAGTACCGGTTGGTTGTCAAGATCAACTATCCCTACAGCGTAGTGTACGTCCGTTTTGTCGGAACCCATTACCAATACGATCAGATCGATGCGGAGACCGTGTGATGGAAATCCAACTCATTAAGACCGAACAGGACTATGACGCTGCGTTGGCTGAAGTGGAGCGACTGATGGATGCCGATCCCGACACACCTGAAGGAGATCGTCTGGATATCCTCACCACGCTGATCGCTGCTTACGAAGATAGGCATCATGCCATTGACCTGCCTGATCCTGTTGATGCGATCAGGTTCCGGATGGAACAGATGGGACTGAGTCGTAAGGAATTGGAACCATTCATTGGCAGCCGAGCGCGGGTGGCGGAAATTCTGAACCGCAAGCGACAACTCTCGCTGGAAATGATCCGTCGCCTTCACAAAGGACTGAAAATACCTGCCAACGTGCTCATTCAACCTACCCGTCAGGAGCATGCTTTGTAGCGTTCTGAAGATCAATGCCCTGCTCAGTGGCCAGGCACACCAACCATCCCAACCTCCTTTGCCTGCGTCGTCCTCTGTAGTCTCGTGCTGACCAGGGCGGGAAGAATACACTCTTTAGTTTTTTTCTCCATTCTCCGGCCTCAACCGACCAAGTGCAACTCAAGAACGTACTCCGGCTTTTCGCCACGGTGGGCCACTGGCCGCCCGTACACGAAAGTTCGGTCCAAAATTCCAGGCCACTTCATATGAACGGTCCATAGCTTTTGGAGAATGTCGCCGGAGAGAAGAGAAAAAGGGCATTTTTCGACTCCTGCTTGTCCGGTTCCCGACCGAATGCGTTTCCAGACCGGTTTGGCTATCTATTGAAAATACTGGAATTTTTCCCACAAAAAAAGCCGCTCCGAAAGGGCGGCTTTGGTGCTGAAAAAATCTTGTCAAACAAAAATGGTGAGCCGTACAGGAGTCGAACCTGTGACCCGCAGATTAAAAGTCTGCTGCTCTACCAACTGAGCTAACGGCCCCCATACACGGGATGTCCCAACATCCAACCTGCTCCTTGTCGGGATCAATCCAGCCAATATAGCAGAGACTTGCCAGAAAGTGAACCCTGTTTGTGCAGGGATGGCATTTTTTTTACCGTTCATCCATCCAGGCCATCTGAATGGCCTCCAGGATCTTCTCATTGCAGCGTTCGGGGACATCCGCGAAATCGGGCAACCCCATCACCCATTCCATCAAATCCGTAAAACGCACGGCCATGGGATCCTGATCCGGCATGGTATCTGCCAGGGCAATGGCGATGTCGATGGTATCGGTCCATTTCATGCGTCTCTTCCTTTCTTATCGACACGGATATTCACCGAATAAGGCGGAATGGTCACCACCAGTCCGTCCAGGGAGTCATCCAGAACGATCTGACACCCCAAACGACTGGTGGCTGTCAAACCGAACGCCTTGTCCAACATATCCTCTTCCCGCTCATCCGCCGGATCCAACCGCTCGACCCACTCCGGATCCACGATCACGTGACAGGTGGAACAGGCCACCGCCCCTTCGCATGCCCCTTCCAATGGAATCTCATGGTGATGCGCCACCTCCAGCAGGGTGTCCCCCGGCTCGGCCTCCACGGTTCGATTCATGGGCAGAAACGTCACCTTGATCACGTCCGTCTCTCCTCAACTCATGCAAAATCATCCACCTTGCGACCGGTCATGGCCTGTTGCAGGCTCCGGTCCATACGCCTTTCGGCAAAAAAGCGGGTCTTTTGATCCATCTGTTGGATCCGCTCCTGAACAAGATCCACAGAGTCTCCCCGGGTTGCCTCCCACAATGCCTGCATCGCCCCTTTGACCTGCTGCAACTCCGCCGCATCCAACAGATCGCCGTCCACACGCAAGGCCGCCTCAGCCGCAGCCAACACCCGATCCGCCTCCACCTTGGCCTCATTCCACAAACGCGCCTGCATATCCGATGCGCCATGACGCAACGCCTCGTGCAGCATGTCGGCAATTTCGTCTTCCGTCAACCCGTACGAAGGCTTGACCTTGATCGACTGCTCCACCCCGGTCGTCTCTTCCCGGGCGGAAACGGTCAACAAACCGTCCGCATCCACCTGATAGGTCACCCGAATCCGGGCCGCACCCGCCGTCATCGGCGGAATGCCACGCAACTCAAAACGGGCCAGAGACCGACATTGACTGGCCAACTCCCGTTCCCCTTGCACCACATGAATGGCCATGGCGCTCTGACCATCCTTGAAGGTGGTGAAATCCTGCGCGCGCGCTGTGGGAATCGGGGCATTGCGCGGCACGATCTTTTCCACCAGATCCCCCATGGTCTCAATGCCCAAGGACAATGGTGTCACATCCAGCAACAACATCTCAGCCGGAATATTGCCCCCCAGACTCTCGGCCTGATGCGCTGCCCCCAATGCCACCACCTGATCCGGGTCCAGATCCACCAAAGGTTCCCGCCCAAAAAATTCCGCCACCATGCGCCGCACCAATGGTACGCGCGTGGAGCCACCCACCAACACCACACCTTGCAAGGCCGACGCTTCCACGCCCGCATCCTTGAGGACACGGCGACAGATCGGAATGGTTCGCCAGATCCAATCCCGCACCCCCTGTTCAAACTCCTGGCGCGTCATGCGACCGCTGTGAGCAGGCAGACCCGGCACATCAAAAACCACCTCCACCTCCCAGGACAACTGCTCCTTGACTGCCCGTGCCACTTTCCGGCAGGCCTGAAGCCAGCCCGGGTCCGGCTCCGTGACCCCGCTCTCTTCCATGATGCGCTGCATGATCCAGTGATCCAGATCATCCCCACCCAAGGCCGAATCCCCTCCGGTGGCCATGACCTGAAACAGCCCTTTTTCAAGCCTCAACAAGGAGATGTCAAAAGTGCCCCCACCCAGATCATAGATGGCATACAACCCTTCGTTGCCCTTGTCCAATCCATAAGCCAGGGCCGCTGCCGTCGGTTCATTGAGCAGTCGCAACACCTCCAGACCGGCAACCCGTGCCGCATCCTTGGTTGCCTGGCGTTGGGCGTCATCAAAATAGGCCGGAACCGTGATCACCACCCCATGCAGAACACCCCCAAGAGCATCTTCAGCACGTTTTTTCAAAACTTTGAGAATCTCAGCCGAGACCTCTACCGGCGATACACGGGTATCCCCTACCACAATACGCACCATCCCCCCATCGCCAGCCTCCAGAACATAGGGAGTGGTCGACAAATGGTGGCTGACATCCGCCAATCCCCGTCCCATGTAACGCTTGACCGATGCGATGGTTGTCTGCGGATGGGTCACAGCCACCCGGCGTGCCGCCTCCCCAACCCGCACACTCCGATCCTCACCATAATGGACAACCGAAGGCAAGGCGCACACCCCATCTTCATCCGGTATGCACAAAGGCTTGCCATCCAATCCAATGGCAGCCACCAAAGAATAGGTGGTACCCAGATCCATGCCCACCACCCGTTTGTGCCCACCAGGTCCACTCTGATGCGGCAGCAGCGACTGCCCCGGCTCCATGATATCCAACAGCACATCCATGAATCAGCTCTCTCCTGATAAACGCGACACAAACCTGCGCACGGCCGAGAAAACAATCACTTTACTTAATAAAATAAAAATAATATATACTATCAAAACACTCTGAAAAATGAGCCTGAAAAAAAGATCCCCCTCCTTGGCTTCAGGCAGGCCTCGTGAGGGGGATTGGATGGCTTACTTGTAGTAACCCACGAAACAGACCTGATCACCCACCTTGGTCACAAAACTGACCTTCTGCACCGGGTCGGTGGTGTCCGGGCGTGGCCACATATAGCTGACCTCGCTGATTTTGCCCTCTTGAGCCACTTTGTACATCTCTTCGCCAAGCGCCTTGCCGGCCTTGTCTTTCAGCTCTTTCAGGCTCTTTCCAACCAGCTTCGGATGGGCAGTGAACGTTCCCGCAGCATCGCCGCATCCCGGATAAAGATCACGATCCTTGAAGCCCCCCTCCCCTTTGACAAACATGTCCAGGGCTTTGGCTTTGTCGGCCTTGAGCGCAACGACCGCCTTTTCCAGCATCGCTTTGGCCTCGTCCGCTGTACCGAACTGGTTGGCATGGGCAGAGGTTCCAATCCCAATCATCATGGCCAGCATTGCGCCGGCAAATACAGTATGCTTCATCTTTCCAACCCCTCCTTCTTGGTCAATGAGCGGGTGGCCAATGCTGACGCCTTGACTGCTCCGCAACCTCCCACAGGATTGTGGAAGGGCAAGAATAGCATGCACGCCAGCCAGCCGCAAAGGAGAACGCATCGAAAATGCTGCGCCATTGTTTGTATTGGAAATGGAACGTCGGCACAACGGCAGACATCGGCCATCAGAGCAGCCTATAAAACCTCGCAAGAACCCATGATGACATGATCTGTTGGAATCCAGTTGATCGATAGGGCTGCGATGTTTTTTCTTGTTGACACGCCCTGAAGGATGGCATAGTTTATGTTGCATCGCAGCATAAACAGAGTTCAACATTCCCACCGCCACCTTGCAAGGGGATCGACCATGGAAAACAAAGAAATCATTGAAAAAATGACAGAGATGAGCAGATTCGTGATCGAATCCATTGCAGAGATGAGAAAGATCAACGAAAACATTATATCTCAACTTGCCGCCCAGCAGATCGAAGCTGTTGAAGAGTTCAATTCAACGACCACACGGCAACTCAACGAACTGGCCACTGTCCAATCCCCCATGGAACTTCTGGGCACCCAGACCGAAATTGCTACCGAAGTGGCCAAGGATGTGAAGGAGCATGCCTTGCGCGTCATCCACATCCTGACGGAAAGTCAAAATGAACTCCGCGAATTTGTGGACAAAAACATTCAGCAGTTCGTGGACAAGGCTTTGGCCTCGACTCGATAGACGGAGGCAATATCCCCTCTGGTTTTCTCTCTGGAGGGGATTGTCATGCACCACAGGGGATCGGGTGTTGGGGCTGGGATTGTGATGCTTGAACAAACCAGAATGGCGGAGAGAGAGGGATTCGAACCCTCGATACCCTTTCGAGTATAACACCTTAGCAGGGTGCCGCCTTCAGCCGGCTCGGCCATCTCTCCGTTAGAGTGCTTCCGCGAGTATGGCTGGATCGGGTTCAGTTTGTCAACCATCATTGCTGCCCACCCCACAGAAAAAATTCAACACACCCCTTGACTGACCAACCAGACCTGTGTATAAATGGCTCTGATAAGCAGCAAGGGCCTATAGCTCAGGTGGTTAGAGCGCACGCCTGATAAGCGTGAGGTCAGTGGTTCAAGTCCACTTAGGCCCACCATTTTAATAAAATGATTCTTTCACGACGACCGCCTGCCAGGCGGTCGTGTCATTTTGAAAGCCGGGTGCACCGCCTCTGCCGTGCATTCCAAACGTCGGCTCCCCTGCCCGCTCCCCCTTGAACCTCCCCCCCATTTGCTTCGATAATCAACAACAGCTCTCAGCCTGATTGACCACAAATCCCGCACCTCATTGGAGTCACAGCATGCCCGATCTGTTCAGCCCTTTGCGCCTTGGCCCCTTGACTGTTCCCAACCGCATCTTCATGGCACCATTGACCCGCTGCCGGGCCGATGAGGGCCATCTGGCCAGCCTGTTGATGGCCGAACATTACCAGCAACGCGCCACAGCCGGACTGCTGATTGCCGAAGCCACCATGGTGATGGAGGGCCATTCGGCATTCTGGCACGAACCAGGCATCCACTCTTCGGCCCAGGTTGCAGCCTGGAAACGGGTGACAGAGGCTGTGCATGCGGCCCAAGGTCGCATCTTCTTGCAGCTCTGGCATGGTGGCCGCGCCTGCCACCCGGAATTGAACGGTGGAGCACAACCGGTGAGCGCCAGCCCGTTGGCCATTGCCAACGACACGGTCCACACGCCAAAAGGCAAGCTGCCGTATGTCGAACCACGCCCGCTGGCAGACAGCGAAATTCCTGCCATCATCGAAGGATTCAGAGTGGCTGCGGAAAACGCTCTGGCTGCCGGTTTTGACGGCGTGGAGATTCACGGTGCCAACGGCTATCTGTTGGATCAATTTCTGCGGGACGGCACCAACAAGCGCGTACCCCCTTATGGCGGCTCGCTGGAGAATCGGGCACGGCTGCTGCTGGAGGTGATCGAGGTCGTGACCCGTGTCTGGGGCGGCGAGCGGACCGGGGTGCGCATCTCCCCGCTCAACGGTTTCAACGACATGAGGGACAGCGATCCGATTGGTCTGGCGACCTGGCTGGCTGGCCGCCTCAACGCCTATGGATTGGCCTATCTGCATCTGATGCGGGGCGATTTCCTGGGACAACAGAGCGGAGATATCATCACGCCGGTACGGGCCAATTTCCAGGGGGTGTTGGTGGGCAACATGGGATATGCACCGGATGAAGCGCACCACGCCATCGAAACCGGTCTCCTGGATGCCGTGGCCTTTGGAACG
This sequence comes from Magnetococcales bacterium, assembly GCA_011089965.1. Taxonomy (GTDB): domain Bacteria; phylum Pseudomonadota; class Magnetococcia; order Magnetococcales; family Magnetaquicoccaceae; genus Magnetaquiglobus. The sequence goes on from JAANAU010000013.1 coordinate 19,547, forward strand.
GCCTTCCTGGCCAATCCAGACCTCCCGGCCCGCATTCGGGCCAAGGCACCGTTGACCCCCCCGAATCCTGAGACCTTCTATTCACCCGGCCCTGAAGGGTACAATGATTACCCGGTCTGGCGCGATTGAAGTTCATGAGTGGAACAGAAATGACCACCGAAACGGAAAAATTCAAAATACTGCTGGTGGATGACGAACCGACCAATCTCAAGCTGCTGCGGGAGGTGTTGCGCCACGATTACGCCCTGGTCTTTGCCCGCAACGCCGAAGAGATGTTGCAGCATGCTGCCGAAGGCCCGGATCTGATCCTTCTGGATGTGATGATGCCGGCCATGGATGGCTACGAGGCGTGCGCCCGCCTCAAGGCCAACCCGGTCACGCGCGACATTCCCGTCATCTTTGTCACGGCGCGCGTGGAGATCGAAGACGAAGTCCGGGGGTTGGAGGTCGGGGCTGTCGATTACCTCACCAAACCGATTCAGGGAGCGATTGTGCGGGCGCGCGTGCGCAATCATCTCCAGTTGCGCCAGGCGCGCCGCATTATCGAACGTCAAAATGAGGAGTTGCGCACCGCCGCCCGATTGCGGGACGATGTGGAACAGATCGTGCGCCATGACCTGAAAGGACCGTTGAATGCCATCATCGGCATGCCCGGAGCCTTGATCGCCGACTGGAAACTGGATGAAGAGCGTGCCCACTCCCTGCAAATCATCGAAGATGCCGGTTTCCGCATGCTGGAGATGATCAATCGCTCTTTGGATCTCTACAAAATGGAACGGGGCAGCTATTCGGTCCAGGCCCAACCCGTGGATCTGTTGCTGGTATTGCGCCGCATCCACTCCGAGTTGCACCGCATGATTCACACCAAACGGTTGCAACTGGAGATCCGGGTGACCGGAGAGCCGATTGTGGAAGGGGAGACCTTTCTGGTGTTGGGCGAGGAGTTGTTGTGTCACTCCATGCTGTCGAATCTGTTGAAAAACGGGGTGGAGGCCTCACCACGCGGCTCCCGGTTGCAGGTGGAGCTGGACTCTTTGCCATCCGGCATGGCCCGCATCCGTGTTGGCAACCAGGGCAGCGTCCCGGAGACAATCCGCGACACTTTTTTCCACAAATATATCACCTCTGGCAAAAGCCAAGGGGTGGGATTGGGCACCTATTCCGCATGGCTCATTGCCACCACCCTGGGTGGAGCCATTCGGTTGAATTGCAGCCAAGAGGGGGAAACCACCATTGAGATCGATCTCCCCCGTCCACCTCAGTGAACCGCGTGCAGATCCCGCGTCTGGGCCACACCGGCAGAATAACCCCACTTCTCTTTCATCTCATAGGCGGTTTCGATAATCTCATCTTCCGGGATATTCAAATAGTTGGAGATCACACTGGTCCGCCAATAGGGTTCACCGTGATCATCATAGCCGGTGGGGGCCGGATGGGGTCCGAAGATCTCCTCCATGGCCTGACGCATGGCCTGCCGGACTTGCGGCTCTTTGCTCATGGCCAGATACTCCCAGGCATCGTCGAATGCCGGGTGTTGCGGGCCGATCTCCACAATGGAGAGGGCCTGATTGATCCAGGATTCCATAGGGGTTGCAGATATCATCGAATGGGTCACTCCCAAGCGTCAACCGTGAAACCATACGCGCAGGATGCGCGACTGCCTACACAAAGCACTGTGCATTAATGCAACTTCCATGCCGCACAAAAGATACCCATCGCTCTCCTCAACCAGCCCCCACCGCATCCGGTACGGCAAAAAATGCCCGACTCCTGGCCGGACTCAAGGCCAAAATTGCCGGATCCATACACTTGACCGCCATCCACTCTTGCCGGAAGATACCCCATCATCCACAAACCAATAACCACAGACCTCCAGGAGGCAGACAAAGCGTGCTGAAATTTCTGAAACGGTGGTTGGGGGGGGGAAAGAGGGAGAACTGGGATGAAGATGATGAAAATGAAGATGAAGATGAAGAAGATGAAACCCTTCCAGCCATCGACGCACCGCCTGTGGCACGATTTCATCCCCAGATCCCCGCGCACACCCGCGTCTATGTCATCGGAGACATCCATGGCCGTGCCGACCTGTTGCGCCAACTGCACGATCTGATCCGCGCAGACTGGTCAGAGCTGCCCACCGAATGGCGCAAGGTGGTGGTCTACCTGGGAGATTACATCGACCGGGGGGAAGAGAGCAAACAGGTGATCGATCTGTTGCTGGATGACCCCCTGCCCGACTGCGAACGCATCTTTCTCAAAGGCAACCACGAAGCCGAGTTGCAGGACTTTCTGGTCAACCCGACCGGAGGCCATCTGTGGACCCAATTCGGAGGCATGGCCACAGCCCTGAGCTATCAGGTGCATGTCCCCCCGATGATCTCTGCCGAAGAACGAATGCGCACATTGCGCGATCAACTCCTGGAAGCCATGCCCACATCACACCAGGCATTCTTCTCTTCCTTGCGTTTCCGGTATGAACTGGGAGACTACTACTTTGTCCATGCCGGAGTGCGTCCCGGCATCCCGTTCAATCGGCAAAGACCGCCGGATCTGTTATGGATCCGGGAACCGTTCCTGCTGCACGACACGCCCATGGAGAAAATGGTCGTGCATGGCCATACAGTGATGGAGTCCCCGGTCCAGGCCCCCCATCGCATCGGCATCGATACCGGTGCCTGGTATTCGGGACGATTGACCTGCCTGATCCTGGAAGGGGGTGACCAACGGTTCCTGATGACCGGTCCAACCCCCAGATAATCGAATGGAACTTGTCGTCACGCGCATGCAAGGGTATGCTGTCACTCATCTTTGGCATGGGGCCATGCGTTTTCCACTGTCATGAAGGACAACACCGTGAACAAACGCCCGATTTGGATTGCCCTGCTCTTGGGGTGGGCATGGGGTCACCCTGGAGATCTGGCTGCCTTTGGCGTCGGAGAGGTGACGATACTCACGACCACACCCAAAAAATTTCGGGCCGAAATCCCCGTGCGTCTGAGCGAAGGCGAAACCCTCAAACAGGTCCAGATCGGCTCTGCCACCGATTACCTGGCCATGGGAGTCACCCGCACCAGGGCACACGACGGCCTGACCGCCAGGTTGGTGGAAAAAGATGGCGAAACCCGTATCCTGATCAGCTCCAACTCCCCGGAGGCTGCCAAAGGCTTTGATCTGATTCTGCGGGTCACCTCCTCCAAACACACCAACTTCCCGGTATTCAAAATCCCGGCCCTTGCCAAAACCGAACCTGCCACGGAACAAAAAGTCATCAAACAGGTGGCAGAAAATGTCACCCTGCCAGCGGCCATCACCACTGCCTCACCGGATGACAAGGCGGCTGCGGATGCCAATGCCAACCTGAAGAGCGCCCAGAAACTCGCAACCGCCACCCCGACAACCAAACCATCCGGCGCCATCACCCCCGGAATGCGCCAATACGGACCGGTCCGCGCCGGCGATACCCTGACATCGATTGCACGGGGATTGCTCGTCAAAGGAATGACGCTGCATCAACTCATGGCAGCGATCTACGAACGCAACCCGGAACATTTCCTCTCCGGCAACATGAACAATCTGATCTCCGGCGGCACCTTGAAAATCCCGGCCACCGAAGAGATCAAGGCCATTCCGGACCGTCAGGCGCGCGTTTTGTGCATGGCCCACTTCAAAGCCTGGGAACAGATGCAGGCCGGACAGAACGTCCCCTTGCCGCCACAAAATGTGCTGCTGGCTGCTGAAGAGGCGGCCAAACACCCCCAGACAGCAACAACCGAAACGCCTCCAACCAAACCACCGGTCGAGGAGCAGCCTGCTCTGCAATCCCAACTGCAAAGCGCAGCCCCACCCGGTGCCAGCAACCTGGAAAATGTCCTGGTGCGCTTGCAGAGCCAACTCGGCGAGTTGACCGAAGTGATCAAAAATGGTCAAACCCAACAGGTCAAACTGGAGTCCCGCGTCTCAGCCCTGGAGCTGGCAAAGGCGGATAACGAGGCATTGGCAAAACGGGTGGCCCATCTGGAACAGGTGGTCAACCAAACGACCACACTACGAACAGCGGATGGATCCGCCCCGATCCCCATCGAAAGCCGCACCATTGCCTTCAGTTGGTTCGGGGTGTTGTTTGCCGGTCTGGGCGCACTCTTTGCCGGTTGGCTGGTGTGGACCGGACGACGCTGGAATCGTCAGGCACAACAGGATGGTTTGCGCAAACTGCTGACCGTGACCGCCAAGGAGTATCCGGAGGTCGCCAAAGAGATCCTGCGCGAGATGGATCCTGGTCCCACCCCCTTCATCCCATCGATTCTTGCCGGCAAACTGGATGGCGTACCGCCACCGGCGGGCAAAAAACTGGTCCATGGCAACGTCTTGCACAGCGTCCAACGGCTGAACGCCCTGGAAGCGGATCGGGGAGAGTCGAAATGATCAAATGGTTGCGCGGATTGCTGGTGGGTTTGGGATTGGGATTTGCCCTGTTTTACGCCAGCGGTCAGGCGAGCGAGGTCTATCATGGGGCATTGGCCTTGATGGTGTTGGCAGGCGTCCTGATCCCTCTGGAACAGCAGGATCGCCGCCTGGACCGATTGTACACCATGATGAAGGAGATCGACCAACAGATGAAAAGGCTGGATCAACAGCTGACATCCCTTCAGACCCGCCTCGAAACTCCGGTGGAAGAGGAAGACGAGGAAGACGAGGAACCGGTCCCGCGCTTTGAAATCCGCGAAGACCCCCGTTTCCTTCCCGCCGTACAGCCGGGCATCAATGAAGGACGCCCCGGCATGGCCCATGAACGCCGTACCGTGGAACGCAGCGTGGAGGATCTGGCCCGCAAGCTGGCATCCATGCAGCGTGGCGACGGCTGACCGTTGACATACCTGTACATTTGGCCTAATTCTCATGCCTGTTCAATTCCATAAAACCCATCAACAGGATAACCGGCTCATGAGCACCTCTCCCGAAGATCCGGCACCCGCCGTGGTTCCAGCCGCACCTGCTGTCCCACCTGTGGTTCGCCCCGCTGCCACCCCACTCCACACCTTGAATCTGGGCCTGGATGTGGGCACCATGAATCTGGTGTGCGCGCGGGCCAATGCCTCGGGCCGCATCGAAATCGCCAATCTGCGCAATGTCTTTCTGACCGTGGATGATGTCAACATCGAAGGGATGGATCTCTCCAAAATCAGCCATGCCCGCATCGATGACAGCACCTTCATCCTGTCACATGACGCTTATAACTTTGCCAACATCTTCGGACATCGCCTCAGCCGCTCCATGCAAAAGGGGATGATCAGCCCGGAAGATATCAATGCCACGGACATCCTGGCCGTGATGATCCGGGAGCTGTTGTCCATCGAACCCGGCTCCAAACCCGGCAAATGCGTCTATTCGGTTCCCGGGGATCCGGTCAACTCCAAATCCAATGTCCTGTACCATCGCAACATCCTGGGACGAATCATCGAAGAGATCGGCTTTGAACCCGAAGCCCTCAACGAAGCAACCGCCATCATCTATGCCGAATGTGCCGATTCCGACTTTTCCGGCATCAGCATCTCGTTTGGTGCGGGCCTGACCAATATCGCCGTGGTCTACAAGTCGATTCCGGTACTGGAGTTCGCCCTGGGGCGCGGTGGCGACTGGATCGATGACAATGTGGCCATGGCCCTGGGCACCATTCCCAACCGCGTGGTGGCCATCAAGGAGAAGGATTTCCATCTGGATCGCTTTGATCTGGGCCGCAAAAAAGAGCGCAAGGTGCGCGAGGCCCTGGGATTCTACTACAAGAATCTCATTCAGTACGTGGTCAAAAGCTGTCATCAGGAGTTGAGCCGTCGCGACCTGGATCTGGGCTTCCCGAATCGCATTCCCTTGATCATCTCGGGCGGCACATCGTTGGCTGGCGGATTTCTGGACGACATCCGCACCCAGGTGGAAGAGAGTACCTGGCCTCTGGAGCTGTCCGAGGTGCGGTATGCCAGCGATCCGTTGAGCTGTGTGGCCCAGGGGTGTCTGATCAAATCCCTGAAACAGTAGTGAACCGATCCTGATCTCCTTTATTCGCACATTCAAACGCCGCCGCATACTCCAGGCCATCTCTCCGGATCACCAGAGATGGTCGGAGATGCTGGCACAGAACGCCCTGTTCACCGGACTCTCCCCCTCCGAACAGTGGCGGCTGCGTCAACTGGCCGAGATCTTTCTTTATGAGAAGAACATCGACCTGGTGGGCGGATTGGATCTCAAGCACCACCAGCGATTGCTGTTGGCTGCCGTGGCCTGCCTGCCGATTCTGGAGCTGGGACCGGATGCCTACGACAATTGGCAAACCCTGATCGTCTATCCCAGGAAATTCATTCCCGGTCAATCCGAGGTGGACGCCATGGGTGTGGTCCATCCCCCCACACCCAGAATCGGCGAAGCGTGGCCCGATGGTCCGGTCATCCTCTCCTGGAAGGATGTCGAACGCGATCTGCTTGGGGATTGGGACTACCCCATGAATGTGGTGATCCATGAGATGTGTCACCAGCTCGATGTGCGCAACGGCGGGTTTGATGGCATGCCCAGCCTGCCGCACGATCTGGATCCACGGGTGTGGGTGCGGCAGTTTACGACGACCTTCAAGGCATTACGCCAAAGTGTGGCCCGGGGTCAACCTCTGCCACTCGATCCATACGCCCTGGAATCACCCGCCGAATTTTTTGCCGTGGTCGGAGAGACTTTTTTTGTGGCTCCAGATCTCCTGATCCAGCTCTGTCCGGAGATCTATCCCCTCTTGCAGACCTATTTTCGACAGGATCCGTATCAACGAATCAAACAAGGGAGTGGATATCAATGAAAACATTAGAGACATGTGTGGGCAATACACCACTGGTGGACTTGACCCGATTGACCGCATCCTTGCGCGGTACACGCATTCTGGTCAAACTGGAAGGCAACAACCCTGCCGGATCGGTCAAAGACCGGGCGGCTTTGAGTCTGTTTGAAGGAGCCGAAAGACGTGGCATCCTGCAACCCGGCAGACGCATCATCGAACCAACCAGCGGCAATACCGGCATTGCCTTGGCCATGATCGCCGCCCGCAAAGGGTATTCGATAACATTGGTTATGCCTGAAAACATGACCCTGGAACGACGGGCAATCATGCAGGCATATGGTGCCCAGTTGGAATTGACCCCGGAAGCCGGCAGCATGGAAGGGGCGATTGATCGGGCACGGGCCATGGTGGAGGCTGGCGAAGGGATCTCGTTTGATCAATTCTCCAATCCCGACAACTGGTTGGCCCACTATCGGACCACAGGACCGGAAATCTGGATGCAGACCAATGGTCAGGTGACCCATTTTGTCAGCGCCATGGGAACCACCGGCACCATCATGGGGGTATCCCGCGCCCTGAAAGAGCGCCATGCCGGAATTCAGATCATCGGCGTGCAGCCGGATGCCGAATCGCGCATTCCGGGTATTCGCCGCTGGCCAAAAGAGTATCTGCCCAAGATCTTTGAGCCGCAACGGGTGGATCGGATCCTGGATGTCCACGAAGAGGAAGCCAAGGCAGTGACCCATCGTCTGGCACGAGAAGAAGGGATCTTTGCCGGTCACTCGGCAGGCGGGGCAGTGGCAGCAGCCATGCGGCTGGCCGAAGAGTTGACCGAACCGGGCATGATCGTCACGGTTCTGCCGGATCGTGGAGATCGTTATCTCTCCAGTTCGTTGTTCTGAAACCGAATCGAGACATGGAGAAGTCCGGAGATGGGGATTGCCACGGATCTGATCATCATTGTTCTGGTTGCGTTGTTGGGGGGTGGGATTGCCCATCTGTTCCGGCAACCTCTGATCCTCGGCTATATCCTGGCCGGCATCGCGGTTGGCCCGCATACCGGCGGCGTGACCATCACCCAGATTCACGATATCGAACTGTTGGCCGAGATCGGGGTGGCGCTGTTGCTGTTTGCCCTGGGATTGGAGTTTTCATTTCAGGAGTTGCGCCCGGTCCGCCGGGTGGCCCTGATCGGCACTCCCCTGCAACTGGCTGCCAGCCTGTTGTTGGGGTATGGTCTGGGGCGTCTGGCCGGACTCTCCTGGAATGTGAGCCTGTGGTTCGGAGCCATGGTGGCCTTGTCCAGCACCATGGTGATCCTGAAAACCTTGATGAATCAGGGTTGGATGGGCACCCTCTCCAGCCGCGTGATGATCGCCATGCTGATCGTGCAGGATCTGGCGGTCGTACCGATGATGATCATCCTGCCCCAACTGGACAATCCGGACATGGGTTTGCAGATCCTGGGTTGGGCAGCCCTCAAGGCCGTACTGTTTCTGGTGGTGATGGTGGTCGTGGGCACACGCCTGTTGCCATGGCTGATGGGTCGGATTGCCCGGTGGAACTCCCGCGAAATGTTTATGCTCTCCTTGCTGGCCGTGGGGCTGGGCGTGGGATATGCCACCTGGCTGGTCGGTCTCTCTTTTGCTCTGGGTGCCTTTGTCGCCGGTATGGTACTGGCCGGCTCCCATTATGGCCATCAGGCATTGAGCGATATCACGCCGGTACGGGATCTGTTTGCCATGCTCTTTTTCGTGTCAGTGGGCATGATGCTGGATCCAGCTTTTCTGCTGGATCACCTGGGGCTGGTGGCCTGGCTGGTCGTGCTGGTGAGTCTGGGCAAAGGGGCAATCTTTTTTGGCGTGGCCCGTCTGTTCGGCTATGGCAATGTCGTGCCCTGGGCCATGGGGTTGGGGCTGTTCCAGATCGGTGAGTTCGCCTTTGTGATTGCCCGAATCGGCCATGCGGACGGGGCACTGGATCGGAATGCCTATGCCCTCTTTTTGACGGTGACCATCGTGACCATGCTGTTGACCCCGCTCATCTCCAGCATGACCGGACCGCTCTATGCCTGGATGCGGCAACGTCATCCGAAAAGTCCACGCACCACCATCACTTTGCCCACCGAAAAGCTGCACGATCATGTGATCGTGATTGGGGCGGGCCGGGTGGGACGCCAGGTGGTGGAGCTGTTGGGACGGGCAGGGGTCACCCGCATTGCCGTGGAAGCCGACTCACACCGGCTGGAACAGGCCCAACAGGCTGGGCTGCCGGTGGTCTATGGCGATGCCACTCAGGAGACCATCCTGCACGCAGTCGGCCTGAAACAGTGCCGCCTGCTGATCGTTACCCTCCCGGATCTGATCTCCTCCCGCACCGTGGTGGCCAGAGTCAAAGCACTGGCCCCCTCACTGCGCATCATCTCGCGGGTTTCCGGAGAAGAACAGATCGATCAACTGCGTGAACTGGGGGCACCGGATGTGGTTTGGCCCCATCTGGAAGGGGGGCTGGAGATCTCACGGCTCGCCTTGACCCGCCTGGGTGTACCACCCGGGGCCATTCACCGTCTGGTCTGGGAAGCACGAGACCGCTGCTATGCCGACGTGGGCGACCCGGAAACCACCCCCTTGTTCCCGCCCCCACACCAGGCGGAAGCCTCCCTGCTGGATCTGGCATGGATTCCGATCCAGCAGGGTTCTGACCTGGACAGCCAAACCATTGGCACCATCGATGTGCGCAAAAACAGCGGTGTGGCCATTCTGAGCATCTGGCGTCACGGCGCGTTCATCCACAATCCCGGTGCCGACTTCTGTCTGGCTGCTGGCGATCTGGTGGCCATTGTCGGCCCGGACCAGGGACGCAACCAGTTCCTGGTTTGGTCAACCCAGCCAGCCATTGCCACGGCACCCGGCTTCGACCACTCTTCTTGACTTTTAACAATAGTCAATCACAGTCGCTACCCAGTGCCATGACCGCCGACGTGACCACACCTGTTACAACTTCTGTTCGATCTTGCTCCAGGCATCCCGCAATCCGACCGTGCGATTGAACACCGGCGCACCCGGACAGGAGTCCCGATCCCGATGAAAATAACCCAAACGCTCAAACTGATATGGCAAAGCAACCGACTCCTCAGCCAGGATCGGCTCAAAACGACAGCCGCTCACAATCTCCATGGAGTCGGGATTGACATGATCCACGATCTCACCTTTCAAGGCATCAGGCTCCGGCATGGTGAACAACGGAGCATACAAACGCACCTCTCCCACAACCGAACGGGTGGCTGAAACCCAATGAATCACACCCGCCACCTTGCGACCCACAGGATTGGCATTCAAGGTGGCTGGATCGTGTTCGCAACGCAACTCCACGATCTCTCCTGTCACCGGATCCTGGATCACCTCGCGACAGCGTATCACATAGGCATTGCGCAAACGCACCTCGCCTCCGGTCACCAACCGCTTGTACTGTTTGGGCGCGGTTTCGCGAAAATCCTCCTGCTCGATAAACAGCTCACGGGTGAAACAGATCGTCCGTTTGCCCATGGCCTCGTTCTGCGGATGGATGGGAGCGGTCAAAAACTCTTCATGCCCTTCCGGCCAGCTCTCGATCACCACCTTCAAGGGCCGCAGCACGGCCATGGTCCGTGGGGAACGGGCCTCCAGATCACTGCGCAGACAGTTTTCCAATAACGCCAACTCCACCCGGTTGGGGGATTTGGAGATCCCGATGCACCGACAAAACTCCCGGATCGACTCCGGAGTATACCCCCGTCGCCGCAATCCGGAGATGGTTGGCATGCGCGGATCATCCCAGCCGGCCACCATGCCCGATTGGACCAGGGCATTGAGCTTGCGCTTGCTCATCACCGTGTATTCCAGTGAGAGCCGGGAAAACTCGATCTGACGCGGACGACACGGCAGATCCAACTGATCGAGGATCCAATCATACAGTGGACGATGGTCCTCAAACTCCAGAGTGCAGAGCGAATGGGTCACACACTCCAAGGCATCCGAAATCCCATGCGCATAATCATAGGTGGGATAGATGACCCACGCATGACCGGTACGATGGTGCTCGACCCGTCGGATCCGATACAAGGCAGGGTCGCGCATGTTCATGTTGGGAGAGGCCATGTCGATTCTGGCCCGCAACACCCGCGCCCCGTCCGGGAACTCCCCGGCCCGCATCCGCCGGAACAGATCCAGATTCTCTTCCACCCCACGGTCGCGATACGGACTGTCACGTCCAGGTTCGGTCAATGTGCCGCGATACTCCCGCATGGCACTCGGGGAGAGATCACAGACATACGCCTTGCCTTTGAGAATCAACTCCTCGGCATAATGATACAACGGCTCAAAATAATCCGACGCAAAATATTTGCGCTCCTCCCAGTCAAAGCCCAGCCAACGGACATCCTCCTGGATTGCATCCACATATTCGACATCCTCTTTTTCCGGATTGGTATCGTCGAAACGCAGATTGCACTGCCCGCCCGCATGTTCCGCTGCCACGCCGAAATTCAAACAGATGGATTTGGCATGACCAATATGCAGATAACCATTTGGTTCCGGAGGGAAACGGGTCTGAAGCCGCCCGCTGTTCACTCCGTTTTTCAGATCCTGGTCAATGATATCGCGTATGAAGTCCGCGCTTTCGAGGGAATCAGTCATGATGGAAACGTACCGGCAGTTCGAGGGTGATTCATGAGTTGAATTTCAAAATGCAAGAAACACACCTACTCTGAATGGCCACTCACCGCCATCCGGCGCATCAACTCCTCCTGGCGATCTGCCAACAGATGCAAACGGGTGTGAATATCGGTCAGGGTCATGTTCAGAGAGTTCAGCAACTCGTTCTGATTGGCAAAAATGCGATTGCTCTCCTCCTCCTGCTCTTCGGCCTTGCGCAACAACTCCTCTTGCTGGGAGATCAACTCGGGCAGAGCGGAGGTGCATTGTTCATAACGGGCACGGGTGGTCCGTTCCAATTCATCCATGCGTGCCACCAGTGTGGCATGACGCTGATAGAGTTGATCGACCCGGACATGCAACTCGCCCGCAATCGCATCACACCCCATGGGAAAGAAACGCTTCTCTTTGGCCATCACCGCCTCCCGGAATTGATTTTTCGCAAGAGCCGCACTCTAGCATGCCTTAATCAATTCGGGAAGCTTTTGTTCATGCGATAGACATAGGCCAACACCTCAGCCACGGCCTTGTACAGGGTTGGCGGAATGGTTTCACCCACCGGGATCTTGCCCAGCAGATCGACCAGATCCGGATCTTCCATCATGGTGACCCCGGCATCACGTGCCTTTTTCATGATGGTTTCGGCAATCAGACCGCGCCCGGAAGCGGTGACGCGCGGGGCTGTATCCTGTTGACGCTGATAGCGCAATGCCACTGCCTTGCGCCGATACAAAGCCCGCGCACCGGCGTTCTCCCCTCCCCCCTCTTTGGAATCGCTCATGTTCCCAGTCACCCCATCCCCGGCCTACAACCAACCAAACCGCCGAAAGAGCCACAACTCGCACAGCCCCACCCCGAGCAACAACAATCCCTCCATGGTGAATCCATGCTCGGTGGGAAACCAATGGCTGTCGGCATTCAGATACAAACCACTGACATTGCTGCCAAACCAACCCACAATAAAGGAAAGCGGCATGAAAAAGACCGACATCATGGTCAATTTGAACACGAGATTGTTCAACCCCTCATTGATGGCATTGGCCACCGAATCCTGAATGATCCCGGCAGTGTCACGGATCTCATCCAGATCTTCCATATGCCGGGTGGTTTCGTTCACCACCTCCTGCAACCGGGGGTTGAACTCGGCACCCACCCAGGGGGACTCCTCTCCCATCAATTTTATGATCGCCTCCCGTTGCGGTGCCAGATAACGCCGCAAGGCCACGGCAGCCACGCGCAGATCCCCCAACTGTTGACGGATACGCGGGCCATTGCGGCGGGTTTCCGAGGGTTCATGCGCGGTCAGGGTGTAATGTTCCATCTCATCCAGTTGCAGGCGCATCTTCTCCAGAATCGGCTCCATGCGGGCAGTCAGATGCTCCAGCAGCGTCACCAACAGCTCTGCCGGGCTGTGAGGACCGCCCCGGCTCTCCAGGGCACGCCGCACCCCATCGATGAAATGGATGCGCCGCCCGCGCACACTGATCACCCCGGTTCCGTCCACCCATACACGCAATGCCACCATGTCGTGAAAATCATGCCCGGCATTTTCATTCACGATTCGCAACAGCAACACAGCCCCATTGCCAAAACGCACATAACGGGGACGGGTCTCTTCTGCCAGCAACACCTGGATGGCACCTGCCTCCAAACCAGATCGCTGCCGGATCCAATCCAGGGCACCCGGGGCGGTCCGATTCAAATGCAACCAGTACGGTGCCAGCCCGTTCACCCCATGAGGGCTGACCCGCGACCACTCGACCGCCTCCCCGCCTCCGTGGCCATCAAAATGCCAACCAAGAATCAATGGATTGGTATTCATCCGTCCTCATCTGGACTCCAAGTACAATAAGACATTGAGCATGATACGATAACTGACCCATGCAATTCACGGACCACTCACAATCAAACAATCCGGCAATCAACAATTTTAAATTTTATCTCTCCTTGCTCAGATAACTATAGATTATAAATTTCATCATACATACAACTTGACAAAATATAGAGGATCGTGTATTATGTTTCAATTAAGTTTCAAACAACAAAATCCTGTCCAGACTTTCTCAATTCACAATCCAATCGCCAAACATATACTCCATCGGACAACAGGTACGCACCGCTGTCGTGCCAAATCATTCAACAGAACGGCATCTCAAGGCAGGCCAAAGCCATGAATATACCCCTCATCACCGCACTCGGTTCCGTCCTGACCATCCTGATTACCAGCGTCGGGTATTATGATTACCGCTACAGCCAACGCCTGGCCCAGACACAGAAGCTGGAAGAGCAACGCAACGAGGCACGCGAAGGGTTGCTGGAGTTGGCCAAACGTCAAGAAATTCATTTCTCCACACACAACACCTATACAACGGACCTGTCCGCACTCGGTTATACTGATATCGAGGATCTCAGCGTACTGACGCCGCATGGATGGTATCGATTGATCATTCCGTCTGCGGACAACACCCGTTTCATACTCGCCGCCGAACCCCAGGGAGAACAGACTGGAGATGCCAAATGCGGTGCCTTGACCTTCAGCAAGGAAGGTCAGGCCAAAGGAGCGCGCGGCAGTGACGGCACGGCCTGCTGGTCCAGCACACCCGATTGACCCCGCATATATTAAACCGCACCCATTTCGGGATACGTCGTTGATGTCAAGGGGGTCCAGGGGCCTATGACCCCTGGTGGGATCCAAGGGCAAAGCCCTTGGTGGGGTTTGGGGCAACGCCCCAACAAAACAAATTACACATTCCAAAATGGTTTTGGTTTAAAACATTAAAACATTAAAATCCTGGGGGATGAATCCCCCAGACCCCCTCTTTTCTTTCAATAATTGGATATTCATACTCGGCTCAGGAATCACCAAACAGCCTCTAAGGAAACATATAATGGCCCAAGATCGCATCGGCGTCATGCTGGAGACGGTCACACGTCTGTATCGCAAGCAATCGCTGCCCCACCTGGAAAACCTGCTCGCCAAAAGTGCCGAACAGGATCTGACGGCTTTGTTCCGTCTGATGCGCGATGAGGAGAGCACACGGATTCTCACCCTCCTGCCACGCGCCAAGGCCGCACGGGTCTTGCGCACCCTCACCCTGGAACAACAAATCAAGATCGTCTCTTTGGCAGAAATGCGCGAGATCCAACCCATCCTGGAGGAGTTGACCGCAGATGAACTGACCCCGATTGCCGAACGCCTGGATAAATCCAAACAAAATCCACTGCACATCATCATCGCCATGCGGCAACTCCCTGCCAACATGATCGATGATCGCATGATGGGCCGGACAAATGGGGAAATCAACGCCTCTGACCTCCCTGCCGACGGGTCAACACAGCAATTATCATCAACATCCATCAACACGCGCCCGCCACAAAATCTGGAAAAGGCGCAAATCCTGGTCGAAAACATTACCACTCTGTATGCAAAACAGGCAACGCGCACCCTGCAAAACATCTTTGCCAAAGCCTATCCTGCCGATCTGGCCGCTGCCCTGGAGATGCTGCCCCAGGAACAGGTGGTGGAGCTTTTTCTGCTCATCCCTGACAACGATCAGAAAGCCAGGGTCATCGGAGAACTGGAAGCCACACTGCAAACCGAAATCATTCGTTCCCTCCGCACCGAAACCATCGTGCCTATCGTTGTCTGTCTGGCACCAGACAAACGCACCGACCTGTTCAACCATCTGGACCAGGAACTGGCGGATACACTCCTCAATCAACTGGATCAAGAAACCAAATCCGAGGTTGAAAACCTGCTGAAATATCCGCCGGAGAGCGCGGGGGGCATGATGACCTCGCAATTTTTCGCCTTGCCGGAAGAGACCCTGGTCTCGGAAGCCATTGCCGCAGTACGCACCCTGCCCACCTATGAGATGGTCTTTTATCTCTATGTCACGGACGAATCAGGCCGGCTGACCGGCGTCAGTTCACTGCGTCAACTGCTGCTGGCCAACCCCCACAAACCGTTGCGGGAGATGATGAATCCCCGCGTGGTCAAGACCTACACCCATACCCCCCAGAATGAGGTGGTCGAGATGGTGCGCCACTACCGGCTGTTGGGGGTCCCGGTGGTGGATGAAATGGAGGTCATGGTCGGCCTGGTGACCGTGGACGACATTTTTCCCGTGTTCCAGGAAGAGGTGACCGAAGACATGTTGAAAATGGCCGGAGCACACAGCGATGAGATCTCTGCCGACTCCTCGTTGCCGATCATACGCATCCGCCTTCCGTGGCTGTTGTTGGTTCTGGTCGGTGGCATGGCCGGTGTGGGCATCTATCATTACTTTGAAAAAGAGGTACTGGAAATGATCTATCTGATCTATTTCCTGCCAGTGGTCACGGCCTTGGCTGGGAATGTCGGCAACCAGTCGGCCACAGTGGTCATCCGGGGATTGCGCACCGGAGAAATCAAGGTCAATGCCTTCTGGAAAATTTTCGTACGCGAAGTCGGGGCCGGAAGCCTGATGGGTCTACTGGCCGGGCTGCTGTTAGGATTGACCGCCTTTCTCATGTTCCAGAATATCGATCTGCTGGTAGTGATCACCGTCGCCGCAACGGTCACCATCACGCTGAGCAGCATGATTGCCACCACCGTGCCTTTGCTGCTGGTACGCAAAGGAGGCGATCCCACGGCATTGACCGGTCCCATGTTGACCACAATCATCGATGTCTCCGGTATTGCCAGCTACTTCTTGAGCGCACACATCTTTATCGACTGAACGAGGCCCAACATGAGCACTGACGCAGGCGGAACAATCTATGCCTACCAGATCGACAAATCCGGCAAGGCCCAAGCCATCGGCTGGCACGAAATCCGCAATTGGAAACCGGAAAACGGCTACTATTGGCTGGTCAGCCGCCCTGACGGGGCCGAAACCCGACGCTGGCTGCAATCCGAAAGCGGCCTGGAGCCTGAGGTGGTCAACACGCTGTTCAGCAACGACAATCGTCCACAGTCGATTTTCAGCAATACCGGCACATTGATCGCCCTGCGCGCGGTCAATCAAAGTGTCAGCGACGAAAACGACGACGAATTGACCTGTGTCAACATCTGGGTGGACAACTCCAGGATTATCACCATCCGAACCCGCAAAATCCTGGCTTGCGACGATGTGCGCAATGAAATCAAAGAGGGAGAGATTCCAAGGGATACTGGAGAACTCTTCTCACGTCTGGTGGATCGGATCATGATCCGTCTGGCTCCCTTTACCAGCCGGATCGATCATGAACTGGATCTTCTGGAAGACAAGATCCTGCTCTCCCCCACCACCGGCAACAGCCACCATGAACTGTCGGTGATGCGCCATCGAATCATCACCGCCCGCCGCTTTCTGGTGCCCCAGCATGGAGTACTGAGTTCATTATACAGTGATCGCGCCTTTTGGCTGTCCGATCCCTGCAAACGACAACTGCGCGAAGCCAACAGTCACATCAATCGCGCCATTGAAGATATCAATGCCTGTCGCGAACATGCGGCTCTGTTGCAGGATGAGATCATGGCGCGCATGGATCGCAGCATGAACCGCACCATGAAGATCGTGGCAGTCTTCACCGCCTTTCTCTTGCCCATGAATGCTGTCACCAGTCTGTTGGGCACCAACATCGAAGGGATTCCAGGACAGGCCGGAACCAATGCGCCCTACGGTTTTTTGTTTGAATGTCTGGGACTGTTCCTGCTGATGGTGGTCAGTTACTTCGTCTTCAAGAAGCTGAAATGGTTTGACGAGGATTGATCCTCAAGAATCAAGAGCACTCCCGGGGCCTGCATCCATGCCCCGGGAGCGGCATGATCGGGTTTACAGACCAAAGACAAAAAAGGCCACGGTCAGATAGTTGATCGACCCGACCATGTCGATGAAGGCCAAAGCCAAAGGACCAGCCGCCACCGCCGGATCCGCCCCCAGCCGTTTGAAGAAAAACGGCAACGACATGGCAATGGCCGCAGAAAAGGTGATACTCAGGGTCATGGCAATACCGAGCGTGATGGACAACAGATGATTATGGAAAATCCCATAGGAAGCGGCAGCCAGACAAACGCCATACACCCCTCCCTGAATAATGTTGATTCCCAACTCCTTGAACAACAATTTGAAGAAATGAGCATTGTGGATGGTGCCCAATGCCAGACCGCGCACCACCACGGCCCCGGTCTGACTTCCGGCATTGCCCGACATGCCGATCACAATCGGGAAGAAGAAGGCCAGCTGCACCACCTTCTCCAGGGTATGCTCAAACCCTTCCAGAATGGCTGAAACCATCAAGTATGCAACAAAAGCGGTGATCAGCCACGGAACACGGGTACGGAAGATGGCAAACGGGGATTGGGACAGCACATTGGTATCCTTGGTGCTGGCAATACCGGCCATTTTCAAGATGGCATTCGTATTTTCTTCCTGGATGATTTCAATCAGATTGTCGATGGTGATCTGCCCCACCAACACCCCGAACTCATCCACCACCGGAATGGCCAACAAACGGTAGCGGGTGATCATGTTGGCCACCATGCCTTGGGGAGTATCGACATGGACCTTGATCAAACGGGTGGTGGTAAACTCACGCAAAGTCTTTTTCGGATCGGCGAGAATCAACCGGCGCAGAGAGCACACCCCGATCAGACGTTGCATGTCATCCAGGACATAAAGATAAAAAATCGAATCATGCTCGGACAACGCCTGCACCGCCAATATGGCATCCCCAGCCGTGGTCTGATCCGACATGGCAATGATATTGGTCTCCATCAGACTGCCGGCAGTGCCCGGTTTGTAGGAGATCAATTCATTGCTGACATCCGGTTCCAAAGCCTGGTTCAAGGCATCCTCCAACCGTTTGGAGATCTCGGGATCCAATCCGGTAAAGGCCATCTCCCGCACTTCGACCGGCAAGGTCAACAACATCTCGACGATCTTTTCAACCGGAGTCTGGGAGATCACAAAGCGCCGATGGTCGTCATCCAGCTCGGTCATGACCAGAGCCGCATGTTCGGGTGGCGCGACCTTGGAAAAGATCTCCAGGGCGCGATGCTCGGGAAAGCCGTTCAAAACCGAACCGATGTCTGCCGGTTTGAGTTTGCTCAACAGTTGTGTCAAATGCGTCGAGGCCCCACGCCGATGCAAACGCACAATGGCCTCGGCAATATTGTTTCTGGTGGTCTGCGATTGGGACTGGGCTGCCGGTTTATTGTCATCCAAAACCATCATGGCCATGGCGTTAACCTCATGGGAATCAAATCAATGGAAACCAAATCAACGGGGATTCGCCTACAGCCCGTATACCAGTGTTGCAATCAACAGATAGTTGATCACCCCCAGGACATCGACCGTGGTCAACACATACGGACCACCGCCAACCGCCGGATCATGCCCCAGCTTCTGCAACAACAAAGGCAGACTGGAAGCAATCACACCAGCATAGGTGATGTTGCTCAAAATGCTGATGCCAACCACAAAGGCCAATGTGGTACTTTTGAAGACCACCATGGCATATCCCGACAAACACAACCCATAGAACAACCCGATCAGAACTCCGGTCTGAGTCTCCTTGAACAACAAGGCAAAATAATCGCTCACCTTGATCATCCCAGTGGCCAGTCCACGTACCGCCACCACGGCGGTCTGACTGCCGACATTACCAGCCATACCAAAAATCATCGGCATGAAAAAACTCAACTGGATCACCTTGGACATGGTCTCCTCAAACATACCCAGGATCCACGCTGCGGACAGCCCGCCCAGAAAGGGGGCAACCAACCAGGGCAAACGGGTTCTGGCCACGCTGGCGATGGATTCGGACAGGATGCTCATTTTGTGTTCGGCATCGGCACCCACCGATTTCATCATCGACTGGGTGTCTGCATCCTGGATCACATGGATCAAATCGTCCACGGTGATGATCCCGCGCATCACCCCCTGGTCATTGACCACCGGAATGGCCATGATGTCCAACTCCGTGACCAGTTTGGCCGCATCGGTCTGGGGCGTATCCACGTTGACGGTATGAACCCGATCATCCATGATGTCGCGCACCAGACGATCCGGACGGTTGAGCAGCAGGCGACGCAAGGAGCTGACCCCGGTCAGACGCTGGTGTTCGTCCAGAACATACACATAAAAAACAAATTCGTGGTAATCCAATCCCCGCACGGCATCCAGGGCTTCACGGGCCGTACAAGTCTCCTGAACCGCAAAGAACTGCGAGTTCATGATATGGCCTGCCGTATCCGGGAGGTATTGCAGCAGAGTCTGCACCTCCTTTTGGCTCTCCCGGTCCAAAGCATTCATCAGATGCTGACCAATCTCAGGATTCAGCTGACCAATAATATGGCCACGAGTATCAGGAGGCATGCTTTCAAGAATAGCAACCGCCCGATCCAAACCACAGGTCGATATGATGTGAATCTGAAAGTCTTCGCTCAGCTCTTTGAGAGTTTCACCCGCCAGTTGCGGAGCCACGATCTGATCGAAGATCTCTTTGGCCTCGTCCAGATCTTCGGAAGAACTGATGACCAAAGCGATATCACCCGGCAACAGCTTGGCGAGTACGCGAGAAAGCTGGGCTGTGGCCCCTTTTCTGTTGAGACGACGAATGGTCTCGACAAACATGGGGGCATGACTGGTTTCCATGGGGGCTTGCGGTTCATCAACCACGATCATGCTCATCTCTTCTGACATCCTTCCCAAGCGGTTCATGGAGGAGAATGGAGGCACAATTTTCCAACCATCCTCACGATGACGAAACAACACCCATTCTGCAAACGTCTGGCAACCGATGGCGCATGACGACTGGGGGAGCAGTCCGTCAACCCAGCACCATGACAGCAACCCTGGCCAGCCCGATTGTCAACAGGCTCACATGGTCAAATTGAATTCATTTGGCTTTTATTGGATCAGCCGATGCTCGCGTACACAGGAGAGTCAAACCCTTGAGATGGCAAGCATGCGATTTCTTCCTGGAAGGTATCCCGGGAAGTCAGTCTGGAGCAGATTGGAAGGCAGGGGTTCGAAGGAGATGGGATGATCTTAGACGAACCGTTGCACTGTCCAACGGCAAACCAGAGTCGCAACCATGAATGTGTCCACACATCCTCCAATAGTAGTTGATACGTATTTTCCAGTGTAACCGGTCTGATGAGCGGACGTCAAGATTCAACATTGCTTAAGATCACAAAAAAAGCGACACTCTCTGTATGAATCAGGTCAAAGGCACAAAATCATCTGTGAAAGGCTTGAAACCACGCCGCGCAACAGATACTCTAAAGATTCTGAATTCAACGCCCATTGCTTTTTAGACATGCAGAACCTAAAGCAAACGAGTGCGGAGCGCAACACCCAACATTGGCATCCAAGGCAAACAGAGATGACTGACAACGACTTCGCGGTGAATGAACCTTGCAAGGTGATCCTCCTGGCCACTGACGGCTCGGAATTCTCAGCCGGCGTCGAACGGGTGGGGATGGAACTGGCAGCCCAGAACCAATCCCGATTGCATCTGTTACGCCTGTTGCTGGCGGAAGAGGGTTCGGATGCCGCCATTGTCGAAGAACAGGATGCCACCTTGAGTCTGGAGGGTTTGGGCGCTCTCTGTACGGCCCAGAATATCGAACATGTGCCTGTGCTGCGTCGTACCGAGGATCCGGCCCAGGGCATTCTGGCCGCTGCACGTGAAATCAACAGTCAGCTGATCATCATCGGACGCCGTGGACGACGCGGATTGGCCAAGCACAATGTCGGCGAAGCCACCACACGCCTGCTGGACAAACTGGAACGGTCGGTTCTGGTGGTGCCCCGTTTGTTCTCCTATTGGAGCAGCGGCGTCCTGTTGGTGATGGATCACGAAGAGACCGAGGGGGATCAGGCAGCCCTGGCTGCCATTCAACTGGCCAAAGGTGCCAACATCCCCTTGACCGTCCTCCTGGTCACGGAAAAGGGGGATGAGGAGAATCGCGAAGCCAACCAGACCGTCAATCGTCTGGTGGCCATGGCCCAGTTGCAAGGCGTGGAAGCAGAGGGTCTGATCCAGTCCGGCGATATGGATGAAGTCACCCTGGAAGTGGCCAGACAACGCTCCGACGATCTGATCGTGTGCGAACCCCGGGACCGCTCGATGCTGGATCGTCTCTTCCATATCAACAAACTGGTCCAACTGGTCGGCAAGGCCCATTGTCCGGTGCTGGTCGTACAAAGCCACCCCAAAACCGACAACAACTGAGACCCTCCTGCAATACGCCAAAACAAACCGGATTGGTTGCACCAAAGGAAGCATGGAAGAATCGGCTTCCATGCTCTTGAAGCAAGATACGTCGCAGATCCGGTCAGGCACCAGACCGGGTGACACCCCTCCGACTCTCTGGACCCAAGAGAGAACGGAAGGCTCTGGCTTTCGATCTTCTTGACCAGTCCGTCTTCACACCTCGGTCTGGAATCCGCCGCCCATCCCCAGGAATCTGGCCCGCTCAGCCTTCATCCCGCCTGTCCCGAGCATGGTGAGATCCAAGGCACGCAACGGCAAACCGGCAGCCAACAGATTCTCACGCAATGCCCGCACCTCCCCGCGCAAAAATGCCAGTGCATCTTCGGCACCAGTGGCAATCCCAATGGCCAACATCCCTTCCCCGAATACCAAACGGGCCTGCACCATGCCCAGGCGCGTCATGTTCAAAGAGAGCAGCACCGATAACACCGACTCCTCACCACGCCGCCCGCCTTTGCGCCGCTTTTCCTGCTCCTTGCGCCATACCACTTCGCCCAGACCGCCTTCATTCAACCAGAACAACCGATAGCCCAACAAGGCGGCACCATCCTCTGGTGTCGGCACCATCTGGGGCAGAAGTTGTTGCAAGGCCAACAGATCGCCCAAACGGTGCATGGCATGACGCGCCCCGGCCACCTCGCTGCCCTCCGCCCCGGCTCCAGAAGAGGCCACCATTGTGGACGCTCCCCCCCTGCTTTGTTCCTGATGCAAGATATCCGCTGCCTGACGCACCAAACGCACGGCATTCACCACCTCTTGCCGACTGCCCCCCTCCAGCAAACGGGTCAAACCCGAAAGATCGCCCTTGAACAACTCCTCACCGGAAAGATTGGGCAGAGCCTGACGCAGCACGGCATCCAAAGTCTCCCGTCCAGCCAGAATCAGGGGTGCGCGTCCGGTCGCCGTGGTGGCGGCACCACGCGACAGCCCGGACAACACCAACAGTCGGTTCAACAGCTCTGGCGCACGCGCAACGCTCTGTTCGGCATTCTGCGCCAACAGCGCTGCCCCACCCGATTCACTGGCCACGACACGAACGCTGATCTCCGGAGCGAGCCGCGTCACTTCCAGCGTCACCTGTTCACCAACCTGAAGGGAATGACCACCAGAAAACGATAAACCACTGCCATTGGGAAAACGGATGATCCCCTGACCATCGGCACCCACCTGTACGATCCGACCTGCCAGAAGACGCCCCTCCATCAATTCGGGAGGGGCTGGAGAGGCATAAAGCTGAGAGGAGAGCGCGGCAGCGTCTCCCGGTGGAAGCGGGATGCCCGATAAAATCATCGACCCACTCCCGGAATCACTCTTCGCGCTCCTCCTGCTGACTGCGTTGGAGCCGTTTCAACAAACTCACCTCTTCGACCGCCAAACCGGTTTCCGCCACCACCCGATCCTCATCCACTCCATTGGCCAGAAGCAAACGGGCCTCGCGATAGGCATCGGCCATACTGGCTGGCCCACCGCTGTTTTCCGACATCTTGGTGGCATGTCCCACTGCCATGGTCATGCCCATCGGAGTCGGACGGGTGATGAAACGCAAATCCGCCTGAATGCCCTGCAAATCCTTTTGCAAATCCTTGTGAATCTGCTCAGGAATGGCCCGAATGGCCGTCTCCAGACGCTCTTCCAGATTGGCGATCTCCCGACGAATGGCATTGACCTGCTCCGTGGTATCGACCGGCTCGACATCCGGTTCAGCCCGGCTGGCCTTCAGCTCCTCCCGCAGCTTCTGCACTTGCAGAAAAACCAGCGAGACGGCCAGATAAAGGGCTATGAAACAAACGACAACGAGGAGATTCCAAATATTCACGTGATTCGCCCCAATACCCGTTTCATCCGCGCCCGCATGCGCATCGCGGCCTTGCTGTGCAGTTGGGAGATACGCGACTCGGTCAAGCCGAGCACCTCCCCGATTTCACTCATGGTCAGCTCTTCAAAATAGTAGAGCGTGACAACCAAACGTTCTTTCTCCGGCAAGGCGGTGATCGCCTCTGCCAATGAGTAGCGCAATTGATTCAATCCGATGCTCTCCACCGGATCCACGATGTCCGGATCGGCCAGCATCTCCATGACATCCCACTCCTCCTCATCCAGAGAGGGACGCAGATCGTCAAATGACAGAATGGCAATACCCCGCACCGCATCCAGATTGCGATAGAACTCATCCATGGAGAGTCCCAGGTGGGCTGCCACCTCCTGATCCTCCACAGATTTGCCGCTTTGCCCTTCCAGCAACAGATAGGTCTCCTGGATCTGGGCAGCAGACTGACGGACAGCGCGCGGCACCCAGTCCATGGAACGCAACTCATCCAGAATCGCTCCGCGTACGCGAAACTCGGCATAGGTCTGAAACTTGATCCCGCGATGGGGATCAAATTTGGACACTGCATCAATCAACCCCAGAATGCCCACCTGAATCAGATCATCGATATCCACCGATTGCGGCAGCTTCATCGAAATCCGACTGGCAACATATTTGACGATTGGGGCATATTTCAGGATCACCTCATCCCGGGACAAACCTTCCCAGGTTTGACCCTGATCGTTATCCGCCGGATCCCGGACGCTCTCCACCTTCTTGGACACGATCCCCTCCTTCACGATCACGACCCGGAATGCCCCAGAGTATCCTGCAACAAACGTCGCCAGAAAAAGATCATGCGCCCTTCTTCCTGACGTTTCTCGCGCCACAGCCGCATCAAATTGGCTGCCAGTTTCTGGAATGATTTCGACACCACAGCATCCGGATGCGCAATCAATACCGGTTTCTGCTGCCGCACCGACTGGGCAAGCAGAGCATCATCGGGAATCGATCCGACAAAATTCAAGACGATGTTTAAAAACTTGTCCGCAACCTGTGACAGAGTGCGATAGACATCCTTGGCCTCGTTCTCTTCCCGGACCTGATTGACCACCAGATCAAAATGCGAGGCGCGATGGTTCAGGAACAACACCTTCATCAGGGCATAGGCATCGGTAATGCTGGTGGGATCAGGCGTGACCACCACCATGATCCGCTCCACGGCCAAAACAAAAAACCGCACATTCTCAGAGATCCCGGCCCCGGTATCCACCAGCACCACATCAAAATCCGCATTCCAATGATCGATATGATCCATCAGGGCCAATTTCTGCTCCTCGGTCAAAGCCGAAAGCCCGGCCACCCCTGAAGCTGCCGGCAGAATGGTGATCCCTTCCGGTCCTGGTATGGCCACGTCATCCAGGGTCAGGCGACCTTCGAGCACATCCTGTATGGTGTAATCCGGTGTGGGAATCCCCAAAACCACATCGATATTGGCCAATCCAAGATCAGCATCGATCAGCAACACTTTCAGCCCCTGACGGGCATACTGGATGGCCAGATTGACCGTCACCAGGGTCTTGCCCACACCTCCCTTGCCACTGGTGATGGCCATGGTATGGGGCACCCGACGCTGGGAAAGCTCCTCGTTGACCGGTGGCTTGGCCAAAGGCCCGCGCGACAACGCTCCAGCCTTGCGCCGTTCGGCCAATTCCTTCAGTGTCGCGACTTGATTGTCCAGATCCTTAATCATGACTCCCCCGCCACCGCAACAACCCGTTTCCGGAATGCGCTGGATCAGCACGGATCAAAAAGTTGGTATCAGATTCAATTTATGCAATTCGCATTCCAGAAAGAATCCACGGTTCAAGCATCCAGGTCACGCTCTTCCAGAAACCAGCGTGCCATGCTCTTGGGCGACATCCAACCCAGATTTTCTGGCACCCGTTGTCCATCGGTATACATGGTCAAAGGCAATCCGGCCCGCACCGCCACATTCAAAATTCCACCATAGGTGACCGTCTCATCCAGTTTGGTAAAGATCAAACCCGTTGGCCTCAACACCGAAAAACGTCGGAAAATCGCCTGTTGTTCGGTCTCACGCACATTGGCCGCCATGGTCAGGATCACCTCGCGGTCATCGCCCATGATCGGCAACAATCCGGCAGTGGAGTTCACCTGACGCCGATTGTACGGGCTGGAACCCACGGTATCGACCAGCACGAAATCGCAGCGATTCAACGAATGCAGACCCGCCTTGACTTCAGACAAGGTACGGGCCACCACCAGCCGCACCTGCAAAAGTTTGGCATAGGTCTCCAGTTGCGCCACAGCCCCCACGCGGAAGGTATCCAGCGTGATCATGCCCACGGAACGTTGACGGTTCAAAATCAGATCTGCCGCCACCTTGGCCAACGTGGTGGTCTTGCCCACACCGGTCGGACCAACCAGCACAATCACCCGCGACTTGCCATCCAACGGATCACGGAACTTCAAGGTGCGTGAAAAAGCCACATCCAAACCGCGCTCCTTGCCCACCTGATCCATCATGGCAATCTTGCGGGCAATCGGCTCTTCCACCCCATGCATCAACAACATCCCATAATGGCGCTTGCCCATCATGTCCAATCCAGAGGCATCGCCCACCAACGGATATTCCGGAGGCAGTTCACCCATGGTCGGCACAATCGGCATGGGCAATGGCGGCTCGGCTGGCGGGGTGGCAGCCGCCGTGCGACCCGTGGCACGCACGGCAGGTTGGGCTGCCGCACGCTCCGCACGACGCGGGTCCACCCCACGTGAAGCCGGGAGTTCGGGTTCAGACCGGTCAATGGGATCATCCACCACTGCCGAAAAGCGTCCAGGCTCGGCCCGCGCAGCCCCGCTCCCCCCTTGAGCTGACGGACTGGGACACGCCGTCACCTCGATCATGGTTTTGCCCAGCGCCAATCCCCCTGGCCCTTTTTCACGAATACTCCGCGTGGATAGAATCACCGCATCGGGGCCTAACTGCTCCTTGACAATCTGGAGCGCCTCGCGCATGTCACGCGCCTGAAATTTAGATATGTTCATGCTACGGTCAGTTCCTTGACTGTTGTGTCGTCACGCACTCAGGAAAGCGTCACTGTTCCAAGCGAGTGTACCGGAATGTTCGTGGGAATTTCGTTTTGCGACAGCACCGCCAGATGCGGCAAGGTGGACTCCGATGCCTGTTTGAAGAACGGACGCGCCCGCGCCCCGGTGATGATCACCGGCTGCTGCACCTGCGAGGCCACCCGATCCACAGACTCCCGGATGCGCGTCAACAACAGGCTGGCAGCACGGGGTGCCAATGACAGATAGGAACCATACTCGCCATCCACAATCGCCTCATTGACCAGATTCTCGGCATCCGCTCCCAGAATCAACGCCATCAAACGGCCTTCATCATCGAGATACCGGGTGACCAGAGAACGCGCCAAGGCCTGACGGGTCAACTCCACCAGTTGCGACGGCTGTTTGACCACCCGGGCATAATCGGAAATGGTCTCTAAAATCGTGCTCATGTCGCGCACCGAAACCCGTTCGCGCAACAGCCCCTGCAACACCTTCTGCAAGGTTCCCAAAGTGATGATATGCGGAATCAACTCCTCGACCAACTTGGGTTGGGTTTTGGCCGTCAAATCAAGCAGATTCTGGACCTCTTGGCGATTCAGCATCTCATGGGCATGGGTATGGACCAACTCCGTGATATGGGTGGCCAGCACCGTAGCAGGATCAACCACCGTATAGCCCATCATTTCCGCCCGCTCGCGATCATTGGCGGCAATCCACAAGGCTGGCAGTCCAAAAGCCGGTTCCACAGTCGGGATCCCATCGATCCGTCCGGTCACCGCCCCTCCTTCCATGGCCAGATATTGCGACGGTTTCAACTCTCCGCGTCCCACTTCCACGCCACGAATCATGAAGGCATACTCCCCGGGCCGGAACTGGAGATTATCCTTGATATGAATCGGCGGCACCACAAAGCCCATATCCGAGGCAAACTGCTTGCGAATCGCCCGGATCTTTTCCAACAGCGTCCCTTGTTGACTCTCATCCACCAGAGAGATCAGGCCATACCCCACATCCAGACGCAGCAGATCCAGAGCCAGATAATTCTCAATCGGCTCTTCCACCATGGCCTCGCTCTGGGCACGGATGGTCTCTTTGCGGGCGGTCATCAATTCCGCCTTTTCCAACCGCTTGAAGAGGAAGTAGGACCAACCACCCAACAACATGGCCAGAATGGCAAATGGAACCGTCGGCATGCCAGGCAGCAATGCAAAGAGACCAAGCACAGCCGCACTCAACAGAATCACGCGGGGTTGGGCCGTGAGTTGACCACCAACATGCTCACCGAGATTCTCATCCGATGAGGCGCGTGTGACCAGAAAACCTGCTGCCGTGGAGATGACCAGAGCCGGGATCTGGGCAACCAGACCATCACCTACGGTCAGGATGGTATAAATATTGGCCGAATCGGCAGCCGACAGGCCATGCTGCCCGACACCAATGATGAAACCACCGATAATATTGATGAAGGTGATGATGATGCCGGCAATGGCATCTCCGCGCACAAATTTCGAAGCACCGTCCATGGCCCCGAAGAACTCGGACTCTTGTTCGATCTCGCGCCGCCGGGTCTTGGCCTCGCCTTCGGAGATCAACCCCGAATTGAGATCCGCATCAATGGCCATCTGTTTGCCGGGCATTTTGTCCAAGGTGAAGCGGGCCGCCACTTCGGCGATACGTCCCGCACCTTTGGTGATGACCACAAAGTTGATGATCACCAGAATGCCGAAGATGATCATACCGACAACCGGATTGCCCCCCACCACAAACTGACCAAACGACCGGATCACCTCACCCGCCGCCCCTTCGCCCTCTGCGCCATGGAGCAGAATCAGACGGGTGGTGGCGATATTCAGCGCCAACCGGAACATGGTCGTGATGAGCAGGATGCTGGGAAACGAAGAGAAATCCAATGGCCGATGCACATACACCGTTGTCAGAAGGATGACGATCCCGAGCGATATATTGACGGACAATAATATATCCAATATCCAGGATGGCACAGGGATGATCATCACCGCCAACACCACGATGATGCCCGCAGCCATGACGATATCGTTGAAACCCTTGAATCGATTTAAGAATGACATGATATTCCTCGCTCCCAAGTCTCCGCGATGACCCGACGGGGCCAGACCGGAAAATCCCTGCAAACCTGGAAGCAACTTCCATGCCTATTACTAAAGCATCCCTGAACCACCCAACCGTCCAACCTTACGCCAGATGAACGCTGACCAGGAAACCGCCCAACTCCGAAGAACGCCCCAGGGTGATCTCCCCTTCATAAAAGGTGACGATATCCCGGGCAATGATCAATCCCATGCCTGTGCCGATGCGACTCTCATCCAGACGTTTTCCGCTCCACTGCCGCAGTATCGCCAGTTGGTTCTCATCCACCCCGGGACCGTCATCTTCAATGGTCAACCAGAAACCACCCTCGTTCCCTGCCGACAGGAGCACCCTGGAGCGCGCCCACTTGCAGGCGTTATCGGCGAGCGTACCGATCAGTTCCAAAAAATCATCCCGGTTGCCCGGACAACGCAACGCCTCAGGAACCTGCATGACAATCTCCAACTCCTTGTCGAAATACATCAGATCCAAAGCACGCACCATGGCCGGGAGTTCCTCCCCCAGACAGAACCACTCCCCTGCTGCCGAACGACCCATCAGGGCTGCACGCCGCAGATGACGTTCGATCAGCCGTTCCATCAACCCGGTCTGCTCGGTCAACACCTCTTGAATCGCGGGCAACTCCCGCAGCTTCGGGGATGCGGCCAGATGCAACAACACCGTTACCGGAATGCGCAAGGTATGACCCACATGGGACAAGGTACGCCGCACCTTGCGCCCATACCGCTCCTCGGCATGCATTTGACGTTCGATCAGCGCCATCATAGGTTGCGTCTCTGCCGGTCCTTCGGGCAGACGCCGACTGCCACCCCCCTCTTGCCAACGGGCCAACTCCTGATGCAACTGCGAAAAACACTCAAACGCCTGATTGATATACCACCAGACCAGGGCCGCAATCATCAACAATAAAAGAGATGCAAATAAAAGATTAATAAAACGCCAACTGCGCAGCACGGACTTGTGCAATGCATGAGCTTGTCCAACGGCAACGATCAGTTCACCGCGTGGCAACACAGAGGAGATCACCACCACCCACATCTCCCCACCTCCGGGTTCCTGACGTTTCCACTCCATCCGCCCACCCTGAACCAACTTCGGCAGCAGGAGCGATTCTCCACCCAAGGAGGGAGAGAGAAAACGTCTGACCTCGGATTGGGCAGCGCGCCACTCCCATTGGCAATACAAACCCGATCCCGGTTGCTCCAGACAGGGATTGTCCGGCAGCCGATCCCCGTGCATACCACTGACCAACAGCATACGCATGTGATCTGCCTGCCGTGCGATCTCCCGCCAGCTCATGGCGTCGGCCAACCCGTGCAACAGACGGTCGTGAACGGCAAACAGAATCAAAAAAATCGCAAACAAAAGCGCCGACAAACCAACCCGAAGTTGGCTGGCCACCGATTTCATGGGCCAGGCTCCGGTACGTGCAACTGATAGCCTTGCCCCCGAAGCGTACGAATCCACTCCTCTCCGATCTTCTTGCGCAAACGCATCACGTGGGTCTCAATAATGGCCAGATCCGGCTCGGCATCTTCGGCATACAGATGCATGTACAAGGTCTCTTTGGAAAGAACCTGCTGTTGATGCAATAAAAGACAGCGCAGCAACTTGAACTCCATGGCCGACAGCGAAATGGTCTGATCCGGTCCCAAAAAAACCTGACGACGGGATTCATCGAGAGTCAACGGACCGACATGCAAATGGCCTTGTTGGGTTTTGGTATGGCTGCGACGCAGCAGAGCACGCAGACGACTGGTCAACTCCTCCAGGTGGAAGGGTTTTCCCAGATAATCATCGGCCCCGGCATCGATCCCTGCAACACGCTCTTTCCAGGAGTTGCGCGCCGTCAGGATGATGACGGGCAAGGGGTTGCGGGCACGCCGCCAGTTGGCCAGGATCTGCAATCCCGAATATCCCGGCAGTCCCAGATCCAGGATGGCCAGGGCATACAGGGGATCATACCCCAACGCTTCGCCACTGGCTCCATCCTGCACCACATCGACGACAAACCCTTCACCCGTCAGATGCTGACGGATCGTTGCGCACAGTTGCGGATTGTCTTCGATCAGCAGCACACGCATCGGAAAGGTCTCATTTGGAGGAGGTCTGTTTCTCCATGACACTGGGATGTCGAGCAATCCGCTGGAAATGGGCCAACTGCGGTTCGATCCCCACAGCCCGAATCACCGGCAGGTTCATGGCAATCCCTGTGCCATGGCGATCCAATTGTCCGGTCTGATGGATGACATCCAGGATATGGTCTGCCAAACCGGCCTCCAGAAAAAAAACGATCACGTCGGTTTGCATGTTGAGATCCAGACCAAAAAAGGTCTTGGCCTCGTGGATACCGGTGCCCTGCGCGGGAATCACCGTAGAGCCGGTCGCCCCGGCAGCCTTGGCCGCACGAATGATGCGATCCGTCAGTTCTGTCTTCACCATGCAGAGGACCAGATTGAATTCCATGGAACGATTCTCCCGCATCCTATGAGTGATCTCTTTGTTGTCTCTGTTGCTGCCAGGTGGCCAGTTGGGCATATCCCATCACGGTCATCATGGGAAAGAGACTGGCGAACGCAATCAAACCAAATCCGTCAATCGCCGGATTGCGACCCGGCACTGTGGACGACAATCCAATCCCCAGGGCCGTGACCAACGGCACCGTAACCGTGGAGGTAGTGACACCACCGGAGTCATACGCCAAAGAAATAATAAATTTTGGGGCAAACCAGGTCTGAATCACGACGAAAACATACCCCACGACAATATACATGGCCAGCGAGGTGCCGGTCACGATACGAAAACAGCCCAAAGCAATACCGATGGCCACACCAATGGCCACAGCCACCCGCAACGGCAATTCCTGAATGGTTCCCCGTGAAACCTGATGGGCCTTGTAGGCTACGGCAATCAAGGCCGGTTCAGCGATGGTCGTGGCAAATCCGATCAGGGCACCAAACAGATACAGCCAACCATAAGCGCTCCAGTCACTGCCCGGCGGCACCTCTTTGGAACCGAACAGAAACTCCGGTGCCGAAAGCTGGGTGGCCATCAGCTTGCCAATGGGAAAAAGCGCCTTCTCCAGCCCAACCAGAAACAGGGTGATGCCGATCAACACAAACAACACCCCCAAGGCCAACCGTTTGGGATGGGGCAACGCATGACGCAAAACGAACAACTGGAAAAAGACGATCAACACCACAATGGGTGCAATGTCGATGATGGTATCCAGAAAGGTGTCCTGCATCAATTCCAGAGTTTTGTCCATACCCAACCCCTATTTGATCCCAAAAACCATGACCCCGTATGCCATTACAAAAATCATGGGCGTCAGTGAGGCGAATGCAATCAGGCCAAAGCCATCGATCATCGGGTTGCGTCCCCGAATCGAGCTGGCCAGACCGATCCCCAAGGCGGTCACCAGAGGAACGGTAATGGTCGAGGTGGTGATCCCTCCAGAGTCATAAGCAATGCCAATGATCTCCCTTGGCGCCATCAAGGTCTCCATCATCACAACCACATAGCCACCGATGATCAGGTATTGGACCGGCCACCCCTTGATGATGCGCAAGGCACCCATGGCAATGGCAAATCCCACCGACAGTGCCACCGAAATGCGCATGCCAAAGGCATACTCTTCCATGCCCTTTTCTCCCCCCGGGGGGAGAAGACCGGCCCCACTGGCCACGCGCGCAGCCTCATCGGCCACGGCAATCAAAGCCGGTTCGGCCACGGTGGTCGAAAAACCCAGACCGAACGAAAAAGTCAACAACCAGAAGAGGCTGTTCCTCTTGGCAAAGTTGTACGCCATGGACTCGCCAATCGGGAACAGTCCGATCTTCAATCCCTCGACAAACAGCGCCAGCCCGATCAACACCAGGACAGCTCCAACCAGAATCTCCTGCACATCGGGTATGGGTTGACCGATGACCGCGTATTGAAACACGGCCACCACGACAATCACCGGCAGGAAGTCCCGTCCCGCCTCCTTCAGCCGTTCCAAAAACCAACAGATCACCGTGACCATGCACATCTCTCCGTAAACAAGCGGACGCACTCAACTCAGAATGAATCCAACGTTGAACACAATCACGGACTGGTCGCCGGTTTCTGGACATGGACGACCTGTCCACGACTGGCAAACGCCTGCGCCTGCGTACCCCAATGATAGACCTGGACTGTTTCCATGATCGGCTGATTGATGGGCTGATCGGAGTGCCACACCACCATGAAGTTGGCACCGGTGCCCCCGTGTTTTTCCCGATTCTCGACAAAAAAATCCGCCGTGGCCAAAGGTTGCAAGACAACCGGACCGGGCAGATATTGGCGCAGCAGTTGCCCGACAGAGTTATAATATTCCACGGATTTGATGATCATGGGATAGACCGGATCCGTGCTGCGCACACTCAACATGGAGGAGAGCAACACCCGTTCCGGCTGACCCAGTTCATTGAGGTTGCCATGCAACAACGATGAGTAGACCGGCACATAAACCGTCTGTCCTGTCGATAACGAGTACTGCTCCATGGCAGCAACCCCTGTGGCCACAAAAGGCACGAAAACGATCAAAACCCAGGCAATCCGTGCAGGAATACGGCGGAAACGGCTCATTGGACGACTCCTTCACTCCTCGTTTGGAAAATGGAATCCGGCTGTCTGTTCTTCGGTGGTTCGCCCTCAGTGTAGCCTGCCTGCCTGACATTTCCCTGACAACCCGGTCAAAAAGCCCAACCAGACATTTTTTTCTTCCTCCACCCTCAAGAAAGTCAGGCTGCTGCAATCCGATCCCCCTTCCCTTGCAGACGGAAAAGTCCGTACAATGGGCCGTCCATGCCCATTCAGGCTTTGCCACGACCTTTCAAGAAATCCAATGAACACGACCGAACCATCATCCGCACCCCGCTCTGTCGGGATTGTCCAAACCCAATATGTGGAGCTGTTCACAGACGACACCACGGCCTTGCATCTGGATTGCGGGGCAGCTCTGGCCCCGGTGCGGGTTGCCTACGAGACCTATGGCCAACTGAACGCTGACAAAAGCAATGCCGTGTTGATCTGTCACGCCCTCTCCGGCAATGCCCATGCTGCCGGACGCCACAGCGAGGAGGATCGCAAATCCGGCTGGTGGGACAACTATATCGGTCCAGGCAAGCCGTTTGACACGGATCGTCTTTTCATTATATGCAGCAACAACCTTGGTGGATGCGACGGCACCACCGGTCCTTCGAGCATCCATCCGGAGACCGGACGCCCCTTTGGTTTGCAGTTTCCCATGATCACCATCGCGGACATGGCCCGGTTGCAAAAAGCGTTGATCGATCATCTCGGCATCACGCAACTGTTGGCCGTGGCAGGCGGCTCCATGGGCGGCATGATCGCATTGCAATGGGCGTTGGACTATCCGGATGCACTCCGTTCTGCCCTCATCATCGCCTCCACGCCCCGCCTGTCGGCCCAGAACATCGCCTTCAACGCCGTGGCACGCCAGGCCATCATGGTGGACCCACACTTCAATGGCGGTGATTATTACGGAGAGGATGTACCCAGACCGGTCAACGGCCTGGCGTTGGCCCGCATGGTGGCCCACATCACCTATTTGTCAGAAAAAGGATTGCATGAAAAGTTCGGACGCAAACTCCAGGATCGACGGGAACTCTCCTTTGGTTTTGAACGGGACTTTGCCGTGGAGAGCTATCTGCACTACCAAGGCTCCTCCTTTGTGAACCGGTTTGACGCCAACACCTACCTCTACATCACCAAGGCCATGGACTACTTCGATCCCTTCCCGGATCCGGAGACCGCTGCCAAACGGATTCAACAGATCACGGCCCGCCTGTTGGTGATCAGTTTCGATACCGACTGGCGTTTCGACACCTCACGCTCCAAAGAACTGGTCAAACTGCTCAACTGGCATCAGAAGACCGTCACCTTTGAGCAGTTCCGCTCCAAACATGGCCACGACGCCTTTCTGATCGATGATCCGTTGTATATGGAGACCTTAAGCTCATTCCTGAAACGGCTCCATCAGGAGTTGCGTCATCCCTTAGCCCGCGTGCCCCTCTGATCGTGTCCAAACGGCACCAGGCCCCGACAATCATGAACGCTCAAGCCTGATCCCCCTGGTGCGGCTTTTGGCCACCGCACCAGGGGTCATCCGCCTCATCCGAGCATCAGTCGCAACGACACGGCATGGGCAGTCCGGCGATCTTCAGGGCCTGCATGAACGGTCCGCACGGATACAACGTATACAGATAACGGATATTGGCCCGCTCTTTTCCCAACCGCTCGCCCACCTTCTTGAGCAGATCCCGGATCATCGGCACCACGTGATTGTTGAGATGGTATTCGCGCAGAATGTCGATCACCGCCCAATGCTCCTCGGTCATCTCCAACCGCTCACGCCGGGCAATCTCCAACCCAACCTCCGGGCACCAATCGCGAGGATTTTGCAAAAAACCATTCATACTCAATGGATAAACCTGGCCATGCACCGTCACATTCGTCATTGTTCGCTCTCCTTCATGCACGTGGAAGTCTGAATGCGCACCACATCCCCAACCAGAACATGTCGGAGTTGATGCACAGATTGTGCGGTGCATGATAGCAAACCCAAAAAATAAATGATAATAATATAAAAATATTATATAATCTCCACCAGTGCTGAAATGCATGATTTTAACAAAATTATTCTGTTGTATTTGGATCCTCCATCACCTGCACTGGACGGGCAAAACCAAAACCGTTGCGTCCGTTCTGCTTGACCCAGTACATGGCCTGATCGGCCCTCTCCAGCAAAACATCAACGCTTGCACCATGCTCCGGGTAAAAGGCAATGCCGATGCTCACGCCAATGGAACAGCGGGTATCCAGGATCACAAACGGTTCCACCAGGGCATGGACGATCTTTTCCGCCACAATGGCGATATTGAGTGGATTGTGCTGTTCACAGATCAACAGTGCGAACTCGTCTCCACCCAACCGGGCGAGCAGATCTGACCCACGCAAGGTGTGACGGAGGCGTTGCGTCACCTGAATGAGCAACTGATCACCGGCAGCATGGCCCAAGGTGTCATTGACCTGTTTGAATCGATCCAGATCCAGCATCAACACTGAAAAGCTTTCCCGGGTGCGCTGTGCCGTGGCCAGCAGTTGCCGGGCATGCTCCAGAAACAACATGCGGTTGGGCAAACCGGTCAAGGCATCGTGATGGACCAGACGCTGGAGTTCCTCTTCCATCCGTTTGCGCTCGATGACTCCAGCCAGGGTGTTGGCAATGGTGGCAAGCAGGGCGATCTCATCCGGATTGCGCGCATGATCGGCATGGAGCCGCAACAGCAACACCCCCAACGGACGCTCGGAAGAAAAAATCGGCACGCAATAGTGACGATGCCTCCGGGCTTCGGAATGGGTGACCACATGACGCGGATCGTCATCACCGGCAAAAAGGATCTGTCGCGTCTGCAAGGCCGCACCACACAAACAGTGCCCGGCAGGAACCACCGCGCAGGCACGCTGCTCATCCTCGGAAAAACCGATCTGGGCCGCCAGATGCAGACCGCCCTGCTCTGGATCAACCAGAAACAACGCCACATCGTTGTTCCAAACCTTGAGCCAGGGAATGGTGCGGATGATCCGCAACGCCGTCAGCAGATAAGCCTGCCGGGACATCGGAATCAAGGAGGTCTCCAGCAAGGCGTTGAGCGCGATCCGGGACATGATGCCGCGAATGTCCGCATTCTCAAGCCGATCCAGATTGCTGGCCAACATGTTGACCATGGATCCGATCTCATCCAACTGATCGCCATTGCCCAGCAGAGTCACGCGCCGGGTATAATCCCCTTCGGCGCACCCCTGCAAGGCGTGGACGATTTGTCGCGAACGTCCCACCAGCCACCGCAGAAACCACAGAATCGATCCGGCCAGAAGCAAAGGGGCCAGAAGAGTGACCTGAATCAGTGTGACATGATTCTTCTCCACCACCTGCCGGGCATCGGCAGCAATCTCACCGCGCAGCAATCCGGCAGGGGAGGAGAGCCGTTCCACGTCGCGCAACACCTGGGCTGCCGCCAGATCCATGCGACCACGTGCCACACGCCAGGCAGCATGCTCTTCAAAGAGCATCTGCAACAAAGCGTACAACGCATCCGGTCCTTCGGTCAGCAAAGGCGGGATCCGCGAAAAATGGAGCTGCAACTCCTGAAATAACGGTTCCCATTCGGAATCGGCATGAACCGACTTCTGCAATTGGGCCAAAGCAGCACGCATCACCCCAAACGCCTGATCCATGCCGTTGGCCCGAATGCTGATCAGTTGATCCTGCGCGCGCTCCATGATCAACTGTCGACTCAACAATGCCAGGGTCAGACTGGCATGGCGGATCGTATCCGTGGCCTCGCGCACATCCGGAAGAGCAGCGATCCAACTCTCCTGAATCAAACGCCGGGTCTGATCGTCCCACGGCTCCTGAGTCAATAACGGCTTCAAACGCCGCCTGGCCCTCTGGGTCTCCAGACGCGCCTTGCCAGCCAAAGCCTCTGCGTTGCGAATCATCTCCCCGGCCTCGTGCTCCAGTTGACCGATGCGGATCGTCAAGGTGGCCACCAACTCCTGCCAACGACCTTGCCGGATCGACAACTCGTCATCGGCACGCAACAGTTGTCCGAAATCCCGATCCAGTTCACCAAGAGTCTCCCGGGAGGCCGGAAACCGCTCCAGCAGTTTATCCAGAACGTGCCGCTCGGCCTGGAACTCCGCTTCCAACGATGCACGAGAAAACAACCGGCCAGAGTCAACCGGAATCTCCGGATTGACCGGCTGGTGCCGTCGATCCGCCAGACGCATCACAACCACCACAATGCCGCGCACGGCCTCGCTGACCGGAAAGGCCTCTTCCAGCAGCTCTTCTTGATAGCTTGCCAGTCGCTGGTTGGAGAGCCAAGCCACGGTGGTCAACAACAGCATGGCTGTGACGCTCAACACCCCCAATCCCACCAGCATGCGACGGATACTCAGGGTGACTCCAGATGCCCGGAACAATCCATTCCCTATCGCGGCAACCGTTCCCGGCCTGGTCGTCATGCAGCACCATTCCTTCCCATGCAATGAAATGAAACACTCAAAATAACACAGATCCAGGAAACCTGCTTAACAAATCACAGCGCCCACCCGGTTTTTTTGCACTGCACAAAAATGGACTTGCAGTGCCAACCGAACCAAAATATGATAATAACAACATAGAACCATTATATAAACATGTTTCACGATACCCTATGCACACAAACAACTGGAAAATAATGTGAAATTCCATCAACTCAAATACCTTTGCGAAGTTGCCCGACGCGGACTGAATGTCACAGCAGCCTCGGAACGGTTGCACACGTCCCAATCCGGAGTCTCCCGCCAGATTCAACTGCTGGAAGAAGAACTCGGGGTTGAGGTGTTCGTGCGCAATGGCAAACGGTTGGTCGGGGTCACGGAGTCCGGACAACTGATTCTGGAAATCGCCAAAAGGATCCTGCATGACACGGAAAACCTGCGCATGGTGGGTCGGGAGTTCAGCACCGAAAGTCGGGGCAGTCTGACCATCGCCACCACCCATTCCCAGGCCCGTTACACCCTGCCCCGGGTCATTCCAGCCTTCATGCAGAAGTATCCCAATGTTCGTCTGCGGTTGCATCAGGGCAGTCCATCCCATGTGGTTGAACTGGTCGCCTCCGGACAGGCCAATCTGGGCATTGCCACGGAATGGATCGCAGAAAACAAAGAGCTGTTGAGTCTGCCCTGCATGGAGTGGCAACATCTGGTGATCACGGCGGTCGGCCATCCTTTGACGCGCACCTCCCCGCTGCGACTTGACATGCTCTCCTGCTATCCCCTGATCACCTATGATCGCGGCTTTGCAGGACGCGCCAAGATCGATCTGGCCTTTCAGGAGAACGGCTTGACCCCTAATATCGTTCTGGAGGCCATCGATGCGGATGTGATCAAGACCTATGTGGAGTTGGGCCTGGGTGTCGGCATAGTCGCGGAAATCGCCTACGATCCCATCCGGGACAAGGGAGTTGAGGCCATCAGCACCGGAGGGTTGTTCGGCATGCACACCACCCGCGTCGGCATCAAAAAAGGGTCGCATCCGGCACGCTATGTCATCGATTTCATCGAGCTGCTCGCCCCGAAACAGTCGCGCGCCGATATCGAAACCCGTCTGCTGTGATGCACGCAGGCCAAACCACCCCAGTCACGCGGCTGCCGGGGAAGAAAAAAACGCCCCGGAAGCCGCTTGCACCGCAATCATGATCAACCATCATGAACGAAACAGCAGTTGATCGATCTTCTGGATCAGAACGCGCGGCTCCACCGGCTTTTCAATGAACGCCTCCACCGGCATGAAATCGCTACTGATATCGCTCTCCGAAAAACCGAAGGAAAGATTGCTGCGCTGATTGACCGCAGAGAGAATCAATACCGGAATCCGTCCCACCTCTGCGTCCTGATTGAGCAACCGGGCCGCCTTGAATCCGGCCTGGGAATCTTCGGGCATCATGATGTCCAAAATGATCAGGTCTGGATGAAAGGCGCGCACCTCATCCAACAGATGACTGGTATCCCCCTTGATCGCCACCTCATGTCCGGTACTCTCCAGGATCATGCTCAGATTGTCGGTGATATCCTGGTCGTCATCGATAATCAGAATTCTTGCCATGGTCGTCTCCTGACTTTGGTTGGTACGTTAAACGGGTGAGCGTGACGCTGAAACGGGAACCGGCACCCAATTGACTGGTCACATGGATCTCACCACCATGCAGCCGGATGATCTCCCGGACCAGAGCCAATCCCATGCCGCTGCTGTTGGGATTGAAACGCACGGCATTATTGGAACGAAAATGCTCCTCGAATATCTTGTCGAGGTGATCCTCGGGAATGCCGATGCCGTGATCCACGATATGCAATGTCACCTTGTCCGCCGCGCGATTCAGCGTGACATCGACCGTTCCACCCGGATGGGAATAGTTCACGGCATTGCGCAACAGATTGGAAATCATGGTGCTCAGGTGCTCCCTGGAAGCCATCATGTAACAGGGGGCCTTCCTGGAAAGAAAGGTGACCTCGATCCCTTTGGGTTGACCGATCAGCCGGGCATCCTCCACCTCCTTGACGAGTATGGACATCAGATCGGTTTCCGTCAGACCGACATTAGACGGAGAAAGGGTGCGCAGGTTGCTCAGATGGATGATGTCTGCGATCTTTTCCATCAACAGATCGCACCGTTCCCCGATGCGCTCCACCACCTGTTTGGCCTTGTCGGGCAAAGGACCGCAATAACCGTCACGCAGGGTGTAGACATAACTCTTGATGGCGGCAAAAGGGGCCTTGAGTTCATGGGTGGCCCGCAGCGTGATCTGCGACTTCTCCTGGTCAAGGAGCTGCAAACGATGAAACGCCTCTTCCAGTTGGCGTTCGCGCATCAACAAAATGGCCGTGATGTCCCCCACCAGATACCAGCAGATCAAAAAGGCCGCCGAAATGCCCAGAATGTAACTGGCCGTGACCACCAGACTGGAACTGATCCCCATCACCTTCATGGTGTTATCAAAAATCGAGATGGTCGGCACCCATCCCATGTACTCCAGCAGAATCGGCAAACTGGCAAAAAAGATCCCGACCCAGGTCATGACAAAACTGTAAGAACGGGAAAAAAAAAGAGTCAGAAGAATGATATGGGGCAGAAACAGAATCAGGATCGGCGTCTCCACCCCCCCAAGCCCATAGGTGAGGATCGAAAGATTGACATAGTCGGTCAACACCTGAAAGCTCAAAAACCGACACAACCGCCGCTTGGAAGGTTGTTCCGTGATCAGGTTTTTGGCCATGCGCGCATACATGATGTTGCTGAGAGCCAACAGCACACCCACCACCAAGAAAAATCGGTAATCGACCACAAAACGGGGGGTGTCCTGCAAAGGCGGCAACAGCGCCCACAACGCCCCCAGAAAACACAAACCGGCAGCATTCCAGCGGGTGCGAATGAACCACCAACCCCGGTCAGACATCTCGGTGGTGCGCAACCCCTTTTCACATACGCTGGTATCCCACTCCAGAAAGGGGAAATCGCTTTTGGTCGGAGTTGCACGCATCTCAGGTCACCAGATCCTCCAGAAAATCGATCCAAGCCTCCAGTCCAAAGCCGGTACGCGCACTCAACTCGAAAATCCGGGCATCGGGTCGCACCTGACGAATCGCCGCCCGACAACTGGAGCGATCCCAGTCAAGATGCGGCACAAGATCCCATTTGGTCACCACCACCACCGGGGAACGCTGAAACAATACCGGATACTTGACCGGCTTGTCCTCACCCTCGGTCACCGAAAGCAAAGCAACCTTGACATGCTCGCCCAGATCAAAAGCGGCTGGACAGACCAGATTCCCCACATTCTCGATGATGAGCAGTCGCTCCTTTCCGTGGTCCGACAACAACTCCGGCAGCCGCTCTCCCACCATGACAGCATCCAGATGACAGGCATTGCGGGTTTCGATCTGCACCACCCCGGCTCCACGTCCCTGCAAACGCTGCGCATCATGATCGGTCTGGAGATCCCCGACGATCACGGCACACCCCACCCGTCCCTGCAATCGCTCCAGGGTGCGCTCCAGAAGCAGGGTCTTGCCCGCCCCCGGAGACGAGATCAGATTGATCGCCCGAATGCCCCGTTCATCCAACCAGCGCCGATTGCGCGCAGCCTGTTCATCGTTGCGGGACATCACCCGGGTGGCCAACGAAATGGTGCGTCCAGGCAGTTGGACTGGGTCATGGTCATGGTCATGACCATGACCATGACCATGATGGTGCGTATGGTCATGACCGTGCCTGCCGGTGTTGCCAACCTCACAACCGCAATCCATGCACATCAGGTCACCTCCAGGGAGCGCAGAATCAGATCATTTCCGGCGATGATCTCCACCTGACCGGAAGCGCAGGAACCGCAATACAACAAACAAGGCTCAACAGCCTCGGACTCCGTACCACAAGCCATACAGCGCAAACGCACCGGCAACTCTTCCACAATCAATTCCGCTCCGGCAACCGGAGTCCCCTCAATGGCCAAAGGGAAACAGAATGCCAACGCCCGACCATCCACCCCGCTCAACGCCCCCACAGAAACGGTAACCTGCCGGACCGATGCAAATTTTTCT
Source organism: Magnetococcales bacterium (assembly GCA_011089965.1). Taxonomy (GTDB): domain Bacteria; phylum Pseudomonadota; class Magnetococcia; order Magnetococcales; family Magnetaquicoccaceae; genus Magnetaquiglobus. Next base: position 61,518 of record JAANAU010000013.1, read on the forward strand.
CGTTCCATGCACTCCCGGACCTGTTCCACCAGCGCCATGGCCACGCTCAATTCATGCATCAGCAGATCCTCGGCAGCAACTCGCCGCTGGGAACATCCACCACCCGTTCTCCGGCAATGGCACTCTCCAGGATCACCCGTCCGCCATGTTCCCCGGTCACGATCCCCACCTCCCGGGCATCTCGACCTTCCGGCAGGGTGTGCCAGATGTCGAGAATCCCATCGGCCACGCTGGCGGCACACACCAAAACCAGACACCCCTCGGAGGCCACATGCAACAGATCCAACCCCATCATCTCTGCCAAGGCGGAAGCTGCCGGAGAAAACGGCAGATCCCGTGCCCGGATGCGCATGCCGAAACGTTGTCCGGCAGTCATCTCATTGAGTATGGTGGCCAATCCCCCCCGGGTCGGGTCACGCATGAAACGCACCCCCGCAGCCAGCTCTGCCATCCCCTCCACCAGACGATGCAACGGGCGGGAGTCGCTTTTCGGGGAGTGTTCTGCCGGAAACCCCTCCCGGGCAGCCAGGATCGCCGCACCATGATCCCCCAGACAACCGCTGACCAACACCTTGTCCCCTGGCTGAATCTGCGCAATGCTCAGGGAAAAACCGGGCAGTGCTGCACCGATCCCGGAGGTGGTGATGTAGATGCCATCGCATTGGCCCCGTTTCACTACCTTGGTATCACCGGTCACCACAGCCACATCCGCGTGATCGGCTGCCAGACGTATCGCATCCAGCACCCGCCGCAACGTCATCACCGGCAACCCTTCCTCCAGGATCATGGCCAAGGAGAGCCAACGCGGACGGGCACCACTCACCGCCAGATCGTTGACCGTGCCATGCACAGCCAGATCCCCGATACACCCTCCCGGGAAAAAGAGCGGCTGCACCACAAACCCATCGGTGGTGAAACACACATTGCGGCCAGAGAGCTGCAAAGAGGCTGCATCCGGCAACGTTGCCAATGGCCCGGAGCCAAAACGGCTCAGGATCTCCTCGGCGATCAGACGTTGCGACAGCCTGCCCCCGCCACCGTGGGCCAAGAGAATCTGTTCCTCACTCATCGCGCCTCTTCAAGGATGCAAAACGATACTCTGCCGCACAACTCCCCTCGGAACTCACCATGCACGGGCCAAGCGGCTTCTCCGGCGTACAGGCAACCCCGAACAACCCACACTCCGATGGCATGATCTTGCCCTTCAACACCTCGCCGCACAGACAACGCGGATTGGGACGACCTGACGGGATGTCGATGCCAAAACGGATGCAGGCATCATAATCCGCCAGATGCGAACGCAGCTTGAAACCACTCGCCGGAATGACGCCCAGGCCACGCCAGGAGACCTCAACCGGCTCCAGATAACGCTCCATCAAACCCAAAGCCTGTGGATTGCCGCCCGGGCGTACCACCCGATTGTATTGATTGTCCACGAACGCCCTGCCCGCCACCCGCTGTTGCAGCAACCCCTCAACCCCTTGCAGGATGTCCAACGGCTCAAACCCGGAGACCACACAGGCCACGCCATGGGTTGCGGCATAAGGACGATACGCATCCGCGCCGATGATGGCGCTGACATGGGCCGGACAGAGAAACCCGTCAATGCGGATCCCGGGATCGACCAGCAGGGCATCCAGAACCGGCGGCACCCGTTTGAAGGCCGTCAACAACGACAGATTGCCGATCCTTTGACGAATGGCGCCATCCAGCATGGCCACCACCGGTGCCACGGTGGTCTCGAAGCCAACCGCCAGAAACACCACCTCCTGATCCGGATGGGTACGGGCCAGTTCCATGGCCGTGGCCGAAGAATAGACGCTTTCGATGGCATACCCCATGGCCCGCGCCTGAGCCAGAGTGGACCGGGAACCGGGAACCCGCATCATGTCGCCAAACGTGACGATGATCCGACCCGCTTCGGCCAAAGAGATCGCGGCATCCACGTAACCGGGGTCGGTCACACAGACCGGACAACCAGGTCCGCTGACCAGCCGTACCCCGGAAGGCAGAAATCCACGAATGCCGAAGCGGGCAATGGCCATGGTGTGACTGCCGCACACCTCCATGAAACAGGCATCCTTCCCGCCATGGGCCAATTCGGCCCCCAAACGGGCCAGAGAGTCCCGATAGTGGGCAGCCACCGCCGGATCGCGAAAACCTTCGATATAGTTCACGTTTCAGATTCCCGACCCATTCTGGAAGGAGCCACCAGGCGGGCCGGTTGACCGGTTTCCTGCTGGTGCAACGCAGCCAGGTGCCGGAACAGTTTCAAACGTTCATCCGCTTCGTGCGTATCGAGCCGTTCAATGGCATAACCGGCGTGAATCAACACATAATCGCCGGTCTGTGGCCCATCGATCAGCATCAGGCTGACCTCATGACGCACCCCGTCCAGTTCCACGGTGCCAAGTTCATCATCCCGGATCGCAACAATCTGCATGGGCACGGCAAGACACATCGTTCACTCCACTTTTCCAGCCAACCACACCTGACCCACCGCAATGCCGCCATCCCCGGTCGGAATCCTGCGATGCACCCAAACCCGCAAACCAGCCTGCTCCAGACGCTCCACCAACAACGTGCGCAACAACCCATTGAAAAAAACACCCCCACTCAACACCACATCCCGCACCCCGCAACGATCCGCGCCGCTGACCGCCATCTCCACCATGGCAGCCGCAACCGCCAGATGAAAGGCATAGGCCCAGGCCGGTCTGTCTGACACGCAAGGAGGCTCGGGAGGAAGCATGGCAAACAACCCGGACCAGTCGATGATCCATATCCCATCGGCCATGCGTCCGACAAACGGCAAGGGCGCAGGCAACGGCTCACCCTGCCAGCTTTCCGCCACGGCCTGCAAACGAATCGCCGGCTCTCCTTCAAAGGCGATACATGCCGGCGCCAGGTCCAGCCAGGCAGCAAAGGCATCAAACAACCGACCGGCAGCATGGGTCAACGGGGCCTGAAGGCCGGTGCGACACTGACGACTCCAGACCATGCTCTCCAGAGGGGTGATACCCAACCGCTCCTGCCAGGCCGCGTTGATCTCCACCCTGGCATCCAGCAGCCGGGAAAAAAGCTGTCGCAGAGGGTGACGCACCGCCGCATCCCCCCCCGGCAATGGCACCGGCGCAAAGGTGGCCAGACGCAACCAGCCGCTGCGACCCACCTCCAGCAGTTCGGCGCCCCACAGTGTGCCATCTCCGCCATATCCCATGCCATCAAAGGTCAAAGCAAGCGCATGCTCCAGACCGTGTTCCGCCATGCAGGCCGCTGCATGGGCCTGATGATGCTGCACCTCCAACAACTGCAACCCCCTTTCCCGGGCCAACCGACGCCCCAGAACCCCGGGGAACATGTCTGGATGCCGGTCCACCACAATCACCCCGGGCGGATCCTCTCCATTCAACAACGCATCCACCGCACGCTCCATCTGCACGCGACGCATCGGCTCTCCCAGATCACCGAACGAGCCATACAGATGAATCGTATCACCGCGTCCAAGGGCAAGCGCACTCTTGGTCTCGATACCCAGGCCCAATACCGGACGGTCAAACGGTTTGTCCACCGGAACACAGATCGATGGGTCCGGCAACAGCCGTTTCACCTCTTCTGCCAATGCACCGAACAATACCGGCAAGCACGCCCCCATCTCTGCTGTCAGGCCGATCCTTGGCGTCAGATCAAACGGTTGCACGCCAAACACCCGGAGAGCGTGGCTGAAACCCAATCCCCGGGCAAGCTCCAAAGCCTCTGCAATCCCCAATCCATGGGTGGAAACCGCATCCCTGGCCAGACGCAACTGCCCTTCACCAGGAACAAATGCACGCCACTCCCCCCCGGCCAGCCCCATGTCCGCACAATCCACCAGCAACACCGGATTGGCCAGCTCCAACAGATCATGCACCAGAGTCAAGGCGTCCGCACTCTCCCACAGCACACAATCGACCCCAGATCCACACCCGGCAGACTGCGATTCTGCCAACAGCGTCACCAGGTGCAGCCCGACCGCATCGTCACATCCACCATGACTGCCCACCCCGATGACGGTCAAAACATATGACATTGGCAGAATTCCGCAACCGGAGTCAAACGAAATCCACCTTCAACATGTGTACCGAACAGGAGATGCACGGATCATAGGCACGCAACAACATCTCCATGTGCAGTGTCAGCTCCTCCTGGGACATCACAGGCAGCATCAAAGGAACGAACGCCTTCATGTCCTGTTCAATGTTGTTGACATTCTGACTGGTGGGAATGATCGCATTGGCATCACAGCAGCGTCCCGACTCGTCAAAGGCGTATTCATGGAAGAGAATGCCGCGCGGCACTTCCACAGCACCGCTGCCGCGACCCGAACATGGCACATGGCGGATATCCTCTTCCTGCAACCCGTGATTGAGAACCTGTTCCATCATCGCCAGACTGTTATAGGCGCAATGGATCACCTCCACCACCTGAGCAACGTTGTTCATGTAGGGATTGTAGCACGGCACCCGCAAACCCAGAGTTTCCGCCACAGTGCGTGCTTCGGGGTGCAACTGGTCAAAATTGTTGTTGACCCGGGCCAAGGCACCCACGGCATAGGAGTCTCGATGCCAACGGGACCATTTGGTGGTGGAGTGGGCCACCGTGAACTCGTTGGTGACCTCACGATAGGCATGCACCGGAACCCCGCTCTGCGTGACGGAGCTGAAGACTTCACCATCATAGAGCGCATACTCCCCGGGATGCTTCAAGGAGACGAATTCGGTCTCACGCTCATAGGCCGGAATCTTCAAGGTCTGTACAATGGCCACGGTTTCCAGAAGATCCGGAACCGCTGCTGCCAGCCGATCCCGGATCTGTTCGATCCGGGTCAGATCCGGCAATCTGCGCCACCCTTTCAGGGTGTTGCTCATGGGATGGAGCGTGCGTCCTCCCATCATTTCCGTGTAGTCATTGGCCAGTTTCTTCAAACGGAGCGCCCGTTTCACCACCTCCGGATGGGTCTTGACCAACGGCAGCACACTGGGCACACCCACGAAATCTGGCACAGCCAGGAAATAGACATGCAGAACATGACTTTGCAGAAATTGCGATTCGTTGAGCATCTTTCTGAGCAGAACGGTCTGGGGCGAGACGGTGATCCCCTGGGCCGCCTCCACCGCCTTGGTGGCCGAAAGCTGATGCCCCACACAACAGATGCCGCAGATGCGCCCCACCACCCAGGGAATCTCCTGGGGCATCATGCCCCGGGTGAAGCTCTCGAAAAAGCGGTTGGCCTCGACAATGCAGAGTTTGACCTCCTCCACCACGCCGTCGCGGGTGTTGATGCGGATATTGCCATGTCCCTCGACACGGGTGACATGATGCACGTCGATGTTATAGGTTTTGGAAGCCTTATTCATGTCCACTTCTCCCGACCCGACCCAGAGGCTCTGCGCTACAGAAAAGCCGATAGCGGTTGGCGATTTCCCGGTTGTCCAACCCCTTGCTCTGAAGCAGCCCCAGATGAGCCGCCATGTTGGCATTTGGGACCAGACCACGACAACCATCACAACGATAGCCGTTGGTAATGCAGATCGCCTGGCAGCCACCACGGGTGATCTGTCCCATGCAGGTGTCGCCCCGATCAAAAACGCACGTGTTTTCGTGCATTTTGCACTCCACGCACACGGCATGCGCGGCAAAACGCGGTATGGTTCCGGCCACCAGCGACTTGACCAGATGCACGAACTCTTCCGGGACCAAAGGACAACCCCGCAATTCATAATCGACCTTGACCACCTCACGCACGGCACGAACCCGGGTGTGCGCCCAAAGAGGCCAGAATTCGGGATCGCTCTGCACCTGGTTGCGCTCCTCGCTGCCGTAGACCCGCTTGAAATTCTCGGCAGGTGCAATGAAGTTGGATCTGGCCTGCACATTGCCGATGCAGGCGCAAGCCCCCATGGCCACCAGAACGGCACTGCGGGCACGAATGTCCCGCAACCGTTCGGCATCCTGTTCCCGGTTGATGCTCCCTTCGATGAAGGCGACATCATAATAAGGCGCGGTTCCGGTGATGGCTTCGCGAAACTCCACGATATCCACCAGCGCCAACAGATCCAAGAGAATATCTTCGCAGTTGAGTACGGCGAGTTGACACCCTTCACAACTGGCAAAATCGAAGAAGGCGACCTTTGGTTTCATTGCAGTGCCTCCGCAAGATGAGCAATCCGGTCGAACCGGAAAACCGGTCCCTCCTGACAGCAATAGACATGATTGATCTGACAGTGACCGCACTTGCCCACGCCGCATTTCATGCGTCGTTCCAGATCCACATGGATCTGGGCATCGCCAAGGCCACGCGCTTTCAATTCCAGGATGACGAACTTGTACATGACCGGTGGCCCACACATGGCGACCACGGTATTGGCCGGATCCATCTCCAGGGTGTGAAGGGGGGCGGTCACCAGTCCGACACGACCATCCCAGGGCTGATTGTCGGTCCGATCCACCAGACGGATCACCCGCACCTTGGAATTACCCTGTGCCAGTTGCTCCCAGCCGCGCACCTCCTCCCGGTACAGCTCTTCGGCAGGCGTCCGACAGCCGCTGATCAGCGTGAAACCGCTGAAGCTCTCCAGGTTGGCCAAAACCGGTTGAATCAATGACCGCATCGGTGCCAAACCGAGTCCGCCGACCACACACAGCAGATGTTGGCCACTCCACGCTTCCAGATCAAACCCGGAACCAAAGGGACCGCGCACCCCCAGGTATTGACCAGGCTTCAAACCGTGTATGTGATGGGTGAGACTGCCCGCATCCCGGATCACCACTTCCAAAATATTGTCCGTGCGCGGCCCGCAGGAGATCGAGATCGGCGCCTCCCCGATGCCGAGACAGGAGAGCATGACGAATTGACCGGGACGATGCCCCAAGGGTGCCGGCAGCTCCAGCCGCAGGAATTTCTCCCGCGCGCTCATGGGGAGGATCTCCAGGATGCGCGCCATGCGCGGCAGGTAGAGATCCGCATCAGGCACCACAGTGCTTGGCGTGACAGATGCGTTCATGGGGTGACCTCCGCATGGTCGATCAGGTCGTTGACGATATCGAAAATGTCGATACCAGCCGTGCATTGACGTCCGCACCGTCCGCAACCGGTACAAAAGCTGGTGGTGGCACAGCGTTCGTTCAGATACTCGAATTTGCGTTTCACGCGATGGCGCTGACGGGCTGCCGGAGCAGGCCGGAAATCGTGACCACCCGCCACCTGGGCAAACTGGGGCAGCATGCAGCCGTCCCAGTGGCGCACACGTTGTCCGGCAGAGGGATCCTCGATCTGGAAGTCATCGCGGACATCAAAACAGTAACAGGTGGGACAGACCAGATTGCAGGTTCCGCACGAGAAACAACGCTCCACATGTTTGTCCCAAACCGGCGAACTCCATTGGCTGGCCACGATTCCGGGAATGCGTCCGGCATCGGCATGCCATTGACGACCGAACGGTTTGGCCCGCTGCGCTTCAATGTGCGCCTTCAGCCCGGCCAGATCCGGACATGCCGGAAAGTTCTGGTTGGCCACCAGCCTTTGTCCGGCTTCGGTTTGCACCTCCAACAGGAACTGTCCATCGATCCGGGTCAAAAAAAGATCGGCATTCTCCCGCCAGCGCAACGAACCGACCGCATCACAGAAACAGTGTTCGTCACACGGGGTGAGACAATCGCAACCGATCAGAACGGTCTGCTGGCGTCGGGTCAGATAGTGGGGATCGGGATGTCCCTGCTGATTGACCTGATCCAGAAGATGAATGCCGCGCAGATCACAGGGGCGCACTCCGGCCAGGATGCGTGGGGAGGCGTCCAGTACCGGCTGAATCACGGGTATGCCATCCGTGCCAACACGATACCGGAACAACGGCTCTTCCGCCGGAGCCAGCTTTTTGCCCGGAGGTGCCAGGGATGGCTGATATCCGTCAAAACGGATCTCCGAATCGTTGTCCACCGGCAGGAACCTCAACCCGGATTGACCGCTCTGTTGTGGAAAATAGAGTGTCTGGCCGCAAGCCAGATGTCGTATCCACGCGGATACGGCATCCAGGGAAACGAGAAACGCTGTCATGATGATAGATTACCTCCTGCAAATGGCCGTGCAACCGACAGAGGTCTGGCAGGATATACCGGAAGATCCTGGCTGGACACAAAATTGATTCAGTATAGGGGATGTTGCGTTGGCTGGATAATATTTATTGATGCTATCTTTATGCAGATTCGTTGCAAAAGGCGATTTACAGAAATAGTATGAATGTTGATTAATTACACCCCGGAAACCGCCCCCCCATGCGAAACTGAATGGCTTCGGCCAGATGTCCGGCGTTGATATGCTCTGCCGCATCCAGATCCGCAATGGTGCGTGCCACTTTCAGAATCCGATTGTGGGTACGGGCAGAAAAAGAGAGCTTGCGACTGGCCATCAGCAACAGAGTACGACTCTCGCTGTCCAGGGCGGCAAAACGATTCAAGGGGGCACCATCCAGATCGGCATTCACGATCCCGGGACCGTTGCGTTGCGCCTGTCGCTGACGCGCGGCATGGACCCGCTGACGCACTTGGGAAGAGGCTTCACCGCCCGGCAGATCGGTCAAGGTCTCAGGCGGGACCGGTGGCACATCCACATGCAGATCGATCCGATCCAGCAATGGACCAGACAGCCGCGAGGCATAACGCTCAACCTGAACGGGTGAACAACGACACAGGCGCTGCGGATGACCGCGAAAACCGCACGGACAGGGATTGCAGGCCGCAACCAATTGAAAACGCGCCGGAAACCGTGTGGAACGTGCCGCACGCGCAATACCGACATCACCCGACTCCAATGGCTCGCGCAACGACTCCAACGCACTCCGGCCAAACTCCGGGATCTCATCCAAAAACAACACCCCACGATGGGCCAGACTCACCTCGCCCGGTCGCGGCACCCCCCCACCCCCGATCAGGGCCACATGCGACGCGGTGTGATGCGGCGTGCGAAACGGACGCCTGGTAATCAAAGGAGTCCGGCCATCCAGCCGTCCGGCGACCGAATGGATGGCCGTCACCTCCAACGCATCATCCAAGGAGAGAACCGGCAAAATCCCGGGCAAACAGCGGGCCAGCAAAGTCTTGCCCGATCCGGGCGGACCGCTCATGATCAGGTTGTGCCCACCTGCTGCCGCCACCTCCAGGGCACGTCGGGCATGCTCCTGCCCCTTTACATCCGACAAGTCGCGCAAATGGCCGCCAACGCGCGGTTCATCGGCAGCCAAGGTCTGACGCCAGTCGGTCAATGGCACCGGCTCCAACGGTTTTTCACCAGTCAAATGGCGCATCAACTCCAGCAATGTTTCCGGCGCAATCACCCGCCCACCGGCCACGGCCCCCTCCCCGCCATTGGCCATGGGCACCACCAGCTCCTCCAGCGCCAGCTCTTTGGCCAGCATGGCAGCGGACAGACACCCCGGCACCGGCTTCAAACGCCCGTCCAGTGCCAGCTCTCCCATGAACAACCGCCCACGCAAGGAGTCGGTGGGCAGCATCTCCATGGCCGCCAGCAACCCCAACGCCATGGGAAGATCATACGCGCTGCCCTCCTTGGGCAGATCCGCAGGGGCCAGATTGATGGTAATACGCCGGGTGGGGAGTTGCACCCCGGAATTCTTCAAGGCGGCACGCACCCGATCCTTGGCCTCGCGCACCGCGCCATCCGGCAGACCCACCATGTTGAGCATGGGCAAACCACGCCCCAGATCCACCTCCACCTCAACCGGAATGGCCCGGATCCCATCCAGGGCTACGGTATCAACACGGGCCAGCACGATTGTTCACCCTATACCCGATAGACCAACACCCGCTCCTCCAGCATGTCCCGCATCGCATATTTGATCCCTTCCCGCCCCAGGCCAGAATCCTTGACACCCCCATACGGCATGCTGTCCACCCGCAAGGAGGGGACATCATCATGAATCACCCCGCCCACCTCCAAGGCATCAAAAGCCTGCATCACCGTGGCAAAATCACGGGTAAAGATCCCGCATTGCAACCCGAAGCGCGACGCATTGACCCGCTCGAACGCCTCTTGCATGGACTCCACCGGAGTCAGCACCACCACCGGACCAAATGCCTCCTCGGCCATCACCTGACAAGAGGGATCCGCCTCTTCCAGGATGGTCGCGGTCAGATTATTGCCGTAACCGATGGGGGGAACCTCATTGCCGGTCACCAGATGCGCCCCCATATCCAATGCCTCGGCGATCCAGGACTGCAACCGCTCCCGATTGGCCCGATCAATCATCGGTCCCAGGGTGGTGGACTCATCCAATGGATCACCGGGACGCAAGGCCTCGGCAGCCTGACGGAAACGGGCACGGAACTCCCCAACGATCTCCTGATGCAAAAAAATCCGCTGTACCGAAATGCACACCTGACCGCATTGATAAAAGGCCCCCATGACCGCCCGCTTGATCAGCCAATCCCAGTCACGCACCTCCCGATCCACAATCAGACCGGCATTGCCTCCCAGCTCCAATACCACCTTCTTGCGTCCGGCCTGCTGTTTCATTTTCCAGCCAACCTCGGGAGACCCGGTAAAGGTGAGCAGTTTGATCCGTTCATCCTCCACCAGCATCTGTCCGGCCACCCGGTTGCACGGCACCACGGAAAAGGCCCGACGTGGCCAACCCGACTCCTGAATGATCCCGGCCAGCATCAATGCCGTCACCGGGGTCTTGGAGGCCGGTTTCAACACCATGGGACAACCTGCCGCCATGGCTGGGGCAATCTTGTGAATGGCCAGATTGAGCGGAAAATTGAACGGCGCCACTGCCGATACCACCCCAACCGGATAGTGACGCACCAAAGCACGCCGTCCGGCACCCATGGGGTTGATGCCCAAATCATACGCCTCGCCATACACCCGCGTGGCCTCGCCAACGGCAATGTCAAAGGTGGCCGCCGCCCGATCCAGCTCCAAACGGGATTCGGAAATGGTCTTGCCGTTCTCCTGGGAGAGCATGCGGGCAAACTCCTCACGCCGCTCGACCAATCGATCCCGGACGTACGCCAACGCCTTGGCCCGTTGCCACGGCTCCAGCCTGCGGGTCTCCTCCAGAGAGTCCACCGCCGCATCCAACGCCTGATCGATCTCTTTGGCCCCGCACAAAGCCACGGTGGCCACCAGCTCGCCATTGAACGGATTGATCACCTCCAGAGTTTCTGCGGTATCGACCCACTCACCTGCCAGGTAGGCCAAACGCTTGCCGGAACCATTCATGGCGCGACTCATGTCGGCTCACCCAGCCGGGCCAGGGCTGCCTCCAGCTCGGACACCCGCTTTTCCAACGCCTCGGCCCGGATGCGGGTGGCACTCAACATCTCGTTGACCACGTTGAACTCTTCACGGGTCACCAGATCAAAGTGTTCCACCCCTTCCCGCACCAGATCCTGGGCCTTGCGTCGCAACTCCTCACGGGTCTCACCCACCCGGTTGAACACCCCCATCACGTTCTGGGTGATCTGATCCAAAATCGCATTATCGATCTGCATATCATCTCTCCGGTTCAGGGGCGATAGAAACTCATGCCCGGTTGATTATGAAAATATCCATTACAGAACGGCTCGCCGCCATTCAACTCCCCAAGTTTGATCAATGCCTCCTCAGGGTCCATACGTCCATCCAGGGTTGCACGCCAGATCGCCACGATCTCCACCATGTGCTGGCTCTGCGGAGAGATGCGCACCAGATCGATTCCCAACCCCGGCAATCGTGGCACATCGGCAATCAGGGTATAAACCTTTTCCGACATGGTCTGAACGCCATTCATGGCCAACAGTCCCTCTCCCTCCTGGGTACGGGTGATCATGCCATCCGGAAAATCTCCACATTTGTATTGACAGTTGGCCTTGGAGAGTCGAAAGGCCCGCGCCGTATAACAACGGGCTGAAAAGGTCAACGGCAGACGGCCATGGGCAAACAACTCAAATTCAACAGGCTTCACGCGCGCGGACCGGACCATCCCGACCATGGAGTCAGCCGGCAACTCCACCGGAAAGACCATGCGCACCACACCCACCTCTTGCAAAAAATCCAATGTGGCCGGGTTGTACACGTTCACATGGGGTCCGGCGACCAAAGCATACCCCTCGGCCACACCGATACCCGCCATGTCATTGGCTTCCAGCTTCACGTTCCATCCAACCGCCAACTCGTGCAACCTCTGAAGCGCCTGCTGCTCTTCCTCACTCATGACCAGGCCCAGAGTGGAGAGCACCAACTCCTTGCCCGAAGGGGCCAACTCATGCACCAGGCTCTCCAGATCGCTCAACGACAACGACTGACGCTTGGAACAGACCACCTCACCGAGATACAGAACATCCGCATCGCTTTCAAAAGCCATCCGTTGCCAAAATCCCTTCAGGGCAGACCGTCCCCACTCAAACAGCACGGGACCAATCGAGATTTTCATTATTGCCAGCTCTCCTCATAGGTGCCCAGGGTGTGGGTCGTGCCCTCGGAGGTCGCATTCAGGGCACGAATCCAGGCTGGTTTGGCCCGATAGGCTGCGGGGTTTTCATAATAGGAATCAACCGCCTGACGCAAAATTTTTGTGACCGTTCCCACATAGGATTTGGTGCGCTGCCGCCCCTCGATCTTCAAAGAGGCCACCCCAGCCTCGATCACCTGCGGCAAAATCTCCAGAATATTCAGAGAACCCGGCTCTTCCATGACATGATAGACCCGCTCGTTGGCCTGAAAACGTCCCTTGCAGATCGTGGGATAGGCTGCCTCCTCGCCAGGGCCATATTCGGCAATCAAGGCACCGCCCAGACGGGTTCGCAACTTGCCATCCACATTTTCAAAACGCACGGCGCGCGCTGGCGAGCAGACCCCCTCGATATTGGGCGAGACTCCGGTGACAAACGAAGAGAGATGACAACGCCCCTCAGCCATGACACACAGCCCGCCAAACGCAAACACCTCCAACTCCACATCCACCTTGTCATGCAGAACACGAATCTCGGGGGCGGTCAGAACCCGTGGCAGGATCACGCGCGCGATCTGGAAGTGCCGTTGATAGAAACGAATCGCCTCGGCATTGCTGGCCGATGCCTGAACGGACAGATGAATGGGCAACCCGGGGTGACGCTCCCGACAATAGCGCAACAGGGCGATATTGGCCAGAATGATGGCATCGGCCTGCAATCGGGCAGCGGCATCCACAGCCTGATACCAGGGAGACGGATCGTTGACCTGGGGAAAGGTGTTCAACACCACATTGGCCTTGACCCCGTGCTGCCGGGCATAGGCAATTCCCTGGGCCGCCTCGCTTTCCGAAAAGTTCAAACCCTCGAAATTGCGCGCATTGGTGGCATCGCGAAACCCGAAATAGACCGCATCCGCTCCATTGTCCACCGCTGCACGCAAAGAAGGCAGATTGCCAGCCGGGGCCAGGACTTCCACTCTTTTCATAATGACGCTCACACACTCCTGAAGAGTTGGGAGAATTCAAACCCACACTCTGGTCAGTGTACCACTGCCACACCCGAAATCCAACCCTCCAGGTACTGCCAAACCGCCTCGTGCCAAACCGATCACCCCGCGCGTCTTTCATCCGGCGTCACCATGTCCGCCGCACCCCAGCCGCGCATTGCTGGCATCATAACAGACCCCAAACGCACCATAATACGCTCCACCACAAAATCAACCAGATCATCCACAGTTTCAGGAAGATGATAAAAGCCAGGACAGGCAGGCAGAATGACCGCCCCGGCCCGGGAGAGGGTTAACATATTTTCTATATGAATAGAGGATAAAGGGGTTTCACGTGAAACCAGAATCAATGGCCACCCCTCTTTCAAGACCACATCCGCAGCCCGTTCGATGAGATTGTCGGACAAGCCGTGGGCCATGGCTGCCAGGGATCCCATCGAACAGGGACAGACCACCATGGCCCTGGGTCCGGTTGACCCGGAGGCCATGGGTGCCTGCCAGTCCTGTCGATCAAAAACCTGCAACCGGGTCATAGGCACCGGGAGTCGGCCCTGAGCTGCCAACCACTCCCCGATCCGGGCAACCCAGACTCCACACTCGGCAGGCAGGCTCAATCCACACTCCTGACGGATCACCTCACGTCCGGCATCCGATATCAACAGCTCCACCCGCCGTTCCACAGCCAGCAACCGTTCCAACAAACGCAAACCATACCGGGCACCCGAGGCACCGGTCATAGCCAGGGTCACAGCGACATCATGGGTTGCCACGCCACACACCTCATGCTAAGGTTGATTAAAATCAAAAAAATTGTCGCATGCGGCCTTGCAACCTGCAAGCCAGACCGCCACAGAACCTGGATCCACATCCACCACCATGCGCATTGCCATGAAAAAAATTATCTATTTCCTTGGACTGATGTTCTGGATGATCCCATGGCAATCGGCAGCCGAAAAGAGTCCGGTGGTCATGCTTTCCACCCAACTGGCACCCATCGAAGAGGCGCGACACTTCAAGGAGCAGATCCTCTCCCGCTTTGAAGAACACCCGGTCACCTTTCAACCTGCACATCTGACGGCCTTCTTAAGCAAACTGACCGAAAAACCCATCTCAACCCCAGGGGATGTGGATCTGGCGGCTGGTCTTGTGGTGGAAGAGCTGTTCGACCTGGCAGACAAGGATCGTCTGCTCCCTCTGACCGAGCTGGAACCAGTCCTGAAAAAACACAAAATTCCGGAAGAGATCCTGCGCGAAACCCACCCTGATCCAACAACGCCTCGCCATGTCATCCCCTGGTTGCAAGCCACCTATTTGATGGTGGCACACAAAAAGGCACTCCCCTTCCTCCCCCGCGGAGCAGATCCCATGGATTTGACCCACGAGGATCTGTTCCTGTGGGCCGAACGTCTCCACCAGGAGACCGGTGGACCCAAAATCGGCCTGCCCGCAGGAGAGAAAGGATTGTTGCTGGTCATGTTGCCAGGGGGATTTCTCCCCTCTTTTACCGGAGGGGTCATCAATGGTTTTGCCAGTCCGGACGCCGAGGCAGCCTGGGACTATTTGCGCCGCTTATGGAAGCATGTGCATCCAGCCTCCACCACGTTCAATTTCATGCAAGATCATCTGCTGACCGGAGATGTCTGGCTGGCCCTGGATCACACGGCCCGCCTGATGGAGGTATTTCAACAGTCGGAGGATTTCATCGCCCTGCCGATCCCTCGCGGTCCCAAAGGGCGTTTCTCGCGCCTGACCACCAGCGGACTGGCCATTCCCAGGAATGCCCCGAATCCCCAGGCAGCACGCACGCTGATGGAATTTCTCATCCATCCCAAGACGCAAACCCTGCTGCTGCGCGAGGAGGGATTTTTGCCGGTCACACCCATCGATCCACAACAGGCCCCGGGTCTGATTCAACTGGTGGAAACCGCCAGACGACAAAACCATGATCCCAACACCCGACGGGTCCACCAACCCAAAGGATTGGGCAGTCAGGAAGCGGCCTTCAACCTGGTCTTTATCACCACCTTCAGCCGCATCATCTTGCGCAACAAACCGATCCCGGAAGTCTTGCAAATGCAAGGTGCAGAACTGAATGCCATCTACGAGGCCACCCAGGCACCCTGTGTTCCGCCAGACCGGGAGGGGGAACAACCCTGCCGCATCACTCCGTGATTGGCCATGCCTGGAAAGCCATACGGGTCTGACTGACCAGTTCCGGATAGTCATCGAGCAGACCCGTCAAGCCTGAAAGCGCACGGATATCCTCATCGGTCCGCATCATCTCGCCAACACGCACTGACCAGGCCACACACCCGCTCAACCCCAAAAAGGCTGCACCGCCCTTGAAGCGATGGATCAACGCGCGCGCCTGTTCGCGCTCCAGGTGCGGACCGCTCTGACGCAACTGGGCGCACAATCCCTCGCCCTGTTGCAGGAGCCGTTCCACCAACTCCTCCCAACGCACCTTGCCCATTCCACTGATCAGTGATTGCAAAAGTGCTTCATCCAGCAGTGTACCCGGATCCGCAGAGCCATCCTCTAGATTCCCACCCGGCTGCGGATAGTCGGCAATGGTCAAGCCCTGGGCAACCCCAGCCAACAAGGAGCGCAAACGAGAAAACCGCACCGGTTTGGTCAACACCGCATTGACGCCAGCCTTTTGACAACGCAGCAGCTCATCGCTGACCACATCGGCGGTCACAATCAAAACAGGAATGTCGTTCCATGGTTCTTGCCCAATGCGAATCCGTCGGGTCACCTCCACCCCGTCCATACCCGGCATGCGCAGATCCATCAGGACCACATCAAACCGCTCCCAGGACAGCTCTTCAATCGCCTCGGGACCAGCAGACACCTGGGTGACCCGATGTCCTTCGCTCTCCAGCCAGTGCCGGATCACCTCCCGATTGATCGGGTCATCCTCAACCACCAGAACCGCCAACTTGCGAATGGTGTGCAGAGCCTCATCCGGAACAAGCTCTTGACCGATTCCAAGAGGCAACAACACCGTAAAAACACTGCCATGGCCATGACGACTCTGCACCTCGATCCGCCCGCCCATCAACAGCACCAACTGCCGACTGATCGTCAATCCCAGACCACTGCCCCCGTACAACCGTGTGGTTGTGGAGTCCTCCTGCACAAAAGGTTCAAAGAGTTTGGGCAGACGGTCTGGATGAATGCCAATGCCGGTATCCGACACAGTGATCCGGATCAAACAGCTCCCGGGTGCACACGACTCATGCTGCAACCTCAGCTGCACCTCGCCGGTTGCCGTGAACTTGATGGCATTGCCAACCAGATTGAACAACACCTGACGAATGCGCACCACATCGCCATGCAGACACTCTGGCAACTCCGGATCCCATGCACAATCAAACCGGATCCCTTTGATCTCGGCTTGGGGCACAAACAGAGTACGCAGCCCATCCAGCAACTCGCGCCATGAGAAATCAACAGGATCCAGGACCATGCGCCCGGCCTCGATCTTGGCCAGATCCAGAATATCGTTGAGGGTATAGAAGAGATGTTCTCCTGCCTGGGTCATGGCCTGGAGGTACCGGCTCTGGGTGGAAGAGAGTCCGGTTTTTTTCAACAACTGGGTCATGCCCAAGACGCCGTTCAAGGGGGTCCGGATCTCATGACTCATCGTGGCCAGAAACTGACTCTTGGCACGATTGGCAGCATCGGCCTCCTGTTTGGCGATCCGCAACTGTTTCTGGGTACGGCGTTGCAACAGAATCACCCCAGCCAGAGCCGGAGTGAAAATGGCCAGCACCACCACAGCAGACACCAGAGAGTTGCGCAAGGCACGCAATTGCTCCCGGCTGGCATGCAGATCCCGGATCGTGCCCTCTTGAATCGTGACGTAGGTTTGGGTCAGTTGATGGCGGGCATAGGTGAGCTGTTCCCGCACCAGTTGCTGACTGGCGGGGTCGGATGCAAAGGTGTGGGGGTTGTCGATCCAACTCAAGGCAGAACGTGCCGCACGCAATGCGGATTCCACTTCTGTGGAACAACCATCCACCTTGGAACGGGTCAAGGCATCAAACAAATAATCGGATGATAGCAACAACTCATTGCGATGGAGCAATGTGGCATTGGCACCCACCGCATGAATGGCCCGTTCCAGACGCGACAGGGCCTGAATCACCCCGGACAAAAATCTCTGCCGACGCATCGGCTCTTCTGGCAGGCCGGTCTCCACCCGCGACAGAACGTGCCACGACCACACGCCAACCACGAATCCCAACAACGTGATGGCCAGGATGACCAGCCCGGCCACCCATTGTGCTGTTGGCATCGCGCGGATTTTCATGCCCTTGTAAAGAGCGCCCTAAGTCAACAGACCATGTTCTACGGCATAACGCACCAGATCTGCCGTGGAACCCTCAATGGCCAGTTTCTCCTTGATGCGCCGCCGATAGGTGGTGATCGTACTTGGACTGAGTTGCAACTCCTCGGCAATACGTGACACCGAATAACCACGTCCGATCAGAAGCAACACATTATACTCCTGGGCAGAAAGACGATCATGGGGTTGCACGGCCTGGTCCGTGACCATGCTGGCAGCAAAACGATTCCTGTACTCTTCTGTCAGAAAAGTTCCACCCGCAAAAACCACATGAATGGCATGTACCAACTCCAGTGCCAGACGTGATTTCTCGATAAACCCGTTGGCTCCGGCCTGCATCGCCCGCCTGGCCAGATGAAAATCCTGATACATGGTCAAGACCAATACCGGCTGCTGCATCCCTGCCACACGCATCTGACGCAGCACCTCCAGCCCATTCATGTACGGCAGATTGATATCCAGCAAGAGCAGATCCCACTCTTTGGATGCCATCAATGCCAACCCTTGTTCCCCACTCTCGGCCTCACCAACGATACACAGATCCGAGTGCCGATCAAACAGCGAACGCAAGCCGTCACGCAACACGCCATGATCATCGATCAACATTATTCTGATCATACACATCCGCTCCCCAACCATCGAAGTGATGGTACACTCTCTAACATATCTTGACCAGCTCTGCACGGGATAACAGAACCATTTGTAAAAAAATTGCAATAATTGCGAGGCATGGCACATAATATATTGATAAACAAGAACCACTCTTCATCGATCTCCCCAATCAGCGATCCGGAAAAGTCGATTGCAATCCCGGAAAGAGTGGGTTAGCATGCATCATGTCTTCAGGAAAATATTGACAAACCTGCATCAATCATCCAGACGCGCACCCCACAGCTCGCACCATGCCATCGACCGTTGCTTCCGACCCTTCCCGGCTTCAGGATCTGCTGCTGGACAACAAACACCTCCTTGAAACGGTGCATGCGCTCCGGAACCGCCTGGAAGAGATGGCCCAGCAACATCGTCACGCTTTGACCGAAACACTGGCCAAAGGCCGGACCGAAGAGCAACAACTCAAACAGACCATTGTCGCCATGCGACAGGAACTGGAACGACTCGGTGCCCGGCACGGCCCTTATGCACCGCCTGCGGCCACCAGCACTGCGCACCATCCACATGTCAAGCAGTTGCACACCACCATCGCCAGTTTGCATGCGCAGATGGAGTCTGAACGCCGCGCCTTTCAAGCCCGTCTGGCCGAATCCTCGACCCGACCTCCTGCCCCGGACGGAATCCACAGCCCACCCACCGAGACACGACCGGAAAATGCCCAAACCAAACAGATTCAGCATCTGGAGCTGCTGTTGGGATTGAGTCGCCGGATGGCCAGCCAGGAGACTCTGGATCAGATGCTGGCCACCACGGTCGAGCTGGCCACCACCCATACGGGTGCGGAACGGGGGACTTTGTTTCTGATCGATCAAGCCACCCAGGAACTCTACTCCCGCGTTGCCCAGGGCGACATGGCCCGGGAGATCCGCATTCCCATGAACCACGGCATTGCCGGTCATGTCTTTTCCACCGGCATGGGGGTGATCATTCCAGACGCCTATGCCGATCCCCGTTTTGACCGCAGCGTGGACCAGGAGACCGGATTCATCACCCGCAGTATTTTATGTGCGCCGGTGCGCACTGCATCCGGGGTGTTGATTGGTGTCATTCAGGTACTCAACAAACGAAAGGGGGAATTCACAGATCAAGATCTCCACTATCTGGAGTCGTTGACCACTCAGGCTGCCATCACCTTGCAGAGCGCCCAGATGGTGGAACGGATGCGTCACAACCAGACGCGGGAGCGGGAATTTCTGGATGTGGTTGCGGATGTCACCTCGGATCTGGAACTCTCCTCCCTGCTGGCCAAGGTGATTCATCAGGCCACGCGCATGCTCAATGCCGAACGTTCCACCCTGTTTCTCAACGATGACAAAAGCCAGGAGTTGTGGTCCGAGGTGGGAGAGGGGCTGGACAAGGCCACGATCCGTTTTCCCAATCATCTCGGCATTGCCGGTGCGGTCTTCACCACGGGCAAGACCATCAACATCCCGATTGCCTATGCCGATCTGCGTTTCAACCCGGCTTTTGACCGCAAAACCGGATTTTTCACCCGTTCCATCCTGTGTGTACCGGTGATCAACAAGCAGGGTCGCATCATCGGCGTGACCCAGGTACTCAACAAACGCAGCGGTCCCTTTACCGAAGATGACGAAGCGCGCCTGAAAGCCTTCAACTCCCAGATCTCCATCGGACTGGAGAATGCCACGCTCTTCAACGATATTCAAAACATCAAAAATTATAATGAAAGCATGTTGGAGAGCATGACCAATGGTGTGGTTACGCTGGACGACAAACGCACCATCATCACCTGCAACGCTGCCGGCCTGCGCATCCTGAACATCGCTGCCCATGAAATCGTGCAACAACCTGCCGAACAGTTCTTCTCCGGGGCCAACAGTTGGATCCTGGAGCGGCTGCAACGGGTGGATGAAAACCAGACCAGCGATATCACCATGGATGCCGAGCTGCATTTTGGTGACAATCGGATCTCGGTCAACGTGACCATTGTGCCCTTGACCAGTGTGGAGAACAAACGGCTTGGTTCCATGTTGGTATTCGAGGATATCAGCAACGAAAAACGGATCAAGTCCACCATGGCGCGCTACATGGATCCCACCCTGGCAGATCAGCTCTTGGACGACGGAGCGGCCATGCTGGGGGGACAGAGCCGGATGGCCACAGTGGTTTTCACGGACATTCGCGGTTTCACCACATTGAGCGAAGAGCTGGGTCCACAGGGGACGGTCCGTTTATTGAATGATTATTTCACCATCATGGTCGAGTGCATCCAGAAGGAAGGGGGGATGCTGGACAAATTCATTGGTGATGCGATCATGGCGGCCTTTGGACTGCCGTTGCCCCATGAAGATGATGAAGATCGTGCGGTCCGCATGGCGATTCACATGTTGCAGGAGTTGGCACAGTGGAACCGTCGGCGACGCGAGGAAAACAAACAAGAGGTCGAAATCGGTATTGGCATCAATACCGATCTGGTGGTCTCGGGCAACATCGGTTCCCCCAAACGAATGGATTACACGGTGATCGGGGATGGGGTCAATCTGGCTGCACGGCTGGAGTCGGCCTGTAAAGAGTACCACGCCCGCATTCTGATCTCCGATCACACCCGCCAACGGCTGAAGGGATCCTTTCAGACCCGTTATGTGGATGATCTGGTGGTCCAAGGCAAGACACGCCCGGTTGGGGTCCATGAGGTACTTGATTATCATACCGAAGAGAGTTTTCCCAACATGGAGCGCGTTCTGACCTGGTTTGCTGCGGGTCGACGGGCCTATGTCCAGGGGGCCTGGGATGAGGCGATCTCTGCCTTTCAGGAGGCCGTGCACCTCCATCCCAAAGATCGTCTCAGCACCACCTACATCGAACGTTGTCTGACCTTGCGTGACCTGCCCGTGGATCCGGGCTGGAACGGGGTGTGGGTGATGAAGAAAAAATAGACCACACCGTGCAGCACACCCGCGCCACCCATGGTGGATTACCCTTCCGTTTCACCGGAAAAGTGGCTGCGCAGAAATTCGATCAATGTAGCGATCCCAACCGGCTGCTCCCGGTTGAGACCATCCATCCAGGTGATCTCCCCGCACCGAACGGCATCATGCAACTCGCCCAACAGATACCAACGCAAGGCCCGCTCCGGGGTCAGATGGAGCATCCGCCCTCCCTGCTCCTGAAAGCGTTGCACCACGCGGTTGGTTTCCGGCCATTTCGGCAAACGGGGAATGACAAAACGTCCATCCCGGACATAGGTGACCACGCCACCCGGATGGTGTTGCATCCACTCCAGACCCGCCTCCAGACGATGAATCATGGCCTTGGGGTGGAACTGGCTCTCCACCATCCACAACCAGGCGGGTTGGGAACCGGTGGCAGGCAATTCGATCCAGCCGGAATCCTCCTGTTCCCCAGAGGTCTGTTCCCCGAACAAATAAAGCCGCAACACCTGAGCGATCCGTTCCGGACGCAACGGCTCCTCACGCAAACGCTCCGGAAGCTGCCGCACCATCCCCTCCCAGACCGTATCCAACCGCTGACGCGGCGTCTCAGGGACCGTCACCGGCAAATCCAACAGTTCACGCAACCGGGCATTGGCCAGGGTCAAAACCACGCGCGGCGTGTTGCGCCCGGCAGGCAGGCGTTCCAACAGCACCGCCGGATCGAAAAACAGCGCCTCCATCCCTCTGCTGCCCAGGACCGCTTCCAGACGCAAGCGCACCAACAATTCGGCCTCAGCCCGGGCACAACCGTTCAATTCATGCCGATTGCTCTCCAACCGTCCCACGGTCTGGGCATTCCAGCGGGCCTGACGCAACTCCTCCCAGAACTGGCCACGCGCCAATACCACGGGCACGGTCGCTGCCATCCGATCCACCAGAAAGGTCACGATCTGATCCATGGCCGCATGTTGAGCCGGGGTACGCAGCTCTTCCATGCGATCAAAACAGACCAGCAAGGGGCGTCCCACATGGGCAAACAACGCCCCCAGGGCCAACAACAACGCACGCGCCTCCTCCTCGCGCTGTTCCACCGTGTACAGGGAACGATCCAAACGACGCGGCAGATGGTTCAGAATACGCGCCTCACCCCGCAACCAGGTCAACGCCTCCCGGCGTTCCGAGGCAGAACCGGGCAGCCAGCGCACCAGCACCTTGGCCAATGACCGCGCTTCCGGGGGCAAACGGTCAAAGCTGACCGCATCCTGCACCCCCTTCCACCAGCGCACCCCCCGCTTGCGCCCTTGACGCATGTCGTCCAGAATCGAACGTTCCTTTTTCCCCTGACCCTCCACAACGAGCAGCCAGGCCGCCAGATGGTGCCAGGTGGACAATCCGCTGTTCTGCCCCATGGGTTGACGCAAACCGTCGGCAATCTCGCGCAGAAGATAACAGAATGGAGCTGTACCGCCCTCTGGCGGAGTGAGCAAGGCAAAGCCACCGGCTTTGCGGCCAGACTGACAGGCCAGACGCCACCGGGCCACCAGATGGCTTTTGCCATTGCCGACCTCGCCCAGAATCAAAGCGGCCAACGGTTCTCCCGGAGCTTGCGCTGCCTGACGGAACAGTGCCTTCACCCCCTCGAAGGGCGCCTGATTGATGGCGGCCAGGTCGATCAACCGGGAGTCCCAGGGGTTGCCCGCTGCCACCGATGCCAGGGGGTTGAACGCGCGCAACCGTTGTCGAACCGCGTTGTTCTTCATCTCCCGAAACCCAGCCAGTTGAGGGTGAGATAACGCATGCCATTGCGATCCACAAAGCCGTTCTCCAGCTCAACCCGGCTCAAACGGGTGGGATCCCCCATGTTGAGCAGAATCCGCTCCTCAGCCTGCAATTCCCTCAGGATCCGATCAAAGCGGTCACGCTCCCACCCCAGGTGCGCGCGCAATCGATGGATGGCAACAAAATTTCGGCCCTGGCCGATCTCGTTGAAAGCGCGTTGAAATGCCTGCGCATCCTCTTCCACTGATTTCGGTTCAGTCTGACCCTGCCAACTCAGCAACGGGATGAAATCACTGCGCACCCCGATACAGATCAACTCTCCGGATGCCAGGATGCGGGTCAAGGCGGAAGCGGCCCGCACCTTGGAGAGCGGCAGGTTCAGCACCAGTTGCGCCGGGGTGAAGGGGGATGTCAGGCGTTGTGCCTTGTCACGCAGATACGCATCATCCGGGACATTCAGAGTGACATAAAAAGCACGCCCACCCTGCACCACCCGCACCCGGTCGCCACAGTGACTCTGCAACGCAGCACCCAGTCGCACCACCGAATCCTTAGGCGTCACCCCAAGGGTCCGGCACAAGCCGGATCCCAGCAACTTGAAAAACTCGGTGCGGGAAACAAAAAGTTTCTGCTTGTTGCGCAGCCGCGCCTCGATCAACCCAGCCAGCTCAGACATGCATCAGACCTTCAATTCAATCAGTGTAATATCATCCCGCTGATTATCATTTCCGCGAAACAGCTCCAGCGCACGATGGATCGATTCCAAAGGCGCACCTGTGGTGGCGATCCGCACCAGCGCCTGATCCAGCAACTCGCCCCCGAAAAACTCCCCTTGCGGGGACTGTGTCTCATACACCCCGTCCGAATAGAGATAGATCAGATCCCCGGGTTGTACCTTCATCACGGCCCGTGCCTCTTCCAGGGCCAATTCACGCGCAATTCCCAGAGGCATCAAACGGGAAGTCGGACCGGTCCATCCACCCCCTTCCCGACAGAGCAGCAAGGGGTGCATGCCGGCATTATAGACGGTCATCTCCCCGGCCTGCCGATCCAGGGCCACAAAACAGGTGGTCATGAACATGTCCACAGGCAGACGGTCATGAATTTTCTTGTTGATCTGTTGCAAAATCTCCAAGGGTGCGAAGCCGTTCAGCACCATGCCATGAAAAATATCTGAAACCAACGGTCCACAAACCGCTGCCACCAATCCATGACCGGTAAAATCTCCCAGCAGCACGTACTGGATCCCGGATTCATCACGCGCCGACAGCACCAGATCTCCCGTGGTCTTCTCAACCGGAGTCATGATATAACGCATCATAAAAGGATCAAAGCGGTCATCCTTGCGCAGCTTGACAATGACATTTTCCACAGCCTCGCGGTCGAGGGCCACCTTTTCAGCCAGCTCCAGCCGCCGCAACCAGGCATTCAAACGGGCCTGAAGAATCACATGGTTGAACGGCTTGGACAAAAAATCATCCCCGCCACAGCGCAAACATTCGGCCAGCGACTCCTGATCCTCGACCCCGGTGAGAAAGATCACCGGCACATGCACGTCGGCATCCGCAGATTCGGCACGCAGCCGTCGTGTGGCCTCATAGCCGTTCATCTGAGGCATCATGACATCCATGAGCACCAGATCCGGTGCGTGACTGTGGAACTTCTCCACCCCCTCCTGGCCGTTACAGGCCATGAGAACGGCGTGTCCTTCCCGTTTCAGGAATCGCTCCAGGTGCAACCGGGCCAACGGGTCATCATCAACAACCAAGATGGTGCGCATACCTCTCTCCGATCACAGAGAAACTCCTCTTCCATTCCAGGCGCAACGAAACCACACCTCCGCTTGCCTCCTGGCGCACGCTGGAATAACCTCTCAAGACGAGCCTCACTGCCGCCGAAAAACTCTCCCAGGAGTCACGGCACCGGCTGACAATCATTCACCATAGCAGAAACGGCCCAACCAAGCCATGCCTGTCAGCAGCTTGACGGCCAAACAAGGAGATTCCGAATCCATGAAACGTGTTTACAATTTCAGTGCCGGACCTGCCGTTCTTCCGCTCCCCGTGTTGGAGCGGGCCAGGGATGAGATGATCGATTACAGAGGAAGCGGCATGTCCGTGATGGAGATGAGCCATCGCTCCAAGGAGTACATGGCCATCATTGAGGCTGCCGAAGCGAAGCTGCGGACGCTCATGGGGATCGGAGAAGATTATGCGGTGCTGTTCTTGCAGGGTGGGGCCACGCTGCAATTCGCCATGCTGCCCATGAACCTGATCACCGATCCCGCAACCCAAAGCGCGGATTACATCATGACCGGGAGCTGGTCGGAAAAGGCCCTGGCTGAGGCCAAAAAGATCTTTGCCGATGTGCGCATTGCCGCATCTTCCAAAGGGGTCAACTACAGCCGCATCCCCAGACAGGAGGAGTTGACCCTCAATCCGGACGCTGCCTATGTCCACATGACCAGCAACAATACCATCTTTGGCACCGAATATCCCTATCTCCCGGAGACCGGCAATGTACCTTTGATTGCCGATGCCTCGTCCAACATCCTGTCACGCCCGGTGGAGGTCGCGAAATACGGCATGATCTATGCGGGAGCACAAAAAAATCTCGGTCCCAGTGGCGTGACCGTGGTGATCATCCGCAAGGATCTGATGGGTCGCAAGGCCAACCTGCCGAGCATGCTGGATTACCAGGCACTGGCCAAGGAAGGATCCATGCTCAACACCCCACCCACCTATGCGATCTATATTCTGGGATTGGTTCTGGATTGGGTCCAGGAGCAAGGTGGCGTGGCGGCCATCGAACAGCGCAATATCGTCAAGGCCAATAAACTCTATGCCGCCATCGACGCCTCCAGCTTTTATCTCTGCCCCACGGAACCGGAAAGCCGCTCACGCATGAACGTTCCTTTCACCCTGGCCAAACCGGAGTTGACCGATGCCTTTCTGGCCGGGGCCAAAGGGGCGGGCCTGGTCACCCTGAAAGGACACCGCTCGGTGGGCGGCATGCGGGCCTCGATCTACAACGCCATGCCGGAAGAAGGCATCGACGCCCTGATCGCCTTCATGCATGAATTTGAACGGACCCAGGCATAAACCACAATCCATCCGCGAGGTCGGACAGGACATGATGCCCCAGCACCCCTCCCTCTCCTCTCCAAGCGGATGCATGGCAGCCATCCCCATCCTGGCCTTTGGCACGAATGGGGATGGTCCATGAAAAACCCTTTTCTCAGTCTGGTGCAGTTCATCGATCTGCCCAAACACCTGCATATCCACTATCCCGGACCACTCTGGGCCGTGGTGGCGGGTTACATGCTGGCGATCTATCTGACACTCCCGCTCACGCCCATCCTCTCCAAGGCGGCCTTCAAGCTGATCGGCAAACGGGAGACCGGAATCATCATTTCGGTCATACTGGCAATGATTCTGCTTGCCGTACTCTGGCTCGCCTTCCGTTATATCCGCAAGGAGTTGCGACTCAAGGTTCTCTTGCCTTTTATGGTCACCATCGGCGCTGCCGCCAATACCGACAACCCGGCCGAACGGGTCCATCTGCTGGAATATGCCATTCTGGGTTTTCTGCTCTATCGCGCCATGGGACAGCCTCTGGGCCGACGCATTTTCTGGACTTATCTCTTGGTGGTTCTGGCCGGTTTTTCGGATGAAACCATCCAGTGGATCCTGCCCAACCGCTATTTCGACCTGGGGGATGTAGGCCTGAACAGCATCGGCTCGGCTTGCGGCGTGTGGTTGGGAGTGCTGCTCCGCACGCCGGTGCCACCACCAGGTACAAACACCGCATGATCCGCATCATCTTTGATCAGGGCACACTCCTGGTTGCCGGTCCGGTCGAGGCATTGCAACCGGCCATGACCTGGCTGCGCTGGGATGAACGGATCCAATCCCATCGCGCCGAAGCCCGTCATTACGGGCCAATCGTTCTGGCGTTGCATCGTGCCAGAATCCCGTATGACGATCAGGCCCGCGCGTTTCAACCGCGCGCCTTCCACGCCACCACCGATCATCCCCCGCGTCCCCATCAACAGGCTGCTTTCGATGCCTGGACCCGGTCCAATGCGTGCGGCGTGGTGGTTTTGCCTACCGGAGCGGGCAAAACCCTGATTGCCCGCATGGCCATGGCACGCATCCAGCGGGACACCCTGATCCTGGCTCCCACCATCAATCTGGTCCAACAGTGGCGTGATCAACTCCAACAGACCTTTGACCAGACCATCGGCATGCTCGGGGGAGGCGAGTATCAGTTGGAACCGATCACGGTCAGCACCTACGATTCGGCTTTTCTCTCCATGGAACGGATCGGTGCCCGTTTCGGGTTGTTGATCTGCGATGAGTGCCACCACCTGCCCGCCCCCACCACCCGTCTGGCAGCCTTGATGTGCATTGCCCCCTATCGTCTTGGACTCACCGCCACTCCGGAACGCACGGATGGTTTGGAAGGGGAGCTGTTCAATCTGTTGGGTCCACTGGTCTATCGATGTGAGATCAATGATCTGGAAGGGGAGTTTCTGGCTCCCTACCGGCTGGAACAGATTCCGGTGCAACTCGATCCGGATGAGCGCACCGCCTATGATGCGGCCTACGCCCATTATCGGGAGTTTGCCCGTTCCACCGGAGTCAATCTCTCCCGGGCAGATGGCTGGAGCCAGTTCGTCATGGTCTGCTGCCGCTCCAAAGAGGGACGGTCAGCGCTGGCTGCCTATCGCATGCAGAAACGACTGGCACGCGCCTCGCGCGCCAAATTGCGCATGGTCTGGACCCTGCTGCGACGCCATCGACAGGAACGGGTGTTGCTGTTCACCGATGACAATGCCACAGCGTATGCCATTGGCGAGACCTTTTTTGTCCCTGTCATTACCCACAAAACCAAAATCACCGAACGCAGCCGTTTTCTCGACGCCTTTCGTTCCGGCACATTGACCTGTCTGGTCAATTCACGGGTACTCAACGAGGGGATCGATCTGCCGGAAGTGGGGATCGGCATCATTGTCTCAGGCAGCGGTTCGATCCGCGAACATGTGCAACGGCTGGGCAGGCTGCTCCGTCCCAAGACAGGCAAACAGGCCATTCTCTATGAACTGGTCTCGGAAGATACGGCGGAAACCTTTACCAGCAAACGCCGCCGCCAACATGCGGCCTATCAACGGGGGGAGACAAACCCATGCTGAACCGGGAACTGCTGCGCTTTGACCGGAAAGCCGGACGTCTCATACCCCGTTTCATCGACCCGGAGAATGCCCATCTGCGCGCTTTTGCCCAGGATCTCGCCTTGATCTATACGGCGGGCGAAGGACAAAGCCGGGAAGAGCTGGCCGAAACCGTTCTGCCGCGCATCAACGGCTACCGTTCTCCGCTGGTGGCCAGGGGACTGAACAAACTGCTGTTGGATCGCTGCACGTTTCGGGAATCCCTGGACGGGTTGGAAGAGAAACGGCTGGCCACATTCACCGCTGCCGCGCGGCTGCGGCATGCCCCGGAGATGGATGACCTGGAACGGTTTCGTCAGGCCGTGGCCGCAGAGATGCAGAGCCGGGATCCGGATCAGTTGGCCCTGGATCTCCATGCCGATCTGCCGGATCGCCAACCCCTGACCACCTTTGATCCCATGGAACCGGAAATCCTGCTTCACAGCTACAACATGGCCCTGGCCCAAGGCCCGTTGCAGTGGGCCGAACGCCTGACCATCTGGGTGGAGGATCCGGATCCGGGACGCCAACGGACGCTGCTGCACAAGATCAAATTTTTTCAACTGCTCGCCAGTGTCACCCGCGACACCAAACTGACGCCCGGCTACCGGCTGGAGTTGGACGGTCCTCTGAGTCTGTTTGATGTCCAACGCAAATATGGCCACAAACTGGCTGCACTGTTACCAGCAGTGTCTGTTCTGTCCCGTTGGCGGCTGCAAGCGATCCTCCGCATCGATGGCCATCCTGCCACCCTGGAGTTGAACGATGCCTCGGGTCTGACCCCACCCCCCCAGAACACCACGGCCTATATCCCGGATGAGTTCACCACCTTTGCCACCAAATTCGCCGAAGAGGTCCACGACTGGCAGCTTGCAGCCCAGCCAACCTTGCTGGAGTTGAACCGGCAAGAGCTGGTCATGCCGGATTTCACCTTTCAGCATCCCGATGGCGACCAGGTCCATCTGGAGCTGTTTCATCGCTGGCATGCCGGACAACTCCCCAAGCGTCTGCGCCAGTTGGACACGCTCCCCACCCCCCTGCCCCTGGTCATTGGCGTGGACCGGGGAGTGGCCAAAAAGAGCGAAATCCAACCACTCCTGGAGCAGTCGCATTGGTTCCAAAGCCATGGCCTGCTTTTCAACCAGTTTCCCCCGGTCAAAAGGGTTGTTGCCGCCCTCAACGCAGCACGACGCTAACAGACATGACGAGGGGTGCGTCACCCCTGATGATGAAAGATAATGGGAGCAGGTGGCGGCAGAGAGATCGATGTCGCAAAATGGAGGCCCCAACCCTGTTTGCTAACAAGATCCGTT